>JAZJYW010000009.1:134284-138337 GCA_040390165.1 Pseudomonadota bacterium | reverse complement strand
GGCTGATCGACGAGGGCTATCACCCGATGACGATGTACTTCCCGCTGGTGGTGCATGGCGCGATGCTGGTCGAACCGACCGAGACCGAGAGCAAGGCCGCGCTCGACCAGTTCATCGGCGCGCTGCGGAGCGTGGCCGAACGGGCAAAGGCGGGCGACGAATCGCTCAAATCCGCGCCGCACTTCGCCCCGCGCCGGCGGCTCGACGAAACGTTGGCGGCGCGGAAGCCGGTGCTGGTGTGGAAGGACCCGGCGCTGGCTGAGGCGGCGGAATAGCCAAATCCTCCCCGAACTCGTCTCGGGGAGGACGACCGTGCGCGCAGCGCGTGGTGGGGGGCATATGGAGCGTGCGTCGAAGTGCCCCTCCGTCACGCTTCGCGTGTCACCTCCCCGAGACGAGCTCGGGGAGGATTTGTCAGCGGCGGTATAGAGCGTCGACAGGGAGCCCCATACGCACGCACGCCTGCGCCGGCGGGGCGTTCTTCAGCACGATCCGATCGGCCGCGCGCGCGGCGGTCCGCACGAGCAGGCGCTCGCCGCGGTTGAGCTTGCGATCCGTCAGACCCAAGCGCTCGATCAGCGCGGGCGGCAACATGTCCACGGCCGCGCCGACCAGCAGGCGCTGCACCGGGTGCAACAGCCGCGGCAGCGCGGGCACGCGCGCCATGATGTCGAGAAATTCGGCGATGATCGGCGACGGCACGAGCCGATCGTCCATCCGCACGAACAGCGCGGCCAGTTCGCGCTGCGACCGCGGCGCGCCGACCGCCCCGTACAGCCGCGCGCCGGGCGCGGCCTCGGCGAGCAGCGCGTCGCGCTCGCCCGGCGTCAAGGCGTGGACGTAACGATGATAGGCTTCCATGAACCCGAAGGTCGCGGTCGCCTGCACCCAGTCGAGCAGCACGGGGTCGTTCGCATAATAGGCGACGCCCTCGCTCGTATCTCCCGTAACATGCCCGTGCGCGCGGACGACGTGCGCGATCATCGCTTCGGCGCGGCTGCGCGGACCATAGACCGTCATCATCGCGGCGAGACCGGTGCGTTGCAGGCGAGTGAGAGCGTCGGTGCGAAAGCTGCTGTGCTGCCACACGCCGTCGCGAACGCTGGGCTCGGCCAGCTCAAGGATCACCGCCCCGACCCCGCCGATGAACAGGCCGACCGGGTTTTTGAACACGCGCCACGACACCGAATCGGCGGGCACCAATGCGGCTTCGCCGGCGGGATGCAGGAAGTCCCAGTGCGGCCCCGATCCGGCCGCCATGAGCTTACCCGACGCGCGATCGATGCGGCGCTGGACGGGGCCGGGCAGGTGCAATGCGGTGCTGGTCATACGAATCTCCATTTTATCAACGAGTTTCGCAACCAAATAGTTGCCGGCGCGGCGTGCGGGAGATTGCCACGTCCCGGTGTGTCGGGGTAGCAAGACAGCTATCGTCATGGTGGGGGATGTAACGGTGCAGGTTCAAACGGCTCAGCCCAATCAGTGGATCAGCTACGCGATCACCGCCGCCATCGTCGGCTTGGTACTATTCATCCGCGTTCGCCGGATGTCGAAGGAACGCCCGCTCAAGCTCGAATATCTGTGGATTTTCCCCGCACTCTATCTGGTGATCGCCACCGTCATGCTGGTCGAAATCCCGCCGAGTCCGGTGGGATGGGCGATCTGCGCGGCGGCGCTGCTGGTCGGCGGCGCGATCGGTTGGCAGCGCGGCAAGGCGATGCGGATCACGGTCGATCCCGAAACGCATGCGCTCAACCAGAAAGCGTCGATCGCGGGGATCCTGTTCATCGTCGCAATCATTGTAGTGCGTCAGATTGCCGGCGCCGAAGGGCGCGCGCTGGGGCATCAGACCGGGGCGATGATCACCGATGGGCTGGTGGTGTTCGCGCTAGGGCTGTTCAGCCTGGCCCGTCTCGAAATGTATCTGCGCGCCAGTCGGCTGCTCGAGGAAGCGCGCGCGGTACGGGCGCGCGGTTAGTCGGCCATCGCTTCGGTGGCGATCGGTTGCCGCGATAATCGGTGTTCGCGCCACACGATATAGCCGCCGCTGGCCACGATCACCGGCGCGCCGAGCCAAGTCCACGGCGTCGGCAATTTGTCGAACAGGAACCAGCCGAACAATGTCGCCCAGATCAGGCTGGAATAATCCATCGGCATCACGGCCGAGACGGGAGCATATTTGAGTGCGGCGGTGAAGGCGATCTGCCCCAGTCCGCCGAACACACCCATTCCCAGTAACACCGCCCAGGTAATCGCGTCATGGCTGTGCGCATAGAAAGGATAGACCAAAGCGAGCGGAATCATCGACAGCAAGGAAAACCAGAACACCGTCGTCACCGGCTGGTCGAGCTTCCCGATCTGGCGGAGTTGGATCGCTACGAAGGCAACGAAGACAGAAGACGTCAGGCCGGTCACCGCGCCGAGCAAGGGGACGTGCCCGCTGCCCGGCTGAACGACGATCAGCACGCCGATAAAGCCGACCACCACTGCGCCCCAACGATGCCACCCGGTCGGTTCACGCAGCACCAGCGCGCCCAGAATCGTCGCGAAGATGGGGACGGTGAAACCGAGCGTCGTCGCCTCGGCCAGCGGCAGCAGAAAGATCGTCCCGAAGTTGAACGCCATGCCGATCAACCCGACGGTCGCCCGGATCAACTGACCGCGAAACGCCTTGGTCCGCACCGCGCCGAGTCCCGGCCCGGCCACCATCATATACGCCAGCGTCACGGGCACCGCCGCGCCCTGGCGAAAGAACATGATCTCGACCAGATTGGCGCCGCGCGTGTCGGCGACCTTGATCAGCGCGTACAAACCCGAGAGCAGGAACACCGCGAGCAACCGCATCGCGATGCCCAGCATCACCTGATCGCCGTTATCGGTCAAAATCCGCCCCCGTCATGCCGGGCCCCTCTCGGCATCCGCCGCTCCACAAGAACCGCGCGCCTTGCCTATGCGGAAGGGAGGACCCCGGAACAAGTCCGGGGTGACGAATGGAGTTTGCCGCACTAAGCGGGCCTCATGATCAAACACGCTCTTTCCGTCACGCGCGCCGACGATTTCGCGCAATGGTATCAAGCCGTGATTGCAGAGGCCGACATGGCCGAAGAGTCCGGCGTACGCGGGTGCATGGTGATCCGGCCATGGGGCTATGGCATCTGGGAACGCATCCAGCGCCTGCTCGATGACCGCATCCGCGCCGCCGGGTACGACAACACTTACTTTCCTTTGTTCATCCCGCTCTCCTATTTCGAGAAGGAGGCCGAACATGTCGAAGGCTTCGCCAAGGAGATGGCGGTGGTCACGCATCACCGGCTGATCTCGGATGGCAAGGGTGGGCTCAAGCCCGATCCCACTGCCAAACTCGAAGAGCCGCTGGTTGTTCGTCCGACATCGGAAACGGTGATCGGCGCGGCGTTCGCGCGCTGGGTGCAGTCGTGGCGCGATCTGCCGGTGCAGATCAACCAATGGGCCAACATCGTGCGGTGGGAAATGCGCACGCGGATGTTCCTGCGCACGTCGGAGTTCCTGTGGCAGGAAGGGCATGCCGCCTATGCCTCGGCCGAGGAAGCGCGGGCAAAGACGCTCGAAGCGCTCGAAATGTATCGCTCGGTCGCGGAGGAATGTGTCGCGCTGCCGGTAATCGCGGGGGAGAAACCCGAGAATGAGCGCTTCCCCGGCGCGGTCGAGACGTGGTCGATCGAAGCGATGATGCAGGACGGCAAGGCGCTCCAGGCCGGCACGAGCCACTTCCTTGGCACCAATTTCGCCAGGGCGCAGGACATCAAGTTCCAGAACGCGCACGGCGTGCAGGAGCTGGCCAACACGATCAGCTGGGGCATGTCGACGCGGATGATCGGCGGGTTGATCATGGTGCACGGCGACGACGATGGCTTGCGCGTCCCGCCACGGCTCGCGCCGTGGCAGGTTGTGATTGTGCCGATGCTAACCAGAGAGGAGAGAGTGGTTACTCCTGTTTCTACTACAGTCTTAGTCGAGCCGTTTGCGCCGTATTTGAGCACGTTGGCGGTGGAATCGTAAGCGATGAATCCATTG
>JAZJYW010000009.1:0-134274 GCA_040390165.1 Pseudomonadota bacterium | reverse complement strand
TGTGATTGTGCCGATGCTGCGCGACGTGCCCGAAGACGCCGCGATCGTCGACTATTGCAAGGCGTTGCAAGGCGAGCTGGCGAAGCTGTCGGCGTGCGGCGAGCCGGTGCGCGCGTTGCTCGACCTGAAAGCCGCCAAGGCGACGACCAAGCGCTGGGGCTGGATCAAGAAGGGCGCGCCGATCGTGATCGAGGTCGGGGGGCGCGATGTCGCGGGCGGCAACGTCTCCGTCATCCGCCGCGACCGGCTGTACCGCGAGGACGGCAAGCTCGACAGCGCAGTGGTCGCACGGGGCGATTTCGTGGGCAGCGTGACGGCGACGCTCGAAGAAGTACAAGGCAGCATGCTGGCCGAGGCCAAGGCGCGGCTGGAGGCCAATATCGCGCGCGACGTCACCGACTTTGCCGGGCTCGAAAAGCATTTCGCCGAGGGCGTGAAGAACCCCGGCTGGGTCGAAGCCGAATGGTCGAAGCCGAGCGGCGCGGCGCTCGACGCGGTCGTCGAGAAGCTCAAGTCGCTCAAGCTGACGCTCCGCAACGTGCCGCAGGGCGCGGAGCCGGCGACGGGTGCGTGCATCTTCACCGGCGCGCCGGCGGTCGAGCGGGTGCTGATCGCGCGGGCGTATTGAGCAGGAGCACGCGCGTGATGATCTGGTTCAACGACCAAAAACCCGACATTGCGGCGATGACCGCGCTGGGCGCCAATTCGATGCCGGGGCTGCTCGGGATCGAATTTGTCGAGGTTGGCGACGACTGGCTCTCGGCGCGGATGCCGGTCGATCACCGCACGCATCAGCCGTTCGGGCGGCTGCACGGTGGTGCCTCGGTCGCGCTGGCCGAGACGGTAGCCTCGGTTGGCGGCGGGATGACCGTGGATCTTTCCAAACAGGCGACGGTGGGGCTGGAAATCAACGCCAACCACATCCGTCCGGCAATGAGCGGGTTCGTCACCGCCACCGCCACCGCCGAATCGATCGGTCGCACCACGCAGATCTGGACGATCCGGATCGTCAACGATGCGGGCAAATTGGTCTGCCTGTCGCGCATCACGCTGGCGGTGATCGCACTGGGATGATCCCGCTGCACGGCAGTATGGCGCGCGTGCGCGAGAATTTCGCGCTGCAATTCACGCCCGACGGTCTGGGTTATCTCTATCGCCGCAGCGGGCGCGGCCCTGCGATCCGCGTGATGGCGGAGGAGCGCGACCAGATGGTCGCCGAGTTCAATCGCGGACTCCTCGCGCTGTTCTGGGTCTTCCTGTTCGCGACGATCTTGTTGCTGCTGTCGTTCGAACTGTGGCCCGATCTGCTGCCGCCGGTGCTCGGGTCGTCGCAGCAAGGTGTGGTGGCCGTGCTGGTGCTGGCCGGTTTCATGATCGGATGGTGGCGATTGACCACGATTGCGGAGCGCCAGGTCGGACATCGCACGCCGGTCGCGCCCGGCCTGACTCGCGCCGAGCAGCACCGGTTCAATTTAGCCCGGCTCGGCTGGGGCGTCCTCGCGCTGGGCGGTGCGACCACGCTGACGCTGATCGCCGTCACGCTGCGGCAACCGGGCCCCGTGGAATGGGGCTATATCGCTGGCGGGATCGTCGGGACGCTGTTCTTCGCCGCGCTCGGCTGGATCAAATGGCGGCTGCGCTGAGCCGCGAAGGGTAGGGCGGCGCCGCGCGTTATCATCGCAGGTCCTGGCTGAAGGGGAGTTCGGCGATGCGCTGGGTGTTATTTGCCATTCTGGCGGCGGGGATAGCGCTGCAAGTGCCGGCCATCGCGCCCGCCGCTGACGGACCGCTGCTGTCTCGCTCGGTCGTCGTCAACGGCGGCAGCCGCGATTATCAACTGTTCGTGCCCGCTCGAAAGGGCCCGTTGCCGCTCGTGATCGCGTTGCACGGCGGCGGCGGAAACGGCGCCCAGCTCGCCAAATCCGCCGGGCTGATCGAAAAGGCCGGCAAGGAAGGCTTCATCCTCGCGTTGCCCGAAGGATCGGCGCGGTTCGGCAAGCTCCAGACATGGAATGCCGGCGGATGCTGCGCCTATGCGATGAAGCAGAAGATCGACGATGTCGGATTCATCCGCGCGCTGATCGACGATCTCGAACGCACGCAGCCTGTTGACCCCAAACGCATCTACGTGGTGGGCATGTCGAACGGCGGGATGATGACCCAGCGAGTGGCGATCGCGTTGAGTGACCGGATCGCAGGCGCGGGGGTGTTCGTCGGTGCGCTGTTCGGGGACGAACCGGCCCCCGTCGGCACCGTCCCGATGCTGATCGTCAACGCCGAGAAGGACGAACAAGTCCCCGTCGCCGGCGGGACCAGTACCACCGGGATCGTACGCAAATCGCAGGGCATGCCGTACAAGCCCTCGCGCTACGCCGCGACATGGTGGGCCAGCGCCAATCGCTGCACTTCGGGCCCGGCACGAAGCGAAACCGCCGATTACGTTCGTGAATTATGGACGAACTGCGCGGGGGGTGCGGACGTCGATTTTTATATTACCAAAGACGCCGGACATGGCTGGCCCGGCGGGACGATCGGGCGGCCCGGGGTCACCCGATCGACCGGGCGGGTAAACGGCACCGATTTGATGTGGGCGTTCTTCGCCGCGCACCACCGCTGAAGGGTCAGGCGATCCTGAGCGTCAGCGATCGCATCACCTGGCGATCCAGCTGTTCGTCAAAACGACAACCGGCCATGCCGTCGAGATACCAGACCACGGTGGCCGAAATCGGCATGCGTCCGTTGAACCGCAGCCAGAGTCGCTCGCCCTCTTCGACCGCGACACTGCTCACCAGTCGGCATCCGTAAGACGACAAATCGTGCAGCGCGGCCTCGATCGGGGTCTTGCCGTGGCGGCGCACGCTGGTGCGCGTGATCGATAATGTAAGGCGCGGCTCGGTTCGTTGTTCGACCTGCGCCGACTCCGGACTGCGATATTGCGATAGTCTGGCCATAAAGAATCCCCGGCACCCCGCGGGCATAGTGACCGGGTACGATTAAGGATGCGCTAAAGCGCCGTCCGCGGCGCACCCCTATCGCGCTGCGCCGATATGCGCCTCACCCCGGGCTGCTGCCAGGCGCTCCTGGCGGTGGCGCTCGGCATAGCCCGCCCGCTGCTGCTCGTCGCGTGTCGCGTGGCAGGCGGGGCAGCTGACGCCTTCGACATAGAGCGGTGATGCGCGGTCGTCGGGGCTGATCGGCATGCGGCAGGCGCGGCAGAGTTCGTGCCTGCCGATCGCCAGCCCGTGGCCCACCGCCACGCGTTCGTCGAACACGAAACATTCGCCTTCCCAACGGCTTTGGTCGGCGGGCACCTCCTCCAGATATTTCAGGATGCCGCCGGACAGATGATAGACTTCGGCCAGTCCTTCGGCTTTCAGGAACGCGGTCGCCTTTTCACAGCGGATCCCGCCGGTGCAGAACATCGCGATGCGCGGTGCCGCGGCGAGCGCGTCGCGATGTTCGCGCACCCAGGTGGGAAAATCGCTGAAACTTTTCGTCGCCGGATCGACCGCCCCTGAGAAGGTACCGATCGCGATCTCGTAGTCGTTGCGCGTGTCGATCACCAGCGTTCCGGGCTGCTCGATCAACGCATTCCAGTCGGTCGGCGCAACATAGGTGCCGACGCCGCGCAGCGGGTCGATATCGGGCTCGCCCATCGTCACGATCTCACGCTTCAGCCGGACTTTCAGGCGGTGGAACGGCGTGGTTTCGGCGTGGCTGAATTTGAGTTCGAGTTCGTCGCAGCCGGGGAGGGCGCGGATGTGCGCGACGACCCGATCGACCGCATCGGGAGCGCCGGCGATGGTGCCGTTGATGCCTTCGCGGGCGAGCAGCAACGTGCCTTTGACGCCCTCCCCCTGACAAAGCGCGAGCAACGGCTCGCGAATCGCGGCAGGGTCGTCGAACCGCGCAAAGCGATAAAGGGCGGCGACTTTGATCATGCCAGCGAGTCCCACGCCACGGCAAACGAAGTGCGTTGACCGGGCGTCAGCGTCAGCCCGACCTTGCTCCGTCGGTCGAGCGCGTCGTCGGCGGTCCGGGCCCATTCGCGATCACGCATCCAGTGCGCTTCGACCTCGGTCAGCCCACCGCCCAGATCGGCGCCCATGCTGGCTTCGTCGGCCACGCCTCCCAGCATCTCGGCGAGCATCGATCCGTAAGCATGCGCCATCCGTTGGGACCGCGCGTCGCCCAGGAACGGCCAGGTCGTGCGGACTTGCGCGAGATAGCGATCGAAATCGCCGATCGCGCCGCCGGGAAACACGCGCGTTCGCGTGATCGGCCGCGCCTTGACGCCCAGCGGGTCGCCGAGCTTGCCCATCGCCTCCTCGGCCAGATGCCGCCCGGTGGTGATCTTGCCGCCGAACACGCTGAGCAGCGGCGGCCCGTTGGTGTCGAGTTCGAGCACGTAATCGCGCGTCACCGCCTTTGCCTCGCTTGCGCCGTCGTCGTACAGCGGCCGCACGCCCGACCAGCTGAAGGTGACGTCGGCCGGGCCGATCTGCTTGACGAAATGCTGGTTCACCGCGTCGCACAGGTAGGCGATTTCGTCGGCGGAGATGACGGCATCCTCCGGGGCATCGACCGGAATGTCGGTGGTGCCGATCTCGGTCTGCCCTTGCCACGGAATCGCGAAGATGATCCGCCGATCGGGCAATTGCAGGATATAGGCGTGGTCGCCCTCGTACAATTTGGGCACCACGATATGGCTGCCCTTGACCAGCCGGACGTTGCTCTTGCCGTTGATTCCGAGCTTTTCGAGCAGCAGGTGGACCCACGGCCCCGCCGCATTGACCAACGCGCGCGCTTCTACCTCGCGCCCGTCCGACAACGTCGCGCGCCATAGCCCGCCGTCGCGCCGCGCGCTGTCGAGCGACACGCCGGTGACGATCTCCGCGCCATTGTCGCGGGCATCGACCGCGTTGAGCAACGTCAATCGCGAATCGTCGACCTGCGCGTCCGAATAGACGAACCCGCTGTCGCCTCCCTTCAGAGGCTCGATATACGCGCGGTCCGATTTCTTTAGCCCGCGCGAACGTGGCAGGCTCATTGTTCCGCCGAGGAAATCGTAGAGGTAAAGGCCGATCCGGATCATCCACCACGGTCGCACCGAATTTTCCTGCGGCAGCACGAAGCGTAAGGGACGGATGATGTGCGGCGCGGCCTTCACCAGCCGCTCGCGCTCGCGCAGCGCCTCGGCGACCAGCCGGAAATCGTAATATTCGAGGTAGCGCAGCCCGCCGTGGATCAGCTTGGTCGACGCCGAGGAGGTATGTGCGGCGAGGTCGTCGCGCTCGACCAGCAGCACCTTCTGCCCGAGTAACGACGCTTCGCGCGCGATCGCACAGCCGTTGATGCCGCCGCCGACAATCAGCATGTCATAAGGTGTATTCACGCTAACTCCGTCATGCCGGGCTTGTCCCGGCATCCGCCGTGCCGGACACGCCGAACCGTTGTCATGTGCGGCACGGTGGACCCCGGCACAAGGCCGGGGTGACGAATGAGCCGTGGCAGCCTATCGTTCCCGCTACATGGCGAAACCAAAACACCAGCCCGGCCTGCCCACGCGTCAGCAGATCATCGATTTCATTTCCTCGTCGGACACCCCGGCGGGCAAGCGCGAGATCGCCAAGGCGTTCGGATTGACCGCGCAGGAGAAGATCGCGCTCAAGGCGCTGTTGAAGGACATGGCCGACGAAGGCCTGATCGACAGCGCCCCCGGTCGCGCGTTCCACAAGATGGGCGGGCTGCCCAAGGTGACCGTGCTGCGCGTCAGCCATGTCGACGATGGCGGCAATGTCTGGGCGGTGCCCGAACGCTGGGAAGCCGACGCGGCGCCAATGCCGCGATTGCGCGTGCGCGAAAAGGGCAAGAGGTCGGCGCTAGGCGTGGGCGACCGAATCCTCGCGCGGACCGAAGAGGCCGGCAATGGCTGGATCGCGCACCCGATGAAGCAACTCGCCAAGGGCGAGGAACTGATGCTCGGGGTGATCCGGCGCGAGGGCAATGGCTTGTGGCTCGAAGGCGTCGAGAAGCGCGAGCGGCGGCAATATCCTGTGTCCGACGCGGGCGACGCCGAGCCTGGCGATCTGGTGCTGGCCGAGAAGGCCGGGCGCCCGCCGCGGATCACGGTGCGCGTGACCGAACGGCTCGGCGATCCGTTTGCGCCGCGCAGTTTCTCGCTGATCGCGATCCACGCGCTGGGCATCCCCGACCAGTTCGCCGAAGAAGCACTGGAAGAGGCCGAACGAGTCGCGAAGCAGCCGCTGGGCGAAGGGCGCGAGGATCTGACGCACCTGCCGATCGTCGCGATCGACCCCGCCGACGCGCGCGATCACGACGATGCGGTGTGGGCCGCACCCGACGACGATCCGGCCAATGCGGGCGGGTGGAAAGCGGTCGTCGCGATTGCCGATGTCAGCTTCTACGTCCGCCCCGGCTCGGCGATCGACCGCGAAGCGCGGCGGCGCGGCAATTCGGTCTATTTCCCCGACCGCGTCGTGCCGATGCTCCCCGAAATCCTCTCGGCGGAGGTGTGCTCGCTCAAGACCGGCGAGGACCGCGCGGCGCTGGCGTGCCATGTGCAGGTGGCGAAGGACGGCAGCCTCAAGTCGTGGCGTTTCACGAGGGCGGTGGTGCGTATCGCCGCCAATATCGCGTATGAGGATGCACAGGCGGCGATCGACGGCCTGATCGAGCATCCGCTGACCGAGGCGGCGCTGAAGCCGCTCTGGGCGTGCTGGAAGGCGCTGGCGGCGGCGCGGGACAAGCGCGAGCCGCTTGCGCTGGATCTGCCCGAACGCCGCGTCGTGCTCGACGAGAAAGGCCGGATCATGTCGGTCGCGCCGCGCGAACGGCTCGATTCGATGCGGCTGATCGAGGATTACATGATTGCCGCCAACGTTGCGGCCGCCAAGGCGCTGGAGGCCAAGAAGGCACCGGTGATGTACCGCATCCACGAACCGCCGGCGCGCGAGAAGATCGTCGCGCTCAAGGACTATCTGGAAACCTACGGCGTCAAACTCGCGCTGGGGCAGGTGATCCGCCCGGCCACGTTCAATCACATCCTCGACAAGATCGGGGAGGTCGATTTCCGCCCGCAAGTGATGGAGCAGGTGCTGCGCTCGCAGACCCAGGCTTATTATGGCCCGGGCAATCACGGCCATTTCGGGCTCGCATTGGGCAGCTATGCGCACTTCACCTCGCCGATCCGCCGCTACGCCGACCTGCTCGTCCACCGCTCGCTGGTCGAGAGCTACACGCTCGGGCCGGGCGGGCTCACCAATGCGGAAGCCGCGGGCATGGAAAAGATCGGCGAAGCGATCAGCCGGCTCGAACGTCGCGCGATGGAGGCCGAACGCGACACGCTCGACCGCTACGTCGCGGCGTACCTCAACGAACGCGTCGGCGAGGTGGTCGATGTGCGGATCACCGGCGTAACCAATTTCGGGTTCTTCGCCACGGTCGACGAAATCGGCGGCGACGGACTGATGCCGGTGCGCGATCTGGGCGGCGAATATTTCCGCTTCGATGAGGTCGCGAAGAAGCTGGTCGGCGAACAGACCGGCGAGGAATACACGATTGGTCAGCGGCTCCAGTTACGGCTGGCCGAGTCCAACCCGGTATCGGGCGCGCTGCGCTTCGAAATGCCCGAGGGGAAGGGCGCCGCACCGGGCAGCGGGCCGCCGCGCGTCTTGAAACGACGCGGACGACCGGCCAATATCCGCCATCAGGGCAAGCGACGCTGAGTATGAAGGAGTAGATCATGGGCGGGGCAGCAGCAGGAGCAGCAGCGGGGGCGGCAGCGCGGGCGCGCAAGCGACTGATCTCGCATTTCATGACGCAAAATGCGGTCTCGGCCGACAAGGCGATCGCCTACGCCCCCGACCGCGGGATGGAGCGGCGACTGCTCGAGCGACTGATCGAAAAAGGCGTACTGCATCAGGGCAAAGCCGGGACCTACTGGCTCGACATCCCGGCGTTCGACACGTGGACCAAGAGCCGCCGTCGGCGCGCGGGCGCGATGATCGGCGCGGCGGTGGCGCTGGGCGCGGCGTTCGGCTTCTTCGCGGGCGGGTGATGAACGAGCGGCTCAGGCTGACCGGGGTCGGCAAACCGGCGCCCGCCCCGGTGATCCCCGCGGAGGCGCTCCGCGTCCGCGGCCGGATCGCAGCTGCTCTGCTCGCCCAACACGCGATCGCGCCCGAGGATGCGATCGACTTTACCCCCGATCCGCGCGACGCCGCAGCGTTCGACAAATTGCGCGCAGCCGGGATCGTGCGCCAGGTCAATGGGCGCGTGTGGTTCGACCTGATCGCCTATCATTTGCGCCGCGAAGCGCTCGGCCGGGTCTATGCAATGTGGGGGTTCGGCGTATCGATGACGATCGTCTGCATCGCGCTGATGTTCTACTGGATTTAGCCCGACCGAAAGGTCAGTCCGGCGTGGGCGATGAGCCGTTCGCGCAGCGCGTCGCCCATCAACGCGCCCGGCGTCCAGATTCCGCCCTCGCCCTTGACGTCGCGGACCAGGCACAGCGCGCTTTCGGCGATCATCTTGCTGGTCGATCCGTAGCCCGGATCCTTGTCGCCGGTGACGACGCAGTCGACGCGGTCGCCGTTCGGATATTCGCCGATGAACAGCACGTCGTAATGCCCGCTGTCGCGCTCTTCCTTCGACGGGCCTTCGCCCGGCTTGGGGCCCTTATCGCTGGCCAGTGGGTTGATCTTGGCGATCGCTTCGGCCGCCGCCTTGCCGATATCGCCCAGACCGGCGACCATCATCTCGTCATAGACGAAGTCGGCGCCATATTTCTCACCCAGCAGGAAGTTGGTGCGGTGGACGTTCTTGGTGTTGATCGGAGCCATGATGAACGGTGCGACCCACGCGCCGATCGACTTGTCATATTCGGGGATCATGCCGGTAGGCTGGTGCGGCCCGGAAAAGCCGGGAGTCAGCGAAAAGGGGTTGGTCAGCAGCAGGACGATGCGCGGGTCCCTCGCCGCCGCCGCCAGCGTTGCCTTCAGGCTCGCCGCGGTGCCGCCCGAAAAACCGCCCTTCATCACACGGACGCGCCCCTTCACGCGCGGCGCCGGAGCGCCGTGCTTGGCGATCGCGCATTGCTGGAGCGACAGCACGCCGAGGTCGAACGGGATCGAATCGAAGCCGCATGAAAACACGATTCGAGCGCCGCTGGCTTTCGCCTTGTCGTGATAGGCGTCGATCATGTGGCGCATCCATGCCGGTTCGCCGCACAGATCGACATAAGCGGTGCCGGTGTCGGCGCAGGCCGCGACCAGATCCTCGCCATAGACCTGATATGGCCCCACGGTGGTAATTACCACGGTGGTGCGCTCGCACATTGCCTTCAGGCTGGCGGGGTCGTCCGAATCGGCGACGATCAGCGGGATGCTGGCGGGCACACCGATCAGATCGCGCACCTCCTGCAATTTCGTCAGCGACCGCCCGGCCATCGCCCAGCGCACGCCGTCGGGATAGGCCTGGACGAGATATTCGGCGACCAGCCGCCCGGTAAAACCGGTCGCGCCATAGACGATGATATCGAACTCGCGCACCATGTTCTTCTCTCCGATCTGCGATTGCAACTCTGCCCGAAACGATGCTGGTTGTCGCGGACATATCGCCGCCGCCGTGACGTCATTGGGTGTCGACTTCTTCCTATATCCCGGGTTGCGATCGGTTAGCGTCGTGACATCAATCGGGGGGACAGCATGAAAAAGATGATTTCCGCAGCGGTGCTGGTGGCTGGCGCTGCGTTGGCGACAACGGTGGTGGCGCAAACCGGGATGCGCGTTGCGCAGCCCTCATCGCCCGTTCAGGGCGCGACCTTGGCCCCCGCCAGCGCGGCCGATATCGCTCAGCTCAAGGCCCGGCTGACTGCGGACGAAGCCAAGATCGCGGCGCTGGAAGCCAAGACCACGGGCATGGTCGGCGGTCTCAACCAGCTGACGGCGCGGTTCGACAACCACAAGCATAAGGTCGTGCCGGTTTACGGCGGCACATCGACGATGTTCCTGCCGATCGTGCCCTGTAAGAGCGGCGCTGGCTTCGGCGGAGGGACGATCACCTGCGGTCCGTCGTCATGGCCTGGGGAAGGGGGCGGTTATCCTTCGGGCATCAAGTTGATCGGGTATCCCACCGATACAGGGAAGCCCGTCAACTGAAGCGTCGCCGTTCGCCTGGGCTTACGCCGCCTCGTTGAACTGCAGCGCCGCCAGCCTGGCATAAAGCCCGCCGCGCGCGTTGAGCGTCGCGTGCGTGCCTTCCTCGACGATCCGGCCGTCGTCCATCACGATGATCCGGTCGGCGGCGCGGACGGTGGCGAGGCGGTGGGCGATGACCAGAGTCGTTCGCCCCGTCATCAGCCGGTCGAGCGCCTGTTGCACCAGTTGTTCGCTCTCGGCGTCGAGCGCGCTGGTGGCTTCGTCGAGCAGCAGGATCGGCGCATCGCGCAGCAGCGCACGGGCGATTGCGACACGCTGGCGCTGCCCGCCCGACAGTCGCGCGCCGGCCTCGCCAAGGAAGGTGTCGAGCCCATCGGGCAGCTTGCGCAGGAATTCGGCGGCGTTGGCGGCTTCGGCGGCGGCCCAGATTTGCTCGTCGCTCGCGTTCCAGTTGCCGTAGCGGATATTGTCGCGCGCCGACGCGCCGAAGATCACCGTTTCCTGCGGGACCATCGCGATCCGCTGGCGGATATCGGCGGGATCGGCCTGCGGCAGCGGCACGCCGTCGACACTGACAATGCCGCTCTCAGGATCGTAGAAGCGCTGGATCAGCTGGAACAGCGTCGTTTTGCCCGCGCCCGACGGGCCGACCACCGCCACTGTCTCTCCCGGTCGCACGTCGAGCGAGAAATCGGCCAGCGCCGAAACGTCACGGCGCGTCGGATAGTGGAACGTGACCTGATCGAAGCGAATCGCGCCGCGGGCGGGCTCGGGCATTGTCGCGGGTTTGGCGGGCGCGCGAATCTCGGGCTCCTCGGACAGCAACTCGCTCAGGCGCTCGGCGGCGCCGGCGGCACGGAGCAGGTCGCCGTACACATCGCTGAGCGCTCCGAATGCCCCCGACACCAGCACAGAGGTAGCCAGAAACGCGCTGAGCGAGCCTGCGGTCAGGCGGCCGGCGGCGACCTCCGCGACGGTGCTCCACAACAGCAATGTGATGGAACCGAAGATCAACACGATGAACGCTGCGGTCAGGATCGCCCGGAGCAAAATGCGCCGTTTGGCGATCGCAAAGCTTTGCTCGACGACGGTCTTGAACCGCCCGGCTTCGCGCTGTTCCTGCCCGAACGCCTGCACGATTTTCATCGCGGAAAACACTTCGACCGCCATGGCCCCGATATCGGCGATCCGGTCCTGGCTGGTGCGCGAGGTCGAGCGGAGCCGCCGTCCGAGCGCGAGCAGCGGCACGATCACGACGAGAATGCCGATCAGCGCAAACAATGCGAGTTTCGGCGCCAGAACCACCAACAGGATAACGCCGCCTATGCCGGTGATCAGGTTGCGGAGCGCGACCGATACGGTTGTGCCGACCGCCATCTCGATCTGGGTCGTGTCGGTGGTGAGGCGCGACGCGATTTCAGACGGCCGGTTTTCCTCGAACCAGCGCGGGGTGAGCCGCAGCAGGTTGCGCTGCACCGCGATCCGCACGTCGGCCACAGTACGCTCGCCCAGCCATGACACGCAGTAGAAGCGGAGCGCGGTGGCGATGCCCAGTACGCCGACTACCGCGAAGAGCTGATAGAAGATGCGGTTGACGTGATTCATATCACCCCCGCGCGCAAAGCCGCCGTCGATCACCGACCGGAGCGCGACCGGAATGTAGAGCGTGGTCAACGAGGTCGTCAGGAGCGCGACAAGCGCGACTGAAAGCTGCAACGGATAACGGCGCGCGTAAAACCACACCATCGAAAGGCTGCTCAGCTTACGGCCGGGCTTCGGGGCGTCGGGGGTAGGGTCTGCCATGTCGTCCCGCGCCGTACAGCCGCACACCCAAACCCGCAACGACGCATCGCATCAGGCGTTGTGTGCAGTGCAACATGAGCCTAGGGGTTCAGTCCAAGGAAACCTATTCAGTGTATCGGGGCCAGATGCTTTACAACGCCTACGAAATGCAGCGGTCGATGCTGGCGGGTGCCAGCGCGCTGGCTAATTTCAGCGCCGAGCTGCTCAACAATCCGGCAAACCCGTTCTCCTATTTCGGTGGCGGTCCGGTGATTGCCTCCGCGCTCGAAGTCTTCGCGCATGCCTCGGCGCCACGCGGCAAGCCCGAATTCGGTCTCGACCACACCGAAATCGACGGCAAGCAAGTCGATGTCGTCGAGGAGATCGTGCTGCGCAAGCCGTTCGGGCAGTTGAAGCATTTCGTCCGCAAAGGCGTGACCGGCGGGCCCCGTTTGCTGATCGTGGCGCCGATGTCCGGCCATTATGCCACGCTGCTGCGCGGCACGGTCGAGCGGATGCTGCCCTTTGCCGACGTTTACATCACCGACTGGCGCGACGCGCGCTCGGTGCCGTTGTCCGATGGTACGTTCGATCTCGACGATTATGTCGATTATCTGATCGAGTTCATGGAGTTGATCGGCCCCGGCGCGCACATGCTCGCGGTGTGCCAGCCGTCGGTGCCATGCTATGCCGCCGCGTGCCTGATGAGCGCCGACAAGAATCCGTGCCGCCCGCGCACGCTGACGATGATGGGTGGGCCGATCGACACGCGCGAAGCGCCGACCGCGGTCAACACGCTGGCGACCGAACGGCCCTATTCGTGGTTCGAACAGAATGTCATCGCGACCGTGCCGATGAACTATCCGGGGGCCGGTCGGACCGTCTATCCGGGCTTCCTTCAGCTCGCCGGGTTCATGTCGATGAATTTGGGCAACCACATGATTTCGCATTGGGAGATGTTCAAGCATTTGGTCCAGGGCGAGGATCTGGAAGCCGAGCAGACCAAGGATTTCTACGAGGAATATCGCTCGGTGTGCGACATGACCTCCGAATTCTACCTCCAGACGATCGACGTCGTGTTCCAGCATCACAAATTGCCCAAGGGCGAGATGACGCATCGCGGGCGCAAGGTCGATCCGGGCGCGATCACCGATATCGGTATTCTGGCAATCGAGGGCGAGCGTGACGATATTTCGGGGCTGGGCCAGACCAAGGCAGCGCTGACCATCGCGACCAACCTGCCCGAGAGCGAGAAGAAGTATATCACCGCCGATACCGGGCATTACGGCATCTTCAACGGCAGCAAATGGCGCAACCAGATCGCGCCGGTGCTGGAAGAGTGGATCACGGCGCACGACGGGTGATTTCGCAGTTCGGCCCCCGTTTTCCGTCACCCCGGACTTGATCCGGCATCCCGCTCTTCCCGAGTACGAGAAGAAGCGGGATGCCGGATCAAGTCCGGCATGACGGGGTAAGCTCAGGGCGCGAGCTCAGGCGGCCGTCGTACTCACCTTGGCGTGGCTGCCTTCCTCGCTCGGATTGATCTTCGCGCCGAACAGCATCTTGAGCTTGCCCGACAGCGACATGTCGGTTTCCCACATTTCGGCATCGCTGACGTCGAAGCGCAGCAATGCGAGGTTGGGGTCGTCCTTGCCGCCGGGAAACCACGCCTCGACCTGCTTGTTCCACAATTTGTCGATCTGCGCGAAGTCGTTGTCGACCCGTACGCTGCCCGCCAGGCACGCGAAGAAATCGTGCCCCTTGGACACGAACTGCGCCATCGCGCCGCCGCCGCCGGCGAGGCGATTGTCCTTGCCGATGAAGAAGAACAACGTGTCGACCTGATCCTTGTCGAGCTGCGCGGTCAGCGGCTCGCTATGCCCGCCATTGTCGAGCCCGATCATCACGAACGGGCTGTCGGCCAGCTTCTTCCAGAACGTTTCCTTGATTTCCTGCGGGGTGGCCATCGTGTCTCTCCTTGGATTGATGCCGAGGGACAACGAGCGGATCGGCAGGAGTTTCCCCAAATCGGATGCAAGTTCGATTCAAATCGGTTTTGGGATCGGTCATGACTTCGGCGGCGGCAATCCCGCCGCCGTCTCAAGGAGAAAGCACATGAGCCTTGCAAGCTTGTGCCTGATACTTGGGGTGATGATCGGCTTTGCCACCTTGATCCTCAAGGTGGTGGAGTTGTCACGCCGCAAGGACTGACACGACGGGAGGGGCCCGGTCTGGCAGCCGGGTCCCAAACGCAAAGGACCCCGGTCGCTGGCACGACCGGGGTCCTGATCTCAAGGGAAGCCCATGAGCCTTGCCGATCCGATATAGCGGATCAGCCGTTGCTTTTCAATTACACAACCTCGAACAGCCCCGCCGCGCCCTGACCGCCGCCGACGCACATCGTCACGACGACGTACTTCGCGCCGCGGCGCTTGCCTTCGATCAGCGCGTGGCCGGTGCAGCGCGCGCCGGTCATGCCGTACGGGTGACCAATCGAGATCGAGCCGCCGTTGACGTTGAGCAGTTCATCCGGAATGCCGAGCTTGTCGCGGCAATACAGCACCTGCACCGCGAAGGCTTCGTTGAGCTCCCACAGCCCGATATCGTCCATCTTGAGGTTGAAGCGCTCGAGCAGCTTGGGGATCGCGAAGACCGGGCCGATGCCCATTTCGTCGGGTTCGGTGCCGGCAACAGCCATGCCGACATAGCGGCCGAGCGGGGTCAGGCCGCGCTTCGACGCAAGCGATTCCTCCATCAGGACGCTGGCCGACGACCCGTCCGACAGCTGCGAAGCGTTGCCCGCGGTGACGGTGAAGTCGGGGCCGAGCACCGGCTGGAGCCCGCGCAGACCCTCGATCGAGGTTTCGGGGCGGTTGCCCTCGTCCTTGGTGATCTCGACTTCGTGGAGCGTGACTTCTTTGGTTTCCTTGTTGGTCATGCCCATCGTCGCTTTGACCGGCACGATCTCGGCGTCGAAATAGCCCGCCTGCTGCGCGGCGTGGGTGCGCTGCTGCGATTGCAGGCCGTACTGATCGCACGCTTCGCGGCTGATGTTGTAGCGCTTGGCGACGACTTCGGCGGTTTGCAGCATCGGCATGTAGACGTCGGGGACCATCGCCAGCAACTCGTCGTCGCGGCCGACGCGCATCTGCGGAGTCTGCACCATGCTGATCGATTCGACGCCGCCGCCGATCGTGATGTCCATATTATCGACGATGATCTGCTTGGCGGCGGTGGCGATCGCCATCAGGCCCGACGCGCACTGGCGGTCGATCGACTGGCCGGCGACCGAGACGGGGAGGCCGGCGCGGAGCAGCGAGAGGCGCGCGATATTGCCCGCCTGAACCCCCTGCTGAAGCGCCGAGCCGAACACCACGTCCTGCACTTCGGCGCCGTCGATCCCCGCGCGCTCGACCGCGGCCTTGATCGAGTGGCTGGCGAGCGTCGGCGAGGGGGTGTTGTTGAACCCGCCGCGATAGGCGCGGCCGATCGGGGTGCGGGCGGTGGAGACGATGACTGCGGAGCGCATGTATTGGTCCTTCTTCTTGCTCCCCTCCCGCTGGCGGGAGGGGCTGGGGGAGGGCATGTCCCTCCGCGTTGGAGCTCGAGGCTGGGCGACAGGCCCTCCCCTAACCCCTCCCGCAAGCGGGAGGGGGACTTAAACGAAGATCATGCTGATCCACTCGGCGATCAAGGCCGGCTTGTCCTTGCCTTCGATCTCGACGGTGAATTCGACCGTCTGCTGCCACTGGCCCGGGCGCTTCTCGACCAGTTCCATCAGCTTGAAGCGGCCACGGACGTTGCTGCCCGAGGGGACGGGCGTGAGGAAACGGACTTTGTTGCCGCCATAATTGACGCCCATCTTGACGCCCTCGATCTTGGGCTCATCATGAACTTTGGACGACAGCAACGGCATCAGCGACAGCGTCAGGAAGCCGTGCGCGATCGTCCCGCCGAACGGCGTCATCTTGGCCATTTCGGGGTTCACATGGATGAACTGGTGATCGCCCGTCGCATCGGCGAACTTGTTGATCATCTCCTGGCTCACCTCGACCCAATCTGACACGGTCTCGTGCCCGATCTGAGTCGCGCGTTCCTGGATGGTGATGGTGTCGGCGGTGGTGGCCACTGCATTCCCCTAGCGATTGTGATGCGCGTTGCGCGTGGCACCCCATATGCCCGCGAGCGCCGATCCCGCAAGTCTTGCCCAACCGGAAACCGGAAAATCACCGCCGACGCTACGTCTTCGGCCCGAAATATCAGGGCAGCACCGGACTGGTCCCCCGGACCCGATATTCTAAAACTGCGTCCGACCGGTGACGCAGCGCCCGACTCGGCGCTACCGGGCACGCGCGGATCTAAGCGCCGCCTTCCTGATCGGCCGCCGAGCGGTCGCCCGAGGAGGGGGGCGCGTCGATCGTATCGTCGTCGGTGGCCTTTGCCGGCTTCCGTCTTTTCTTGACCAGCCCGGCTTCCTCCGCCGTCAGGCCGGTCTGGGTCGGATAAGCGAGGGCGATCCCCTCTTCGTTGAACCGGCGAATGATCGCGATCCCGATCGAATGGCGCGCATCGTACATGTCCTGCAAGGCGGGGCTCAGCGTGTCGAACTGGACCTCGAAGTCATAGCTTTGCGCCCCGAACGCGACGAAGCCCGAACGCACGAACTTCATGTCGTGGCATTCGACGATCTCTTTCAGCATGTGTGGCAGTTTCTCCATCACCTCGACCGGCGTGGTCTGGACGATCCCCAGCGTGAAGATCGTCCGGCGAAATTCCCGCTGGGTGTTGTTGATGATTTCGTTGTCGAGCAACTTGCGGTTGCTGATGATTCGCTCTTCGCCGGCGGTGCCGCGGATGCGCGTCGACTTCATTCCGATCGCTTCGACGGTGCCCGCCGACTTGTCGTAGGTAATCGCATCGCCCCGGCGGAACGGGCGGTCGAAGATGATTGCGATCGCCGCGAATAAATCGGCAAAGATGCTTTGCGCCGCGAGGCCGATCGCGATGCCGCCGACCCCGAGCCCGGCGACCAGCCCGGTGACGTTAACGCCCAGATTGTCGAGCACCAGGATCAGCGCGATCGCGAACAGCGCGAACGTCACGAACATCCGGATCAGGCCCATCGCGTTGGTCAGCGTTTCGCCGTGATAGTCGCTCGCGCTGGTGCGGTGCTCGATTGCGCCGAGGATGATTTCGCGAGCCCAGATCGCGCCTTGGAACACCGCGGCGAGCGTGAAAAGGAAGGTAATGACCGACACCAATTGCGCTGGCGGCTGCGGCGTCAGCGCGATGACGATCTTCGCGGCGGCCATGGCGATAAAGAAGTTGCCGGTGCGCGCGACCGCTCGACCGAGGACGGTACCCCAGCCCGTGCCACTCGCGTCGCGATGGCACAGTCGACGGCCCAGCGACTTGACGAAATGCAGACCGAGGAAGATCGCCACGCCCGCGCCGACCGCCAGCAGGATCTGCAACCAGTGCGTGCCAACCCACGTCGCGCTCTCGCGGTACAATTCCACCGCCTGCGTTTGCAGGTCTTCAACGGGAATCGGGTGGCCGGTCGTAATGGTCATGGGGTCTTTCTTCAGGCTGCCTTGCGGCGCGGCTGGACCCCTCCTTCAAGAAAAGCGATCAGCCCGCGTTCGTGACGGTCGAGATAGCGCGTTGCGCGCGGAAGTTCGAGCGTTTCGCGGAAAGCGCTCTGCCCATCCTTGACCAGATCGATCAGCGCCGGGTGGACATAGGATTTGCGCGCGATGGCGGGGGTGTTGCCGAGCGCTTCGGTCACCGGCTCGAGCATCGTTTTCAGCCCGATATCGTGATCGGCGCTAGCCAGCGCTTCGAACGCTATCGCGCTCGCGCCCCAGGTGCGGAAATGCTTGGCCGTGAAATCGTCGCCGGTCGCTTCGCGGATATAGTCGTTGACGTCGGACGAGGTGACGGGGTGGCTCTGACCTTCGGCATCGATCCACTGGAACAGATGCTGGCCGGGGAGATCGTGGCATTTGCGCACGAACCGGATCAACGAGCGGTCGGTGATCGTCAGCACGCGAATCTTGCCCGACTTGGCGCGGTACTGCAGGCGCAGCTTGCCTGCGGTGACCTTGGCGTGGCGGTTGCGCAGCGTGGTGGCACCGAAACTGTTGTTGGCCTTGGCATAGCCTTCGTTGCCGACGCGGACATGGCCTTCGTCGAGCAGGCGGACGACCGCAGCGACTGCGCGGTCTTTGGTCAGCGCGCTCTTCTCCAGATCGGCTTCGACATGCGCGCGCAGCTTGGGCAAGGCGTGGCCGAACGCCGCGCAGCGGTCGTACTTTTCGGCTTCCTTGCGGGCGCGGAAATCGACGTGGTAGCGGTATTGCTTGCGTCCTTTATTGTCCCAGCCGATCGCCTGAATATGGCCGTGCGGTTTGGGGCAGAACCACGCATTCTCATAGGCGGGGGGCAGTCCGACGGCGTTGAGCCGATCGATTTCCTCGCGGTCGGTGATGCGGTTGCCCGCGCTGTCCCAATAGCCCCAGCCGTGGCGCATCTTTTGCCGGGTGATCCCGGGCTGGCTGTCGTCGCAATAGACTATTCTGGTCATCGAGCCTCACTTCCGCATGGCGTCAGAAATGCGCGGGTCATCGCTTCGTTCCGGAACGGTTGGTTGCGGCGCGGGTTAGGCGGGCAGCTTCACAGGAGAATAACCATGGCCGACATCGCCAAAGCGCGCATTTTGATGATTGCAACCGACGGGTTCGAGAATGACGAATTGTTTCAACCACGCCAGGCGCTGATCGACTCGGGGGCTACCGTGACGCTCGCTTCGATTGCGCTCGATCCGATCCGCGGCGAGAAGAATGGCGAGAAGGCTGACAGCATCACCCCCGACATGACGCTGGACGACGTCGATACCGAACAGTTCGACGCACTGGTTATCCCCGGCGGCGTCTCCAACCCCGACAAGATGCGCATGGAAGAGCGGGCGATCGAGATCGTCGAGGAATTCATGGACGACGACAAGATCGTGGCCGCCATCTGTCACGGGCCGTGGCTGCTGGTCGAAGCCGATGCCGTCGACGGACGTCAGGTCACCGGCTGGCCCTCGGTGCGCACCGACCTGGAAAATGCCGGCGCGATCGTGCTCGATCAGGAAGTCGTGATCGACGGGAAGCTGATCACCAGCCGCAAGCCCGACGATATCCCCGCGTTCAACAAGGCGATCATCGACGCGTTGGCGGAAGAACTGGCGGCGGCGTAGTTGATCCTCCCCGGGACGGGGAGGGGGACCGCGCGCTTCTTCAGCGCGTGGTGGAGGGGGATCGCCGCGAGCGAGTCATTTGAGGCCCGCCCCCTCCACCAGCCTGCGGCTGGTCCCCCTCCCCGTGCCGGGGAGGATTTGAAGATGATTCACCCATTTCTGTGCTGGCCGCTCGACAAGGTGATACAGCGCGACCGAACTCGCCAGCACCATGATCAGATACAGCCCGATCAACACTGGCGGCACCGCATGCGCGTCATCGACGAACGCCAGTTTGAACACCACGAACAGCATGAAATGCGACAGGTACGTCGCGTAGCTGATCTCGCCCAGATAATGCAGCGGCGCCCAGTCGAGCGGGTTACCGCGCCACCCCGACGTCAGCGCGAGGCCGAGCATCAGACCTGCCAGCGCGAAGGGAATGGCCAGCGCCTCGGGCAATCCCGCCACCCAGCCCGCGGTCATCGCGACGGTCAGGCCGAAAGCCATTAACGCGGGCAAAGCGGGCGCCGCCTTCCACCGCAACCACAGCGCGCACAACGCGCTTCCGGCGGCGAATTCGGTCAAGCAGCGGATCAGGCCGAAACGTGCGATGTCGGTGCCGAGCGTTGGCACGCCGGACATTGCCGCAGCGAGGATCACGAGGAAGGCCGAGGCGGCCAGCGCGACCAGCCAGCTGGGTAACGCGCGCCAGTCGACCGCGCGGACGAGCAGCGGGAACAGCAGATATGCGGCGAGTTCGCAACTGATCGACCAGGCCGGATCGTTCCACGCTAGCTTGTCGATGAACCCCCAATTCTGGATCAAAAAGACGTGCGCGGGCAGTTCGGAGAAGGGATATTCGACCGGGTCGTACTTCCCCGCGGCCAGCATCGCGAGCGCCAGCACGACGGCACCGCCGAGCACTACCAGATGCAGCGGCCAGATCCGCGCGACGCGCTTGTGCAGGAAAGCCGACACCTCGCGCCAACCGCCGCTACGGAGCCGGTCGCCCCAGCTGAGCCAGATCACGAAGCCCGAGAGCAGGAAGAAGAAATCGACCGCCAGATAGCCCTTGGCGAAAAAATGCACCCATGCCTCGGGCAACCCCGCGACCGACAGGCGGATATGGTAGAGGACCACCATCCACGCCGCGATCCCGCGCACGCTGGTCAGGGCGCGCAGCTCGGCCCTGGCGTTCATACCGGCAGCGGCTGCGGCGTTTCCGCAGCGGGTTTGGCGCGCTTCATCGGGCGGAACGACGTCTCGGCCCGCTTGCGCGCAAGGTAGGTGTCGAGCCCGATCTGCGCGCCGATCATCATGAACATGAACGGCTGGAAGGCGATCGCGATGAACGCCGCGCCGAGCATGTAGAGGATCTGTCCGGCCTGCAGCGCGCTGGCCAGCGGTGCGATCCACGCTTCGTCCCCGGCCGCCTTCCTGTAACGCCGCCGGATCACTTCCATCCGGAAAATCCCGGTCAGGCAAATCGTCAGCCACAGGATGATCCCGGGCCAGCCCTGTTCGCCCAGCATCTCGAAATAGGCCGAGTGATAGGCGCGCGCGCGGTCGGTCGTCAGCGTCGCGTCGAGCTTGGCGTTGCCTGCAGTCCCTTGGGCTTTCACGATGTCGTAGCGGATCTGGTTCTGGCGATACATTTCGAAGCCGCCGCCCATCGGGTGCTGCTTGACGTACTCCCACGTCCATTTCCACACCGCGACGCGCGTCGCGGCGGATTCGTCCTGCTGATAGGTCTGGATCGTGCTCATCCGGTCGGTGAACGATTTGGGCAGGAACGGCACGGCGACGAGCCCCATCGTCGCGACGATCGCGAGATAGGTGAATTTGCGCTTCGAATCGCGCAGCATCAGCACCGCGAGCAACCCGATGCAGAGCAAACCGGTGCGCGTCGAGGTGCCGATCGGAATCAGCAGGCAGGCGAAAACGAGCGCGTAGCAGAACAGCTTCACCTTCCAGTCGCGCCTGAAGATCGTGCCGTAATTCATCAGCCACAGGATCGTCGGGATGATCGCGATCGCCACGGTGGAGATGGTCGAGCCTTCGTACAGCCCCGAATTGTTGGTCACCATCAGGTCGAGCGATCCGTAGCCGCCACCACCCGCCGCGGTCTTGATCCCACCGACGATGATGATCGATGCCGCCGACAGGCACATGAAGGTCAGCAGCGATTCGATCCGGAGCCGCGTACGCAACGTCAGCGGCAGGAACGCGGCGAACGCCAGCGCCTTCCACACCCAGTCCCATTTATCGAGCGCGTCGACCGGAAAGTCGGCCTTCAATGTGGTGATCAGGCACCAGACCAGCAGCAGCACGATCAGGAATTGCCGCGGCGCGATCCGGCTGTCTTCCTTCTTGTCGACCAGCGCCCACGATCCCACCGCCAGCGCCACCGCGATCAGCGAGATCGGCACCGAATTGAGGAGGACATAGGTCAGCCGCTGGGGCGACACGATATCGATATAGACATAGGTCAGGATGAACAGGAACGGGCGCCGCAGCGCCAGCACCATCAAGGCACCCAGAAATCCGACAAAGGCGAGATCGTGCAGCATCAGTTCTTCTTGCGGCGAACCGGCGGCGTGTCGGGGCGTTCGTCGTCGAGGTCGCGACGGCGCAGCAGGGCGATAGCCGCGAGCAGCATCAGTCCATGGCTTACGGCCAGCGCGAAATTGTCGATCATGGGCCCGTGTCCACTATATGAGTGGCTTGCCTAGCGACCCCGGGTTGACGCTGCGTTAAACACTGTCGTGGCAGAGGATCGCCCACAATGCGCATACTCCACGTTCTCGATCACGGACTGCCGCTGCAAAGCGGCTACACCTTTCGCACGCGCGCCATCCTGAAGGCGCAGATCGCGCGCGGATGGCACGTCGCGGCCGTTACCGGGGCGCGCCACGGCGAAGCGGGCGTGATGGCCGAAGTCGTGGACGGGCTCGATTTCTACCGCACCAATGTGCCCGCGCCGACGCGCAGCCCGCTCGGCGAGTGGCGCGAGATCGGGGCGTTGGCGAAACGCGTGATCGAGGTCGCTGAGGATTTCCGCCCCGACGTGATCCACGCGCATTCGCCGGTGCTCGACGCGGTCGCCGCGCTCCGGGCGGGCAAGAAACTCGATCTCCCGGTGTTGTACGAAATCCGCGCCTTTTGGGAGGATGCGGCGGTCGGCAACGGGACCGGGACCGAGGGTTCGCTCAAATACCGCGCGACTCGGGCGCTGGAGACATGGGCGGTGCGCAGAGCCGACGCCGTTGCGGTGATCTGCGAGGGGTTGAAGGGCGATCTGATCGCGCGCGGGATCGATGCGGACAAGATCATGGTGTCGCCCAACGGTGTCGATCTGGGCGTGTTCGGTGAACCTTTGCCGCGCGATGCCGAACTCGCCGCCAGGCTCGGGTTGGCGGGCGATTCCGACGTGGTCGGCTTCATCGGCAGCTTTTACGATTATGAAGGGCTCGACGATCTGATCGCGGCAATGCCCGCGTTGGTCGCCGCCCGGCCCAAGGCGCAGCTCGTATTGGTCGGCGGCGGGCCGATGGAGCAAGCCTTGCGCGCGCAGGCTGCGGCGTCGCCGGTCGCGGGCGCGATCCGCTTCGTCGGGCGCGTGCCGCATACCGAGGTCGAACGCTATTACAGCCTGGTCGATGTGCTGGCCTATCCGCGCAAGAAGATGCGGCTGACCGACCTCGTCACGCCGTTGAAACCGCTGGAGGCTATGGCGCAGCGGCGGCTGGTCGCTGCGTCGGACGTGGGCGGGCATCGCGAACTGATTCGCGACGGGGATACGGGCACGCTGTTCGCGCCCGACGATCCCGCGGCGATCGCAGCAGCGCTGTCCGACTTGTTCGGTAATCGAGGCGGTTGGGACGCGCGACGCGACCGGGCCCGTAACTTTGTCGAGGCCGATCGTAACTGGTCGTCAAACATTTCGCGTTACGCCCCTGTTTACCAAAGAATTATCGAAGCCCGGAAGCCGAACCTGACATGGACGCCACCAGCGGTCGCAAGCGCCTGATCCCCTCCTTCGCCTCATGGCGTGGCGGGCGAACGGCTACCCGAATCGTCGTGCCGATCGCGCTTGTCGCCGGGCTCGGCATCGGTGCGATCGTCGCGCTGCTTTTCCTCATCATGCCGATCGGCGTGCTCGAAAGCATGAGCGTCGACAGCGGCATTGCCGCGCTGGTCGCTGCCGCCGAGCCGCCGCTGGGGCTGACCGCCCGCTTCGCCATCGCCTTCCTCGCGGCGCTGGCGGTCGGGGGCGTGACCTGGTTCGGCCTGTCGCTGCTGATCGGCGCGCGCACGCTGATCCTCAACCGCAACAAGCGCGATGACGGCGTCCCCGTGCTGCGCCGCGCCGACGCGCACCCCGACGCTCCCGCGCGCCGCCCGGTGTTCGCCAACAGCGACCTGGGCACCCCGTTCCTCGACGTGAAGGCGGACGCAAAGCCGATGACGCTGGCCGAAGCGATGGCGATCGAGCCGGACGAGGACGAACGGACGCTGCCCGCCGATCTCGATACGCCGATGGCAAGCTATCTCCACCCGCTCGATCCGCCGCTGCCCGAACCGGCACCGCTGCCGATCGTGCGCGAGCCGGAGCCCGTCGCGCCGGCGCCGATCGTGTTCGCCGCGCCCGAGCCCGAACCGGCTTCCGAACCAGTGATCGACCCCGAGCCCGTCGTCGCGGTCGAGCCGGAAGGTGCGCGATCTGTCGACAATGTTTCACCTTTCGATCCTTCGCCCGCGACGCGCTTTGCGCCCGAGGAGCGGATCGAGACGATCGAACTGACCCCCGCGGTTCGCGCCACGGCATCGATCCACGATCTGCTCGACCGGCTGGAAAAGGGCGTGGCGAAGAAGCAGCCCGCGCCCGAACCCGCGCCGGTGGCGGAAGACGTGCCCGCCGAACAGTCGCTCGAAGACACGCTCGACGCGTTGCGCGCGCTCGCCCGCCGGGTCGGCTAACCGACCTCGATCACCAAGAGTTCGACGACCGCGACGCCTTCGCGTCGTTCGACTACCTCGACATCCGCGACAAACCGACGGCGCATCGGGAACTCCGCCTCGGGCAGAGCCGCCAGCCAGTGCTCGAACGGATCGCCATCGTCGGCCGTTAGTTCGACCGTCAGCCGTACGCCGGTAAACAACGCCGATGCCCAATCGCGGCTTGCGGTCACCGTGGCGGAAAGCGACAAGGCCTTCGCGCCGTCCGAATGGGCGATCAGCCGCGTGACCGTACGTTCGATGTCGTTCACCGCGTGCGATCCGCTGTCTGGATGAAATCGACGATCCGCCGCACCACCGGTGTTCGCGGCTCGCGCCCGTTGCGCAAATCCCGCACCAGCCGCGGATCGTTGACCGCCAGCCGGCCGAATTTGGTCGGCGGCATGTTCGTCCGCTGCAAAAACTTCTCCACTTCCCGCCCGATATGCACTCCGCGCCTCCTTGCGACTCATCGAATAATGTTCATGTTCTGTTCTCAAATCCAACTTGTCTAGGAAAAATCCTACGACTATGGAGGTAACCATGAACGGCGATGCGCAACGGATGTTGGAAGAACTGGCGGCGCGCCGCGGCGTGAGCCTGGCCGCGCTGTCGCGGATGATCGGGCGCAACCCGGCCTATTTGCAGCAATTCGTGAAGCGCGGCACGCCGCGGCGGCTCGACGAGCGCGACCGCAAGGTGCTGGCGGCGTTCCTGGGTGCGGAGGAAACGACGCTCGGGGGGGAGGCGCGCCCGCCCGACATGATCGCGGTGCGCCGGATCGATGCCGTCGCGGCGGCCGGGGCGGGCGGGCTGGTAGAGGACGATCATGTCGTGGGGGAGGAGCGGATCGACCCGCGGGTCGCCGCGCGGCTCGGCGTCTCGCCCGCGTCGCTGTCGATGATCACCGCCAAGGGCGAGTCGATGGAGCCGCTGATCCACGATGGCGACACGCTGTTGATCGACAGCGCCGACCGTCGGCTATCGTCTCGGCCGGGCCTGTTCGTGCTGCGGCTCGATGGGGCGCTGCTGGTCAAGCGGGTCGCGCGGATCGGGCTGGAGCTTCACATCGCCAGCGACAATCCCGCAGCGCCGACGATCGCGCCGGTGCGCGCCGACCGTGCGGAGATTATCGGCAGAGTGGTCCGGCTGGCGCGGTCGCTGCGATAACGGTCCCGTGCCCCCGCAAAGGCGGGGCCCCAGCGTCGCGCACGTCGTCGGTCGCGATTCTGTACCCCCGCCTGCGCGGGGAACTCAGTTTTTTGGCCGCCGATCGACCAACCATACCGCCAGCGCGAGCGCGACGCCGAGTCCCCCACCGATCAGCAGCGACAGCGAGGGCTGACCCCGAACGGCACCGACCACCGCGCCGCCGATCAGGCCCAGCGCGATGAGGAAACCGCCGGCGGCGGACGCGTTCGATTTGGAGGAGCGGCTCATCGAGCCCGACTGCCATGTTCCGCGCCGGGACACCAGTGTCCCGCTGCGGGATCGGTGGGGCGGGCCCAAAAAAGGCGTTTACCACTGCATCCCGCCGCGCGCCGTCGATCGCGGCTTCTGGCACGGCGTTTGTAACGCGCATCGCGCAGTCCAGCCGGAGTATCGCATGCACGTCTATCTCGCCGATCGTTCTTCCGTCGATGCAGCGCAGGATCTGATCGCGACCTTCGGCGACGATGCCGGCTTCGAAGCGGCGGCGCGCGCGGACAAAAGCCGCGATCTGGGCAACCACATCCACTTCGCGCGCTGGCGCCAGATCGAGCGCTTCATCGTGCTGATGTCGGTCGGCCGCGCCGTGGGTACGGTGCACTAAGCTCTATAGGTCGAGCGCGTAGAAGCGCGTGTCGACCGGCGCGAGCGGGAAGCCTTCGGGTAAATCCGACTTGTCGATCCGCTCGAACCCGTTGCGTTCGTAGAAGCGGTGCGCCGACACGAACGCTTCGGTGGTGCCCAAAAGGATCCGGCGCAAGCGCTGCTCCCGTGCATGGTCGAGCAACGTGTCGAGCAGGATTTGCCCCAGCCGGTATGGCGCGCCGCGATATTTGGCGGCGACGAACATCTTGCGCAGCGCGCCCTGATCGCCGCCGAACGCCTTGAGCGCGATCGTCCCCGCGACCCGGTCGCCATCGCGTGCGACCCAGAACCCGCCGCCGCCGCGCAGGTAGAAGCGGGCGATGTCGCGCAGGTCGGGCTGATCCCCGGCGGTGATCGCGATCCCGAACTCGGCCGACTGGATCGGCACGATCATGTCGATGATCGCGTCCTCGTCGCCGGGAATATAGGAGGTGATCTGGATCATGGCGGCAATCCATTTCCCCTCCCTGGAAGGGAGGGGAGGGGACGTTACGCAGGCTCTCCGACGATGGTTTTGAGCTCCATGAAATCGGTCAGGCCGTATTTGCCGCCTTCGCGCCCGTTGCCCGATTGTTTGTAACCGCCGAACGGGGTGCCCGCGCCGCCACCCCAATTGTTGATCGAGACAAGCCCCGCGCGCAGCAGCGGCGCGATCTTGGCGGCTTCGGCGGGATCGCCCGAAATCGTCGCGGACAAGCCGTAATCGGTGTCGTTGGCCATCTCGACCGCTTCGTCGGTGGTGTCGTAGGTCGAAATCGTCGCGACCGGCCCGAAGATCTCCTCGCGATAGATGCGCATCTCGGGCGTCACGTCGGTGAACAGCGTCGGCTTGACGAAGAAGCCGGCATTGCGGCCGTCGGGACGACCGGTGCCGCCGGTGACCAAGGTCGCACCTTCGTCGATCGCCGACTGGATCAGCCCCTGAATCTTGTCGAACTGCGCCTTGTTGACGACCGGGCCGATATGCGCGCCCATCACGCTGGCGGCGTCGACCTTGGTCGCTTCCATGATCGACTTCACGACCTCAGTCGCCTCGGCGGCCTGGCTTTTGTGGACCAGCAGGCGCGTCGGCGCGATGCAGCTCTGTCCGCTATTGGCGAGCACGCCCGACACCGTTGGCGGGAGCACGGTGGCGAGGTCGGCGCCCTCGAGCACCACGTTCGGCGCCTTGCCGCCGAGTTCCTGATGCACGCGCTTGACCGTGGCGGCGGCAGCCTGTGCGACCGCGACGCCCGCGCGGGTCGATCCGGTGAAGCTCACCATGTCGACGTCCTTGTGCGTGCTGAGCGCCGCACCGACCCCGGGGCCGTCGCCATTGACCAGGTTGAACACGCCCGCCGGCACGCCGGCCTTGTCGAGAATCTCGGCGAGAATCACGGCATTGCCCGGGGCTTCTTCGGACGGCTTGAGCACCATCGTGTCGCCAGCGGCGAGCGCGGGCGCGACCTTGGCGCAGATCTGATTGAGCGGCCAGTTCCACGGGGTGATCATCGCCACCACGCCGAGCGGCTCGTGGACGACGCGGTTCTTGCCCACGGCTTCCGAAAAGCTGAATTCCTGCAACGCTTTCAGCGTCCCGATGAAATAGCCGAGCCCGGCGGGCGCCTGCGCCATGTTGGCGAAGCCGATCGGCGCGCCCATTTCCTCGCTGGTGGCGGCCGCCAGATCGGGCATCCGCGCCTTATATTCCTCGATCACGCGTTCGAGCAGCGCGATACGCTCGGCGACGGTGGTTTGCGAATAGCTCCGGAACGCCTTCTTGGCGGCGGCGACAGCCTTGTCGACATCGGCTTTGGTGCCGAGCATGATTTCGCTGACCGGCTGTTCGGTCGAGGGATCGATCACCTCGTGCCGCGTGCCGCCCTCGCTATCGACCCATTTGCCGTCGATATACTGCTTCAGGTAGCTCTTCATCCTCGCCTCCGTCATTTTGGAATATCGGGTACGCGGCGTAGATGGCGCGGCGCGATACCAGTTGCAACCCGAAACGAGACTCCCCAGTTGAGGCTCATCGCATCGGGAGAACGAACCATGGCACGCGTCGCACAAATCGAGCAACATGGCGGCCCCGAGGTGATCCAATGGGTCGATGTCGACCTGCCCGACCCCGGCCCCGGCGAGGTTCGCATCAGGACCACCGCGGTCGGGCTCAATTTCATCGAAATCTATCAGCGCACCGGGCTTTATCCGATGACATTGCCGAGCGGACTGGGCGGTGAGAGTATCGGCGTGGTCGAGGCACTGGGAGCGGGGGTGACCAGTCTGTCGATCGGCGACCGCGTCGCGACCTTCGGGCCGGAAGTCGGATCGTACGCCACGCATCGCAATTTGCCGGCCGAGCGCTTCTTCAAACTGCCCGACGACGTCGACGACCGCACCGCGGCGGCGATCATCCTGAAGGGCGGCACCACCGAATTCCTGATCGAACGCTGCGCGAAGGTGCAGCCGGGGCAAACGGTGCTGGTCCACGCCGCCGCGGGCGGGGTCGGGCATCTCGCGGTCGGCTGGCTCAAAGCGATCGGTGCGACCGTGATCGGCACCGTTGGCTCGCCCGACAAGGCCGAGCGCGCGCGGCGTGCGGGGGCCGATCACATCATCGAATATAAGCACGAGGATATCGCCGCGCGGGTTCGCGAAATCACCGGCGGCGCGGGCGTGCCGGTGGTGCTCGACGGGGTCGGCAAGGATACGTGGGACGCGTCGCTCAAATCGGTTGCACCGCGCGGGCTGATCGTCAGTTACGGCAACGCCAGCGGGCCGGTGACGGGCGTCGCGCTGGGTAGTCTCGCCGCGAACGGGTCGTTGTTCGTCACGCGCCCGACGATGTTCAGCTATTACAGTACGCCCGGGGAGCGCGCGGCGGGCATGACGCGCGTGTTCGAGATGCTGGCCAAGGGCGCGATCAAACCCGAAATCGGCCAGACCTTCGCGCTGGAGGACGCCGCCGAGGCGCAGCGTCAGCTCGAAGCCGGCAAGACCGAGGGCGCGACGGTGCTGATCCCGGCATGATTCGATAGGTAGTCTTACGGAGCCTGTCGGACAGGCGAACACAACCTGCTGTGCGTAGTCCGGTTCTCGGTCCACTGTCGGGCCGCTTGCCAAGGTTGCGCGATGCTCCCCGACTTTACCCTCGCCGATATCAGCCTGACCGAGGCGGAAATCGAGCGGAAGTGCGCGCACTATCGCGCCGATGGGCTCAACCGGCGGCATGGCAGCGATGACTGGCGTCGCTCGTTGCCGGTGGTCGCGGAGGCGCTGGGAGAACATAAGCGCCGCTCGATCGCGCACGCCGATTGGGAGCTTGTGCGGCAGGCCGGCATCCCCGCCCGCGACGTCGAACAATTGATCGAGATGTTCGCCGCATCGGCCCTGTTCGCGTGCTCCAATCCGATGGATGTCGAATGGATACGCCGCATTGCGCTCAACGGCGTGTGGCTGAGCTGGCTCGGTGGCCCGACCGAAGGCATATCGATCGACATGGTCCGCCGGGTTCGGCTGATCACCGAATATCTCGAGCGCGCCTTTCCCGCCGAACCTGAGATCGTGGCAGCGACGGCGCGCGCGGTATGGGCGAGCGAAGGCGTGGCCATGGAAATTATCCTCGCCGAAATGGCCAGCCGCGCGGCGATCGGATCGAGCAAGCAGCGCGTGGCGCTCAGCGATGCGTTCAGCGGCGATGTCGCGTCGATCGTATCCAGCGCCTCGCGCGATTCGGCGGCGATGACCGTCCAGACGCAGCGAACGGCACAGTCGGCGCGCAATATGTTCGACCGTACCGCCGAACTGGCGCTCGCCGCCAGCCAGTCGGCCGAGGCGATGAGTTCGGCGGCCGAAACCGCCGCCGGGCTGATCGCCGCGATCGACGGGATGCGCGACGTGGTCGATACCACCGCCGACGTCGCATCGCGCGCTGTGATCCGTGCCGATGCCGCTGTTTCGATGTCGGAGACGCTGTCGGAGCATGCCAAATCGATCGAATCGATCCTTGGCCTGATCCGCGACATTGCCGGACAGACCAATTTGCTCGCGCTCAACGCGACGATCGAGGCTGCCCGCGCCGGCGATGCGGGGCGCGGCTTTGCGGTCGTCGCGCAGGAAGTGAAAAGCCTCGCCAATCAGACCGCACGGGCGACCGACGACATCGCCGCCAAGATCGCGGCGATCCAGGCGGCGACCCAATCGACCGTGGAAAACAGCAGTTCGGTTCGCGATATCGTCAGCAAGGGCGGCCAAATGATCGAAAGCCTGCGCGTCGATATCGAGAGTCAGGCGAGCACGGTGACCTGCATCACCGCGTCGATCGACGAAACCGCGACCACCGCGCACGGCATGTCCCGACTGTTGGCGACGATGCGCAGCGACAGTCAGGCCGCGTCCGACGAAATCGATTTGTTCGTCGCTCGCTCGCTGGCGGTCGACGAACAGCTTGGTCGGCTGGGGTCCGCCGCGAGTGAATTTGTCGGCAAGATCGCGGCCTGACGGCATCCGGGCGGGTCGGCCCCGGATGCCGCAATCGGTCAGCCTGCACGCGCGGTCAGGTGCTTCGCCGCTTCGAGCAATTCGGTCGGGAACATCGCGATGATCGTCGAATTATGCTCGACCCCGATTTCGGTCAGCGTCTGCAATCGGCGAAGCTCGAGCGCGCCGGGGGTGGTGCCGATCTGCGCGGCGGCCTCGGTCAGCTTGAGCGCCGCCTCCTGTTCGCCCTCAGCCTTGATGATCCGCGCGCGTTTTTCGCGGATCGCTTCGGCTTCCTTGGCGATCGCGCGCTGCATTTGCGGCGGGATGTCGAGGTCCTTGATCTCGACCGAATCGAATTCGACGCCCCAGCGGTTGCAACGCTCGGTCAGCAGGTCGAGCAAGCGCGCGTTGATCACGTTGCGGTCCTTGAGCATCTGATCGAGGTCGCTCTGCCCGATCGCGTCGCGCATCGCGGTTTCGGCCGCCTGGATGATCGCCGAGGTCCAGCTGGCGACCGACGTCACCACGCCTGCGGGGTCGAACGCGCGGAACCAGATCACCGCATTGACCCGCACCGCGACGCCATCGCGCGTCACCGTTTCCTGCGAATCGAGCGCGTAGGTGATCGTGCGGATATCGACCTTCACGACCCGCTCGATCAGCGGGATCAGCCAGAACCAGCCGGGGCCGCGGGTCTTTTGCAACCGGCCGAGCCGAAACACGACCCCGCGCTCATATTCCTGGTTCACGCGGAACGAGCTTAGCGCGAGCAGCAGCGCGATGCCTGCGGGCACCGCTAAAATCGACAGTATAAGAAGCATCGAAGCCTCGACGGATGCCGCGAGCATGCGGCGTGGCGCGGCGATCGCCGCGCCCGGACATTTACGCCCGTTGCGGGGGCGAAACATCGACAAATCGCTGCAATCATGAATGCAACACGTGCACGCTGAGCCGTGGTCCCGCGAAGCGATTGGGAATTGGTAACGCTGTTTGGGCTATGCAGCCGGGATGAACCGGGGGGCCTTTAGCGGACGTGGGTGGCGCGGCGCCGTATTGATCGTCGCGGCGATGCTGTCGGTCGCGTGGTTCTGGCGGTTCCAGATCGCCGGCGGCTTTACCCACGGTTTCGGCGATCCGTACGATGCGATGATCGAGGTTTCGGTGCTCCAGCATTGGGACAATGTCCTGCTGGGGCGCGAAGCATGGAACGCCACCGCCTATTTCGCCCCCGCATCCGACACACTCGGGTACAATGACGGCTATCTCGTCTCGGGCCTGATCTACGCGGTCTGGCGATGGCTTGGCCTGCCGATGACCGTCGCCGCCGAGGCGATGCACGCGACGTTCAAGGTTGCGGGCTTTTTCGGCATGTACCTGTTGCTGTCGCGGTGCTGCCGAACGCGCTTCGGCTGGAGCGTGTGGGGCGCGGTGCTGTTCACCGTCGCCGATATGACGTTGCAGCACGCGCATCACGGCCAGTTCTTCGCGCTGGCGCTGGTGCCGTTCGTCGCATTGTTCGGCTGGCAGGCCGTGCTGGCGTGTGTGCGAGGACAGCGCGCGCCACTCTTGCGCTGGGGGCTGGCCTTCGCCGCGGGGTTCGCCGCGCTGGCGATGACCAGCTTCTACCTCGCCTGGTTCCTCGGCCTGTTCCTGATCGTGCTGGTGGCGATCGCCGGGGCGGCGGGATGGCGGCACTGGCGAGACGTTGTACGCGCCGCGAAGCGCCAGTGGCTGCCGCTCCTCGCCGTCGCGCTGGCAGGCTTCGTCCTGCTGCTGCCGATGCTCTGTGTCTATCTGCCCAAGGCGCGCGAGACGGGGATGCACGGCTTCGCCTATCTGCGCCCCTCGATCTTGTGGCCGGTCGAGCTGATCAATGTCGGCCCGGGCAATGCCTTATGGTCGTGGCTGGTGTCGGCGATGCGATCGGGCATGGCGCCGGGCCTGCGCACCAACCGCGATCTGGTGTTCGGGATGCCCCCGCTGTTTCTGGTGCTGGCGTTGGTCGCCGTGCTGCGCGCGCAACGCGTCGGCAGCCCGAGTGCGATGGCGTGGATCGGCCTGGCGCTGCTGGTCGGCTGGCTGCTGATGCTCGATTTCGGGGGCGGGCTGCTGCCGTGGCGGGTGGTTTACGCGGTCGTGCCCGGCGCTGGCACGATCCGTATCGTCGGCCGCTTCGCGCTGCTGCTGCTGGTCCCCGCCGTGATGCTGCTCACGGTCTTTCTCGACCGCATGCGGCATGCCCGCATCGCGCTGCTGCTCGCGGGATCGTTGCTGATCGAACAGACCGCGACCAGCGCGCCCGTCGACCTCGACCACCGCGAACAGGCCGCGATGATCGCCGGAATTCCTGCGCCGCCCGCGCGCTGCCGGTTAGTGGCGGTGCGGTCGGCGCGCAGCCAGTATCGCGCGATCTACCCCGAATACGATTTGCTCTATGCACACAATGTCGACGCGATGGTGCTGGCGGAACTGTTCTCCCGTCCGACGATCAACGGCGTTGCGACCTTCGCGCCGCCCGGCTGGGACTTCGCCGATCCGAACCGCGACGATTATTGGAGCCGCGTCGCTGCCTATGCCTCGCGCCACCGGCTGAGCGGTCTCTGCGCGCTCGACATCGGGCGCGGCGTGATCTGGGCACCGCTGACGCGCTGACGCGCTAACGACGCGGAAAATCAGCCCGGCAGCACTTCGAATATCTCGCCGTCAAAATCGACGATGGGGGCATTACGTTGCCGACCGAGGTGTACGGACCCGATAAAGCGAAAGCGGCGCCCGGATCGCTCCGGACGCCCCTTCCAATACCCACCGCGGCGAAGCCGCGTCGTCGGTCGTTGCCGAGGCAACGCCGGCCGGGCGAGTGCGTCCACGTGCGTGGACCGGCGCGGGCTTAGCCGCGCCTCGCTCGCCTTACCCGCTGTAGTACATATCGAATTCGACCGGGCTCGGTGCCATTTCCCAACGGTACACTTCGGGCCATTTGAGCTCCATATACGCGTCGATCTGATCCTGCGTGAACACCCCGCCCTTGAGCAGGAAGTCGTGATCCGCCGCCAGGCTGTCGAGCGCCTCACGCAAGCTGCCGCAGACGGTCGGCACCTGCGCGAGTTCCGCCGGGGGCAGGTCGTACAGGTTCTTGTCCATCGCTTCGCCGGGGTGAATCTTGTTCTGGATCCCGTCGATCCCGGCCATCAGCAGCGCCGAGGTGGCGAGATAGCTGTTGGCGAGCGGATCGGGGAAGCGGAACTCGACGCGCTTCGCCTTGGTGCCGGCGCCGTACGGGATGCGGCACGACGCCGAGCGGTTGCGCGCCGAATAGGCCAGCAGCACCGGCGCTTCGAACCCCGGGACCAGCCGCTTGTAGCTGTTGGTGGTCGGGTTGGTGAACGCGTTGATCGCCTTGGCATGCTTGATCACGCCGCCGATGAAATACAGGCAGGTGTCGCTGAGCCCGGCATAGCCGTTGCCGGCAAACGTGTTCTCGCCCTTGTTCCAGATCGAGATGTGCGTGTGCATGCCCGAACCGTTGTCGGCCTTGATCGGCTTGGGCATGAACGTCGCGGTCTTGCCATAGGCCTGCGCGACCATCTTCACGACATACTTGTAGATCTGAATGCGGTCGCACGTTTCGACCAGCTTGCCGAAGGTGAGGCCGAGTTCGTGCTGAGAACCAGCGACTTCGTGGTGGTGCTTGTCCATCGGCAAGCCCATCTCGATCAGCGTCGAGACCATTTCGGCGCGGATGTCGGTGGTGACGTCGACCGGGCCGACCGGGAAATAGCCGCCCTTGGCGCGTGGCCGGTGGCCCAGATTGCCGCCTTCATACGCCGTGCCGGTGTTGGTCGGCAGTTCGACGTCGTCGACCTTATAGAAGCTGCCGGCATAGGTGTTGTCGAATTCGACGCTGTCGAACATGAAGAATTCGGGTTCGGGGCCGATATAGACGGTGTCGCCGAGGCCGGTTTCCTTGAGGAACGCTTCGGCGCGCTTGGCGGTCGACCGCGGATCGCGCGAATAGAGCGAGCCATCCTCGGGCTCGACGATGTCGCACACCAGGATCATCATCGGCGTGGCCGAGAACGGATCGATGTAGCAGGCGTCCAGATCCGGCTTCAGGATCATGTCGGATTCGTTGATTTCCTTCCACCCTTCGATCGACGATCCGTCGAACATCAGGCCGTCGGTCAATTCATTCTCGCCGATCGCGCTCGCGCACATCGTCAGGTGATGCCACGCGCCCTTGGGATCGGTGAAGCGAACGTCGACCCACTCGATCTCCTCCGCCTTGATCCGCTTCAGAATGTCACTGGCCGAATTCGCCATAGCCCCTAGCCCTTTCCGTTTTGGTCAAAAATCCGGCGAACCGGAGAATCATGTTACTCGCCTCGAAGCGTGACTGTCATATTATGTTGCGGTGCGTCAAATATCATTGATGCCCAGATTGAGTGTCAGACGGCGGCTTCATCGCGCTCGCCGGTGCGGATACGCAGCACGGTTTCGACGGGGATGACGAAGATCTTGCCGTCGCCGATCCGGCCGGTCTGCGCGGCGGCGGCGATCGCTTCGACCACGCGGTCCGCCAACGCGTCTTCGACGACGACCTCCAGCTTCACCTTGGGCAGGAAGTCGACGACATATTCGGCGCCGCGATAGAGTTCGGTATGGCCCTTCTGGCGGCCGAAGCCCTTGGCTTCGGTCACGGTGATGCCCGACACGCCGACGTCGTGCAGCGCCTCCTTCACTTCGTCCAGTTTGAACGGCTTGATGATCGCTTCGATCTTCTTCACGCGGAAACGCCCCCGGTAATCGCCCTGATGGGTATGGCTCACCCCTTACATGAAGCGTGCCAGTCCTCCGCGCGAAGGGCATGGGCCGCGCGGGGGGTCGCGACCGGCTTAACAAATGCCTAGCAAATAGGCACGCGCGTTTCGCATGCCCGGTTCCGGGGCAGGGGCGGATGATAGGCGCGGTCGCGACGAGTGCTTCACCGGACCGGGCGCGTCGATGGAATTGGACGCACTGCGCCCGAGAGGGACGCCGTTGACCCCGCGCTTCCGCCATTGGCACCACGGGATTCGAGAAGGACGCGATCGACGTCAATTTCGCGATCCAATTTCCGTGTAGTTGCGACGTCACCAAAACCGACCAAAGCTTGCAATGTAGGATTTCGCATGAAATCCTCGCCGGGTTCTTTGACATCGTCAGAGCCGAAGCCTTTCCGCCACGGAATGCCACAGTCAGACTCCGCGGCACCTTCGCCAACTTCCGCTGCGGCCAAGCGTCGCTGATAGTGTCAACTTAGTGTGAACTTTGGCGTGCAACGGTTTGGCGCCGCGGCAAAGCCGCGTCGTCGGTCGGCGCTTGGCGCGCCGCCGGCCGGGCGCGCCGTGAGCTCGAATTTTGCTTCGCTAAATTCTTCGCCGGCGCGCCTAATACGGCGGCTGATCGAACCCGCCCGGTGAGGTCGTAAAAATCTGGCACCCGTCATCGGTGATCCCGATCGAATGCTCGAACTGCGCCGACAGCGAGCGATCGCGGGTCACCGCCGTCCAGCCGTCGTCGAGCAGCTTCACGTCGGGCTTGCCGATATTGATCATCGGTTCGATCGTGAAGATCATCCCCGGCTTGAGTTCGGGGCCAGTACCCGGACGACCAACATGGACGACCTCCGGCGCGTCGTGGAACAGCCGCCCGACGCCGTGCCCGCAGAAATCGCGGACCACGCCGAAGCGGTTCTTTTCGGCGTGCGTCTGGATCGCGTGCGCGACGTCGCCCATCGTATTGCCGGGCTTCGCTTGCTCGATCCCGAGCATCAGGCATTCATAGGTCACGTCGACCAGCCGCTTCGCCCGGATCGGGACGGCGTCGCCGACCAGATACATCCGGCTGGTGTCGCCGTGCCAGCCGTCGAGCAGCGGGGTCACGTCGATATTGACGATGTCGCCGTCCTTCAGCGTGCGCTCGCCCGGAATGCCATGGCACACGACATGGTTGATCGAGATGCAGCTCGAATGCGTATAACCGCGATAGCCGAGCGTGGCGGGGACGGCGCCGCCCGCAACCATGAAATTGCGGATCAGGTCGTCGAGCTCGCCGGTGCTCACGCCCGGCACGACGTGCGGGACGATCATGTCGAGCGTTTCGGCGGCGAGGCGCCCGGCTTTGGCCATGCCCTCGAAGGCATCGGGGCCATAGAGTTTGATCGCGCCGTTGCGCGCTAGCGGGGCGTCTTTGGTGACGGTTACGTATTCGGTCATGGCGACCGATATAACGATGACGAACGCAATTTGCGAGACTATGCGGATGGGCATGAGCGAGAGGATCTGGACAGCGGCACTGGTCGTGATCGGCGACGAGATTCTCTCGGGCCGGACGCAGGACAAGAATGTCGCGCAAGTCGCGGCGTGGCTCAACGTCCAGGGCATCCGCCTGGCCGAGGTGCGCGTGGTCGGCGATACGACCGCGGCGATCGTCGAAGCGGTCAATATCCTGCGCGCGCGCAACGACTATCTCTTCACCACCGGCGGAATCGGCCCGACGCACGACGACATCACCGTCGACGCCATTGCCGAGGCGCTGGGGGTCGGCGTGGTGCATCATCCGGACGCTGTCGCGGTGCTCGAACGCTATTACGCCGAACGCGGCGGGGCGACCGAGACCCGGCTGCGGATGGCGCGGGTGCCGGCGGGCGCCGATCTGATCCCCAACCGCATGTCGGGCGCGCCGGGGATCAGGATCGGCAATATCTTCATCATGGCAGGTGTGCCGCATATCACTGCCGGGATGCTCGACGCGCTGACCGGCACGCTGGAGGGCGGGCAGCCGGTGATCAGCCGCACGATCGGCTGCTGGGTCGCGGAGAGCGAAGTCGCCGATCTGCTCGGAGCGGTCGAAAAGGCGCATGCAGGCGTGGCAATCGGTAGTTATCCGTTCTTTCGGGAGGGGCGGGTCGGTGCCAATTTCGTGGTGCGCAGTCCCGATTCGATGCTCGTCGATGCGACGATCGCCGACCTGACCACGCAGTTGGAAGCGACGGGCCGGGAGGTTTTCGCGGACGGGATTTGAGCCGCGGCACTCGGGCGCGCCGGCAGCGTTAGAGCCTGGGCAGAGGGAGACGAAGCATGAAGACCGGATGGACGACCGTAGCGTTGAGCGGACTGCTGACGGCGTGCGGCGGCGGTTCGACGGGCAACACAGCGACGCCGGTCGCGACCCCCGACCCGATGGAAGCGAAGATCAACGCGGCCTCCGAGGTCGATCGCCGCACCGCTTTCTTCCGTGCGATCTACGATGCCGACTTCACCTGCGACAAGATCGTCAAAATCGAAAGCGAACCGCGCGATGCGGGCCGCGCGGTGTGGCAGGCGACGTGCGACGATCAGGGCGAATATGTCATCACGCTCCAGCCCGGCGGGGTGTTCACCGTTAGTGGCGTGGGCCAGCCCAAGCGGCGGATGCCGAAGGACACCAAGACGATTCCGGCGGGACCGGCGAAGTAGGCTGCGCGCCGCGCTTGCGTGGCGGGCAGAGCTTCTGTATCGGCCCCATGCTCGGCGCGCGGGTGTAGCTCAATGGCAGAGCAGAAGCTTCCCAAGCTTACGACGAGGGTTCGATTCCCTTCACCCGCTCCAGCCGCCGCCGCGTTTCACCCCAACGCCTCGACCTGCTCGGCCAGTTCGAGCCAGCGCTCTTCGGCGATAGTCTTGTCTTCCTGCGCCTGACCGATCGATTCCATCAGCCGTTCGAACTGGTCCGGATCGCGCGTGTACAGATCGGGGTCCTCAAGCAGCCGCTGATCGCGGGCGATCGCGGCGTCGAGCGCTTCGATCCGCTGCGGGAGCAGATCGTAGTCGCGCTGGTCCTTATAGGTCAGCTTGACCTTCGCGCTCGCCATCGACGGGGCCGCGGCGGTCGCGTTGCGCGCGATCGACCCGCGCTTGGTCGGGGCGGCGGCCTTGCGGCGGCGTTCCCAATCCTCGTAGCCCCCGGCCACGACATCGACCGTGCCCGACCCGTCGAGCCCGAGCGTGATCGTCACTGTGCGATCGAGGAAATCGCGATCATGGCTGACGATCAGGACGGTGCCGTCATAGTCGCCGATCACGTCCTGCAGCAGGTCGAGCGTTTCAAGGTCGAGATCGTTGGTCGGCTCGTCGAGCACCAGCAGGTTGGACGGCTTGGCAAATTCGCGCGCGAGCAGCAGGCGAGAGCGCTCGCCGCCCGAGAGCGTGCCGATCTTCGCGTCGAGCACGCCCGGTTCGAACAGGAATTCCTTCAGATAGCCGACCACGTGCTTGCGGATGCCCTGTACCTCGATCCAGTCGCCGCCATCGGCGAGCACGTCGCGGATCGTCTTGTCGGGCTCCATCTTGCTGCGCTGCTGGTCGATGACGATCCGCTCGATCGTCTTGGCGAAGCGGATAGTGCCGCTGTCGGGTTCGAGTTCGCCCGTGAGCAACTTGAGCAAGGTCGATTTGCCCGCGCCGTTCGCGCCGACGATACCGATCCGGTCCTTGCGCGTCACCCGCAGCGACAAATCGTTGATGATCGTGCGATCCCCGAACGCTTTGGAGATATGCTTGGCGTCGATCACGACCTTCGACTTGGCGTCGTTATTGCCGATCGTCAGGTTCGCCGCGCCTTGCGGGCCAACCATCGCGGAACGCTCGGCGCGCATTTCGATCAGCTTGGTCAGGCGCCCCTGGTTGCGCTTGCGCCGCCCGGTGACGCCACGCAGCAGCCAATGCTCCTCGAGCTTGAGCTTGGCGTCGAGCTTCTCGGCGTTGCGCTGCTCGTCGGCATAGACCTGCTCGGTCCAGGCATCGAACCCGCCGAAGCCGATCTCCGCGCGGCGCAGGTTGCCGCGATCCATCCACAACGTCTGCTTGGTCAGCTTGGTCAGGAAGGTGCGGTCGTGGCTGATCACGACGAACGCGCCGCGAAAGCGCTGGAGCCAGTCCTCGATCCATTCGATTGCGCCGATGTCGAGATGGTTGGTCGGCTCGTCGAGCAGCAGCACGTCGGGGTTCTGCGCGAAGGCGCGGACGATCGCGGCGCGGCGGCGTTCGCCGCCCGAGGCCTTGGCGGCTTCGCGGGTCAGGTCGATGCCGAGCTGATCGGCAATCGCCTCCGCCTCGTGGCGCTGGGGCGCGTCCTCGCCCGACAGGACATAATCGGCCAGCGTCGTGAACCCGGTCATCGCGGGTTCCTGTTCGAGCAGGATCACGCGCGTGCCCGGCACGATCGTGCGGCGGCCTTCGTCCGAATCGATTTTCGCGCCGAGCAGCTTGAGCAAGGTCGTCTTGCCCGCGCCATTGCGCCCGATCAGCGCGAGCCGGTCGCGCGGCCCGATATGGATATCGAGTCCGCGGAATAACCAGCCCGAGCCCTGAACGACGCCGAGATTTTCATATGCTAGGATTGGTGCAGCCATAGCGTGCGCGCCCTAACGAGTTAGCGCAGCTAAATCGAGGGTTTCCGCGCACGCTCGGCCGGCCTCGCCCAAAGCGAGGTCCGACGACGCGGCTTTGCCGCGGCGGGCAGAGGCACAACGGCAAGCCGGCACGGGACTAAATCCCGTGCCGTCGGTCAGGTCGCTGGCGCAACCTGCCGGCCGGCCTGGCGCGAGTCAGCCGGGCGTGGCCGGCTGCCGCGCTGCGGCGCAAGCATGTCGCCAACCTGACCGATGTATTCACAGGGTGTTCAAGCCGCGCTCGCTATGTAAACCGGCATGTTGATGTTCGCGTTGCTTTCCCTGACCCTCGTTTCAACGTCGATTCCGGCGACCGCGGAGCCGTGCGGGCAGCGCGGCGATCAGGACCGCGCGTTCAAGGCGATGCGCGAAGGCCGGATCATGCCGCTCCCCGAAATCGAGCGCCGCGTGATCCCGACGATGGGCGGCGCGCGCTATCTCGGGCCGGAACTCGATCCCGAAACCGGCATTTACACGCTCAAGTTCCTGCGCAATGGAACGGTCATCTGGGTCAAGGTCGACGGCCGGTCGGGTCAGATCATCGGCCGTACGGGCTACTGAGCGCACAGCAGCGCTCGAACAAGGGGACCATAATGCGCGTTCTGATCGTCGAGGACGAACCCAATCTGGGCCAGCAGCTCAAGAACACGCTGGAAGGCGCGGGCTACGCGATCGACCTGGCCACCGACGGCGAAGAGGGACTCTTCCTCGGCGAGACCGAGAGCTATGACGCGATCGTGCTCGATCTTGGTTTGCCCGAGATCGACGGGCTGACCGTGCTCGATCGCTGGCGCAAGCAAGGCAAGACCACCCCCGTGCTGGTGCTGACCGCGCGCGACAGCTGGTCGGACAAGGTCGCCGGGCTCGACGCCGGCGCCGACGATTACGTCGCCAAGCCGTTCCAGAGCGAGGAACTGATCGCGCGCCTCCGCGCGCTGATCCGCCGCGCCTCGGGCAATGCGTCCTCGGAACTGATTGCCGGCGACGTCCGGCTCGATACGCGTTCGGGCAAGGTCACGCTGGCGGGCGATCCGGTCAAGCTGACCGCGCAGGAATATAAATTGCTCTCCTATCTGCTCCATCACAAGGGCAAGATCGTCAGCCGCACCGAGCTGATCGAGCATATCTACGACCAGGATTTCGACCGCGATTCGAACACGATCGAAGTGTTCGTGACTCGCATCCGTAAAAAGCTGGGACAGGATGTGATCACCACGATCCGTGGGCTGGGCTATAGCCTCGACGATCCCGACGGCCCGCCGCGCGCCGAGTGAGGTGAGTTCCGGTGGCTGATCAGGAACCGGTCACCGGCGCGAACGACCCCTTGGTCGATCTGCCGCGCGTGCCGCCCGCCACCCGCGTGACCGGGTCGCTCGGCCGCCGCATGATCGTGATCGCGGCACTGTGGATCATCGTGCTGCTGGCGGGCGGCGGCTATGCGCTCGATCGCGTGCTGACCAACACGGTGACGCGCAATTTCGACAATCAGCTCGATTACGTCCTGACGTCGCTCTTCACCTCGGCCGAAATCGGTCCCGATGGCGAGGTCATCTTCAATCGCCAGCCCGCCGATCAGCGGTTCCTCGAACCCTATTCGGGTCTCTATTGGCAAGTCAGCGCGCCGGGCAAGGACGCGTTCCCGTCGCGGTCGCTCTGGGATCGGCAGCTGGCCTACGGGACCAACCATACCGACCTCGAAGTCCACCAATATGACAGCGACCAGTTCAAGGGCGAGCCCAAATTGAGGGTGCTCGAACGCGACGTCAAACTGCCGGGATCGCCGGTCAAATGGCGCTTTCAGGTGGCGCAGAGCCGCGCGCAACTCGACGCCGATATCGTCGTGCTGCGGCGAACATTGGTGCGCAGCTTCCTGTTGCTCGCGCTCGGGCTGATCGTGCTGGCCGGACTACAGACCTGGTACGGTCTGCGCCCCTTGCGGCGATTGCGTGAGGAAATCGCGCGACTGCGCGGCGGGCGGTCGGCGCGGATCGAGGGGGCGATGCCCGCCGAAGTCGCGCCGATGGTGGAGGAACTCAACGCGCTGATCGAACATAACGACCGGCAGGCGGAGGAAGCGCGGCGGCATGCCGGCAATCTGGCGCATGCGCTCAAGACGCCGCTGACGGTGATCATGAACGCCGCGACGGCCAAGTCCGACGATCTGGGCGAGACGGTGGTGCGCGAAGCGCGGACGATGCGGCGGCAGGTCGACCACCATCTGGCACGCGCCCGCGCGGTCGGCCGGCGCGGATCGGCGCACAGCCGTGCCGACGTCTGGCCCAGCCTCGATTCGGTCGAGCGCGCGGTCGGCCGGCTTTATCCGCACGTGCGGATCGACGCCGACGGGCCGAAGACGCTGCAAGTCCATGTCGAGCGGCAGGATCTCGACGAAATGCTCGGCAATCTGATCGAAAATGCCGCGAAATATGGCGGCGGCAGCGTGTTCGTGACGGTCGGCGCACAAGCCGGGTTCGTCGAGTTCCAGATCGAGGACGACGGTCCGGGCATCCCCGAGGAAGAGCGCGTCCGTATCTTCGACCGCGGCGCGCGGCTCGATACGGGCAAGCCGGGGACGGGGCTCGGCCTGGCGATCGTGCGCGACGTCGCGGAGATTTACGAGGGCACGGTCAGCCTTGAGGAGAGCGAGGATCTGGGCGGGTTGCTCGTGCGGTTGAGGCTCCCGGCGGCGAGCTGAGCGGGCCAAAGTTGACACTAACTTCACACTATCACGACCGTCATCCGCACTTCGGACCACCGGGGCGGGGCCGAAGTCCACGGGGTGTTGGCCGCCGTTTTCGCCGTTTCCGACCGATCTGCGCGGGATGGAAGGTGGCGAAAGTGCCGCGCAACGCAACAGTTCGATCGAGTGGCGGCATCTTCCTTTACGCTTCCCCGGCGAAGGCCGGGGCCCAGCCGCGATAAAGTCGAAAACAGGGCGCGGCCCGAGCGACCGGCGGCCCGATACTAGGCCCCGGCCTTCGCCGGGGAAGCGTAGCGCCACCGGTTCGGATGTCGACAATGTGAAAGAGCGTTTCGACCACGCTGACACGCGAAATCCTACTTTGGAAGCGCTTCTTTCAGGTGCGCCCAAGCCCGATAAGGCCGGTGAGACGATTGATCGGCGTCAGGCCGCAACCTTCAACTCGCGCATCACGTCGGCGGCAATCGCCACGCTCTTCTTGCGCGCCTCCACATCGTAGATCGAACTCGACACCATCACTTCGTCGACGCCGGTGCGCTCGATGAACGTCGCGATGCCGCGCGCGACGGTCGCGGGGCTGCCGACCGCCGAGCATTGCAGCACGTGGTCGAGGATCGCGGCGTGCTGCGGCGGTAGGGTGGCGCGATAGCCCGCGACCGGCGGCGGAAGCTGGCGCGGGTTGCCGGTCCGGAGCGCGACGAACGCTTGCTGTTGCGAGCTGGAGAGAAATTCGCCTTCCTCGTCCGTATCGGCGGCAAACACGTTGAACCCGGCCATCGCGTGCGGCTTGTCGAGCGCGGCCGAGGGCCGGAAATCGCGGCGATAGATCGCCATCGCCTGATCGAGCGAATCGGGCGCGAAATGCGACGCGAAGGCGAAGGGCAGGCCGAGCGCGGCGGCGAGTTGCGCGCCGAACAGGCTCGATCCCAAAATCCACAATTGCGGATGGGCGCCTGCGCCCGGCGTCGCGCGGATGCCGGTCTGGCCGTCATCGGCGAAATAGCTTTGCAGCTCCATCACGTCGCGCGGGAAGGCGTTGGCGTCGGTTTCCAGCGTGCGGCGGATCGCCTGCGCGACGCGCTGATCGCTGCCGGGCGCGCGGCCCAGCCCGAGGTCGATCCTGCCGGGGAACAGCGCATCCAACGTGCCGAATTGCTCGGCGATCACCAGTGGCGCGTGGTTGGGGAGCATGATCCCGCCCGCGCCGACGCGGATGGTGGAGGTCGCCGCGCCGACATGCGCGATCACGACGGAGGTGGCCGAACTGGCGATCCCCTCCATCCCGTGATGTTCGGCCACCCAATAGCGCGCATAGCCGCACGCTTCGGCGTGGCGCGCCATGTCGGCGGCGTTGCGCAGCGCCTGAGCGACGGTGCCGCCTTCGACGACGGGGACGAGATCGAGCAGGGAGAAGGCTGTCATGGGGGAGAGATAGGGTGCTTGCGCCAATCCTCAACCGTCATGCCGGGCTTGTCCCGGCATCCGCCTTTCAACAACGGAAGGATTCCTTGGTTGGCAGGCAGACCCCGGCACAGGGCCGGGGTGACGGTTTGGCCTCAGAAGCTGAACCCGTATCTCAACGCCCAACCGTAATCGTCGGGAAGCGCAGCGAAATTCCCCGGATCGCGGCGGTAGAACAGGTTGGACTGCACCTCGCCCGGCCCGATGTGCCAGGCGTACGCCGCCTCGACATCGATCTCGCGCCCGGTCGGCGCCAGGTTCAGTCGCTGCATCGTATAGTCCGACACCGCGCCGGTATCGTAGCTCCAGTTGGTCGGCAGGTTGAGCATCAGCCCGCCGCTCGCCACACGCAGCGGCTGCGCGATGCGGAATGCGAAGCGGTCGGTTTTGCCGAGCACGCCATATTTGGACACGTCGGCGGCAAAGGCGTTGGTGCGGACCGTACCGCTGCCGGCGACACCCGCGCGGATATCGGCGATCGTCCAACCCTGCCGCATCGCGCCGCCGAACGACCAGCCCGCGCCGACGTCCAGCCGCGCATTGGCGTCGAGGAACCAGCTGGTCGCGCGCGGGCTGCCCAGTCCGGCGCTGAAGCGCGCCCCGAGTAAGGTGTCGCGCTCGCCCAGGCGGCTGGCGCCGATCCACAGCCCGAGCGGGCCAACGCGGCGGTCGACCGTTACGGCCGCGCGGTCATAGCCGGATCGAGTGTAGCGATAGGCCCGAGCGGGGAGCAGATCGCGATCGCCGCGGATCAGCGCATCGCCGGTCTCGACCGACCCGGTGACGCCCCAGCGACCCAGCTGTTCGCGCAGCGCGACCGAACTGCGGGCATTGCTGTCGAAGCCGAGAGTGCCGAGCGGATCGCGCGCGACGAGGAAGCCCGGCCCACCCTGGCCGTTCAGCCGCGCGGTCAGCCCCTGTGCGGTTTCGGCAAAACCCAACGCGAACGCGCCGTTGCTGCCCAGCCGCTGCACCACGCTGCCCGAAATCGCGCGCGACTGGTCGGCGTCGGCGCGGGTCAGATTGAGCCCGGTCAGCACCGCGCCGCCGCGGTATGGCGCGACCGTCATCGCGATGCTGGTGCCGCCGCGATCGAACGCGACGTTGCGTTGCTTGCCCGTCAGTGCCCCCGCCAGCGTGCGCTGCGGCCCCGCACGGTCGATCGTCCGGGCAAGGTCGAGCGCGAACGCGCGGCTAAATCCGTCGAGGATGATCGCCCCCATCGTCCCCGTGCGGGCATCGCCCATCGGCGCCGACAGCGTGCCAGCTTTGGCCGTCAGCGAGATTGGCGCGCCGGTCGTGGTCGAACTGCTGCCCAGGGGCGAGAACGCCTTGGTCAGATCGAGCACGCCGCGGCCATAGATCGAATCGGTCCCGGTCGCACCGGCATCGCGCGCGCTGGTCAGCAGGATCTGGACGATCTGCGCGCCGGTCAGCGTTGGGAAAGCCTGCGCCAGCAGCGCCGCTGCGCCCGCAATCTGCGGGGCGGAGAAGGACGTGCCCGACCACAGGCAGACCTGGGTATCGTTGCACGGCGCGCGGACCTGTTCGCCGACCGCGGCGAGGTAGAATTGGTTTTCCGATCCGGTCCCCGCACGATTGCTGAAATCGGAAATAGTATCGGCGCCGGGCGTGCGGCTGCTATTGGCGCCGACCGATCCGGCGATGATCACCAGATTGCGCGAGACTCCGCTGTTGACCAGCCCGGCGCCGAACGGGTCGGGCGACACGCCTTTGGTGGCGTCCTTGCCGTCATTGCCCGCCGAGACGACGATGATCACGCCTTTGGCCGTCGCCCGGCCGAGCGCGGCAATCAGCGTGGCAGAGGGCGGGTCTCCTCCCAGCGACAGGTTGATCACGCGCGCGCCGTTATTGGCGGCGAGGTCGATCCCGCGCGCGATATCGACATCGTTGAAGTTGCAGCCCGGATCGGTGCCGGTCGTGGTGGCGCACGACCCCGGCGTGTCGGCGCGTGCCGCGATGATGATCGCGTCGAACGCGACGCCGTGCGTGCCCGTACCGTTGCGCAGGCCCGCGATGGTGAAGGCGACCGCGGTGCCGTGCCCGTCTTCGTCGTCATAGGTCGTGCCGCCGGCGACGTTGGCGGAGGCCGGATCGACTCGCCCGATGAACTGGTCGCTGGCGATGTCGAGCCCCGAATCGACCACCCCGACCTTGATCCCCGCGCCGGTGCCGCCGTTATTGTAGGCGGTCAGCGCGTTCATCGACACCGCGCCGATCGTCGCGCGATATTCGGTCGTGTCGAATGCCGAGGGCGTCGGGGTCGGCGTGGGGGTCGGTGTCGGTGTCGGCGTCGGTGTTGGCGTCGGCGTCGGTGTCGTGCTGGGAGCGGGGGTCGGGGTGGGGGTGCTATTGACGCCGCCGCCACCGCACGCCGCGGTCAGCAGGATGCCAGCAAGCGCCGCCGACTGGTAAAGCCGAACGCGAACGATTCTTATCATGTGGGTACCCCTTTACGCCGACCAGCGTCAGGATGGGCCCGGGCCGATTTACACGGTCTTAAAGCCTCGCGCGGCGCTTGCCTTGCCCCGGATTAATACGCACCCTAGAGCGACCCGCGCATGCTCGCGCGTCTGACCCCGATCCGCAACTGGATTTTCGATCTCGACAACACGCTGTACCCGCACGGGGTACGGCTGTTCGAACAGGTCGACCGGCGGATCACGGCGTATATCGGCCGGATGTTTCAGGTCGAGCGGGACGAAGCGTATCGCATCCAGAAAAACTATTTCCATACGCGCGGCACGACGCTGGCGGGGCTGATGGCCGAACACGGGGTCGATCCGCACGACTATCTGGCGGACGTCCACGATATCGAGATGGACATGCTCGAGGAAAATGCTCCCCTGGCGGCGGCGATCGCCAAGCTGCCCGGACGCAAGCTGATCTTCACCAACGCCGATGCGCTCTATGCGGGCAAGATCCTCGCCCGACTGGGCCTGCATGAGAGTTTCGAGGCGATCCACGACGTGCACGCGCTCAACTACAAGCCCAAGCCCGAACCATGGGCGTATCGCCATATCTGCGAGACGTACGGGCTCGACCCCCACGAATGCCTGTTCGCCGACGACATGGCGCGCAATCTGAAGCCGGCCAAAGACATTGGCATGACCACCCTGTGGGTCGATAACGGCAGCGAACAGGCCGAAGAGTTACGCGTGGAGCATGTCGATTTCACGACGCGCGACATCACGCACTGGCTGCACGACATATTGGAGGATTCATGACCGATCTGGTTGCGACGATCGACGCCGCATGGGAAGACCGCGCGAACATTTCCACCGCGACGACGGGCGCGGTGCGAGACGCGGTCGAGGAGGCGCTGGCGCTGCTCGATGCGGGCGAGGCGCGCGTGGCGCAGCCCGATGGCGCGGGCGGCTGGGTGGTCAATCAATGGCTCAAGAAGGCGGTCCTGCTCTCGTTCCGGTTGAACGATAACGAGGTGATCGACGGCGGCGCGGCGGGCGCACCGGCGTTCGACAAGGTGCCGTCCAAGTTTGCCGGCTGGGGCAATAATCGCTTCCGCGATGCGGGCTTTCGCGTGGTGCCGGGTGCCGTCGTGCGGCGCGGGTCGTTCATCGGCAAGAACGCCGTGCTGATGCCCAGCTTCGTCAATATCGGCGCCTATGTCGGCGAAGGCACGATGGTCGATACCTGGGCGACGGTCGGCAGTTGCGCGCAGATCGGCAAGAACGTACACATTTCTGGCGGCGCCGGGATCGGCGGGGTGCTCGAACCGCTGCAGGCCGATCCGGTGATCATCGGCGACGGTTGCTTCATCGGCGCGCGCAGCGAAGTCGCGGAAGGTGTACGCGTGGGCGACGGCGCGGTGCTGTCGATGGGCGTGTATCTGGGCAAATCGACCAAGATCGTCGATCGCGCGACCGGCAACATCGTGATGGGCGAAGTCCCGCCTTACGCGGTGGTGGTGCCCGGCAGCATCGGCGGCGGCGACGGTAAGCCCGCGCTCTATTGTGCGGTGATTATCAAGACTGCCGACGCCCAGACTCGCTCGAAAACGAGCATCAACGAGTTGCTGCGCGATTGAGTCCGTCTCGACTCCGTCACACGCCGCGCCTATCCGCGCGCTCAAACCAGAACAGAGGATTGCCCAACCCATGACCACCGCCAGCCAGGTGCTCGACCGCGTGCTCGTGCTCGAAATGGTGCGCGTCACCGAAGCCGCCGCGATTGCCGCGTCGACGCTGACCGGGCGCGGCGATGAGAAGGCCGCCGACGCCGCCGCGGTCGAAGCGATGCGCGCGGCGCTCAACGATCTCTATATGGACGGCACCGTGGTGATCGGTGAAGGCGAGCGCGACGAAGCACCGATGCTGTTCATCGGCGAAAAGGTCGGCAGCGCACCGGGCAAGGGCCCCAAGATCGACATCGCGCTCGATCCGCTGGAGGGCACAACGATCTGCGCGACGGCGGGGCCGAACAGCCTCGCGGTGCTGGCGATCGCCGAGCAGGGCGGGCTGCTCAACGCGCCCGACGTCTATATGGACAAGCTTGCGATCGGGCCGGGCTATCCCGACAATCTCATCGACCTCGACAAATCGCCGACCGAGAACGTCAAGGCGCTCGCAGCGGCCAAGGGCGTCGAGCCGCGCGACATCATCGCCTGCGTGCTCGACCGGCCGCGGCATGAAAAACTGATCGCCGAACTGCGTGCGCTCGGCTGCGGGATCATGCTGATCGGCGACGGCGACGTTGCCGGCGTGATCGCGACGACTAATCCCGACACGACGATCGACATCTATCTGGGCAGCGGCGGCGCGCCCGAGGGCGTCCTCGCCGCAGCCGCGCTGCGTTGCGTCGGCGGGCAGTTCAAGGGTCGGCTGCTGTTCCGCAACGACGATGAGCGCGCGCGCGCCGCGAAATGGGGCGTGACCGACCTCGACAAGCAATATGATCTGACCGAGCTGGCCAAGGGCGACTGCATCTTTGCCGCGACCGGCGTGACCGACGGGTCGCTGCTGGCCGGCGTCAAGCGCAAGGGCGGCACGATGACCACCGAGAGCGTCGTGATGCGCGCCAGCTCGGGCACCGTCCGCTGGGTCAAGGGCGAGCATCGCATCGGGTAAGCCGCACTTTCGTCGTCATGCCGGGCTTGTCCCGGCATCCACCGTGCCGCACACAAGGTCGCCGCAGAGTCGCGGCACGGTGGACCCCGGCACAGGGCCGGGGTGACGAAGTGGGGAGCGGTGATGCGCAAAACGATGGTCTTGCTAGCGGCGCTTGTGATTGCGCTCCCGGTTTCGTTCGTAGCGGCGCGTCCGCAAACCTCATCTGCTATCGCCGCGCCCTTCACCTACACCAAGGTGATGGTCCCGATGCGCGACGGGGCGAAGATGGAAACGGTGATCATCGCGCCCAGGGGAGCGACAGGCAAACTGCCGATCCTGTTCCAGCGCACCCCGTACGGCGTCCCCGGCGCCGCGCCGGCATCGGTCCCGGCAAGCTGGAAGCCCTTGGTCGCCGACGGCTATATCTTCGTGTTCCAGTCGATGCGCGGGCGGTTCGGGTCGGACGGGGTGTTCACGCTATCGACCAGCGTCAAGACGACGCCGAACGAAGCCACCGACGCGTACGATTCGATCGACTGGCTGGTGAAGAACGTCCCCAACAATTCGGGCAAGGTCGGGATGTGGGGCGTTTCCTACCCCGGCTTCGCTGCCGCGGTTGCGCTGGCCAAGCCGCACCCGGCACTCAAGGCGGTCAGCCCGCAGGCGGCGTGGATCGATTACTGGATGTCCGACGATCTCCACCGCAACGGCGCGCTGCGGCTGAGCTACGCGACCGAATGGGTCTATAGCCTGCAGAACGACAAGACGCAGAACAAGGAACTGAGCCTCGACGGGATGACCGATGCCTATGACTGGTATCTGAAAATGGGGTCGGTCGAGACTATCGAGAAGCAGGTGTTCAAGGGCAGCGTGCCGCTGTTCGCGGCGCTGATCGACCATCCCAACCACGATTCCTTCTACACCGACCAGAACTGGCAGAAGGCGCTGGGCAAGACGACCGTGCCGACGCTCAACGTCGCGGGCTTCTGGGATCAGGAGGATCCGTGGGGGTCGTGGCAGATCTATGCCCAGCAGAAGAAGAATGACCCCGACAATCTGGCGCAGATCGTGTCGGGGCCGTGGCGGCATGGCGGGTGGCAGTCGAAGGCCGATTTTCTCGGGCCGATCCCGCTCGGGACCGAAAGCGGCACCGAATTCCAGACGCAGATTCAGGCGCCTTTCTTTGCCTATTGGCTGCACGGCAAGGGACCACGCCCGAATTTCACCGCGAAGATGTTCCAGTCGGGATCGAACGTGTGGAAGACCTATTCGAGCTGGCCGGTTGCCGGCGCCAAGCCGACCGACCTTTTCCTGCACGACGATGGCAGCCTGTCGTTCACCGCACCGGCGGCGGGCGAGGGGTGCCGCGACTATATCAGCGATCCGGCCAACCCGGTGCCGTTCCGCAAACGCCCGATGAGCCGGACCTACGCTACGCCCGACTGGCGATCGTGGGAATCGGACGACCAGCGCTTCGTCGACCACCGCCCCGATGTGCTGAGCTACGTCTCGGAGCCGCTCGACAAGGATTTGACCGTGACCGGCGCGATCGCGGCGAAGCTGATGGCCTCGACCAGCGGCACCGACAGCGATTTCGTGGTCAAGTTGATCGACGTGCTGCCCGCCGACTTTGTCGATACGTCGAACAAGGCGTGGAATATCGGTGAGTATGCGCAGACGCTCAACGGCTACCAATGGCCGATCGCGATGGACGTGCTGCGCGGGCGCTTCCTGACCAGCGATACCAATCCGCAGCCGCTTGTGCCGAACAAGGTGGTGGCGTGGAACGTGCCGCTGCGCGACCACGATCATGTGTTCAAGAAAGGTCATCGCATCATGGTCCAGATCCAGTCGAGCTGGTTCCCGGTGATCGACCGCAACCCCCAGAAGTTCGTGACGAATCCATACAAGGCGGCGCCGTCCGACTTCGTTAAGGCGGCTCAGAAGGTGTGCTCCGGATCGAGGATCACGCTGCCGGTGATGTAGTCAAATCATAGGGGGGTCGTATGAAGCGGACGTTGGGACTGATCGCACTTGCCATGCCCGCTGCCGTGCTGGCGCAGGCCGCGACGAACGGCCTGACCAACTATCCCGATATCCCCAAGGCCGAGCCGCTGACCGAAACGGTGTTCGGGATCACGGTCGACGATCCCTATCGCTGGTTCGAGAAAGCCGATCGCCGCGCCGAGCTGGAAAAATGGGTCAACGCGTCGAGTTTGCAGACGACCACCCAACTGGCGACGCTGCCCGGGCGTGAGGCGTTGTTCAAGGATATGGAGGCCGCGAGCCGATCGAGCGACAGCGTCTACAGCGTTCAGGAAGCGGGCGGTAAGCTGTTCTATCAAAAGTTGAGCACGACCAAGAACGTCCCCGTGCTGATGGTGCGCGAGGGCGGCAAGGACCGCGTGCTGCTCGATCCGATGGCGGGCACTGACGGCAAGACGCCGCGTGCGATCAGCAGCTATGCGCCGTCGCCCGACGGAAAATTCATAGCGATCCATATCGCCGAGGGCGGGGGCGAAATCGGCGCGATCCGGATCTATGACGTCTCCACCGGCAAGCCGGGCAGTGACGTGCTGACCCCGGTATGGGGCGAATTCAAGGTTGGCTGGATCGACGACAAGACGGTGACCTATACCCGGCTGGCGACCGCCGCACCGGGTGCGGACACGATGAAGGGCATGGTCGCGTATCTCCACGTTGTGGGCACGCCGATAAGCGCCGACAAGCCGCTGCTCGGTGCGGGTCTTCCGGATAATGGATTCAAGGTCGAATCGGCGCAATTTCCCGTCGTTTTTCCCGATTCCACGTCGCGCTGGGTCTTGGCGGTGGCCGGCAACGCGCGGGCCGAACTACCGTTCGGCTTCGGCCAGCTCAGCGATGTCCGCACCGGCAAGGCGGCCTGGACCACATTGGCTGGCTATGATGATCGCATCAACACCGGCGATATCGTCGGCGATACGCTGTATTACCTGACCAGCAAGACCGATGAGAAAGGCGAGTTGCGCGCGCTCGACCTGAAGGACGGCGCGACGCTGGCGCAGAGCCGGTCGGTGATGAAGTCGGAAGGGCGCGTGCTGAGCAGCATCGCCGGCACCGACTCCGGGCTCTATGTGGTGACAACCCTGCCGTCGGCGGCGAGCAAGATGTTCTTCCTGCCTAAAGGTGGCGGCGCGCCGGTCGAGGTCGTGCTTCCCGCCAGTCTGGCGATCGACGACGTATCGATCACGCCCGACCGCAAATCGCTGACGTTCGAAATGTCGGGCTATACCCAGAACGCGACCTATTACCGCGCGACGGCGGGCCAGGCGGTGGCGCTGGGCCTAGGCAATATGACGCTCCCCGCCGCCAAGGCGCGCACCGTCGTGGAGGAAACCGCGACCAGTGCCGACGGCACCAAGGTCCCGCTGACGATCGTCTATGCCGGCGCGCGCAAAGGCCCCGCGCCGACGGTGATCGACGCCTATGGCGGCTATGGCGTGTCGGGCACGCCGTTCTATTCGACCAGCTGGACGGTGTGGAACCAGCGTGGCGGGGTGTACGCCTATTGTCATATCCGCGGTGGTGGGGAGATGGGCGAGGGGTGGCACCGCGCGGGCTATCAGGGCAACAAGGTCAACGCGCACGCCGATCTGATCGCGTGCGGGAAACGAATCGCCGAACTCGGTTATGCCACCCCCAAAACGCTGGGTATTTTCGGTGCGAGTGCGGGCGGGTTGCTGATCCCGATGGCCGGGATGAAGGCACCCGATCTGTTCGCGGCGGTCGTCACCCGCGTCGGCATCGTCAACGGCACGCGACTGGCGTTCGCCAATAACGGTCCCAATCAGTTCGGAGAGATGGGCGACCCCAACACCGAGGCCGGGTTCAAGGCGCTCGCCGCGCAGGATTCGACGCTGTTCCTGAAGGACGCGAAGGGTGGGCCGGACTTCCTGTTCACGATCGGTTTGAACGACAAGCGCGTCGATCCGTGGATGTCCGCCAAACTGGTCGCGATGATGCGCGCTAAATGGGGCGACCAGCACCTCGTGCTGATCCGCTCGGACGGCAAGGCCGGGCACGGAATGGGATCGACGCGCGACCAGAGCCTGGAGGAACGCGCGGATATCTTCTCGTTCTTCCTCAACCGGTTCGGGGTGGCCGGGTTCGTGAAGTAAGCGAGAAAAGCCCCTCCCCTTCAGGGGAGGGGTTGGGGGTGGGGCGGTGCCGCAAGTCGTGCGCGGTGGATCCGTGGATGGGCCCCACCCCAACCCCTCCCCTGAAGGGGAGGGGCTAAGGTCAATTCTTGAGCCGATACCCGGTCCGGAAAATCCACCCGATCACCGCCAGACACAGCACCAGAAACACCGCCGTCGCGCCCAGGCTGATCCAGATGTCGACATCGCCCTTGTCAAAGAAGCTCCACCGGAACCCGCTGACCAGATAGACCACCGGGTTGAACAGGCTGACCGTGTGCCACGGCTCGGGCAGCTTGCTGATCGAGTAGAAGGCGCCGCCGAGGAAGGTCAGCGGGGTGATCAGCAACGCGGGCACGAAGTTGAGCTGTTCGAACCCCTTGGCCCATACGCCGATGATGAACCCGAACAGGCTGAACGCGACGCTGGTCAGCAGCAGGAACGCGATCATCGCGAACGGGTGATGGATCGGGATCGGCACGAACAACGCCGCGGTGGCGAGGATGATCAGCCCGAGGATCACCGACTTGCTCGCCGCCGCGCCGACATAGCCCAGCACCAGTTCCATCGGGCTGATCGGCGCGGAGAGCAGTTCGAAGACCGTGCCGGTGAATTTGGGGAAGTAGATGCCGATCGAGGCGTTGCTGATGCTCTGCGTGAGCAGCGACATCATGATCAGCCCGGGGACGATGAAGGTGCCGTAGGGCACGCCGTCGACGGTCTTGATCTGCGACCCCAGCGCGCCGCCGAACACGACGAAATACAGGCTGGTGGTGATCACCGGGGTGACGAGGCTCTGCCACAGGGTGCGCAGCGCGCGCGCCATTTCGAAGCGATAGATTGCGAGAATGCCGTGGAGGTTCATGCGGCGTCTCCCGAGGGCGTGGAATTCTCCAACAACGCTTCCCCGGCAAAGGCCGGGGTCCAGTTGCACGCAGCCCGAAGCTGGGCCCCGGCCTTCGCCGGGGAAGCGTAAATGAGGCGCGATCGCGTTGTCACTTGCCGCCCTCCTTCACCAGATCGACGAAGATGTCTTCGAGGCTCGATTTCGAGGTTTCGAGGTCCTTGAAGCCGATATTGAGATCGGCAAGCTTCCTCAGCAGCGACGGTATACCGGTGCGTTCGGCCTGTGCGTCAAAGACATAGCGCAGAATCTTGCCGTCGTTTTCGAGCGCGACGTTCCACTCGCCCAGGTCGGCCGGGAGCGTCGCCATCGGCTCGCTCAGCGAAATGTCGAGTTCGCGCTTACCGAGCTTCTTCATCAGCGCGGCCTTCTCATCGACCACCAGCAGCTTGCCGCCCGAAATCACCCCGACGCGGTCGGCCATTTCCTCGGCTTCTTCGATGTAGTGCGTGGTCAGGATGATCGTCGTGCCCTTGTCGCGCAATTTGTGGACCAGCTTCCACATGTCGCGGCGCAGCTCGACATCGACGCCGGCGGTGGGTTCGTCGAGGAACAGGATATCGGGCTCGTGAGACAACGCCTTGGCGATCAGCACGCGGCGCTTCATGCCGCCCGACAATTCCATGATCTTCGCATTGCGCTTGTCGTACAGCGACAGGTCTTTGAGCACTTCGTCGATATGCGCCGAATGCGTCGGCTTGCCGAACAATCCGCGGCTGAAGCGGCAGGTCGACAGCACGGTTTCGAACATGTCTGTCGCGAGTTCCTGCGGGACCAGGCCGATCTGTTTGCGCGCGGCTTTGGGCTGGTGGGTCGCGTCATACCCGCCGACGGTGATCGTGCCGGTGCTGGGGGTGACGATCCCGCAGATGATGCTGATCAGCGTCGTCTTGCCCGCGCCGTTGGGCCCGAGCAGCGCGAAGATTTCGCCCTTCCGGATGTCGAGATCGACCTTGTGGAGCGCGTGGACGCCCGAGGCATAGGTTTTCGATACGCCGCGGACGGAGAGAATCGGATCGGTCATGAAGTCCCCTTGAAGCGCGGAGATGGGGAGGGGGCGTGGAAGGTGCAACCCAACTTTCTCCCCTCCCCGGAAAGGAGGGGCTGGGGTGGGTGGGTATGAGGAGAGTTTGGCGGTCCCTCGAGACCGGCCCACCCCTAACCCCTCCCTTCCAGGGAGGGGAATAAGGACGGGGTTACGTGGCGCGCTTCGCCCGCGCTTCCGCCACCGCCGCCTTCATCGCGTCGAGCGTCATCAGGCCCGAAATCACCTTGTTGCCGATGATCCAGCTCGGCGTGCCGTTCTGGTTGAGCTGGCGCATCAGGCCGAGGTTGGTCTTGATCGTCGCGTCGATCCGCGGATCGGCAATGGCCTTCTTGACCGTCGCGGGATCGAAGCCGATGCTGACGATCGCCTTGTCGATGCTGGCGTCGCTGAGCGGTCCGCCGGCATAGAGCGCATCGTGCAGCTTGCGGTAATTGCCGCCCTGCGCCGCGACGACCATGCCGTAGCGTGCTGCCGTGACACTCTCGTCACTCAGCACGGGCATTTCGCGATAGACCACTTTCACTTGCGGGTCGGACGCGATCAGTTGCGCGACGATCGGCACACTGGCGCGGCAATAACCGCAATTATAGTCGAGATATTCGACCACGGTGACGTCGCCATTGGGATTGCCCGCCCAGGCGGTGCCGATCGGCGTGACGATCTCCGCGCGATTGTCGGCGATCACCTTGCCGGTTTCGCGCTCCTGCAGTTTGGCCATCGCCTCCGGGATCACTTCGGGGTGTGCCAGCAGATAGTCGCGCACCTGCGGTCCGTCGTCGTGCCGCGTCGCCAGCCAGGTGCCCCCCGCGCCAAGCAAGGCCGCAGCCGCCGCGACCAGGGGGACCGCGGCGCGAGAAGAAAGGAATCCGGTCATCTTTTTTTGCGTTTCTTGTCGTCGAGTTCGTTCTGTCCGGTCAGCGCGATGTCCTGCGCGCGAATCCAGTCGGGGGAGTTGGGCGGGAGTCCGGCCATCGCGTTGCGCGCGCTGTACACCGCCATCTTCGTATCGCCCGTCATGCTGGCGCGTTCGGCGGTGGCGAGGGCTGAGCGCGGATAATCGCCCTTGAGTTCGTACACCGTGCCCAGCTGGAACCACGCGAAAGGATTGTCGTCATCCTTGTTGACCGCGATCCTCAGCACGCGTTCGGCCTCGGCATAATTGGCCGGGTCCTCGGTCGCGATCAGCGCGTGGCCGTAAGTGGTCACGATCAACGGGTTGAAGCGCGTCAGTTCGCTCGCTTCCTTCAAGGGCGCGATCGCGTCCTTGGGTCGTCCCGCTTCGAGCAGGATCTGGCCGCGGATTTCGAGGAAATAGGGATCGTCGGGCTTTGCCTTGAGCAAGGCCAGCGTCTCGACATCGGCTTTGTCGGGATAGCCCGCTTTGTGCCAGGCATAAGCGCGCGCGTAATGCGCGTAGATCGAATTGTCGGTCTCGGGATAGAGGTTCAGCGTGGTGCCGTAGGGCGCGACATAGCCCATCAGCTTGGCCTTCACGCGTTTGAAGCGTTCCTCCAGCGCCGGATCGTTGGGCTTGCTCCACGACGGCGACGCTTTCAGATCGGCGAGCAGCGTGTTGACGCGCTGGCTGGATAGCGGGTGAGTCTGGGCGTAGGGATCGATATTCGCCATCCCATAGCGATATTCTTCGTTCGCCAGCTTCTTGAAGAACTCGATCATCCCGCGCCCGCTGATCCCGGCGATCCCGAGATATTTGGCGCCGCTGGCGTCCGCCGTCGCTTCCTGAACGCGCGTAAAGGCGAGCGCCTTGCCCATCGCGGCTTGCTGACCAGCGGCAAGGATTCCGGCACCCGCTTCGCCCGCGCCCGCCGCCATCGCCGCGATGCCGAGCACCAGACTGAGCAGCGAGATGCCCATCGCGGGGCGATAGCCGGCATCGGCCAGCACGACGTGGCCGTCGGCGATATGCCCCAGTTCGTGCGCGATCACGCCCTGTACCTGATTGGCGCTGTCGGCGGCCTGGATCAGCCCCGAATGGACATAGACGGTCTGCCCGCCCGCGACGAAAGCGTTGATCGAATCGTCGTTGATCAGCACGACCTTGACGTTCGCCGGGGACAGCCCGGCGGCGATGATCATCTGTCGCGACATGTCGCTGAACAGTGCTTCGGTTTCGGCGTCGCGCAGGATCGATTGCGCGTAAACGGGCTGAGCCCAGATCAGGATCGTGGCGGCGAAAATGGCGAAGATGCGCTTCATGGGCCGACTATCCGCCTAATTGCTCGCGTGATCAACGTACCAGCGGCCCTGTGCACCGGCGAGTGAGCCCGCCATGAAGCAATTCCTCCCCAAGCTTGCTTGGGGAGGGGGACCATCGCGCAGCGATGGTGGAGGGGCAAGCCCGGCCCCACTGCCCCTCCACCACCGACCTGCGGTCGGCGGTCCCCCTCCCCGAGACAAGCTCGGGGAGGAATGAAAGAGCGCCTTCAAATTACGCGCCGAAGGTGCGCTGCCACCAGCCGCGGCGCGGTTCGCCATTTTCGTCGAGCCCGCCATTCTCGGCCGTGGCCACCGCGGCATCGGCGTCGTTGGCCGGTACCGGCGCGTCAACCGGTGCCGGCGCCTCGGCCGCAGGTTCGGTCTTTTTGCGCGAGCGTTTGGGCTTGGGGGCCGGATCGGTCGGCGGTTCGTCGGTCGGCGCCGGCGCGGCGCTTTCCTCGGCGACCGGCGTGGCCTCGGCTTCCGTCTCGACTGCCGGAGCCGCCTTCTTGCGCGAACGCTTGGGCTTGGCCGCGGGGGCTTCCGCTTCGACGGCGACGTCGGCTTCTATCGGTGCCGCCACCGGCGCGGCAACCTCTTCGGCCAGGCGAGCGCGGGGGCGGCGGCGCGAGCGCTTGGGCGCCGCATCGACATCCTCGGCATCGGCATCGACGACGACCGGCACGTCCGGATTGGCGTGGACCGCGACGACCGGCCCCGAATCGCCGGCATCGGCTTCCTCGTTGAGCGCGATCGTATCGGCATTACCCTCGCCGCGACGACCGCGACGTCCGCGACCGCGACGACGGGGACGGCGGGGTTCGCCATCCTCACCCACCGGGGCATGCTCCACCGCATCGTCTTCGGACTCGTCGCTGTCGCCGGCGGCTTCGCCGTCTTGCGCTGCGCCATCGGCGCCCGCTTCGCCGGCCTCATCGTCGCGCGGACCGCGACCGCGCCGGCCCCGGCGGCGGCGGCGGCGCTTGCGTCCGCCTTCGCCATCGCTGTCGTCGGCGCTGCGCTCGGGACGCGGTCCGCGCTCGGCGCGATCCTCGTCTTCGCCGTCCTCGGCGTCTTCCTCTTCCTCGTCGACTTCCTCGACGTAATCGTCATCTTCCGGTTCTTCGACCAACGCTTCGAACTTCGGCGCATAGGCCGGCGGCGGGCCGCTGGCCTCGACCGTCATGCGCGATCCTTCGGGTTCGCCGTCCGACAGGATGGCGACCTGGACGCCGTAGCGATCCTCGATCTCGGCAATGTCGGCGCGCTTCTTGTTGAGCACGTAGAACGCCGCTTCCTGGCTGGCGCGCAGCGTGATCAGCGATCCGCGACCGCGCGCGGCCTCGTCCTCGATCATGCGCAGCGCGGACAGGCCCGCCGACGACGCGGTGCGGACGAAGCCCGACCCTTCGCAATGCGGGCACGGCCGGGTCGAGGCTTCGAGCACGCCCGTGCGCAGCCGCTGACGGCTCATTTCCATCAGACCGAAGGACGAAATGCGGCCGACCTGGATGCGGGCGCGATCGTTCTTCATCGCCTCCTTCATCGCCTTCTCGACCTTCCGGACGTTGGAATTATTGTCCATGTCGATAAAGTCGATGACGACCAGTCCGGCCATGTCGCGCAGGCGCAGCTGGCGGGCGATTTCGGCGGCGGCTTCCAGATTGGTCGCGGTCGCGGTCTGTTCGATATTGTGCTCGCGGGTCGAGCGGCCCGAGTTGATGTCGATCGACACCAGCGCCTCGGTCGGGTTGATCACCAGATAGCCGCCCGATTTGAGCTGGACGACCGGGTTGTACATCGCGCTCAGCTGATCCTCGACACCGGCGCGCTGGAACAGCGGCACGGGGTCGGAATAATGCTTCACGCGCCGCGCGTGGCTGGGCATCAGGAGCTTCATGAACTCCTTGGCCTGACGATAGCCGTCATCGCCCTCGACGATCACTTCGTCGATATCCTTGTTATAGATATCGCGGATCGCGCGCTTCATCAGGTCGCTGTCGCCATAGACGAGCGCCGGCGCGGCGGATTTGAGCGTTTCTTCGCGGATACCGTCCCACAACCGGGCGAGGTAATCGAAGTCGCGCTTGATCTCGACCTTGGTGCGCTGAAGCCCGGCGGTGCGGACGATGCAGCCCATCGACGCGGGCAGCTGCAGGTCGGCCATGATCGACTTGAGACGTTTGCGGTCGCCCGCATTGCTGATCTTGCGGCTGATCCCGCCGCCGTGCGACGTGTTGGGCATCAGGACGCAGTAACGACCGGCGAGCGACAGATAGGTGGTCAGCGCCGCACCCTTATTGCCGCGCTCTTCCTTGACGACCTGAACCAACAGCACCTGGCGGCGCTTGATCACGTCCTGGATCTTGTAACGGCGACGCAGGTTCATGCGGCGCTCGCGCAGCGCTTCGACCTGATCGTCCGAAGCATTGCGGCGGCGCGGGCGGCGGCCCTGGCTTTCACCGTCGGCGGCGATCTCTTCGTCGGGTGCGCCGTCGTCGTCGAGCCGTTCGATTTCGTCTTCGCCCGGCTCGTGAGCATCTTCTTCGAGGTCGTCGTCACCGTCGAGTTCGGCGCGCAGCGCGGCTTCCTCGGCGGCGTGTTCGGCCTCTTCGCGCAACAGCGCTTCGCGATCCTCCTTGGGGATCTGATAATAATCGGGATGGATTTCCGAAAAGGCCAGGAAGCCGTGACGGTTGCCGCCATAGTCGATGAACGCCGCCTGGAGCGACGGTTCGACTCGCGTAACCTTGGCTAGATAGATATTCCCTTTGAGCTGCTTGCGCTCGGCACTTTCGAAATCGAACTCCTCGATGCGGTTACCTTTGACGACCGCCACACGGGTTTCTTCCCGGTGGCGTGCGTCGATCAACATACGCATGGTCATTATGTGTTCTCCGGGCACGCCGGTCCCACCTGTTAAACGGGGACGTGCCGATAAGTCGCGCGGTGCCGGCGGATCGCCGGTCGGTGCGGGATTGTGGATGTGCGTCTGCTCGCCGCGCACGCCCGGGCATCTCGGCCGGGGCAACCGCGCCAGCACACCCGCCGGCAAGTGCCGGGCGGAGCGTGAGGCTGGGAAAATGCGACATGCGAACTTCAACCTGATGGATCGCCGGGTCCGTTGTGTCGGGGCGACCGTGGGGCCGGGCATCGCGCAAGTGACTGACACGACGCCGGTTGAACGCGAAGTAGCATTTGGCGAGGGCGGCTTCAACCGGCACTATTCTGCCGCTGTTGCCGGCAAAAATATGCCGAATTGCCGGTTAACCTCATCGCTTCACCGCCGGGTAGAGTCACTGCGGCGATAACCCAATCATCGAAACGGGATTTCTTAAAGGGGTTTCCCTCAGATGGTTTTTCGCTGGACCCGCCCTGTGACGGCGCGGCATTACGCGCGGGTGTCGTTCATTCTTGCTTTGCTGGCCCTGTGGCTGGGCGGTAGCCCGGCGATGGCGGGGACGATCCAGCGCGTCGACGTGCAGGGCGACGCCGTGGTGATCACGTTCGACCAGACCGTCGCGACCGCCTCTTCCTTTTTGCTCGCCTCGCCCAATCGCATTGCGATCGACGTTGCCGGCGCGACCCCGGGGGGCACGATCGACACGGGCGGGCTGGTCAGCGGCGTTCGTGAAGGTGCGCGCGACGATGGCGCGCGCGTCGTGTTCGACCTGACGCGGCCCGCGGTGGTGGCCAGCGGCAGCTTCGGGTCGAATGGCCGCGTCCTGACGATCCAGTTAAAGACCGTCGACGATTCGGTCTTCGCGCGCGCCGCCGCCGAAGGCCGGATGACCTTCCTGCCGCCGCTCAATCTGTCCGAAACCGCGCTGCCGAAACGATATTCGGTGTCGCTGCCCATGCCGGATTCGAGCAAGTCGTTGCCGCTGCCGGTCGTCGAAGGCGATCCCAGCCGGCCGCTGGTGGTGATCGACGCCGGGCACGGCGGATTCGATCCGGGCGCGATTTCGCCGACCAGCGGGCTCAAGGAAAAGGATCTGACGCTCAAGATCGCCAAAGCGATTCGCGACGAGTTGCTCAAGTCGGGCCGGGTGCGCGTGGCGCTGACCCGCGACGACGACCGCTTTCTGGTGCTGCAGGAACGCTATGGCATAGCGCGCAAGCTCAAGGCCGATCTGTTCATTTCGGTGCATTGCGACAGCGTCGGGTCGGGCGACGCGTCGGGGGCGTCGGTCTATACCCTGTCCGAAGTCGCCTCCGATAAGGAAGCGGCGAAGCTGGCAGCGCGCGAGAACAAGGCCGACATCATCGCCGGGGTCGATCTGGGCAGCGAAAATGCCGATGTCTCGTCGATCCTGATCGACCTGACGCAGCGCGAAACGATGAATGCCAGTGCCGCCTTCGCGCGGTTGCTCGGTCGCGAAGCGGCGCCGTTCGTTCCGCTGCGGCCGGGATTCCACAAATTCGCATCGCTGATGGTGCTCAAGGCGCCCGACATGCCCTCGATCCTGTTCGAAACGGGATATATCTCCAACCCGCGCGATGCCGCGTTCCTCGATTCGGTGGACGGCCGGAAACGCATCGCAATGAGCGTCGAACGCGCGGTCGAAATCAACTTTGCGAAGCGGCTGGCGTCGAACTAGCGATCGTCACCCCGGGCTCGACCCGGGGTCCATGTCCGGCGGCAACAACTGGCTGATCGGTTCGAACCCGTAATCTCGTGCGAGGTCACGCCAGTCGGGATTGGCTTTCTCGATCAGTTCAATCTTCCATTGCCGTTTCCAGTTCTTGAGCTGTTTCTCGCGCGCAATAGCGTGCTCCATGTCGCCGAAGAATTCGATGTAGACGAGCAGCTTAACGGCGTGACGGCGGGTGAAGCCCGGCGTGACTCCGGTGCGGTGCTGATACAGTCGGCCAAGCGGGTCCGATGTCACGCCGATGTAGAGCGTGCCGCGCTTGTAGTTCGCGAGGATGTAGACCGCAGGTATTCGTTCTCGCATCGTCGTTCTTCGCTGCAACCGTAAGGCATGGATGCCGGATCAAGTCCGGCATGACGAGAAGAAAAACGCGGCGTCGATCCATGCTGGCAACCGCCAGCGGACATGCTAATGCCAGCCGCCATGGTGGAGGCGAGTTCGCAATCGGTGAGTTTCAAGGTCAGGCGTGAGGTCGGCGGTTTCGCGGGTTTCATGCGGCGGACCTGGAAGCGGTGGTGGGGCAAGCTGCTGGTGCTGATCGCCGGCGCGATCGCGCTCGGCTGGGCGGCGCTGGCGATCTTCGTGCTGCCGGGATTGCCCTCGGTCGATGCGCTCAAGACCTATGAGCCGCCGCTGCCGTCCAACGTCCGCGATACTAACGGCATGCCGGTCTATTCCTATGCCCGCGAACGCCGCGTTCAGTTGAGCTTCGACGAATATCCCAAATTGCTCGTCGCGGCGTATCTGTCGGCCGAGGACAAGACGTTCTTCACGCACCACGGCGTCGATTATCCCGGCATCGTCTCGGCGTTCATCGGCAACTTCTCGCGCAAGCGCTCGGTCGGCGCGTCGACGATCACGCAACAGGTGGCGAAGAACCTGCTGGTCGGCAACGAAGTCAGTTACATGCGCAAGCTCAAGGAAGCGATCCTCGCCTACCGGATCGAAGACGCGCTGAACAAGCAGCAGATCCTCGAAATCTATCTCAACACGATCTTCCTCGGGCGTAATGCCTACGGCGTCGAAGCCGCGGCGCATTCCTATTTCGACAAGGATCTGAAGGACCTGACGCTGGCGCAGTTCGCCTATCTGGCGATTCTGCCGAAATCCCCTTCGGGCTATGATCCCGATCGCAAGACCGAAAAGGCGCTTGCCCGCCGCAATTGGGTATTGGGTGAGATGCTGGCGAACAAATATATCAGCCAGGCGCAGCACGACGAGGCGGTCGCGCAGCCGCTCGGCACGGTCAACAAGCGCACCGCGCAGTTCGAATCGGTGTCGGGCTATTTCGTCGAGGAAGTGCGTCGGCAGCTGATCGACAAATTCGGCGAGAATTCCGACGGCGGGCGCAACCCCTACAGCGTTTATGGCGGCGGACTTTGGGTGCGCACCTCGCTCGATCCGTATCAGCAGGAACTGGCGCAAAAGGCGCTGCGCAACGGATTGCTTCGTTACGATCGCGGGCGTGGCTGGACCGGTCCGCTCGGGCACGTCGACATACCCGGCAACAATTGGCTCGGCGCGCTGCTGGGCAGCAACATTGCGCTCGATTATGAAGACTGGCGCGCCGCGATCGTGCTCGCCGCCGACGGCGACTTCAGCCTTGGATTCTCCGACGGATCGACCGGCACGATGCCGCGCGGGGCGGCGGCGATGCCGGTGCGCGACAAGGGCGGGTCGGCGGCGAGCGTGATCCGCGCCGGGGATATCATTGCGGTTGCGCCCGAAGGCGGCGGCTATGCCCTGCGCGCGATCCCCAAGATTTCCGGCGGCTTCCTGGTCGAAGAACCGGCCACGGGTCGTGTGCTGGCGATGCAGGGCGGGTTCGACAATCGCGTCCAGTCGTTCAACCGCGCGACGCAGGCGCTGCGCCAGCCGGGATCGACGATCAAGCCGGTGGTCTATGCCGCCGCGCTGGAAAGCGGCCTGACCCCGGCGTCGATCATCGTCGACGGCCCGTTCTGTGTCAGCCAGGGATCGCGCGGGCAGAAATGCTTCCAGAATTTCGGCGGCGGCGCGGGATCGGGCCCGCATACGATGCGCTGGGGGATCGAACAGTCGCGCAACCTGATGACGGTGCGCGCCGCGGCACAGACCGGCATGGGCAAGGTCGTCAAGCTGATGGACGAGATCGGCGTGGGCAAATACCCGCCCTATCTGGCGTTCTCGCTGGGGGCGGGCGAAACCACCGTGCAGCGCATGGTCAACGCCTATTCGATCCTGGAGAATAACGGGCGCGGGCGCCCCTCGACCTTGATCGATTATGTCCAGGACCGGCGCGGCAAGGTGATCTGGCCCGATAACTGGCGCCCGTGCGATCGCTGCAACGCGCCCGACTGGAACGGAAAGCCGATGCCGCGCCCGGTGGTCAAGCTGAAGCAGATCGTCGAACCGATGAGTGCGTATCAGATGGTGCACATCGCGGAGGGCGTGATCCTGCGCGGTACCGCCGTCGTGCTGCGCGATCTGGACCGGCCGATGTTCGGCAAGACCGGCACCAATTCGGGGCCGAAGGACGTGTGGTTCATCGGTGGCACCCCGCAGATGATCGGGGGGGTCTATATGGGCTATGACACGCCGGTGAATCTGGGCGGTTACGCCCAGGGCGGCACGATCGCCGCGCCGATCTTCAAGGAATGGGCGGTCAAAGCGTATGAGGGCATGCCCAAGATACCGTTCCGCGCGCCGGCCGGGGTGCGGATGGTGCGGATCGATCGCGTCTCCGGTCGCCCGGTGTTCAGCAGCTGGCCCAACGACAACGATCCCAAGGCGGCGGTGATCTGGGAAGCGTTCAAGCCCGAAAGCGAACCGCGCCGCGGGCCGATCCGCCGCGATTTGCCGACCGCCACCCCGACCAAGGCCTTGACCGGCGACAAGCCCAAGGAACAGGGCGACGGCGATTTCTTGCAACGGCAGGGCGGTATCTACTAGGGACCGTCCCTACATATCGTCATCCCGGCGAAAGCTGGGATCTCCCGGTTATCGCGCGTCGCGTTTGCCGCATGAGATTCCATGCTTTCGCTGGAATGACGGAATTTTTTTGGAGTTGCCGATGCGCGCCGAAGCGCAATCGCATGTCGATACGATCAATAGCGCGCTCGCCTTGCTGCGCCGGTTCCTCGATTGGGACCGCGCGCTCAGGCGGCTCGACGAGCTCAACGCGCGCGTCGAGGATCAGGCGTTGTGGAACGATCCCAAGGCCGCGCAGGACGTGATGCGCGAACGCCGCCGGCTCGACGAGGCGATCGCCGCGACGCGCGCGATCGAGAGCGAGCTGTCGGACAATGTCGAACTGATCGAGATGGCCGAGGCCGAGGGCGATACCGAAATGGAGGGCCAGGCGGTCGAGGCTTTGGCCGAACTCGCCAAGCGCGCCGAAACCGACAAGATCAAGGCGCTGCTGGCGGGCGAAGCCGATGCCAACGACACCTATGTCGAAATCAACGCCGGCGCCGGTGGGACCGAGAGCCAGGACTGGGCCGGGATGCTCAGCCGGATGTACCAGCGCTGGGGCGAACGCCACGGGCTGAAGGTCGAACTGATCGACCAGCATTCGGGCGAACAGGCCGGGATCAAGTCGGCGACGATCCTGCTCAAGGGCGAGAATGCGTACGGCTACGCCAAGACCGAAAGCGGCGTGCATCGGCTCGTCCGGATCAGCCCGTATGACAGCGCGGCGCGGCGCCACACCAGCTTTGCCAGCGTGTGGGTCTATCCGGTGGTCGATGACAATATCGAGGTCGAGTATAACGAAAGCGACCTGCGCATCGACACGTACCGCGCGAGCGGTGCGGGCGGGCAGCACATCAACACGACCGATTCGGCGGTGCGCATCACGCACATCCCGACCGGGATCGTCGTCCAGTGTCAGAACCAGCGCAGCCAGCACAAGAACAAGGCCGAGGCGTACAACCAGCTGCGCGCGCGGCTGTACGAACGCGAACTGGCCGAACGCGAGGCGGTGGCGAGCGCCGAGAATGCGTCCAAGACCGATATCGGCTGGGGGCATCAGATCCGCAGCTACGTGCTCCAGCCGTATCAGCTGGTGAAGGATTTGCGCACCGGCGTGACCTCGACCGCGCCGTCCGACGTGCTCGACGGCGACCTCGATTCGTTCATGGCGGCGGCCTTGTCGCAGCGCGTGACCGGTGAGTCGGTCGAAGTGGAGGACGTCGACTGATGCGCTTCGCGTTCGCCGCCGCCGTCTTGCTGCTGCTCGCCGCATGCGACGGCGGGACGGCGGTGGTGCGCGACAAGCCGGACAATGTGGGTCCGTTCCCCGCCGCCGACCGCCCGGTCGCCAGGATCGTCTCGCCGCGCTGGTCGACCGAAGAAGCGCGCGACCGGCTGAACGAAGCCGGCGAAGTGATGGGCAAATCGGGCATCGCCAAGGGCATGACCGTCGCCGATATCGGCGCGGGTGAGGGCTATTACACGGTCCGCTTGTCCACCCGCGTGGGCAAAAGCGGGCGCGTGCTGGCCGAGGATATCGTCCCCGCGGTTCGCGACGCGCTGGCGCAGCGCGTCGCGCGCGACCGGCTCGACAATGTCAGCGTGCGACTGGGCGAACCGGCCAATCCCAAGCTGCCCGACAACAGTTTCGACCGGATCCTGATGGTGCATATGTACCATGAGATCGAGCAGCCCTACGAATTCCTCTGGCGCATCCGCCCCTCGCTCAAGCCCGACGGCCAGATCGTCGTGGTGGACGCCAACCGCGCGACGCAGAATCACGGGACGCCGCCCAAATTGCTCGAATGCGAGATGGCCGCAGTCGGCTACAAGCTGGTCGGGTTCGACGACATGCCGTCGGCCGGCGGCTATATGGCGCGCTTTCAGGCGGTCGGCGCGCGCCCCGATCCCAAGGCGATCCGGGCCTGTCGCCTCGCGGCCTGATCAGCTTTCCACAACGTTGTTAGCCGCCCGGCTTGGCGGTTCGACCGGCGGACGCTAAGCCAAGATCATGCGGCAATATCTCGACCTGATGCAGCGCGCGCTCGACCATGGTGCCGAGCAGATGGACCGCACCGGCACCGGCACGCTCAGCGTGTTCGGGCACCAGATGCGGTTCGACCTGAGCAAGGGCTTCCCCGTGCTCACCACCAAGAAACTGCATTTGCGGTCGATCATCGTCGAATTGCTGTGGTTCCTGCGCGGCGACACCAATGTGAAATGGCTTCAGGACCGCAAGGTCAGCATCTGGGACGAATGGGCCGATGAGACGGGCGACCTGGGACCGGTGTACGGCAAGCAATGGCGCGACTGGGCGACCGCCGAGGGTGGCCATGTCGACCAGATCGCCGAGCTGATCGAGACGCTCAAAGTCAATCCCGCGAGCCGCCGGATGGTTGTGAGCGCATGGAACCCGGGTGAGCTCCACGCGATGGCGCTGGCACCGTGCCACTGCCTGTTCCAGTGCTACGTCGCGAACGGCAAGCTGTCGCTCCAGCTCTACCAGCGCTCGGCCGACATCTTCCTCGGCGTGCCGTTCAACATCGCCAGCTACGCGCTGCTGACGCATATGCTGGCGCAGCAGGCGGGGCTCGAGGTCGGCGAGTTCGTCTGGACCGGCGGCGATTGCCACCTCTATTCGAACCATCTGGAGCAGGCGCGCGAGCAGCTCGGGCGCGATCCAGGGCCGCTCCCGAAGCTTGAGATCCTGCGCAAGGCGCCGTCGATCGACGCCTACGACTATGAGGATTTCCAACTGGTCGGCTACGACGCGCAGGCGCACATCAAGGCGCCGGTCGCGGTCTGACGGAACCCGAATGCACTGTCGCGGTTATCCTTTCGACACCGCAACGAAGGGCATTCCGTGGACATTACGCAACTCATCCTCGACGAACACGCGCAGCAGCGGAACCTGTTCGCGCAGATCGAACAGATTGACCCCAAGGACACCGACTCGCTGGCGTCGCTGTGGAAGCGGCTGCGCGCCTTGCTCGATTCGCACGCCGAGGCGGAGGAAAGGTTCTTCTATCCGCGGCTGATGAAGATCGGGAAGGGTGGCAACGACGCCGATTCGGCGGCGGAAGAAACCGAGGACGCGATCGAGGATCACAACGAGATCCGCGACACCGCGGCGGCGGTCGACAAGGAAAAGGTCGGCAGCAAGAAATGGTTCGAGGCGCTGGGCGCGTGCAACAAGGCCAATGGCGATCACATGGCCGAGGAAGAGCGGCAGGGGCTGACCGACTTCCGCCAGCAGGCGAGCTTGCAGGAGCGGCACGATCTGGGCGTGAAGTTCGCGACGTTCGAGGCGGATAATCTGACGGGCGTGAAGCCGGTCGACAAGGATCCGAAGAAATGGGTCAAGGATCACGCGCCGAAGTGAGCGCTCCCCTCCCGCTTGCGGGAGGGGTCGGGGGAGGGCATGTCTCGTCTCATGTTCGCTTCCGACACGCCCTCCCCTAACCCCTCCCGCAAGCGGGAGGGGAATTGATCACCTTCATCCTCGCGCGCGCCGATAACGGCGTGATCGGCCGCGATGGCGCGCTGCCGTGGCACCTGCCCGCGGACCTGAAGCGGTTCAAAGCGCTGACGATGGGCAAGCCGATGATCATGGGGCGCAAGACGTTCGAGAGCTTTCCCTCGCCTTTGCCGGGGCGGCGGCACATCGTGCTGACGCGCGATCGGGATTGGTCGGCGGAGGGGGCGGAGGTCGTGCATTCGGTCGATGCAGCGCTGGCGCTGGCGGGGAAGGAGGCGTTCGTGATCGGTGGGGCCGAGGTGTTCGCGCTGTTTCTGGATCGGGCGGATCGCGTGGAGCTGACCGAGGTGCATCTGGATGCCGAGGGCGATGCGACGGTGCCGGGTTTCGACGGATGGCGCGAGCTTGAGCGCGAGGATCATCCTGCCGAAAGCGAGCGGCCAGCGTACAGTTTCGTGACGCTCGCCAAGGCCTGAGCCGTCACCCCGGCCTTGTGCCGGGGTCCACCGTGCCCCAAACCCTATCGCTCGCGGATGAGTGGATGCCGGCACAAGGCCGGCATGACGGAGGGGGCTATGGTTCGTAAAATCGTGTGGTGCTTCGGCGGACTGATTCTCGTCGCCGCGATTGCCTTCTTCATCCTCGCGCCCGGCATCGTCGAGAACGGTCAGAACAAGGTCGTGCCGCTCGCGTTCAAAATATCGGCCCGCGCCGAAGCGCTGCAGAAGACGCTCGACGTCGCCGACATGCATGCCGATTCGCTGCTGTGGAAACGCGACCTGCTGACGCGATCGACCCGCGGGATGGTCGATCTGCCGCGGTTGCAGGAGGGGCATTACGCGCTGCAAGTCTTCTCCTCGGTGACCAAGACGCCCAAGGGGCAGAATTACGACGCCAATTCGGGCGATACCGACAATATTACGACGCTGGTGATCGCCGACCTACAGCCCGTGCGCACATGGGGTTCGCTGCTCGAACGCTCGCTCTACCATGCCCAGAAGTTGAAGGGATTCGCCGACGCTTCGAAAGGGCAGATGAGGTTGATCACGTCCTCCGCCGACCTCGCCAAACTGATGGTTGAGCGGCAGGGGGGAAGCACGGTGGTCGGCGCGATGCTGTCGATCGAGGGGTTGCAGGACCTAGAAGGCAAGATCGCCAATCTCGATACACTGTACGCCGCCGGGTTCCGCATGGCGGGCATGGCGCATTTCTTCGACAACGATGTCGCCGGGTCGATGCACGGGGTGAAGAAGGGCGGGCTGACGCCGCTGGGGGTCGCGGTGATCCGCCGCATGGAGCAGCTCGGCATGGTGGTCGACGTCGCGCATGCCAGCCACGCCACGGTCGCGCAGATCATCGCGATGGCGCGCCGCCCGATCGTCTCAAGCCATGGCGGCGTGCAGGCGACGTGCAAGGTCAACCGCAACCTGACCGACGACGAGATTCGCGGGATCGCGAAGACCGGTGGCGTAATCGGGATCGGCTTCTGGGACGCCGCGATCTGTTCGACCAAACCCGAGGATGTGGCGAAGGCGATTGCGTACGTCCGCGATCTGGTCGGGATCGACCATGTCGGGCTGGGCAGCGATTTCGACGGAGCGGTGACCACCGGGTTCGATGCCAGCCAGATCGTCGCTGTGACGCAGGCGCTGATCGATCGCGGGTTTAGTGACGACGAAATCCGCAAGGTGATGGGCGGCAACGTGGTGCGCGTGCTCATCGCGGGGATGGCGCCGGGGAAATAAAAGCCCTCTCCCTTTGGGAGAGGGTGGCCGAGCGAAGCGAGGTCGGGTGAGGGCAGGACGCCATTCTGCCCTCACCCTTCCGGCGCTTCGCGCCTCCCTCCTTCTCCCAAAGGGAGAGGGACTTTGCGTGCCGATATCCAGTCCCTATAGCCCCGGCCATGGAGCGGCTTTCCGGCGGCTCGGCGGTGCCCCAAGCTTTGCGCGGCGGGTTCGTCGCGCTCGGCAATTTCGACGGGTTTCACCTCGGGCACCAGGCAGTGGTGGGCCGCGCGGTCGATCGTGCGCGGGCGGCGGGCAAGCCGGCGATCGTCGCGACCTTCGATCCGCACCCGATGCGCTATTTCCGCCCCGACAGTCGGTATTTCCGGCTGACCAGCCTCGATCAGCGCGAGCGGCTGTTCAAGGCGGCTGGCGCAGACGGAATGGCAGTGTTCGACTTCGACGCCGCTCTCGCGGGGCTGACGGCCGAGGCATTCGTCACCGAGCGGCTGGTCGGCCAGCTCGGCGTCGCGGGCGTGGTCACCGGGGAGGATTTCACCTTCGGCAGGGGGCGCAGCGGCGACATTCCGATGTTGCGCGCATTGGGCGAGGAGCATGGCTTCACCGTCGATACGATCGCGCCGGTGCAGCTCGACGGCGAAACGGTGTCGTCGACTCGCATCCGCGACGCGCTGAAGGCCGGGAACCCGCGCGAGGCGGCGCGGCTGCTGACGCGGCCGTACACGATCGAGGGCGTGGTCCAGCACGGCGACAAGCTGGGGCGAACGATCGGTTTTCCGACCGCCAATATCGACATGGCGAACTATCTGCGGCCGGCGTACGGCATCTACGCGGTGCGCGGCCGGCTGAGCGACGGGCGATTGCTCGACGGCGCCGCGAATCTGGGCGTGCGGCCGACCTTCGATCCGCCCAAGGAATTGCTCGAACCGTATTTCTTCGATTTTTCGGGGGATTTGTACGGGCAGAGGATCGCGGTCGAGCTGATCGAATTCCTGCGGGCGGAGGCGAAGTTCGACAGTCTTGAGGCGCTGAAGGTGCAGATGGACGCTGATTGCGACGAGGCGAGGCGGGTGCTTGCCCAATAGCCGTCATCCCAGCGAAAGCTGGGATCTCAGGCAGTATGTTCCCCGCGGACGATCCCAGCTTTCGCTGGGATGACGCATGGGGAGATGACGAGCGCGGAAACCTCCGCTAATGCCCGCCCACCCATGACCGACACACCCGCACCCGCCACCGATTACCGCGACACCGTCTTCCTGCCCAAGACCGACTTTCCGATGAAAGCCGGGCTGGCGGCGAAGGAGCCGGCGATCCTCGAGCGCTGGGCTCGACAAGATTTGTACGCGAAGCTGCGCGAGCAGCGCGCCGGGCGCAAACGCTTCATCCTCCACGACGGCCCGCCCTACGCCAATGGCGACATCCATATGGGCCATGCGATGAACAAGGTGCTGAAGGACATCGTCGTCCGCAGCCAGACCCTGCTCGGCAAGGACGCGCCGTACGTGCCCGGCTGGGACTGCCACGGCCTGCCGATCGAGTGGAAGGTCGAGGAAGCCTATCGCGCGAAGAAGCTGAATAAGGACGACGTGCCGGTCGAGCAGTTCCGCGCCGAATGCCGCGCTTATGCGGCGAAGTGGGTCGACGTGCAGCGCGAACAGTTCAAGCGGCTCGGCGTGATGGGCGACTGGGACGATCCCTATCTGACGATGAAGTTCGACGCCGAAGCAGCGATCGTCGGCGAGTTGCTCAAGTTCGCGGAAGGCGGCCAGCTCTATCGCGGCGCCAAGCCGGTGATGTGGTCGCCGGTCGAAAAGACCGCGCTGGCCGAAGCCGAGGTCGAATATGAGGACGTCGTGTCGACGCAGATCGACGTGGCGTTCGAGATCACGGAGGCGCCGAACGCGCCCGAACTGGTCGGCGCGCACGCGGTGATCTGGACGACGACACCGTGGACGATTCCGGTGAACCAGGCGCTCGCGTATGGGCCGGACATCGAATATTGGGCCGTCATTGCCGACGTGTATGCTGAGGGTGAAACCAACGCAGAGTTCATAATTCCGTCTTGGGCGGGACGGCGCTTTTTGGTGGCGCGCGCGCTGTTGCCGCAATTCCAAGGCCGGCTGCAAGCCGAGGTCCAGAGATTGCCGAACGCCAGCGGTCGGCGCGCTGTGGTCGAACTGGCGCAGATGAATCCTGCTGACACTGCCCAAGGCATCGAAATTGTCGATGGGCGCAATGTCCGTGGGGCATTTTTGCCACGCGAATTTGGGGCCGATCGGAAAACGACGATTTATTCCGGTTCGCAACTCGCCGGCGCCATCGCGGGCCACCCAATGCACAAACTCGGCGGCTTCTTCGCCAAGCCGCGCCCATTCCTCGCTGGCGATTTCGTCACGACCGACGCAGGTACGGGCCTTGTCCATATGGCGCCCGATCATGGCGAGGACGACTTCCTGTTGTGCAAGGCGAACGGGATCGATCCGGTGTTCGCGGTCGATGGCGCGGGGATGTATCGCGCCGACTGGCTGTGGCTCGGCGGTCAGGGGAGCGTGATCAACAAGAAGTTCGTCAGCGCCGAGGGGCCGATCTGCTCGGACCTGCGCGACGCGGGCGCGTTGCTCGCGGCGTCGGACGATTTCGCGCACAGCTATCCGCATTCGTGGCGGTCGAAGGCCAAGGTGATCTTCCGCGCGACGCCGCAATGGTTCATTCCGATGGATCAAACCCAAGCCGTCACCCCAGCGCAAGCTGGGGTCGCGGGCGACGGCGGGGCACAGCCGCCTGAGATCCCAGCTTTCGCTGGGATGACGGGGTTTGCGCCGGTGCTCGGCGTCGCGCAGGGCAACGGCCCCACCCTGCGCGAACTCGCGCTCGACGCGATCGAGCGGACGCGCTGGGTGCCCGAACGCTCGCAGAACCGCATCCGCTCGATGGTCGAGGGGCGTCCCGACTGGGTGATTTCGCGCCAGCGCGCGTGGGGCGTGCCGATCGCTTTGTACGTCAACCGCGCCACCGGCGACTATCTGCGCGACCCCGCGGTCAACGAGCGTATTCGCGCCGCGTTTGCAGCGGGCGGCGCGGATGCGTGGTTCACCGCGGACCATCAGACCGTGCTCGGCGCCGACTACGCGATCGCCGATTACGAGCCGCAGAACGACATTCTCGACGTGTGGTTCGATTCGGGATCGAGCCACGCCTTCACGATCGAAGCGCGCTACGGCGAGGGCGTGCGCGCGGACCTGTACCTCGAGGGGTCGGACCAGCATCGCGGCTGGTTCCAGTCGTCGCTGCTCGAAAGCTGCGGGACGCGCGGGCGCGCGCCGTACGATGCGGTGCTGACCCACGGCTTCGCGCTCGACGGCAACGGTCGCAAGATGTCCAAGAGCCTCGGCAACGTCGTTGATCCGCTCAAGATCATCCAGGAATCCGGCGCCGACATCCTGCGCATGTGGGTCGCGTCGACCGACTATTTCGACGACGTGAAGATCGGCAAGGAAGTGCTCGGCACGGCCAGCGACGCATATCGCAAGCTGCGCAACACGTTCCGCTACCTGCTCGGCGCGCTCGACGGGTTCGACGAGAGCGAGCGGGTACAGCCGAAGGACATGCCCGACCTCGAGCTGTACGTGCTCGAACTGCTCGGCAAGCTCGACGTCGAGCTCAAGGCCGCGACCGAAGCGTTCGAATTCAACCGCTACCTGCGGCTGCTGACCGACTTCGCGCAGGACGATCTGTCGGCGTTCTTCTTCGATATCCGCAAGGACTCGCTCTATTGCGACGCGCCTAGCGATCCGAAGCGCCGCGCGTATCGCAGTGTGCTCGACACGCTGTTCCACGCGCTGGTGCGTTACGCCGCGCCGATCCTGTGCTTCACCGCCGAGGAAGCGTGGCAGACGCGCTTCCCGAGCGAGGATGGGTCGGTGCATCTGCTCGACTGGCCCGAACTGCCACCGCTGCCCGGCGACCGCGTGATCGGGACCGAGTGGGACGACATCCGCGCGCTGCGCGCGCAGGTGACCGAGGCGATCGAGCCGTTCCGCCGCGACAAGGTGATCAAATCGAGCCTCGAGGCCGACGTCACCGTGCCCGCATTGCCGGTCTCGGCGGCGGCGCTGGCGGAAACCTTCATCGTCGCCAAGGTGACGAAAGGCGAGCTGTCGGTTACGCGCAGCGATTATCATAAATGCGGCCGCTGCTGGCGCCTGCTGCCCGAGGTGACGGCAGACGGGACATTGTGCGACCGCTGCACCGGAGTTGTTGGCTGATGGGTAAGCCGCCCAGAATCGGACTGATCGCGTTCGCGGCGTTCTTTGCGCTCGATCAGCTGGTCAAATGGATCGTCACCGGCCCGCTGGGGCTGATCGAGTACGGCCCCGAAAAGGTGTTGCTGCCGATCTTTCAGTTGCAGGTCGTGCACAATCACGGCGTGTCGCTCGGGTTCTTGCGCGTGGCGCCGGAGAATGCGTGGATGCTGGTCGTGCTGACCGGCGTAATCGCCGCCGCCGTATTGGTGTGGATGTGGCGTGAGAACAACCGGCAGGACCAGTTCGCGCTGGGGATGATCGCCGGTGGCGCGCTGGGGAACATCCTCGATCGGGTCCGGCTCGGCTACGTGCTCGACTATGCCAATCTTCACTTCGGCGCATGGTCGCCGTTTTTAAACTTCAATCTTGCCGATGCGGCGATTACGGTGGGTGTGCTCATCCTGCTTGTGCGGGCGCTGCTGGTACGTGATAAGCCTAAACAAGCCGGACCGCGGGTAGAGCGGACCGATGTGGAGAATTCGAATGCGTAAGGTTGTGCCGATCGTCGCCATTTCGGGCGTTGCCCTGTTGCTCGCGGGATGCGCCAGTCGCGGGTTCGACCGCACGCGCCCGGACGAATACGCCGTCGCGCGCGCCCAGCCGCTGGTCGTACCGCCCGATTTCTCGCTGCGTCCGCCGCAGCCGGGCGTCGCGCGTCCGCAGGACAACAATCCCTCGGCACAGGCGCTCGACGCCCTGTTCGGCGGCACCGCGCCGCGCAGTTCGTCCGAGACCTCGACGCTCAATTCGGCGGGCGGCGATGCGGCGGCTCCCGGCATCCGTTCGGAAGCCGGCGATCCCGATACCAAGATCGTCGACAAGGGCGGCACGACGCGCGACATCGTCGCGGCGCCCGAAGGTGACGGGCAGAGCACCAAGACCACCGCGAAATAATCGCGGGCGGGGACGCCGGCGATGCAGCATTCCCTGACCGACCGGTCCCGGCCTGGCGCGATTGCCGTCTGGCTGTGGATCGTCGCGGCGCTGATCGTGTCGATCGTCGTGGTCGGCGGGATCACGCGGCTGACCGAATCGGGACTGTCGATCACCGAGTGGAAGCCGCTGACCGGGATCATCCCGCCGCTCACCGATGCGCAGTGGCAGGCCGAGTTCGCCGCGTTCCTCAAAATCCCACAAGCGCAGACGGTGCATGCCGGGATCACGCTGGCCGGGTTCAAGGGCATATTCTTCTGGGAATATATCCACCGCTTGCTGGCGCGGGTAATCGGATCGGCGTTCGCCCTGCCGTTGCTGTGGTTCGCGGTGCGGCGGCAAATCCCCAAGGGCTATTTCTGGCGGCTGGTGGCGTTGCTGGCGCTGGGCGGGCTGCAGGGTGCGATCGGGTGGATCATGGTGCGCTCGGGGCTGTCGGTTCGGACCGAGGTCGCGCCGCTATTGCTCGCGACGCATTTGCTGACCGCGTTGTTCACGCTGGCCGGGGTCGTGTGGACCGCGCTCGACCTGCGCGCGCTCAATCGCAACCGGTTCGAGCCGCCGGCACGGCTGACCGTATTGGGCGCGGGGGTCGGCGCGATCCTGTTCGTGCAATTGCTCTATGGCGCGCTGATGGCGGGATTGCGCGCCGGGCTGGTCGCGAGCGACTGGCCGCTGATGAACGGGCGCGTCTTTCCCGGCGCGTCGCAGAGCGGTGAATCGCTGACGGCGATGCTGACCAACGACCCCGCGATCGTTCACTTCATCCATCGCTGGTGGGCGTGGGTTGCGGTGGCCGCGCTGGTGGTGCTGGCGCGCGCGGCGAAGAAAGCGGGCGACCGGCGCGCGTCGATCGCGATCAATGCGGCGCTGGGCGTGCAGATCCTGCTCGGCATTTCGACCGTGATGGCGCGGGTCGATATCACGCTGGCGGCGCTGCATCAGCTGGTCGGTGCGCTGCTGGTTGTCACGGTGGCATGGGGTGCGCATGCGGTGGGTCGCCGCCGGGTATGAGTTTGGCGGTGGCAGCGCTGCTGGCCGTCGCCGCTCCGGCCTTTGCTCCCGTCGATGGCGTCGCGTTGCGCTATACCTTGGTCGATGAGCGCGGCGACGGAGCGTCCGTGGCGCGGTTCACCTCGTCCCGCCGGATCGTGTTCCACAGGACAGCGACGGGCTATCTCGCCGATCTGACCATCGTCTCGGTCGACGCGGCGGGCGAACGCGGCGTGGCGGCGATGTCGCGCCGGTTGATGTCGATGCTGGTCGGGCGGACGATCCGCTACCAGCTCGACGCGCAGGGAGCGGTGATCGCGGTCGAGAATCAGGCGCAATTGATGGCGCTGATCGTTGCCGCCATCGGCAAGACGGCGGCGGGGGGCACGGACGGTTCGACTGTGCGGACGGACGCGGCCGGCAAGTTCGCCGCCTCGCTTGCGGCGATGCCCGAAGCGACGCAGCGCGGGATGCTCGCCTCGTTCCTGACGCCGGTGATCGATGCGTCGGGGGGCGGTATCCCGGGCGAGCGGGCGGTCGTCGTGCCGTTGGCGTCGCCGCTGGCGCAGAGCGCAAGTTTGCCCGGCAGCGAGACGATCGCGCGCACCGCCAGGGGCTGGATGGCGATCGACACGATTGCCACCGGCGCGATTATGCCTGCATCGGCCGAACCGCGCGGCGAGTCGGGCGTGCGCATCGTCCGTCACCGCGAGATCGACCCCGCGACGGGGCTGGTGATGCTGGACGACCGCCGGACCGAGACCTGGTTGAGCGCGGCGCCGGGCAGGACCAATACCGTCCGCAGCATCGCGACGCTGAGAGTGGAATAGCACCGGTACTCCTGTACCCGTCAGCAAAAGCCCGGTTTCGCTTGACTTTCTGACCCTCGAACGGCATTTGCCCGCCACGAACGCCGTCCCGAAATGGGCGGCGCGTTCATTTTATCGAGATATCGGAAGGTCCCAGCCCATGAAGGCGCTGTTGAAGACCACCAAGTCGGCCAAGCCGCATGAGGTGGAGAAGAAGTGGCACATCGTCGATGCCGACGGCCTGGTGGTCGGTCGTGCCGCGGTGGTGATCGCCAACGTGCTGCGCGGCAAGCACAAGGTCAGCTTTACCCCGCACGTCGATTGCGGTGACAATGTCATCGTCATCAACGCCGACAAGATCAAGTTCACCGGCAAGAAGCTGACCGACAAGGTCTATTACAAGCACACCGGTTATCCTGGCGGCATCAAGGGAATCACCGCGGGCAAGGTGCTCGAAGGTCGCTTCCCCGAGCGCGTGCTCGAAAAGGCCGTGGAACGCATGATCCCGCGCGGTCCGCTGGGTCGTCAGCAGATGCGCAACCTGCGTATCTTCAAGGGCACCGAGCATCCGCACGAAGCCCAGAACCCCGCAATCCTCGACATCGCCGGCATGAGCCGCAAGAACAAGGTGGGCGCATAATGGCCGACACCAATAACTCCGACGGGCGCCAGTCGCTCGCCGATCTGGGCACCGTGCTGAACCCGGGCACCGCGCCGGCGCAGACCCCGGACGCCGTCGTCGCAACCGCGACCGGCGAAGAAGCACCCGTCAACAACAGCGGCCCGAAGCCCGAGCCGATGCCGCTGCGCGAGCAGATCATCGACGCGCAGGGCCGCGCCTATGCCACCGGCCGCCGCAAGGACGCCGTTGCGCGCGTCTGGCTGAAGCCGGGTACGGGCAAGATCACGATCAACGGTCGCGATCTGGAAGTCTATTTCGCGCGTCCGACGCTGCGTCTCGTCATTAACCAGGTGTTCGGCGTCGCCGAGCGCGAGGGCCAGTATGACGTCGTCGCCACGGTCAAGGGCGGTGGCCTGTCGGGCCAGGCCGGCGCCGTGAAGCACGGCATCAGCCAGGCGATCACGCGCTATGAGCCGGTGCTGCGTGCCCCGGTCAAGGCAGCGGGCTTCCTGACGCGCGACAGCCGTACGGTCGAGCGTAAGAAGTACGGTCGCGCCAAGGCACGTCGTTCGTTCCAGTTCTCGAAGCGTTAAGGCGCGGGGCGGCTTCGGAAGTTGCCGCACCCCCCGGTTCTTCGCCGGGTTTGATACGAAAATCGGGGCGGTCCGCTGGTCGGGCCGCCCCTTTTTTTGCGCGCTTGCCGAGCGCGGAGCGCGGGGATTGTCGGGCAGGCTGTCGGGCTAAACCAACACTGCAAGCTGAGAACGACGATCAAACTGGTCACCCAGCACCTGAAGGACGGGGTGACGACCGCTGGCATCGACCGTCAACACTGATAGACGATAATTCATGGACAACGCTGCCGCACTGACCGCGACGATCGCGACCTTCCTGCGCTCGGTGGGAATCGCGGTGGAGACCGCGAGCTTGCCCGGCGACGGCTTCCTTCCCGCGATGACCGTGCGCGATGGCGTGCTGCGCTACGACCCCGACCGGCTGCAATGGCCGGGCGATCTGCTGCATGAAGCCGGACATATCGCGGTGACCGATCCGGCGCTGCGCCCGACCGCCGGCGATTTCAGCGCGAGCGAAACGTCCGAGGGCGATGAGATGGCGGCGATGTGCTGGTCCTATGCCGCCGCGCTGGCCGCCGGGGTCGATCCGCGCGTGGTGTTCCACGATCACGGTTATAAAGGCGCCGGTGCGCACCTGGCGCAAACCTACGCTGGGGGGGCGTATATCGGGCTGCCGATGCTGCAATATTATGAGCTGGCGGCGCGTCCGGACGAGGATCACGCGCCATTCCCGGCAATGAAGCGCTGGCTGCGGTGAGTCCGGAACGCGGTATCTGCGCGATTTCCACGGCTTAGTATCATTCGACACGGCTTTGCGGCTGCGGTAGGACAGGGGGATGGCCGATCTACCCCCGACGCCGCTGCTCGACACCGTTTCGACGCCGGCAGACCTTCGCGCACTCAAACCCGAGCAGCTGCGCCAACTCGCCGATGAGCTGCGCGCCGAGACGATTTCGGCGGTCGGGACCACCGGCGGGCATTTGGGGTCGGGGCTGGGTGTGGTCGAGCTGACCACCGCGATCCATTACGTCTTCAACACCCCCGACGACCGGCTGATCTGGGACGTCGGGCATCAATGCTATCCGCACAAGATCCTGACCGGGCGGCGCGACCGGATCCGTACGCTGCGGCAGGGCGGGGGGCTGAGCGGCTTCACCAAGCGCAGCGAGAGCGAATACGATCCGTTCGGCGCGGCGCATTCATCGACCTCGATCTCGGCCGCTTTGGGCTTTGCCATCGCCAACAAGCTCGCGGGCACGCCGGGCAAGGCGATCGCGGTGATCGGCGACGGCGCGATGTCGGCGGGCATGGCGTATGAAGCGATGAACAACGCCGAAGCCGCGGGCAACCGGCTGGTGGTGATCCTCAACGACAACGACATGTCGATCGCGCCGCCGGTCGGCGGGCTGTCGGCGTATCTGGCGCGGATGGTCAGTTCGAGCGAGTATCTGGGGCTCAGGAGCCTGGCCAAGAAGGTCACGCGCAAACTGTCGCGCCGCGTCCACAACGCCGCGCAAAAGGCCGAGGAATTCACCCGCGGGATGGTCACCGGGGGCACGTTGTTCGAGGAGCTGGGCTTCTATTATGTCGGGCCGATCGACGGGCACAATCTCGATCACCTGATCCCGGTGCTCGAGAATGTCCGCGATTCGGAACACGGCCCGATCCTCGTCCATGTCGTGACCAAGAAGGGCAAGGGCTACGCGCCCGCCGAAGCCGCCGACGACAAATATCACGGCGTGCAGAAATTCGACGTCATCACCGGCACGCAGGCCAAGGCGCCGCCGGGGCCGCCGGCCTATCAGAACGTGTTCGCCGATCAGCTGATCAAGGATGCGACGCGCGACCCGACAATCGTCGCGATCACCGCGGCGATGCCCGGCGGGACCGGACTCGACCGCTTCGCCAAGGCGTTCCCCGACCGCACGTTCGACGTCGGCATCGCCGAGCAGCATGCGGTGACCTTTGCCGCGGGTCTGGCTGCACAGGGGATGCGGCCGTTCTGTGCGATCTATTCCACCTTCCTCCAGCGCGCTTACGATCAGGTCGTGCACGATGTCGCGATCCAGAATTTGCCGGTGCGCTTCGCGATCGACCGCGCCGGGCTGGTCGGGGCCGACGGCGCGACTCATGCCGGGTCGTTCGACGTGACGTACCTGGCGACGCTCCCCAATTTTATCGTGATGGCGGCGGCCGACGAAGCCGAGCTAGTCCATATGACGCACACCGCGGCGCTTCATGATTCGGGGCCGATCGCGGTGCGCTATCCGCGCGGAAACGGGGTCGGCGTGCCGCTCCCCGAAATCGCCGAGCGGCTGGAGATCGGCAAGGGGCGCATCGTCCGTGAAGGCAAGAAGGTAGCCATCCTATCGCTTGGCACGCGCCTCGCAGAAGCATTGAAAGCGGCCGACGCGCTCGACGCGCGCGGGCTGTCGACCACGGTCGCCGACCTGCGTTTTGCCAAGCCGCTCGACGAGGAATTGATCCGCAAACTGCTCACCACGCACGAAGTCGCGGTGACGATCGAGGAAGGGTCGGTCGGGGGCCTGGGTGCGCACGTCCTGACGCTGGCGAGCGATACCGGGCTGATCGACGCGGGGCTCAAGCTGCGCACATTGCGCTTGCCCGATACGTTCCAGGATCAGGACAAGCCCGAGGTGCAATACGCGCAGGCCGGGCTGGACGCCGATGGGATCGTCGAGACGGTGTTGAAGGCGCTCAGGCACAATGATGCGGGCGTCGTCGAAGGCGCGCGTGCGTGACGCAAGCATAGACCTTTCGCGGCTGAACACGGCCGAGCGCAGCACGCTCAGGCTGCTTGCGCAGGGGCATACCGCCAAGAGCATCGCGACTATCACCGACCGCTCGGTCGCGTCGGTCAACGAACGGCTGCGCGAGGCGCGGCGCAAGACCGGCGTGGGGAGCAGCCGCGAACTCGCGCGACTGTTCGCGGCACAGGAAAATCGTGACGACCTTTTCGGGGTGGCCGACGCCGCGCCCGGTGCGCCATCGATCGATCCGCAGGCCGCTTCGGGCGGTCGTTCACGCAAAGGACTGATCATGGGGATGATTGCATTGGTTGGCGGCGCTGCCGCGCTCGCGTTGTTCGTTTCGGGGGCGCCGCAGGAATCGGGGAAGGAAGCAATCTCGCTGATCGGCACGCCGTTCGGCAGCGCCGCTTCCGACGCCAGCGCGCTCAACGCTCGGTTTCTGGCGGAAAAGCGCGACGACGCCTGGGCATCGGCGACCGAACGGGCGCTCGACACGCGCATCGCGCCGATCCCCAATATCGGTCCGATCAAGGTGAAGTGCGCTGCCACCTTGTGTCAGGTCGCGGGGTGGATCGGCCCGGGCGACGAGTCGCAGATCAACGCCGCGATGCAAATGCTTCAGGGCAACGCGCTGCGCGCCGAAACGCTCAAGCTTGGGCTGGACGACGGCAATATCTGGTTCGCCAGCAACGTATCCGATCCCGGGAAAAGCACCTTCGTGATTTTCTGGAAACGGACGCGCGGCTGATGTCGGGCGGTGTTGGCGCTCCGCCGTCATGATGCCGGTGGGGTGATCGGGCGCGCGCGGGCGCGAACTAATCGGCGCTGCGCTTCGCCGCGGCCTTGTACACGGCATTGCGTTCGCGTTTGCCCACCGCGACAACCACGACCGTCACTCGCTGTTCTTCGACACGATAGACGAGCCGGTAACCGGCGGCGCGCAACTTGATCTTGTAGCAATCGGGCAGGCCCGAAAGCGCGTCGGCGGCGACATGCGGTTCGATCAGCCGTTCGGCGATCTTTTTCTTGAACTGGTCGCGCACGGTCGCGCCCAGCTTATGCCATTCCTTCAGCGCGCTGGGCAGGAATGCGAGTTCATAGCTCATCAATCGGAATCGGAATCGGGGTTTCGCCGGCGCGAGAGCGAACCAGCGCGCCGAGTTCGATATCCTCCAGGCGCTCGACCAACTCTTCCCATGCCTTGGCCGGGACCAAATAGGCCGATGGCTTGTTGCGATTGAGGATGGCGACCGGAAACCCCTCCGCTGCCGCGATTGCCGCGGAGGGATTTTTCTTGAAGTCGCTGATACTGATACTGGCGTCCGCCAAAAGCTGGTCGACCATGACGTTCCTGACCTGTTAGAAGACCTGTATATAGGTCATCTTGTCACGGATCAAGCTCGCTGGCCGTGGCCGGTCACTTGCCCAGGTAATGCTCCTGCGCCGCATCGGTCGCGTTGATCGCCAGCACCGACCGCGCTTCTCCCGGCGACAGCGCATGGCCCGAGCGATCCCCGCTCGCCGCGATCACGCGGTCGAGTAAGGCGCGGCCTTCGTCCCACCAGCCGATCCCGCTGGCGGCGTTCAGATGCCCCTGCGGCCCGGCATCGATGAAGTGGCTGCCCCAGAACGATGCCATGCTGCGCGCGCGACCGACATCGATCCACGGATCGTCGCTCGACGCGACGAGGATCGACGGGAAGGGCAGCGATTTCATCGGGGTGGGCGCAAAGCCCTTGAGTTCGGCCGGGCAATCGGGGCGATCGGCATCGGCGGGCGCGACCAGCAGCGCGCCGGCGACGGGCCAGCCATAAGGCTGCGGGCTCATCTCCGCCCACCACGCCACCGCCAGACAGCCGAGCGAGTGCGCCGCGAAGATCACCGGGGCCTGCGCGGCGCGCACGGCCTGATCGATCTTGGTCACCCAGGCGTTGCGGTGCGGTTGGTCCCACATGCCGAGTTCGATTCGGTGCGTGTCGGGGCGACCTTGTTCCCACAGGCTTTGCCAGTGCGTCGGCCCCGACCCGCCAAGGCCGGGGACGGTGAGGATGGTCGGGAACGTGCCGTCGGGGTGGTCGAACTGTCCCATGTCGTCGCTCCAAAAGGAGGGTTGGGGAGAAGAACCGCGTGGGCGCTCTAGGGGACGACCGCGCTGCTGTTTTTACCTTCTCCCCGGCACCCAATCTAATTCCTAGTTTCTTAGTGGGAATAGACCTTGCGCCGAAACGCCGCGAAGTTGCGACAGACGGAAATCGCGGCCATGGGACAGGGATGGCGAAGCTTCGTGCCGATCAGCTGATTACCGACCGCGGCCTCGCGGAAAGCCGCACGCGTGCGCAGGCGCTGATCATGGCGGGGCTGGTGTTCGCCGGCGACCGGCGAATCGACAAGCCGGGGCAGATGCTGGCCGATGACGTCGTGATCGACGTAAAGGGGCGCGACCACCCCTGGGTGTCGCGCGGCGGGATCAAGCTGGCGCACGGGCTCGACCATTTCGGCTGGGACGTGACCGGCGCGGTGGCGATCGATGTGGGGTCATCGACCGGGGGCTTTACCGATGTGTTGCTCAGTCGCGGCGCGGTGCGCGTCTATGCGGTCGACAGCGGCACCAACCAGCTGGCGTGGAAGCTGCGGCAGGACGAGCGCGTGATCGTCCACGAACAAACCAGCGCGCGGATCCTGACCGCGGCGCACATCCCGGAGCCGGTCGATCTGATCGTGTGCGACGCGAGTTTCATCGGACTGGCCAAGGTGCTCGACGTGCCGATGGGGTTCGCCAGACCGGGCGCGCGGTTGTTGGCGCTGATCAAACCGCAGTTCGAAGCGGGTCGAACCGAAGTCGGCAAGGGCGGCGTGGTGCGCGATTCCGCGATTCATGCGCGCGTGTGCGACGAGGTTTCGGCGTGGCTGACGGGCAAGGGCTGGATGGTCGCGGGCGTGACGCAAAGCCCGATCACCGGCCCCGAAGGGAACGTCGAGTTCTTGATCGGGGCCACCAAGCCGAATGAGTAAGATCGTCACTCCGGCCGAAGTGCCGGGGTCTGCTGTCCAACGTGCATCTCGCTCAAGCTTCTTGCCCGTCGCTCGCCGCCCGGCGGGCCCCGGCACTTCGGCCGGGGTGACGGGTATGGTTAGCGTGATGCGCGAAGCTTGCCTTATGGCGCTAGCCTAGCGACAAGGGCCTCATGGAAATCGCGACGAAATCTCAATTGCGCTGGGCGTTCTTGCGCTGGGCGGTGGTGACGGTGCCCCTGATCATCCTGCTCGGCTTCGCGTCGAGCCAGCTGGCGCCATCGGGTGAGCAAAATCGCTGGTATGCCCAACTGGCCAAGCCGGCGCTGACGCCACCCGGCTGGGTCTTCCCCGTCGCGTGGACCACGCTCTACATTCTGATCGGGCTCGCGCTGGCGATGATCCTCAACGCGCGCGGATCGCGGCTGCGGGGACTCGCGATCGTTCTGTTCGCGGCGCAGATGTTCGTGAACCTGCTCTGGACCCCGTTATTCTTCGGCGCGCACCAGGTGTTCTGGGGTTTGATCGCGATCGTTGCGATGTTCGGGCTGGCGCTGATGACCACGCTGATTTTCGGGCGAATTCGTACCGCCGCGGCGTGGCTGATGGTGCCGTATCTCGTCTGGCTGTGCTTTGCCGGTGCGCTCAACTGGGGGGTCATGACCCTCAACCCCGGCGCCGAAACGCTTGTACCGTCGTCGTCCAGTGCCCAGATGGACATCTGAACGTTATTTCGAGGAACTGACATGCAATCCGAAAACCGACTGTTCGACGATCTGGTCAAGTTCGTGAACGGTGCCGCTGGCACGATCGCCGGCATGGGCCGCGAAGCCGAAGCGGCGACGCGCGAGCGCGCAAAGGAATGGCTGGGCGGGCTCGATTTCGTCAGCCGCGACGAGTTCGAGGCGGTCAAGGCGATGGCAGCTGCCGCGCGCGATGACGCCGATGCGCTCAAAGCACGGCTCGATGCGCTGGAAGGCAAGGCGACCAAGCCCGCCGCGAAACCGAAATCCCCGAAGTCCTGAACCGATTTTCCACAGCTTTCTCCACGCCTGCGTTGCGCGAGACCCCCGTAACGGGCAGATTTGAGCTGAGATGAAGAGCGAGACCCACGATGCTCGATGAGGCGGATTTTTCGCGTGAAGACGCGGCGCCGATCGACATGATCGAAAGCTATTACGCCGCGCATGGCTGGGACCATCAGCGTCACGACGACGAAATCGTCGCGACGGTGAAGGGCAGCTGGACGCAGTACGAACTGCGCGCGTTGTGGCGTGAGGAGGATTGCGTGCTGCAATTCCTCGCTTTCCCCGACATTCGCGTGACCGACGATGAACGCCGAACCGCGGTGTATGAAGCAATCGGCCTGATCAACGAACAATTGTGGATCGGCCATTTCGAATTGTGGTCGTCGAGCGGCATCATCCTGTATCGGCACGCGGCGATGATCGACGGCGCCGATGGCGGGTCGTTGACGCTCGAAGCTGCGGAATTGCTCATCGAATCGGCGATCGACGAGTGCGAGCGTTTCTATCCTGTCTTCCAGTTCGTCCTGTGGGGCGGCAAGACGCCGAAGGAGGCCCTCGCCGCGTCGATGACGGAGACGCAGGGCGAGGCGTGAGCGCCGCGTTCCCCCAAAGACTGTGGCTGATCGGCTGCGGTAATATGGGTGGGGCAATGCTGCGCCGCTGGATCGACAGTGGCGTGGTGAGCGCGGATGCGGTGGATGTGGTCAATCGCCACGACCGCACGCTGCCGCCGGGCGTGCGTCAGGCGCGCACGCTGCCCGACGGCCCGCTTCCCGACATGGTGATGCTGGCGATGAAGCCGCAACAGATCGACGATATCGTTGCGGCGCATGGCGATCGGATCGCAGACGTGCCGATGCTGGTGTCTATTCTCGCCGGGGTTGAGGAAACGACGCTGGCGGAGCGCTTTCCCGGACCGGCGATCGTCCGTGCGATGCCCAACCTGCCGGTCGAATTGGGCAAGGGTGTGGTCGCGCTGCATGCGCGGGCGGCGTCAGAATCGGTCAGGGAGTCGGTCGGCGCGCTGATGACCCCATTGGGGTTGGTCGAGTGGATCGACGACGAAGCCATGTACGGCGCGGTCGGAACGCTCGAGGGGTGTGGCCCCGCCTTCCTGTTCCGCTTCATCGATGCGCTGGCGAAGGCGGGCGAAGCGCTCGGCATGCCCGCCGATCAGGCCGCGCGACTGGCGCTGGCGACGGTGGACGGTGCGGCGTCGATGGCGGCGCAGGCGGATGCTTCCCCCGCCACGCTGGCGGATCGCGTTGCGAGCCCCGGCGGATCGACGCGGCAGGGGTTAAACGTGCTCGACCGCGACGCGGCACTGGTAAACTTGCTCACCGAAACACTGAAAGCCGCCGACGCGCGCGGTCGTGAAATGGCCGCCGAAGCGAAGCGCTAGGCCTTTTCGCCCGGCGGCACCGAGTTTTCTCGCCACGAATGGATGCGGTCACGTTCGCTCGCGGGGATCATCCCCTCCAGCACCGCCCAGAAGCCGGTTACCGCCTGTTGCCCGGCCGCACTATACCCTTTGGCGAGAATATCGCGGGAATGCTGAAACAGTTCGAGATCGAGTTCGTAGCCCTTGTCGGTCAGCCGCAGCAACCGCTGGCGGCGATCGCGGTCGCCGATCCGCGCCTCGATCAGCCCGCGCTCTTCGAGTTCGGTCAGGACGCGCCCGAGCGACTGCTTCGTCACCCCCAGAATCGCCAGCAATTCGCTGACCGAGATGTCGGGATGACGCCCGACGAAATAGAGCGCACGGTGATGCGCCTGACCGATTCCGCGCTCGCCGAGGTTCTGATTCACCGACCGAATCAGGCGGCTATAGGCGAAGAACAGCAACTCCGATCCGCGACGGATTTCTGATTCGCGCAGGAATTGGGCCGAAGCGGCAGGGGTTGGGGCAGTCATGTTGACCCGGTTTGCCACCGTCATTAATCCGCCGCAACCCTTGGACAGCGGTTCCGGGCCAAGCTAGAGTCCAAACCATCATGAATATCGCCGCGCAATTCCCGCTCAACGCCACAGCGTCCCCGACGTCGGACGATGCCCGTCTGGCGCAACTCGTCGACCCGGGGTTCGGGCGCGTCTTCACCGATCACATGGCGGTGGCGCATTACAGCGACGCCAAAGGCTGGCACGATCTGGCGATCACCAAACGCCAGCCGCTGACGCTCGATCCGGCGTGCGCGGTGCTGCATTATGCGCAGGAGATTTTCGAGGGGCTGAAAGCGTATCGTACCGCCGATGGCGGGGTGACGCTGTTCCGCGCCGATGCCAATGCGCGCCGTTTCCAGCATTCGGCGCGGCGCCTCGCTATGCCCGAACTGCCGACCGACCTGTTCCTCGAATCGTGCCGCGCGCTGGTGCTCGCCGAGAAGGACTGGATCCCGGAGGTCGATGGCGGCGCGCTCTACCTGCGGCCCTTCATGATCGCGAGCGAGACGTTCCTCGGCGTCAAACCGTCGGCCGAATATATCTACATGGTGATCGCGTCGTCGGTCGGCGCCTATTTCAAGGGCGGGCCCAAGGCGGTGTCGATCTGGGCGTCCGAGACCTATACCCGCGCCGGACCCGGCGGGACGGGCGATGCCAAATGCGGCGGCAATTACGCCGCCAGCCTGGTCGCGCAGGCCGAAGCGATCAAGCAGGGGTGCGATCAGGTCGTGTTCCTCGACGCGATCGAGCGCCGCTATGTCGAGGAACTGGGGGGCATGAACGTGTTCTTCGTGTTCGACGACGGATCGGTCTCCACCCCGCCGCTGAGCGACACGATTCTCGCCGGGATCACGCGCGATTCGCTGATCGCGTTGGCCCGCGCGCGCGGCATCACCGTGCGCGAAGAGAAATACGCGCTCGACCAGTGGCGCGCCGATGCGGCGAGCGGGCGGTTGGTCGAAGCATTTGCGTGCGGCACCGCAGCCGTCGTCACGCCGATCGGATCGGTGAAGGCCAAATCGGGCGACTTTACGATCGGTTCGGGCGGCCCCGGGCAGCTGACGGTGTCGCTGCGCGACTCGCTGGTCGCGATTCAGACCGGCGCGGCGACCGATCCGCACAACTGGATCGAACGCCTCGCCTGATTAAGAGACTTTGCAGACCGGCAAGCGTCGTTATAAGCGCGCGCTCTGCCAGGGTGGCCCCGATGCGAACAGCTTCGCCGGACTGCCGTGTTGGGGCGTAGCCAAGTGGTAAGGCAACGGCTTTTGATGCCGTGCACCGCAGGTTCGAATCCTGCCGCCCCAGCCAACCTTGTAAATTTGTTATATATCAAATACTTAAATTTCTTTGTTAAAGATGCTACACTGGCGATGCGAGACGCCAGCGATGTTGACGAGGCAGCACTCCCCCCGACGCAGGGGCCTCGGCAGAGCGAGGCTGACAAACGCTCGTTTGTTTGCTTTTGTGTGCCGATGACATCGATCACCAAACCGACAACCACGGGGAATAGCGCTCGAATCGGCGTGGGCGTGATAGGAGCGCAGCCCGGTAGCTGGGCGGCAGTCGCGCATCTGCCTGCTCTAGCCAGCCTCGATGACGAGTATCGCGTTGCGGGGATTGCCAATTCGAGCGCCGCCAGCGCCGCCAACGCGGCGCGTGCGTTGGGCGTTCTTCGGGCGTTTGCGTCGGTCGAAGACCTGATCGTATCGTCAGAGGTCGATTTGGTGGCGATCACCGTCAAAGTGCCTCACCACGCCGATCTGGTCCGGCTCGCGCTCGCTTCGGGCAAGCACGTCCTTTGCGAATGGCCCTTGGCCAGAACGCTGGCAGAGGCGGAAGACCTTGCCACGTTGGCCGCGAGTTCCGGTGGTCTGGTAGCGGCGGTCGGCACGCAGGCCGTCTTTGCCCCCGCCATAAGCGGGCTGGCCGGGCTCATCCGTGACGGGACGCTCGGATCGGTCCTTTCATCGTCGATTGTCGGGGCTGGCATGACCTGGGGCGCGACCATCGAGCAGCGCAACGTCTATTTGCTCGATGCTGGCAACGGCGCCACGATGCTGACGATTGCCGTGGGTCACGCACTATCGGCGGTCGAGGCCACTCTTGGACGAATTGCTGCGGTAAGTGCGACGCTTGCCACGCGCCGGCGCTCGGTCGCGGTGCGGGAAACGGGAGAGCAGGTTACACTGGCCGCGCCCGATCAAATCCTGCTCGCCTGCACCTTGGAAAATGGCACGCCGCTTTCGCTTCACTATCGCGGCGGGCCTCCGCGGGAAGAAGGGTTGGTCTGGAATATCGACGGCAGCGACGGGAGCGCAAGGATAACAAGCTCGTCAGGTTTGCTCGAAATGGCGCCGTTGACGCTGCAGGTTTCCGCGGGGGCGACGAAAGCATGGGAAACCAGGTTCGAGCCCGTGGATCGGCCAGCGGTCGATGGCGTACGCCGTCTTTATTCGGCGCTGGCCGACAAGATCCGAGGGGGACAGACCGATGTTCCCGATTTTTCGACGGCGCTTCGGCTGCACCGGATCATCGCGGCGATCGAAGAATCCGCAGTTACCGAGCGACGCGTTGTGGTCGGGGATTGATCAGGATTTCCGATTTGCCTGCGCGAGGCGGGAGGCCGGGATGACCAGCGGCCGCATATAGGAGGGATCGGAACGGTCACGTGCCGGCTGAGCGCCCTGTCGCATCAGCATTCTGGTCGCTTCATCAAGTTCGACCACGGTCAGCGTCGACTGGTCGAGCGTCTCGGGAATGGCATCGAGCGGCGCCCAGTCGCGGATGCAGATGCGTGCGGCGATCGCCCAACGCCCCTCGCGCTTTTCCAGCCGGTCGACATAGCGCCCGCCCGACATGCCGAGCGGTGCGCCGCGCTGGTTCATCCCGACGAACATATAATAGGTTTCGGTGTGCGCGACATCGCCCTGAAGGTCGCAGGTCGAATTGAACTGGCAATGTTGATGCGACAGATGCGTGCGTCGATGCATTGCAATCGCCCAATCGGCGAACTCTTCGCGCGCGCCGACGAAAACGCCGTGATCGTCGATCGCATCCTCGTGATAGACCGAGATGAGCAGTTCGCGGTCGAGCCGGTCGATCGCGTGCGAATAGGTCATCAGGCAGTCGTGGATCGCCTGCCTGTCCTGCAGCACTCGTACCGCCTGCCGAAAATCCTCGTCCATCTCGCCTCCAAACGTTTGTTTGTGTAGTAAATGCATGGCGCGGACGACGCCGTTGGGCAAGACCGTGTCGGCAAAGGGAGAGCAACAGCGTGTCGAGTTACGTGCATGGCGCGAGCGACGTACCGCTTACCGGCAAAACGATCGGCGGGGCGCTGGACGATGCCAGGGCGCAATGGCCGGACGCGCTTGCGCTGAGTTGCCGGGCGACCGGCATGCGACTGACCTGGGCGGAACTGGCGGAGCGAGCCGATGCGTTTGCCGCCGGGCTACTGGCGACCGGTATCGCGCCGGGTGAGCGCGTCGGGCTGTGGGCAATGAACCGGGCGGAGTGGATCGTCGCCCAGTTCGCGACGGCCAAGGCCGGTTTCGTGCTGGTCACGATCAATCCGGCCTATCGATTGGCGGAACTTCGGCACGTCCTTGACACGGTCGATTGCGCTGCATTGATCCTGGGGCCCGCGTTCAAGGACAGCGATTATGCCGCGATGCTCGCCAAGGTTGCGCCCGGCATGAGCGCGTGCGAACCGGGTTATCCCTTCGCAGCCGAATGGCCCGACTTGCGCCTGGTGGTGCAGTTCGGGGTCGACACGCCGCTGGCGGGCGCGCTTTCCTTTTCCGAGGTCGAAGCGCGGGGCACTACCGCTGGTCGTGAGGCGCTCGACGAAGCCGCGGCGGCGGTCCAGTTCGACGACCCCGTCAACATCCAGTTCACCAGCGGCACCACCGGTGCGCCCAAGGGCGTGGTGCTCAGCCATTCGAACATCTTCAACAATGGCTATTTCACCGGGCGTGCGATGCGACTCGGTGTTGGCGACGCATTGTGCTTGCCCGTGCCGCTCTATCACTGCTTCGGCATGGTCACCGGATCGCTGCTGTGTCTCGCTCACGGAGTCGCCATCGTCCTGCCGGGCGCGGGCTTCGATCCCCTTACCACATTGCAGGCGCTTGCCGATGAAAGATGCACTGCGTTGTACGGCGTGCCGACGATGTACATCGCGATGCTCGGGCATCGGCGATTTGCCGAATTCGACCTCACGTCGCTGCGCACCGGAGTCATGGCGGGATCGCTCTGCCCGATCGACCTGATGCGACGCGTGATGACTGACATGCACATGCGCGAGATAACGATCTGCTACGGCATGACCGAGAGCCCGGTGAGCTTTCAGACCGCGGTCGATCTGCCGATCGAGCGGCGCATCTCCACCGTGGGCAATATCCAGCCGCATATCGAGGCCAAGCTGATCGACAGCGAGGGAAGGGTGGTGCCACGCGGTACGATCGGTGAGATTTGCACACGGGGCTATTCGGCGATGCTCGGATACTGGAACAATCCGACCGCAACCAGCGCGACCAAGGACGTCGCCGGCTGGGTGCATACCGGCGACCTCGGCACGATCGATGACCAGGGCGATCTGCGCATCGTCGGGCGACTCAAGGACATGGTGATCCGCGGCGGTGAAAACCTTTACCCCAGGGAGGTGGAGGAGTTCCTGTTCGCGCATCCCGCGGTACAGGACGTGCAGGTCTTCGGGATTCCCGATCCGGTGTTCGGCGAGGAACTTTGCGCATGGATCATCACCGCCGCCGGGGCGACTGCGGATGAGGCCAGCTTGCGCGACTATTGCCGCGCCAACATCTCGCGCCAGAAAATCCCCAAATATATCCGTCTGGTCGACAGCTTCCCGATGACCGTTACCGGCAAGGTTCAGAAAGCGGTTTTGCGCGCCATGATGTGCGAGCAGCTCGGCGTCGATCCGGTATCGGGAGGTTGCCTGGGCTAGAAGGGGAGCCCTTTGGCGCCCGCAACAGGTGCCAGTCGCGTGAGGACGGGTGGCTCGGCCAACAGGGCAGGCAAACGATTTTTGAGCGCGGCGATCGCGTCGGATAACCCGTGGAGAGCCTGCGCCTCCACGTCGCGGTAGATTTCGTAAACCAGCACCGAGTCGGGGTCGTCGGCCATCCGGTGGAGACCATAAGCCAGCGTGCCCTCTTCCAGTCTCGCGGTGTCGACCATCGTTCGCAGTTCGGAAAGCAGATCGGTAAGTCGACCCGGGGCCGCACGAAACGTCGCAATCAGACCTACGGTTTCCTCCACTCCGTCCTCCCACGCTTGACTCGTCGCCCGTGTATGCGCATTACGTCCAAATTAGACAAACAAACAATTGTTTTATAAAAAACAGATGGAGGGGTTGGTGGGCAACACGATTTACATGCGGACGGTTCTGCTGGCCTCTGCGTCGGCAGCAGCGTTTTTGGCCGCGCCTGCGTCGGCGCAAGACATGGCACCGGCCGCTCCCCAGACGGCGCCGGCGCCAGATGCGCCGGCCCCGCAGGACGCAGATGTCCCGACCACGGCAAACGACATCGTGATTACCGCACGCCGCAAGGATGAGCGGTTGATGGACGTGCCGGTTGTCATCACGGCGCTGACCGCGGACACGGTGTCACGGTACCAATCCAACGATCTGACCGCGATCGGCAACCTGACGCCAACGGTGATCATCGGCACCTACAAGGCCAATGGCGGCGGATCGATCGCCATTCGCGGGATCAGCTCGCCGGCCAACCAGACCGGTTTCGAGCAGGCCGTGTCGGTTGCGATCGACGGCATTCAGACCAGTAACGGCCAGGTCGCCCGACTCGGCTTCTTCGATGTCGCGCGAGTCGAAGTGTTGAAGGGCCCGCAGGCGCTGTTCTTCGGCAAGAACAACACGGCCGGCGTCATCTCGATCATCAGCGCGTCGCCCACCAAGGATCTCAGTGCGGGAATGACGGCTTCCTACGAGTTCGTCGGGGACGAAGCGACGGTCGATGCCTATGTGTCTGGTCCGGTGACCAGCACCCTGGGATTCCGCGTGGCGGTGCGGTATCGCAACCTCGACGGCTGGCTCCGCAACACGTCGGTGTCGGAGACCAACCCATTTTACAATCCAGCGACAGGTGCTCCGGCATCGGTCGGAACACTGCCCGGTACGAGTAATCCGCGTCCGGGCGATGAGGATTTCGTCGGCCGGGTCACGCTCGCCTTCGAGCCGAGCAACAACTTCAAAGCGACGTTGCGCGTTCTCGGGACGAGCCAGACCGATGCCGGACCCGGCGTCTCGTCACAGAATATCGGACCCTGCACCGGCCCTTATCCGCGCGTCAGCGGGATCGCCGACCCCAGCGCGGAATGCGTGATCGACAATCGTACGACGTCCGGTGACGTGCCGGGCGCCATTCGCAGCACGATCCGTGACGAGGGTCTGGGCATGACCTCGGGCGGCAAGCTCAAGGCGGTTGTGTCGGCGCTCAGCCTTCAGGGCAGGTTCGGTAGCTTCACGCTTGCGTCCAACACCGGCTATAACGACCTGCAGTACAAGTATTTTGCGGGCTTCGACCAGACCACTTACTCCCAGCTGGCGCAATTCGAGGGTCAGAAAGCCACCGAATTCAGTCAGGAATTGCGGCTGTCGAGCAACTTTTCGGGCGTCTTCAATTTCGTCGCGGGCGGCTATTTCCAGCGCACCACGATCGTGGATCACTACGATACCAAGCTGAGCGACGGCGCATATAACGCGGCGGCCAACCGTTACACGTCTTTTGAAACGTTCGCCAACCAGACCGGCAAGACCTATTCGGTTTTTGGACAGGCGATCTTCAAGTTTACGCCTCAACTCGAACTGGCGGGTGGTGCGCGATATACCCGCGAAGAAAAGGACTATCGCAAGAACAACGTCTACGGCGTCGGCACCTTCCTTACGGCAGGCCAGGTCTATCCCGGTTCGGATCAGACGGGTTATCTCAAGGGTTCGTTCCGCGACGACAACGTCTCGCCAGAGGCAACGCTGACCTGGACGCCGGACAGCCGGCACACCTTGTTCATCGCCTACCGATCCGGCTTTAAATCGGGCGGGTTCGGGCTCACCAACCCGCTGCAAACATCGACGCGGATCGGGGATGTCGATTTCGAGTCGGAAAAGGCGAAAGGCTTCGAAGTCGGCGCTCGTCTGATCGCGCTGAACAATCGGCTCAATGTCAGCGCGGCCGCGTTCGCCTATACCTTCTCGAACCTTCAGGTGAATACGTACGATCCGGCGCGAATCGCCTACACAATCAATAATGCGGGCGGGGTCAGGCAGCGAGGGTTCGAACTGGAATTCAACTTCGCGGCGACGCGCAATTTCGTGCTTCACGGCGCGCTCGCCTATGTCAACAATCGGTTCCGGAATTTCACCGGGCAATGCTATTCCTATGCCTTCCCGACCGGCACCGTACGCGCCACCGCAGTAGCGCCGCCCAATTGCTCGTTCGTCAACACGACCGCGCTGACGTTGCAGCAAGTCTATGACGGTCGTGCGCCGGCGCGGTCGCCGGAATGGTCGGGTAATTTCGGCGCGATCGGCACGATCCCTCTCGGCGATTACAAAATCGAGGTGACGGGCGATGCCTATTACAGTGGCAGCTATTACGCGGCCGACACATTGGCGCCGCCGACGCTCCAGCCCGATTTCTGGCGGTTCAACGCAGGGCTGACGTTCAGCCCGACCAACGGCCGTTGGAATATCGGTGTTTTCGGCAAGAATCTGAGCAACAAATATTACCTGCTCTATGCGGCGGATCGTACGGGCGGCGCGGGCGTGCCCGGGTCGATCGGCGAGCAGCGCGGCGTGATCGCAAGGGGGCGCGAGATCGCGATGCGGGTCGGGTTCAAGTTCTGATAGCTTACGGATCGACGGGAGCCTCCATGCGCCACGTTCAAGCCATTGAGGACTTCCCGTCGATCGTCGTCGAACGGGTGCGTTACAGCGACACCGATCGTCAGGGGCACGTCAACAATTTGCAGTTCGGTGCCTTTCTTGAGGCGGGCCGGGCGCACGTTCTGTTCGGTAGCGGCGATTTGTCCGCCGCTGATTGTTTCTTCGTCATCGCGCGGACGAGCATCGAGTTTGTGGGCGAGCTCAACTGGCCCGGCGACGTCACCGTTGCCAATCGGGTTGAGCGGCTGGGCACCAGCTCGATCGGTTTCGCCCAGGCGCTCTTCCAGGAGGGTCGCTGCGCGGCGTTGTCGGAAAGCGTGATGGTCCAGGTCGATATTGCGAGCCGGGCGGCGGCACCGCTGGGCGAGCAGGCACGACAGGCACTGCAAATGCTCTGCCCGGCTTGCGTCTGACCGCGTCATGCGCGCGCTGATCGCCCACGGACCAAGTGCGTTTCGAACGGAGGATCGCCCGGCGCCCACCCCGCAGGCGGGCGAGGTGCTCCTGAGGCCGTTGTTCAACGGGATTTGCTTTACCGACAAGCACGTCTTCGACGGTCATGTACCGCGCGTTGGCGGTTTGGTCCTCGGGCATGAATTCAGTGCCGAAATCGCTGGCCTGGGGCAGGGTGTCAGCGATTGGATAGTGGGCGATCGGGTATCGGTCGATCCGCGCATCCGCTGCGGCGACTGCCTTGCCTGCCGCGCGGGCCTCGAAATGCAGTGCCGCGAGGGGCGCTTTCTGGGCGTGCACGGCGCGGACGGGGGACTCGCCGAGTTCGTCGTCGCGCCCGCTTATGCGCTGTACCGCTTGCCCGACAGCGTGCCGCCGCTTCACGCCGCATGCGTCGAAGCGGCATGCTGTGCGACGCGCGTGGTGAGGTCCGGCGTGGTGGCGGTTGGGGACAATGTCGTGCTGCTCGGGCTCGAGGATTACAATCTCTATGTCGCACAATGGCTGAAAGGGCAGGGCGGCACGGTGATCGGCGTCGATCCCGACCCCGGACGGCGCGCGGCGGCGTTGCGGTTCGGGGCGACGCTGGCGATGGATCCCGGCAGCGGGACGATCCTGCGCGATATCCGTGCTGAAATGCCGACGGGCGCGGATGTGGTTGTCGTGGCGATGGAAGACTATGTCCCCGCCGCCACGGGTTATGTCGCGCTCGCCCATCGGCTGGCGCGGCTGCAAGGGCAGGTCGTGATGATGCGCGCTTACGGCAGTCAGGGGTTCGCGCAGGTCGAGCCCTCTGTTGCGTGGTTAAAGGAACTCACGATTCGCCACTTCGGCAACTTCTTCGGCAACGAGCCCGCGCGGGGTGGACGCGCGCGTGGCGACTGGCAGGTGACGCTGGACGCCATGGCACGCGGCACGATCTTGGCACCGCCGCCCGATGCACAGGTCATCGGATTCTCGACTTTGTCCAAAGAGGATCGGATCGCGGCGATGTTCGACGGCATGCCCGGCAACGCCAGCAAGATCATTGTCGATATGAATGCCTAGCGCGGCGCGAGGCGGTCGATTTGTTCCTCGCTCAGTCCGGCCTCCGCCAGAACTTCCCGGCTATGTTCGCCAAGCTTCGGGGGCGCTCGGCGCGGCCCGGCCCCCTCGGGATCGACGGGGAGCCGTTGCATCGGAAGACCCGCGGGATTGCTGACACCGGCCGCTGGCAGGAACAGGCCAAGTTCCTGTGCAACGGGCTGATCGAGCGCATCCTTGAGGTCGTTGACCCGTCCCGACGAAATCCCCGCAGCGCCCAGAATTTCAAGCCATGCCGCGACGGTCTTTTCCGCAACCTCTGTGCCGATCGCATCGTCCAGCGCGTCGCGATTGGCGATACGATCCGCCATTGTCGCAAATCGGCGATCGCTGGCGAGATGCGGTATGCCGAGCGCGGCACACAGGCGCGGGAATTGCGGTTCGCTGGCGGTTGCGATCATCACGAATCCGTCGCTCGCCCGGTAAACGCGATAAGGAGCGGCGCTCGGTGCGCCTGACCCCAGCTTGGGTGGCTGTTCGCCCGTCGCCAGCAGCCCCTGTATCTGGTGCGCGACCAGCGCAAAGGCGGATTCGATCAACGAGGCCTGGACATGCGTGCCACCGGCGCCCGCGGCGCGTCGTGCCAGTGCCGCCTGGATCGCGATTGCGCTCCACATGCCCGTTGTCGCGTCGAGGATCGACGGGCCGGTCCGCACCGGGTCGGAATCGGGGTGGCCTGTCAAACTCATCAGACCCGATACGGCCTGCACCAGCGCGTCATAGCCCGGCATGGTCGCGCCAATCGGCCCTTCGCCGAACGCGGAGACCGTGCAGGTGACGATTGCCGGGTTGGCGGCTGCGAATGCAGGATGATCCAAACCCAGTTTGGCGGCGATGCCCGGCGGAAAACTTTCGATCACGACATCGGCAGTGGCGGCGAGCTTCAGAATCGCGTCGCGCCCTTCGCTCGATTTGATGTCGAGCAGCACGCTGCGCTTGTTGCGGTTCATCGCGAGAAAGACCGTGGCATCGTCGCCCCAGCGCGGCGGCAAGCCGCGGGTATCGTCGCCACCGGGTGCGCGTTCGATCTTGATCACGTCGGCGCCGAGATCGGCGAAAATCAGTGCTGCATAGGGACCAGCGATATTGGTGCTCAGGTCCAGCACGCGCAGCCCGGCATAGGTGTCGGCGGCGATCACGCGCCGGCCATCCGATCGGGCGTCCAGAGTTCGGTCAGCGTCTGGGCTACGGTCACGCCGGTGATCTCCGGCATATCGGCAAGCACGTCGGCGATATAAGCCTGCATCGCGGCAAAGTGGACGCACGCCGTGTCCGTAAGGCACAATGTCACGGTCGCGTGTCCGGCCTTCACCTCGATCGCCTCGATTAGTCCCATCGCGCCCAATGTGGTTGGTTTACCCATCGCGAAGGCGCAGGGTTCGGGGATCGCTGCCACACGGTCGCGGATGCGATCGATGATGGTCATGCCGGCTCCATTTGGCCCCTGAGTGCGGACCACGGGGCGGGAATACCCTGCGCACGCTGACGGGCAAAGTCGTCATCCCCGGTCGCTGCGATAACCTGAGCGGCGTCGAGCCCGTGGAGGCGCAGCGCATTGTCCCCCAGAATGTTGGCACGGTCGGTGGCGGTCAGCGGGTCGATACCGAACTCGTCGAGATGCGCGTCGGCGAATTGATAGCCGTCAAAAGCGGCGAGCAATGGCGCCGGGTGCGCGAGATTGTTGCCGCTGGCGAACAGCAGCCGGTCGGAACCGACGGCCTTGATCAGCTTGCCGATAACTTTGTCGAACACCCGCGGCTTAACGAGGATGTAGGAGAAGGTCGTTTCCAGCGTCATATACAGATTGGGGTGTCGCTGCATCAACTCGATCGTCTGGTCGAGAAACGCCGTACCGCCATGAACCATTTCGAAGGTCATGTCGGAGAATCGGTCGAGCGGCGAATCCATGTCGTCGATGTCGAATGCCGAGCGGGGCGCAGGTTCGAGCCACAGCGCCTTGTGGATCGCGACGCGCGTGATCCCCATTTTGCGCGCGGCTTCCAGCAATGGTGTTGCGAAATCCTCGCCGTCGAGTCGCCAGGCGGTGGCACTGTTGTCGTAGTAAAGCGCCGGATAGAGCTTCAACCCGTCGACGCCGAGCGTATCCACCTGACGCTTCAGCTCATCGATGGCCCCTTTGCCGATCGGCGTACCCACGGTGGCATAAAGCCGGAAGCGGTCGGGATGTTTGTCGCGCAAAACCGCCGCGCGATCGGGATCGGTGACGTTGCCCGTGGTGAAACCCAGGCAGGGCAGGGAATGGATCACCGCCAGATCGACCGGGCTCTCGACGAACTCGGCCGAGGCAAGGGCATCGAAATCGATATCGCTGAAAATCTCCGCGTCGGTGAGCTCGTAGCGACGATTGGCGTCGTCGAGCGCGAGCTTGTGGGAGGCGTGGACTGCGTCGAGCTGCGCGCGACTTGCCGGATTCTGATTGGGCGGTGACAGGTTCCACGGATGGAAAACCGCATCGACGACGACCTGACGGGTCATGTTGGCTTCTTCTTGTTATAGACCGGCGCGCGTTTCTCGAGCGCGGCGGCGACGCCTTCGCGCAGGTCGTCCGAATAGCTGAGCGTCGCGACGCCCCAGAAGCTGGCATTCATCGACCCGACCAGATCCATGTGCCAGCTCTGACGCAATTGTTGCTTGGTCGCCTCGATCGCGAGCCGCGGGCGTTCGGCAATTCGCGCAGCAAGCGCTATTGCCTCGTCGACCAGCACGTCGGCAGCGACAATGCGGTTGACCAGACCCATGTCGAGCGCCTGCTGCGCATCGTACAGATCGCCGGTCAGCGCCATTTCGGCCGCCATGCCTGACCCCACGAGCCGTGGCAGGAAATAGGTGCCGCCATTGCCGGGGTTGAGACCGAGCTTGATATAGGTCTCGCCGACCTTGGCGGTTTCCGACGCCAGCCGGATGTCGCACGCCAGCGCCAAGTCGAGCCCCCCTGCGGTCGCACCGCCGTTGATCGCGGCGATGACCGGCAGCCGGCTGGTCACCAGCCGCTGCGTCACCGGCCACAGCACACGGGCGTTGTACGGCTCCTGCGTCTGCGCCTGAGCGTCGGCGAGATAGGCAGCGAATTCGACCAGGTCGGCGCCGGCGCAGAATTGCTTGCCCGCGCCCGTCAGGACCAGGATGCGGATCGACGTATCGGCTTCGAGTGCGTTGAGCGCGTGGATCAGGTCGGCGGCCATTTCGGGCACGACGCCGTTGCCGCGTTCAGGTCGGTTGAGCGTGATGAGCGCGACACCATCGGCAGGCCGATCGAGCAGGATCGTTTCATAAGCCATGGTCAGACCTTGCGGAGAATCGAGGCAACCGCAAGCGCGTAGCTGCCGTCGAGCCAGCCGCCCCCGTTGATCGCCAGACCCTGGCGTGCGCCTGCGACCTGCCGGCCATTGGCCCGACCGCGGATCTGGGTAACGATTTCGACCACCTGCGCGCAGCCGGTCGCGCCCAGTGGATGGCCCCGGCTGAGCAGCCCGCCGCTGGTATTGATCGGGATACGACCGCCAATGTTAGTGGCCCCTTCGCGGATGAGGATATGGCCTTCACCTTCATTACACAGCCCGACCTCCGCATATTGCATCAGTTCGGCGGGGGCAGCGGCGTCGTGCAGCTCCATCAAATCGAGATCGTCGGGGCCCAGCCCGGTCGCATTATAGGCAGCATGCGCCGCATCCTTCACCGGATTGCCGCGTGCACCCGACGCGATGCGCGTGGTGAGCAGTTCGACTGCGTCGGACCCGCGCGATTTCGCATACGCTTCCGAACATAACAGCAAGGCTGCGGCACCGTCCGTGGTCGGTGAGCACATCGGCAAGGTCAGAGGTGCTACGATCATCCGTGCATGGAGGACGTCGTCGAGCGTTTGCGGGGAGCGAAGATGGGCGTTGGGGTTGTGCGAGGCATTGTTGCGGTTCTTGACCGCGACGCGCGCAAAGTCGGCGGGGTCGGCGCCATATTTGTCGAGATAGGCCTGAGCCACTTCGGCATAGAAATCCATCAGCAGCGAATTGGCGCTGACCTGACCGGGCTCCGACTCGCCGATATCCTCGATATCGGTCGACCCGCGCAGGGCGTTGAACGGGCGCGATTTGTCGACATGGTTGAGTTGTTCGGCGCCGATGACCATCACCGCCTCGGTTGCGCCGCTGGCGATCGCTTCGAAGCCGATGCTGAGCGCGGAGCCGCCCGAGGCGCAGGCATTCTCGACGTTGATCAGCGCCGCGCCGTTCAAGGCATGGCGACGCAAGGCGACTTGGCCTCGGATCATTTCCTGCTGTGTCACGATGCCTGCGACGGCATTGCCGAAATAGACCCGGTCGATATCGGCAGCATCGGCGTGCGCATCGTCGATCGCAGCGTCGATCGCCTCGATCGCGAGGCTGCGGACGCCAACGCCCAGATGCTTGCCGAAATGCGTCATCCCGACGCCCGCTACCATCACGCGATTCATGCTTGCGCCTTTACTGGGGCGCCGCCGCCGATTTTGCTGTCGTGGCCTTGCCAATATTTTTCGCGCACCTCGCGACGCAGGATCTTGCCGTACCCGCTGACCGGAAGGGCATCGACGAAGTCCACCGCCTTGGGCTTCTTGTAGCCGGCGAGGTGGTTTGCGCAGTGCGCGATAATGTCCTTGTCGGTGACCTTCGCGCCGGGTTCGGTCACGACCACCGCGTGAACGGCTTCACCCCAATAGGGGTCGGGGATGCCGACCACGCATACATTCGCGACGGCCGGGTGCTGCACGATGATTTCCTCGACCTCGCGCGGATAGACGTTGTTGCCGCCGGAAATGATCATGTCCTTGGCGCGGTCGAGCAGGAACAGATATCCCGCCTCGTCAAACATGCCGATATCGCCGGTATGCAGCCAGCCGCCGCGCAGCGCGTCGGCCGTGGCCTCGGGATTGTTCCAGTAGCCGGGCATGACCACGTCGCCGCGGACCACCACTTCGCCGGCCTCTCCGGCGGGCAGCGGATTGTCGTCCTCATCGACACAATGCGCTTCCACATCGGTGCGGATTTGCCCGGCCGACCCTATCCGCGGATCGTTCGCGTCGAGCAGTTCCTGATGACGACTGGCCGACATGCCGGTAATCGTAATGGGTGCCTCGCCTTGCCCGAACAGCTGGACAAAGACCGGCCCGAACGCCTCGATCGCCCGGCGCAGATGCACCACGTGGATCGGCGCACCGCCATAGGTGATCGCCTTCAGCGACGACAGGTCGAACGTACCGGGCTCGAACTCTTCCAACATTTTGATGATTTGAGTCGGGGCCAGAAACGCGATGTGACCCACCTTGTGCCGTTCGATTGTCGCGAACAACGACCTGGGTTCGAAGCTAGCCGGCTCCAGCACGATTTGAGTCGCGCCGCGCGCAACGGCGGGCAGCGCAACGATCCCGCTGCCGTGCGACATGGGGGCCGCATGGAGCACGACTTCGCCGGGCTGAATATTGTGCAGGTCGGCGAGGTAATTCATCACCACGCAGCGCACCATGCGATGGTTCCAGATCGCCCCTTTGGGTCGGCCGGTCGTGCCCGACGTATAGAATAGCCAGCACGGGTCGGTCGCATCGACTTCCGCTGCGGAGTCGAGCGCATGGGTCGGGTCGAGCAACTCGCTATAGGCCAGCGTGCCGTCGGATTGATCGAGCGAGACCCGGTGGGTGAGCCCGTCGAACGCGTCGATATTCTCGGCGATCCCGGCAGCGTACTCGCCGCCGTGAATCAAAACCTTCGCGCCCGAATTGGCGACGATATACGCCATCTCGCGCGGATGGAGCCGTGCATTGATCGGCACCACGACCAGCCCCCCGGCAAAGCAGCCGTAGATTACTTCCAGGATGCGCGGGGAGTTGGCCAGGCAGAACGCCACGCGGTCCCCGGGCTTGCAGCCCAGTCGCCGCAGGTTGCCGCCGATCGCCAGCGCGCGGGTGTGGAAATCGGTATAGCTGACGACTTCATCGCCATGGATCATTGCCGGCGCGTTCCCGCGCTGACGTGCCGCTTTGTCGAGGAACGCGAAGCTGTTCACTCGCTACGCCCGAAGATCGCGTACAGCTTGTCGGTCGCCGGAGTGAACGCCACTTTCTGGTCGCAGGCATAGCTCGACCATTCGCCGTCGGCATCGGCAACCAGGCGTCCGAGCAGCTGAACGCCCTCGTCCAGACGGACGATCCCCAGAGCATAGGGAATTTCCTGTTCAAACCCTTCGGGGCCGCCGGCGCGCAGCACGGTCACGCTCATCAACGTTCCGGTGCCTGCGGCCTTTTGCCAGCCGAGATCGTCGGACTGGCAGTGCGGACAGGCGTAGCGCGGATACATGTTCAGCTGGTTGCAGCTGTTGCATTTCTGGATGAGCAAATCGCCCGCGGCGAGCCCGTCGCGAAAGCCTTGAATGATTGCGGAAGTCGCCATGGTTCAGCCCTCCACCCGTTCGAGGAGCAGGACTTGCGCGTCCATGTAGGTGCCGCCCGTGCCTGCGATGATCGCACGCTTGCACCCGTCGACCTGGCGAGGTTTTTCGGCGCGGTGCAGCAACTGCCGTACGCCTTCGACCAGCAGGGCCGTGCCGCCGCCCACGCCGGTATGGCCAGCGGACAACAACCCACCGTTCGTATTGACCGGAAGTTTGCCGCCGGGATCGCCATGGCCCGCCGCGAACCAGCGGGCGCCGTCACCCTTCGGGCACAAGCCCAGCCCCTCCATCGCAATCGTGGTGACGGCGGCATAGCTGTCATAGACCTCCGCCAGATCGGCGTCCCCGGGTCCCCACCCGGACTGGTTGTAGGCACGCTCGGCGGCGAGCGGCCAGCCGAGGACCGAGAGGTCGGTTTCCTGGCCGATGCTGTAATGGCTGACACATCCGCCCGAGCCGGCAATACGCACGCTTTCGGTCAGACCGCGTTTCCTGGCGTTCTCGGCGCTGGTCATCACGAACGCCACCGCGCCGTCGGCAAGCGGCGGGCATTCGAGCGCGTGCAACGGGTCGGAAATCATCTTCGACGCGAGGATCTGTTCGACGCTCAGATCCTTGTCCTTGAACATCGCGTTGGGGTTCAGCCGCGCCCATTTGCGCAGTGTCACGCAGACCGATGCCATCTCTTCCGCCGTCGAGCCGGTATCGTGCATGTAGCGTTGCGTAATCAGCCCGCCGACCGCGTTGAACTGCAGCCCGGTAACCTGCTCCCATTCCTGCGGGATGCCGTTCTTCGACAGCGCGGTAACCATTTCAGCCAGGTTCGCGGAACCCCAGCGCTCGCAATGGAGCACAAGCACGGTCTTGGCGTGCCCTGCGGTGATCAGCCCCGCGGCCGCGCGCGTCGCATTGTCGCTGGTCGATCCGCCCGAATGGATCATGTAGCTGGCCTTGGCGTGGCGATTGAGCCCGAGTTCCTCGACCATCCGCGAAAATACGAGATCCGCCTGGTCGGCAAAGCCGTGCAGATTGGGGATGAGAAGGATCGTGTCCACGTCTTTGGGGGACATGCCAGCATCCTTGAGCGCCAGAATCGCGACTTTGGTCAGGTCGCCGATAAAGTTGCGCTCCGGATATCGACCCGAAGGAATCTCGCCCACACCGACGAAAACCGGGTCGTTGGGCTGCCCCGCGTCGACATACGACGGCCATGCCTCAGCCATTGGACGTCTCCTGCGGGCGACGCCTGGCGAGCATATATTGCTGGAACACCATTACTTCCTCATCGCGTTGATTGCGGACTGAATAATTGACCCCGATTGTGCCGTATTTCGGGCTTTCGCCGGCGGTCAGCTCGATCACTTCGGCCTGAACCGTCAGCGTGTCGCCGGCGATCACCGGCTTGGTCGCTCGCAGCGACTTGATTTCGAGGAGCGCGGTAATCGCGTTTCCATAGAAACCGCTCATTCCGACCAGCCCGACGGCGATCGTGAAGGTGAACGGCCCGTGCGCGATCCGCGTCCCGAACCGCGTCCCCTTGGCAAACTCTTCGTCGATATGAAGCGGATAATAGTCGCCGGTCAGTTCGGCAAAATTGCCGATCGCGCCGATATCGATCGTGCGCCCGCGCGTGACCATCACGTCGCCGACCTGAAAATCGTCGAAGAATTTTTCTTGCGGATCGCTAAAAGAACGAGTGCTCATACGGCTTCCAAACAACTGTTCGTTTTTTCGTGCCGCAAGCCGCTGCGTTCGTCAAGCACTCTCGCTCTAAACTACGGTATCAACGGCGCACAAAAAGTCCGGACAGCAGCGAATCGGCCATCATATCGCCGAGCTGCGAAGCGGTCGCCGGCCCGTCGGCGGAATACCATTCGGGCGTCCAGTTCAGTGCACCCAGAATCGTCAGCACGGCGATCCGCTTGTTGAGCGTTTTCTCGAAAACCCCGGCTTCGACACCGCTTTCGAAAATTCGCACAAATGCTCGCTCGTAACGACGGCGATGCTCGATTGCCGCTGCCAGATTGCCGTCGCTCAGGAATCGCCACTGATGGAACACCACAAGCGATCGTTCCGGGTTTTCTGCAACGACCTCGACATGCGCGCGAATCGCGCGGCGTAAACGCTCTTCGGCCGGCAAGGGCAAGTCGACAATGGGTTCGACTGCGGACAGAAAGCCGTTGATACCGGCATCGACGATCTCGAGCAGCAACGTCTCCTTGCTGTCGATATGCGCATAAAGGCTGCCGGGCAGAACGCCGACTTCCTTGGCGATGTCGCGCATCGAGGTGCCGGTATAGCCTTGCTGACCGAACAGACGGATCGTCGCGTTGAGGATCGACGAGCGCGGATGAATCGTGGGAGGCGACGATGGCACCGCCTTAGCCTTGGCGGTCGGCGCCTTACTCATGAATCGATCCCGAACATTCAGAGCCCCATTTCCTTGGCGATGATGCCGCGCTGGATCTCGTTGGTGCCACCGCCGACCATGCCATGTTTTGCCTCCCGGAAATAACGCTCCATGTCGTATTCGGGGAGCTGCGAATAGCCGCCCAGCGCCTGCATGCCATTAAACGAGGTTTGGAACAGGGCATTTACGCAGAATACCTTAGCCATCGATACTTCCTTGGTCGCCTTTTCGCCTTTGGCCAGCTTGGACGCGGCGGAATAGACCATCAGCCGCGCGGCGCTGATGTTGATTTCGTCATCGGCCATGCGGTGCTTGAGCACTTGGAATGAAGAAAGGTTGCGGCCGAACGCTTGGCGCTCCTTGGTGTAGCGTATCGTGTCATCGAGCGCTGTGCGCGCATTGCCCACCTGGCTCGCTGCGATGCTCAGCCGTTCGAGATCGAGGTGCTCACCGATATATTTCCAGCCCATGCCGACTTCGCCGATAAGGTTTCCCTTGGGAATGCGCATGTCATCCATGAAAAATTCCGTTGTACCCAGGCTGCGGCGGACGATGGTGTTCATCTTCTTTAGCTGAAGCCCCGGCGTCGTGTTGGGGACCAGGAACAGGCTGAATCCGCCGTAACGATCGTCGCTTGTGCGGGCCATGATCAGGATGACAGCGCCGGGTAATTGCGCGCCCGAACACCATACCTTGTTACCGTTGAGCACCCATTCGTCGCCGTCGAGCCGTGCGGTCGATCGTGCGCCGGCCGCGTCGGAGCCCGATTGCGGTTCGCTGATCGAGATAGAAAATTTGACCTCGCCGCGCAGGAACGGTTCGAGATACTGCTTCTTCTGCTCGGGCGTGCCATGCTTTGCGATGTTGGTCGCGGTGAACATCGACGTCATCAGGCATGCCGCCGTGTCGAGGCTGTACTTTCCGATCGCTTCGCAGAAAATCGCGAACATGATCGGGTCGGTCTCCATCCCGCCCTGCGCCTCGGGAATGAGCAGCCCCAGCCAGCCTTGCTCCGCCGCTTTCTGAAACAACTCTTCGGGGAATTCGCGACTTTGATCGTGATCGCGGGTATAGTCGCGGCCGACCTCCTTCTCCATGAAGGCGTGCATCATGTCGTGCCACATCTGCTGTTCTTCGGTGAACGCGAAATCCATGGTCATCCCTCAACGATTCTCAGGCCGGGAACGGTAAGCACTTTGCTTTTCCGCTCAATAGCGTTAGCATAGAAACAAATGTTTGTTATTGTCTAGTGGAGAGGCGCAGATGGCTGAAGTTTCGGACATTCCGGTCCGGCGCAAGGAACTGGAGCGCCGCTTTCCGGAATGGCCGGGCTGGACGCTGGCGCAGGCGTTCGACGCCGCAGCGGATCAGTATCCCGACCGCGCGCTGTTCACGAACGAACAGGGGACGCGAACCTACGCCGAAATGCAGATCTGGTCGCGGCGAATCGCGCTCGGGCTGATCGCCTTCGGGATCGAACCTGGCGACCATGTTGCCTTACTGATGGCGAATTACGCCGAGTTCGTGGCGGTCAAGCTGGCCATCGCCCGCGTCGGTGGGGTGACGATCCCCGTAAACTTCAATTTGCGCGGGGAAGAGCTGCGCTACGTCCTCGATCAGTCGGACGCCGTCGCGCTGATCACGATGGACCAGTTCCGCGGGCACGATTATCTCGCCGACCTCGACCGCTTTGCCCCCGAATGGCGCAGCGGTCGGGGAGGCTCGCTCAACCAGCTGCGGGAAGTCTTTGTGTTCCCGACCAGTGGGGTTCAGCCGCTCGGCGCACGTACGCTCGACGATCTCATCGCGCTTGGCATCGGAGTCGATCCGACCGAACTCGATTCGCGGACTGCCGCAGGCGATCCCAAACAGCCGTGCGACGTGCTTTATACGTCGGGTACGACCGGTCGGTCGAAGGGCGTCATCCTGACGCACGATATGATCCTGCGCGTGGCCTTTTCGTCGGTCTATCACCGTGCGCTCTCCGACGGACGCTCTACCGCGCATGCGCTGCCGATGTACCACGTCTACGGGTATGTCGAATGCCTGGTGGTGGCGTGGTTCGTCGGCGGTGGTGTGGTGACGCAACTGGCGTTCGAACCTGCCGCTTTCCTCGATCAGGCCGAAACGCACCGCGTCACCGACATCATCGCGCTGCCGAATCAGACGATCAAGCTGCTTGAGCTGGCCGCGGCGCGGGGCTTCGATTCGTCGAATCTGATCCAGCTGTTCAACAGCGGCGGCGTCAACCCTCCGGGTATTTGGGAGGACATTCGGGCAATCTTCAAGCCCGCCGAGCTGATCACTGCTTACGGGATGAGCGAGACCACCGCCTCAAGCGTCTGCTCCCTTCCGGAAGGCGATGACCACTACCTGCACGTATCTAATGGCCGCTATAAAATGGCGCATGTCGCCGGCGACCCGGCATTTGGTGGGCTGGTCGCGGTCTATAAGGTGATCGACCCTGAAACCGGTGACGAGATGCCGCATGGTGAGATCGGCGAATTGGTCGCCAGGGGACCGATCGTCACCGCCGGCTACTATCGCAAACCCGAGGAAACCGCCGCTGCGTTTACGCACGACGGCTGGCTGCACACCGGCGATCTCGGAAAGGTGACGGCCGAGGGTTATCTCACGCTAACCGGACGACTGAAGGAATCGTATCGCTGCGGGGGCGAGATGGTGATGCCACGCGAGATAGAGGCGCTGGTGGAGACGGTGCCCGAGGTCGAACTGGCGCTTGCGGTGGGTGTCCCGGACATGAAGATGGGCGACGTCGGGTGCCTGTGCATCGTCCCCGTCGCCGGTGCGCAGCTGGAAAGCAGCGCGCTGATCGCGCTGTGTGCCGCGAACCTCGCACGCTTCAAGGTCCCGCGCCACGTCCTGTTTTTCGCCGCCGACGAAATCCCGATGACCTCGACCGGGCGACCGCAAAAAGTGAAGCTAGCGCAGGTTGCGCGGGCGCGTCTCGAAACCGAATCTGTCGCCGCGACACCCGTCGCGGCGCAGGGCTGAACCGCAGGACCGATGCCATGAACGAGGAAAGCAAATTGTCGAGCAGCCTGAAGGAACAGATCGCGCATCTCGACAGCGAGGCTGCGCGCGCCTTTCCGACCCCCGCCGAGGAGCAATATCCATTGCCGCCCAGCGTGGTCCAGGCCAGCGACTATACCGACCCGGAATTATTCGATCGCGAGATGAAGGCGATCTTCCACAAAAGCTGGTTCCCCGCCTGCCCGACCGTCGATGTGAAGAATGCGCGTGATTTCGTCGTGTGGGACCGGTTGCAGCAGTCGATCGTGATTTCGCGGCTGGACGACGGAAGCGTCGCGGCGTGGCACAATGTCTGTCAGCATCGCGGTGCGCGACTGCTCAAGGAATCGGGTCATTGTAAGGGGGGGCGTTTCGCGTGCCCGTGGCACGGCCTGCAATACGACCTTTCGGGGATCGTAAAGATGGTCCCGCTGAAGGAATCGTTCGACGCTTCGCGGCTGGAAGGATTGCGTGCGCCCGTCGTGCGAGCGACCGAATGGGGTGGTTTCGTCTGGCTGTGCTTGTCGGATGAGGTGCCCGACCTCGTCACGTATCTCGGAGAGGTGGGCGACGAACTATCGTTCTACAACCTCGACACGTTCGATACGCGCTTCCGCTTCACCCTCGAGCTCAATGCCAACTGGAAGATGGTGGTCGATGCCTTCAACGAGACGTGGCACGTCCCCTTCACGCATTCGGTAACGCTGGGTAAATTCGTGCTGTGGCGCGACGCACACTTAAGGATCACGCCGCCGCATAGCTGGATGACGCTGCCGCTGAAAGGTTTCACCGACCGGATGGGCGATGTCGATCACCGGCTGAAGCACATCTGCCATTATCTGGCGTTTCCCAATACGATCTTCAGCTGTTTCCCGACGCATCTCCAGACGTGGAACGCGTGGCCGGTCAGCGTCGACAAGACGATTCTGACGGCCTGGGGCGTTGTCGGACCGGCGCCCGAGGGGATCAGCGAAGACGATTGGCAGGCGCAGAACCAGCGCGACTGGGATCATTTCGTCGCGGTCTCGGCAGAGGATGCCGAAGTGCTCAACGATTGGGGTTCGGTGTCGCACTCGTTCGGCGCGACCGAATATATGTTCAATACAGCGGAAAGCAGGCTGACGGCGTTCCATCAGGAGGTGGCGCGCCGCGTCGCAGCGGCCACCCCCTGAGAGGTTTCTATTGAGCCGTCATGCCGCCGTCGATGATGTGCTCCATCCCGGTGATGAACGACGAATCCTCGCACGCCAGGAACACGACGAGGCGGGAGACCTCCTCGGGCTTTGCCATGCGTTTGAGCATGGTCATTTCCGCCGCGCCGCCGCCGTTTTCGTCGGTGGCGGCGACCATCATCGGCGTCAGAATGAAGCCGGGATGGATCGAATTGACGCGGATGCCATACTTGCCGAATTCGGCCGCCGTCGCTTTGGTCATACCTCGCACCGCGAACTTGCTGGCAACATACGCGACGTTGGGGAAGCCGAAACAGGCAATCATGCCGGCGATCGATGAGATATTGACGATGGCCCCGCCACCAGCTGCGATCATTCCGGGGATCACCGCGCGCATGCCGTAGAATACGCCGTGCTGGTTAATCGCGATCACCTTTTCGTAGTCGGGGAACGCAATGTCGGTCGTGTTAGCGAGAGGTCCGATGATACCGGCATTGTTAACCAGCACGGTGACAGGACCGAATTTCTTCTCGGCCTCGGCCACGACTTTGGTCCAAGAGTCGGGATCGGTGACGTCTTGCGCCACAAACATAGCGGATTCGCCGATGCTCTCGGCCAATGCGTGACCTTCGGCTTCCTGAACATCGGTCAGCACGACCTTCGCACCCTCCGCCGCCAGAACGCGAGCGTGAGCCGCGCCCATTCCCTGCGCCGCGCCCGTGATCAGCGCAACCTTGCCGTCCAGCTTGCCCATAAACCCTCCTAAGTGGCGGGCAGCGTCCGCGGACGCCGTCCTGTTATAAAACAACCATTTGTTTTGTAGAGTTGGGAACGCGATACGTCAAATCCCGCCATGCCGCAAAAGCAATGTATCATAGCGTGGCCAGTAATTAACAGGGTGGAGAGAACCAAGTGGCCCCTCTCAGGGGGCGTAACCACAAGGCTTGACGTGAAGATAAAAACGAACGATTGTTTTAGTCAAGGCGCAACGAATCTGCGTCGTTGATATGTAGACCCGGATACCGGGCGGCATTTTAGGAGAGCGATATGAAGGGGTTGGCGGCCACCAAAACTCTACTGCTGAGTGGCGCAGCGGTTACGTTTTTCGCGCTGAGCGGCGCGGCGCATGCCCAGGCGGCGCCCCAGACAAGCGATTCGCCGGCGTCGGCGCCGGTACCGCAGGCCACTCCCCCGGCGCCGCAAGTCGCCGACGCGGAGGACTTCGGCAAGGACGATATCGTGGTAACCGCGCAGCGCAGGGAGGAGAAACTCTCAAGGGTGCCGCTTTCGGTCGTGGCCTTTGGCGCCGATGAACTGAAGACCAGGAACATCGTGAGCGAGCAGGACATCGGCTCACTGGTTCCCGGATTGCAGGTCAAAAACGGCCAGAATTCGAACCAGCTCAGTTTCAGCATGCGGGGGCAGACGCTCGATCCGTTCTCGGGCACCAGTCCTGCCGTTCTGACGTACCTCAACGAAGCGCCCTATACCCCGGGCAATACATCAACAGCTTTCTTCGACCTGGGTTCGATCCAGGTTCTGAAGGGTCCGCAAGGCACCTTATTCGGTCGAAACGCGACAGGCGGCGCAGTGCTGTACTCGACCCCGATTCCCGGAAAAGAATTTTCGGGCTATCTTACGGTGCGTGGCGCGTCGCGTAACTTCGGACAGGCGCAGGGTGCCATCGATTTGCCGCTGGTGCCGGGCAAGCTGGCAGTTCGCCTCGCTTTCGACATTACCCGCGGGGACGGTTACATCAAAAACCTGAATAGCGGCAATACGCTGGGCGACAAGGACAGCCGGTCGGGTCGCGCCACGATCCTGTTCACTCCCACCGACTCAATCAAGAACGTCACCGTCCTCCAGTACGACGACGTGAAGGGCAGCGAAGGCGCCGGCGGAATCTGGACGTACAATTCGTCGCCGATCTGTACGCCCGGTCCTTGCACGTCGGGTCAACTGGCGAGCGGCCAGTTCACCCAGTACAATAGCGACGGCACAAATCACCTCATCACGCACACGCCTGGTTCCCCGGGGGCTCCACTGACCGACACGCTGGCCGCGATATACGGCGGCAATAGCGGGCCGGTCGCGCCGGGCTTTTTCCCCGGCGGGGTCGAAGGTTACACGAAGTTTACGCGCGCGAATCCGTTCAAGGTCTGGCTGCAATACGACCTTCCCCACCGGGCGAGAAACTTCTTCGCGTCCAATACGACCGAAGTGGAGCTTGGCAGCGACGTCAAGATCAAGAACATCTTCAGTTACATGAGAGGTAATGCACAAACGCCGGGGAATCTGACCGGCGGCCCGTTCGGTGCGCTCTGGCTGTTCAAGTTAAGCGGTGTCAATGCGACGGGTATCCCCGGCGGCGAAACTTTTCGCTCGGAAACCTTCACCGACGAATTGCAGCTTCAAGGCGCGAGAGGGCGACTAAGCTATACTCTGGGCCTGTTTTATTCCAACGCGCGTCGCAATGAAGAGGTTCCGATCAACATCGGCGGCGATCTAGGGCTCCCGGCACCGATCGCCGACATCGCCTACGATTATCGCAACCGCGAAAGCTCCAAAGCCGTCTTCGCACAGTTCGGCTATAAGTTGACCGATAAGCTGACGGTTAATGTCGGCGGCCGCTATACATGGGTGAACGTCGGTATAAGCCAGGATGCCGGCAACGTGTTCGGGGTCAATCCGCTTTCGCCCGCCGCGTCGCAGGACGAAAAGCTTTCAGCTCCGGCGTGGACGTTCAATATTCAGTATCAGATCACACCGAGCAACATGATCTATTTTGCGCAACGCGGAAGTTTCCGCTCGGGCAATCTCAACGGTACTGTCGCCCCCTTTACCGACCCGTTGACTGGCCGGCCCGCCAACTTCTTCAAGAACGAATATGTTCACGACTTTGAAATCGGCTATAAATTCAACGGACGCATTGGCGGCATCACGACCCAGTTCAATATCGCGGCCTATGATGTGATCGTCAAAGACGCCCAGCATGCGCTCTATGCCGTTGTCGGTGGCCAGCCTGCCGGGTTCACGGTCAACGTGCCGCAGTCCGTGACGAAGGGCGTTGAAGTCGATGCGAATTTCGGCCTGACCGACTGGTTGGACCTGGGCTTCAACGCAGCCTATACCGACGCCCGATATACGAAAAACATCGTGCCGATTCCGTTTGTCGGCACGCTTCCCGTCGATACGTATCCGGATAGCCCGAAATGGTCGGGCTCGGCGAACGTAACGGTAAGATTCCCCGTTCCGGAAACTATCGGCAAGGTGGCTTTGCGCGGTGACTTCTACGGACAGACCCATACGTTCTTCTCGAGCACGAACGGAACGTCGACCCCCGGCACTCGGCTCGAGGGGTATTCGACGTTCAGCCTGCGGCTGGATTGGAAAGAGATCATGGGGAGCAGGGTTTCCGCGGCGTTCTATGTCCGTAACCTTGGCGATAGGTTGTACTATATCTCCGGCTACGCACTTGGTGCCTCGAGCGGCGTGAACACCGCTTACCCAGGCGAACCCAGGACCTTTGGTGGAGAGCTTTCGGTCAAATTCTAGGCTGAAAGCGGTTTGAAGCGGAGGAATATGGCGCGACTATCAGCGTTACATTCTGATCCGAAGCGCCTTCCTTCGGCGGTGTCGGGGGAAAGCGATTGATTGACATCGACTCCCGACCCCACAATTGTCGATTGAAAACAAACGGTTGTTCTTGTTGAGGATCTAGCGATGAACGATGTGCCCCGCGATACTCGGGTAGATCCCGAACTGAGCCCCGAAGCGCTGAAGGACCGGTTCGGATTCGACATCCTGCGCGATTTCGATCTGGATGCGCCCACCTTCAACAGTCAGTTCGACGAGATGATGGGCTTCATGGTCCGCAAATGCCCGGTCGTGCACAGCCAGGTCGGCACCGGATATTACATGATCAATCGCCAGGAGGACGTGCGCAAGACGGCGCAGGACTGGCGGACGTTCAGCAGCGCCAAGGGGTATCAGCCCAACCGGCCCGAGGGTCTTGCCTATCTGATGCCCGAGGAATCGGACCCGCCCATGCACACGGCATGGCGTCACAAGCTCAACCCGCACCTCAGCCCAAAAACCACCGCGACGTACGAGCAACCGATCCGCGACGACGTCAACGCGCTGATCGATACCTTCATCGGGAAAGGCGGTTGCGAATTCATTTCCGAATTCGGCGCGTTGCTGCCGGGCTGGGCATTCTTCAAAAATATTCTCGGTCTGCCGATCGACGATCTGGCAATGCTGGTAGAAGGGGTGGAGGAAGGGACGTTCGGGCCGCCCGAAGAGCGCGGACCGCATTTCGCGCGGGTATTCGAATATCTCGACACGCACCTCAGGTGGCGCGAAAGTCAGCCGTCGCGCGGCGACCTGATCGATACCATTCTGGCCGGCGTGACCTATGCGGACGGCACCGAGTCGCCGTGGGAACACAAGGTCTCGATCCTGGTCGATCTGACCTTCGGCGGCATCGCCACCACGACGTTTGTGATGGCGTCTGCGATCCATCACCTTGCAACGCATCCCGACGACCGCAAGCTGCTGATCGAGCAGCCCGAATGGATCGAGAACGCGATCGAGGAATTCGCGCGCTACTTCCCGCCGGTGGTGGCGCTCGGCCGGACCTGCACCCGCGACGTCGAGGTGGCGGGCACGCAGATGAAGGAAGGCGATTTCGTCATGTTGGCCTATGCCGGCGCATCGCGCGATCCGCTGGCGGTCGAAAATCCCGACACCATCGATCTCAAGCGCGAGACGATCCTGCACTCGACCTTCGGCGTGGGCCCGCACCGCTGTATCGGGTCGAATCTTGCACGCATCGAGTTGCAGACGACTCTGGAGGAATGGCTCAAGCGGATCCCCGATTTCCATGTGAAGCCGGGCACCGAGCCCAAACACGTCACGGGCTTCCTGCGCTCGATGCGCTCGCTCTATCTGGAGTGGTGAGATGAGCGGACCGACGCCGACCTTCGACCGCTACAGGGATCGCTATGAGAATATCGCGCTGACCCGCGACGACCACGGCGTGTTGCTGATGACGCTGCACACCAATGGCGGGCCGTTCGTGTGGAGCTCGCTGGCACATGACGAGCTCGGCTATTGCTTCGCCGATGTCGGGGCCGACCGTGAGAACAAGGTCGTCGTGATGACCGGCACCGGTGAAAATTGGTGCGAGAATATCGACGCAGCCAGCTTCAAGCTGAGCAATCCCGGAGAATGGGATTACGTGTTCTACGACGGTCGCCGATTGCTCAAAAACCTACTCGATATCGAAGTACCGGTGATCAGCGCGATCAACGGTCCGGCGCGGATCCATCCCGAAATTCCGGTCATGTCGGACATCGTGATCGCCGCGGACACGACGTTGTTCCAGGACGCGCCGCATTTCATGTCGGGGATCGTGCCGGGCGACGGCGCGCATGTCGTCTGGACCCATCTGCTCGGGCCCAATCGCGGGCGCTATTTCCTGCTCATGGGACAGGAGATCGATGCGGCGGAGGGCCATCGGCTCGGCGTCATCGGCGAGGTGGTGAGCATGGGCCGCGTCCTGCCGCGTGCGATGGAGATCGCGCGCGATTTCGCCGCCAAGCCCAATCTCGCGCGCCGCTACGCACGCGTCGTGCTGACCCAGCGGTACAAGCGGCTGATGGCCGAAGGACTAGATCTCGGCCTTGCGCTCGAAGCACTCGCGGTGATCGACGGCGTACCCGCCGAGGGCCGCATGAAAGACCTTGGCTGATCGCCGCACAGGAGACGAATGATGCGCGTACACATCGATGGAGAGACCTGCACCGGACACGGCCGTTGCGCGAAATACGCGCCCAACGTGTTCCGGCTCGACGAGGTCGACGGCTATAATGCCGATCGCGGGACGACCATCACGGTGCCCGAGGGTGAAGAGAAGAATGCCACCATGGGCCTAAAAGCCTGTCCGGAGCGTGCGATAACCGTCGTCGATGAAGCGGATTCGGATGGTTTGGCGCGCGCCGTTGCCAAGGACTAAGGTTATCGCTCAACCGCGGACGGTAGCGGCGTTTGACGCATTTTGACGTTTTGATCGTCGGGGCCGCCCATGGCGGGGCGCAGGCGGCGATCGCGCTGCGCCAGGCCGGGTTTACGGGCTCGACGCAGCGGCCGTTCTGACCAGGTTCGGCAACCATGTCGTCCTGCTCGAAGCGCTGGATCGCGTGACGATACGCGTCGCCGGACCCGCTTTGTCGCGTTTTTACGAACGCGAGCATCGTGCGCATGGCGTCGATATACGTCTGGGCGCGTCGGTCGAGAGTATCGTCGGCGACGACTGCGTGACTGGCGTTCGGCTCGCGCAGTACGACGCCGTACCGTGGTTCTGGTCGAACCAGTACGACCTCAAAGTGCGAACGGTCGGCCTGTCGCTCGGCTATGATCAGGCCGTCATGCGCGGCGAGCCCGCAAATGGCAGTTTTTCGATCGTTTATCTCAAAGCGGGGCGGGTGATTGCGCTCGACTGCGTCAATGCGACAAGGGGCGACGTTCAGGGCCGCAAGCTGGTGGAAGCCCGCTCGGTCATCGATCCGGCGAAACTGGCGGATGCCTCGATCCCGTTGAAGGAAATGCTTGTCTAGTCGGGCAGGAAAACGTGGCGATGCCGCGCCGCCACCTCGACGAGCCAGTCCTTCACCGTCCGGATGCGCTTCAACTGATGGGTGTCCTTGTGCGTCACCAGCCAGAACGACCTGATCATCCGGTGTTCGGGCAGCACGACACTCAGGGTCGGGTCCGCGTCGCCGATAAAACAGGGCAGAACGCCTATCCCCGCCCCTCCCGCGATCAGCCGGTGCTGAGCGTTGATGCTGGAGCTCCTGAGTTTTGGATGGGGTGGCGGGTCGAATTCGTCGAGATAGCGAAGTTCGGGAGCGTAAATCAGCTCGGGAATATAGCCCACGAAGTCCCGGTCCGGCAGTTCGGCCGAGCGTCGTATCGGCCCGCTCGCTTTCAGATACGCCTGCGAACAATAGAGCCTCAAGGCATAGTCGGACAATTTACTGGCAATGACCGGCCCCGCCCTTGGCCGGGCGAGGAGGACCGCCAGATCCGTTTCGCGCTTCGACGGACTAAGGAAGCCCGTCGTTGCCGCAAGATCGACCATCAGACCAGGATGGCGCCGTGCGAGATCGGGCAAATGTCGGGCGATGAACCAGGTGCCGAAACCTTCGGACGCGCTCATCCGAACGAGCCCCTCGACGCTTTCGCCGGAGGGCGTTGCTGCGATCCGGTCGGCGATCGACTGCATCGCTTCAGCTTGGGCGAGTAGCCGCTCGCCGGCGTCGGTCAACACCTGGCCAGTGCGCGTTTGTTCAAAAAGGGTCTGGCCGAGGCGGCTTTCCAGCCGTCGTAGACGCCGCCCCATTGTGGTCGCGTCAACGCCAATCGCCGACGCGGCGCGCGCCAGCTTTCCAGCGTGCGCAATCGCCAGGAAATCTTGCAGATCATTCCAGAGCAGGGCCTGCATATTCGCATGTCACCTATGCAAAGTCACATCTTGCCTGCCTATTTGCGAGTGTCCAGAGATTGTTCAGTCGGTTTGGAGAGCATGATGAATGGCGCCACCACAGCCAGAGTCGGCGCAGGAAATTCGCCGGTCAAAGTTCTCTTGGCGCCGCTCCGAGACATTATGGCCGCAACGTCACCAGGCGATCACGTCCTGATCTATGTACTCGGAACGCCTAGCCTTCCTTCTGTTGTCCATTCGCTCTCACACGCTACTCTCGGGACCTTTGCCGCAGACAGCAATCACGATACGGTCCTGGCAATCGTCGTCAGTGCCCAATGGGTCGCGATTGAGCTCGGATACTACCTTCAACGATCTTCAGGGACCTATCATCTGACGGCCGAATTGCGTGAAATTGTTCTGGCAATCAGGCGACGTCATCCGGCCGGGTCGGCGCAATCCTTCTATCGAGAAGCAAAGGGAGCCGAACTGTTATGCGACACGGCCGCAGCGTTGCGCGAACGTTCGCTGGTGGCGGCCACCCCGACCAGCACTTTATCAAGGGACGACACGCTTCGTGTATTTGCGGCGAAAGAGGTCATCGACGGCCGATGGCATGAGAAGCTGACAATCGATTCAATCGCTCGGCTCAGTGGCATCGGGCGGTGCAAACTGACGACAGGTTTTCGCGAAGTCTTTGGCACATCGGTCGCGCACGCCTTGGCAGAACGTCGCTTTTACGAAGCGAAGAGGAGATTGCGTACGAGCGATGCTCACGTCGGCACGATTGCTTACGCCGTTGGCTATGAGAACAATGCCAGTTTTACCCGAGCGTTTGCCCGGCGCTTTGGGATCGGCCCCGCTCAATATCGCGCGACATCTGCGGCGCTGCTTTTGCCGGGTGGCGCCCGCCTGAGTCCCGGTCCAGACTCCCTCGGCAACGGAACGACACAGGGCGTTTGCCATCGCTAAGGTAATCCGATGAACCAAGCTTTGGAACCAAGTCGACGATCTATCGACTTCAAATCCATGCTTTGCGATCATACGCTCCGCCGCAGGCGCCCATCGATCGACGCGCCCTAGTTCAGCGCGCCCTGGAACGTGTCGCACCGCGCCGGGTCGCCGCTGTCGATTCCCGTCCTGAGCCACGTCATGCGCTGTTCGGAGGTGCCGTGGGTGAAGCTGTCGGGCACGACGCGGCCTTGCGATTCACGCTGGAGCGTATCGTCGCCGATCGCTTTTGCCGCGGTCAGGCCCTCTGCCAGATCGTCGGGGTCCATGCGCGTCCGGTTCTGCGCCGCCCAGACGCCGGCGTAGCAGTCGGCCTGAAGCTCGAGCATCACCGACAGCCGGTTGCCGTCGACCTCGCTCACGCGGCGCTGAAGCGAGGAGACCTTGTCCGAAACGCCGAGCAGCTTCTGGATGTGGTGGCCGAATTCGTGCGCGATGACGTAATCCTGCGCGAAATCGCCCTTCGCGCCGAAGCGGTCGGACAATTCGCCGAAAAAGCTGGTGTCGAGATAGATGCCCTGATCGGCCGGGCAGTAGAACGGCCCCATCGCCGATTGCGCGGCGCCGCAGCCCGACTGGCCGTCGCCGTTGTAGAATACCAGTTTGGGCTGATCGAAGGTCTTGCCCATCTGTTGGAACAGCGCGGCCCAGGTCTTGTCCGCGGAGCTGAAGGCGTTGCACGCCACCTTGCTGCCGGCGTCGAGGCTGCAGCTCGACGCGGTGTCGCTGCCACTACGTGCCTCGGTCGGCGCACTGGGGCGGCTTCCCCCGGTGCTGCCCGAATCGAGCATCGAAAGCCCGCCGCCGAACACGAAGAACAACGCGAGCACCGCCGCGACGCCCAGACAGCCGAAGCGATTGAAGATGAAGGGCAGGAACGCGAACAGCAGTCCGCCGCCACCGCCGCCGCCAAAGCCCCCGAATCCGCTGCCGCCCGATCCGCGCTGGTCCTCGACATTGATGTTGGGATCGAAATCGTCGAGCCGCATCGGGCTTTCCCCCTTGTGTTCGTTGACGCTCAAAATGCGCCGGGACGCGATCGGTTGCAATCGTCCGATTGATCGCGCCGTGCGCTTGCCCCATGCGCTTGCGGATCACCAGGGAGAATTGAGCGATGTTTCTCAAGGGCAAAACCGCAATCGTTACCGGGTCCACATCGGGCATCGGGCTGGCCTATGCCAAGGCGCTGGCCGCCGAGGGCGCGAACGTGGTGATCAACGGTTTCGGCGACGCCGCGGCGATCGAGGACGAACGCGCCGCGCTTGCCGCCACCAGCGGCGCGACGGCGCTCTACGATCCCGCCGACATGACCAAACCGGACCAGATTGCCGCGATGGTCGATCGTTGCCACGCCGAACTGGGCGGCCCCGACATCGTGATCAACAATGCCGGGATCCAGCATGTCGCGCCGGTCGACGAATTTCCGATCGACAAATGGGACGCGATCATCGCGATCAATCTGTCGAGCGCGTTCCACATCATGCGCGCCGCGATCCCGTATATGAAGGCGAACAAATGGGGCCGCGTCATCACCACCGCATCGGCACACAGCCTGGTCGCGAGTCCCAACAAATCGGCCTATGTCGCGGCCAAGCACGGGGTCGCAGGACTGACCAAGGCGCTCGCGCTCGAAGTCGCGACGGACGGCATCACCGCCAATTGCATCTCGCCCGGTTATGTCTGGACGCCGTTGGTCGAAAACCAGATCCCCGACACGATGAAGGCGCGCGGGCTGACGCGCGAGCAGGTGATGAACGACGTCCTGCTCGCCGCGCAGCCGACCAAGGAATTCGTAACACCGGAACAGGTCGCCGCGCTGGCGCTGTTCCTGTGCCGCGATGAGGCGAAGGCGATTACGGGCGCCAACCTGTCGGTCGACGGGGGATGGACGGCGGCCTGACCGAGAAAATGCCCGCCGGGACGAACCCGACGGGCATTCTTTTCCTCCCCAGGAAAGTCGTGAAGCTTACAAGCGCGGGGTGGGCGCGAAAGCTGCTGGCGCGCCACTCCACTATCCCTGCGCATGGTGCTACCGGGAATCGACGTCAGGGCGCGTCGCGCTGTCGACACAGTGAGCCACCTGATGGTAATTGTGTAAACTATTGACATGCCGCCGCGTCGCGTCGATCGCTCTGCGCCGAAGTGACAGATTTCGCCTGCGGGGTGGACGATGGCGGAGCGCAAATTGCTGGCGGGGCATGCGATCAGGCGGCTGCGGCGGCGTGAAGGGCTGACGCAGGCGGCCATGGCCGAGATGCTGACGATCTCGCCCTCGTATCTGAATCTGGTCGAGAAGAACCAGCGCCCGCTGTCGGCGTCGCTGCTGGTCAAGCTGGCCGAGACGTTCGATTTCGATCCGCGCACGCTGGCGGCGGGCGAGCCGGGCGGCGGCGCGGCGGCGATCCGGCGGCGGCTGGCCGACCCGATCTTCGCTGATCTGGAGATCGACCGCAACGAAGTCGAGGAATGGCTGGCGGGTGCGCCCGGCGGGGCGGAGGCGTTCGCGCGCGCGTTCGACCGGATGGCACAGGGCAGCGATACGCCGGGCGACACCGCGGCGGACCCGATCATGGAGGTCAGGCGCGAAATCGAGCGCTGGCGCGGGCATTATGCCGATCTCGATGCCGCCGCCGAAGCGCTGGCCGACGAACTCCGGCTCGGCGCGGGCGATTTGTACGGCGCGATCGCCGAGCGACTCCGCGTCAAGCATCAGCTGACGATCCGCATCCTCCCGGTCGACGTGATGCCCGATCTGCTCCGGCGCACCGACCTTCACGCGCGGCAATTGCAGCTGTCCGAGACGCTCGATCCCGCCAGCCGCAGCTTCGCCGCCGCCTACCAGCTCGCGCAGATCGAAGCGCGCGAGGAGATCGAGGCCCTGGTCAAGGGCGCGGGCTTTGCCGATCGTGCGGCGGAACGGCTCCATCGCCGCTACCTGACCAGCTATTTCGCCGCCGCGGTGATGATGCCGTACGCCCGCTTCCTGCGCGCGTGCGAGGCGACCGGATATGACCTCGAACTGCTTCAGCGGCGGTTCGGCGCGGGCTTCGAACACGTCGCGCACCGGCTGACGACGCTGCAGCGCGTCGGCGCGCGCGGGCTGCCGTTCTTCATGGTTCGCATCGACCGGGCGGGGCAGGCGTCGAAGCGCTTTTCGGGCGCAAGCGGATCGCCGCTGGCGGAAAGCGACGCGCGCTGCCCGTTGTGGCGCGTGCATCACGCGTTCGACCGCTCGGGCGAGCTTGCGGTGCAGCTGGTCGAACTCGAAGACGGCGCGCGCTGGCTGACGCTGTCGCGTACCGTGACGCCGCAGGGTCGGCGTTACGGCGCGGTCCCGGCGGAGTTCGCCGTGGGTCTGGGCGTCGCGGCGGAGATGGCGGGGAGCCTTGCCGTTGCGCGCGGCATCGACCTGAAAGGCGAGGCGACCCCGATCGGCCTCGGCTGCCGCGCGTGCGGCCGCGCCAATTGCCCGCAACGCAGCGCCCCGCCGGCGGGCCGCGCGCTGCTGATCAACGAACGCGAACGCGGCGTCAGCGCGTTTACGTTTGGGGGGGACTGAGAGGCGATGCACCTTTTGGCACGCGCAAGATCGGCATCGCGGTCGACCGGGCATTACATAGGTTAGTGTAACGACCTCATCACTGTGTTAAGGCCCCCCCATCGCCACCCGTCTATGACTGGCTGCGGCGACTGAGAGATGCGTGTGCTCCCGCCAATGGGAGTACATTGTGAACAATCCAGACGCCGCAGAGCGCCTTATCGCCAAACTGGCGACCCGTTCCGACATCGACACGAACGATTGTGCCGCGATCCGCGCGTTGCCTTTCACCAAACGGACGGTCGAAGCGCCTGCCTATCTGGTGCGCGAAGGGGAGAAGAGCCGGGCGCATTGCACGCTGATCCTGTCGGGTTTCGCGATGCGGCAAAAGCTGGCCATGTCGGGCGCGCGACAAATCGTGTCGTTCCACCTGGCGGGCGACTTCATCGATCTCCAGCAGATGATGCTGAGCGTGGCCGATCACAATGTTCAGGCGCTGACCCGGATGACTGTCGCCGACGTGACGCGCGCGGCGTTGCAGGACCTGTCGCGGCTCCGACCCAATATCGCGCGGGCGATGTGGATCGATGGGCTGGTCGATGCGTCGATCTATCGTGAATGGGTGCTCAATGTCGGGCGGCGCGATGCGCGCGCGAAGATCGCGCATGTGCTGTGCGAATTCGGGGTGCGGATGAAGGCCGCGGGGATCGCGCACGAAGGCGGTTACGAATTGCCGATGACGCAGGAGCAATTGGGCGATGCGGTCGGGCTGACCGCGGTGCACGTCAACCGCACGCTGAAGGCGCTGGTCGCCGACGGTGTCGTGTCGATCGAGCGACGCCAGGTCCGCGTGCGGAACTGGGACCGGTTGATGGCGGCGGGCGATTTCAGCGCGCTGTACCTCCACCTCGATCAGGTACCGGCGGCGGCGCGTTGACCGCGAACGGGGGGAGCGGATCGCACCCCGTTCGGCGGATCAGCAAGACGCCTTGCGCGATCTAGCGGGTCGTTACGCCGGTTCGCCGGAGGCGAAGATACGGCGTTCCTCGACTGCGGCCGCGGTCGCGTCTTCGCGTTCGACGCGCAGTTTCGACGTGCGTTCGAGCCGCGAGGCCATTTCTTCCCAGGCGCGGGCGGCGCGCTCGCACCGCGTGCGGACATTGTCCAGCGTCGAGGCGGCGGCATTGGCACGCTCAACAGCGGCGCGGGTGCGGTAAAGTTCGGGAGTATCGGCCATATGGTCTTCCGGGTCAGAGGAAAAGGGCAGGCGGCGCGGGCGGGAATAATCCCTTGCCCGCGCCGCGCTGGTGGACGGTCCGGCCGAAGCCAGGCCGCCCAGCGACCTGTTAGTCAGCAGCCTTGAGGTTGACTGCAGCCTGCTTGCCGCGCTTGTCCGGCTCAAGGTCGTACGTCACGCGGTCGTTCTGGTTGAGCGGACCCATGCCCGACTGTTCCAGCGCGCTGATGTGAACGAACGCATCGGTGCCGCCTTCATCGGGCGAAATGAAGCCATAGCCCTTGTCGGCGTTGAAAAATTTTACGGTGCCGGTGATGGCCATTTGAATAGTCCTTCTTTCACAAAGGGTCCCGAGATTCGGGTACCCTGTGCCGAGGCAGCAGGGAAAGAGGGAGGAGGGAGCCGCAAAGCGCCGAAGACCGTCGATATGCGACTGTAGCCGGGCTCATATGGGCGCTAATCGCAAAAATAGCAAATCGGTGGCGTATCGCGCCGCGAGCGCTCTCTCTGTAAATAACTTACATAAATACATTCGTTCAGTCGCGGCAAACGACATCCCGACCCCGCCCCGCCGCCGAAAGCCGATGTCCTGCGTGTAAATAAGCGTACATCGCTCGCTATCAACACAAGCGAGGACGAGACCGTGACCTACCAGGAAAGCATTGCACAGACCAACCAGCTGATTGCTGGCTATAACGGCACCTGGGACGGAATCAGCGCGGAAGCGGTCGCGCGGATGCGGCTGCAAAATCGCTTCCGCACCGGGCTCGATATCGCGCGCTATACCGCTGCGATCATGCGCAAGGATATGGCGGCCTATGACGCCGATCCGGCGAAGTACACGCAGTCGCTCGGCTGCTGGCACGGATTTATCGGCCAGCAGAAGATGATCAGCATCAAGAAGCATTTCGGCACGACCGAGCGGCGCTACTTGTATCTGTCGGGCTGGATGATCGCGGCGCTGCGCAGCGAATTCGGGCCGCTGCCCGATCAGTCGATGCACGAAAAGACCAGCGTTCCGGCGCTGATCGAGGAACTGTACACCTTCCTGCGTCAGGCCGACGCGCGCGAACTGGGCGGCATGTTCCGCGATCTGGACGCCGCGCGCGACGCCGGCGATCGGGTCAACGAACAGCGGCTGATGCAGGCGATCGAAAATCATCAGACTCACGTCGTCCCGATCATCGCCGATATCGACGCCGGCTTCGGCAATGCCGAGGCGACTTATCTGCTCGCCAAGAAGATGATCGAGGCCGGCGCCTGCGCGCTGCAGATCGAAAATCAGGTGAGCGACGAAAAGCAGTGCGGGCATCAGGACGGCAAGGTCACCGTGCCGCATGAGGACTTCCTCGCGAAGGTCCGCGCGTGCCGCTACGCCTTCCTCGAACTCGGGGTCGAGGACGGGATCATCGTCACGCGCACCGATTCGCTGGGCGCTGGCCTGACCAAGCAGATCGCGGTGAGCAAGGAGCCGGGCGATCTGGGCGACCAGTATAATTCGTTCCTCGATTGCGAAGAAATCGATCCGGCGACGGCGCAAAATGGCGACGTCATCCTCAACCGCGACGGTAAGCTGATGCGGCCCAAGCGGCTGGCGTCGAACCTGTTCCAGTTCCGCGAAGGCACCGGCGCGGACCGCTGCGTGATGGATTGCATCGCGTCGCTCCAGAACGGCGCCGACTTGCTGTGGATCGAGACCGAGAAGCCGCACATCGAACAGATCGCGTCGATGGTCGACCGAATCCGCGAAGTCGTGCCCAATGCCAAGCTGGTCTATAACAATTCGCCCAGCTTCAACTGGACGCTCAATTTCCGCCAGCAAGTGTTCGACGCGTGGGAAGCCGAGGGCCGCGATCTGTCGGCGTACGACAGGGCGAAGCTGATGTCGGTCGATTATGACGGCACCGAATTGGGCGCGGAAGCCGACGAACGCATCCGCACCTTCCAGAAGGATGCGGCGGCGCGCGCGGGCATCTTCCACCACCTGATCACGCTGCCGACCTATCACACCGCGGCGCTGAGCACCGACAACCTTGCCCGTGAGTATTTCGGCGAGGCGGGGATGCTCGGCTACGTCAAGCAGGTGCAGCGTCAGGAGATCCGTCAGGGCATCGCCGCGGTGAAGCACCAGAACATGTCCGGCTCGGACATGGGCGACGACCATAAGGAATATTTTGCGGGCGAAGCGGCGCTCAAAGCTGGCGGCGCACACAATACGATGAACCAGTTTGCTGCCTGACCGGCAGCGGGCGACTCAATTCGCAGCGTAAAAGGCGCGCGATCGTCCTTGGGAGAGGATGCGAAGCGGCCCGGGAGAGCGATCTTCCGGGCCGTTTTGTTTCGAACAGGGCCTCCGCGGGCAGGTCAATCGTCGCGGGCGTCATCCTTCGCTTCATCGTTCAGCGTCTTCAGGAATTTGACCACTTCGGCACGCTTGGCGGGGTCGGTCATGCCGACGAAGATCATCTTGCTGCCCGGCACCATCTGCTGCGGATTGGTGATCCAGCGGGCGAGCGTGGCGTCGTCCCAGGTCGGTTTGGCGTCCTTGAACGCGCCCGAATAGGCGAAGGTCGCGTTGCGACCCGATGGCTTGCCGGCCACGCCCCACAGGTTGGGTCCGATCCCGTTGGCGCCCCCTTTGGTGGCGGTATGGCACATCGCGCATTGTGCAAAAGCGGGCGGAGTCGCGGTGACGCTGGCGGTTTCGATCGCGTTGCTGTCGGCCGCCGACGCGGTGATCGGCGCGATGTCATTGTCCGCCGTTTCCGGTGCGTTGGACGAGCAGGCAACCAGGCTGAGCGCGGTCGCGGCGAGCAGGATCGTGCGGTTCATTGCGCCAGCGTACAGAATTTGCGTCGCGCCGTCTTTGACCATGGACAAATTACCGGCTGGGTCACGCGACGACGCGTAGCCACAACGCGGTCGCGTCGTCGCCGCGTTTGAAGCGCGGCCAGCGGCGGCAGTCGGCGTCGCCCGCCTCTGCTTCCCGCAATCGCGCGGCGATGCCGGTCAAACCTTCCGCCGCGAGCAGAGCGGGCAAAGCGGCGCGGTCGATCAGCCGATAGAGATCGACCAGCGCCGCGAATCCATCGGTCATCAACAGCATTTCGTCCCCGGCGACGCAGGGCTGACTGGAATAGAGAATATGATCGGCGCCGGCCGGATCGACGCCGAGGATGCGCCGCGCAGGGTTGGCGCGCGCCGTGCGCAAGGTGGCGAGCACGGGCGCGGCGCGGCGCACCGATCCCAGTCCATGATGCGCGACGCTGCGCGCAAGCGCGGCTTCATCGTCGCGAATGTCGGGCTGCGGGCCGATCCGAATCGCCTGGCAGTCGCGGATCAGCAGCCCCGGACAATCCCCCAACCAGCCGCAATCGAGCACATTGTCGGCGACCGTCACCGCCAGAAACGCAGCGGAGGGAATTTCCCACGGCTCGGGCGGGCGGGTGCGAACGTCGGCAAATCGCGCCGCGACCTGCTGGAATACCGAACGGCAGATCGCTTCGATCGAGCCGTCGGGGGCAGCGGCAAAGGCGCGATCGGCCTCGGCGGCGATCCACGCCGCGCCGCCGCGTCCGCCGAGCAGCCCCGGGTCGCCCAGATCGGTCGCGCCGTCGATCACCCAGGCATGCGCTTCGCCTGCGCCGGTGCGATCGTCATTGGCCTTGGCGGTGTCGCCCGCCAGCGAGATCGACTGGATGACGTCGAGGTGCATCGCGCGCTCAGGCGCCGGCGGCGTCGAGTTTGTCGAGTTGGGCAGGGGTGAGCGTCAGGTCCATCGCGGGGAGCAGTTCCTCGAGCTGCGCGACGCTGGTCGCGCTGGCGATCGGCGCGGTCAGGCCGGGCTGCGCACTGCTCCAGGCCAGCGCGATCTGTGCCAGCGTCGCCCCGGTTTCGGCGGCGACCTCATCCAGTGCGGTCAGAACGGCGGGGCCTTTACCGTCGAAATAAGCCTGCATCCGCCCGCCGCGCACGCTCTTCCCGTAATCGGCGGCGGAACGGTATTTGCCGGTCAGGAAGCCGGAGGCGAGGCCGTAATAGGGCAACACGCCGATATTGTGCTCGACGCAATAATCCTGAAGTTCGCCTTCGAATTTGTGGCGGCTGACGAGGTTGTATTCGGGCTGGAGCGCCTGAAAATGCGGCCCCCCGGCGGCGCGCGCGATCTCGTTGGCGGATTTGAGCCGCGCGGCGTGGAAGTTCGAGGCGCCCAGCACCGCGACCTTGCCCGCCGCGACGAGCTTGGCGAAGGCTTCCATATAGGCGTCCTGCGGCGTGTCCTCATCATCCTGATGCGCGTAATAGAGCGCGATCTGCTCGACCCCCAGCCGGGCGAGCGAGGCGTCGCACGCTTCGGCGATCCGTGCGGGGTTCAGCTTGGCGCCGGCTGCGCTCGGCAGCATCCCGACCTTGGTGGCGATATCGATCGTCTTGCCGCTCGACTTGATCCACTCGCCGATCACGCTTTCCGATTCGCCGCCCTTATGCCCCGGCACCCACGCCGAATAGACGTCGGCGGTGTCGACCAATGTTCCGCCGCCCGCGACGAATGCGTCGAGGATGGCGAAGCTGGTCGCCTTGTCGGCGGTCCAGCCGAACACGTTGCCGCCCAGGCACAGCTTTGGGGTGCTGAGATGGCTCGCGCCGATGCGACGGGTTTCGGTCACTGGCTGTTCCCCTGATCCGACGGCGCGTCGGTGGTGCCGTTATCGGGCGTGGTCATGAAATTGGCGTCGAGCCCCGACGCCGCCTCGTTGAGCTGGCGGTCTTCTTCGGGCGATATGCCGCCGGGGGCGGTGCCGCCGGAGCCACAGGCGCTCAGGCCGGCCAGCGCGGCCAGGGGCAGGATGTAACGCGCGCGCATCAATCTTCGACCGTGTTGCCGACGTCCTTCAACGCGGCGCCGGCCTTGTTCTTGGCATCCTTGCCGACCTTGCCAGCCTGGTCGATCCCGTTTTCGGCGGCGCCGAACGCCTTGTCGGCGGCCGAATCGACGTCCTTGCTGGCTTCGGCCATCGTCGCGTTGGCATCGGCCGACATCGTATTGCCCGCTTCGCCCAATTCGTTCTGCGCCTTTTTGCTGCACGCGGTCATGGCGAGCGCGGCGACGATGGCGAGGGGGATGAACGCCTTTGACATGGGGGACTCTCCGTACTGATGGGATGGGGCCAGAGCTACTCCGGCGCGCGCAGCGGCGCAACGCGTTGACGCGATATAAAGATATCTTTATATCTATATGCGACATGCCGAACGCTCTCGACATCTTCCGCGCGCTTGCCGATTCGACCCGGCTGCGCCTCGTCGCGCTGGTGCGATCGATGGAGCTGTCGGTCGGCGAACTCGCGCAGGTGCTCGGGCAGAGCCAGCCACGCGTCAGCCGCCATGTGAAGATACTCTCCGATGCCGGGATCGTCGAGCGCCGCAAGGAAGGCAGCTGGGTGTTCGTGGCCATGGGCGCGAAGGCGACGGTCGAGCCGTTGTGTGCCGCGCTCGACGTGTGGGAAGGCGACCGAGCGCTGGCGCGGGCCGAAGCCGATGCCGCGCGTCTCGCGGCGGTGCGCGCGGATCGCGCGGCGCATGCCGCGGGCTGGTTCGAGGGGCATGCGGTCGAATGGGACGCGATCCGCTCGCTCCATGTCGCCGACGAACAGGTCGAAGCGGCGATGGCCGGCGTGCTGGGCACCGATCGGTTCGGGCGACTGGTCGACATCGGCACCGGCACCGGGCGGATGCTCGAATTGTTTGCCGGGCAGGCCGATCATGCGCTGGGGATCGACCGCAGCTCCGAGATGCTGCGGCTGGCGCGCGCCAAGATGACCGAACGCGGGCTCGACCATGCCGAATTGCGCCAGGCCGATCTCTACGCGCTGCCGCTCGACGGCGGCCAGGCGGACCTCGCGATCCTGCACCAGGTGCTGCACTTCGCGCAGACCCCCGACGCGGCGATCGCCGAAGCGGCGCGCGTGCTCGGCGATGGCGGGCGCTTGCTGATCGTCGATTTCGCGCCGCACGGGCGCGAGGAATTGCGAACCCGCGACGCGCATGCCCGGCTGGGCTTTTCGGACGAGCAGATGCTCGGCTGGTTTGCGGCTTCGGGGCTGGCGCCGGTGCGGACCGAAACGCTGGGGGGCGGTGAACTGACGGTGAAATTGTGGCTGGCGCGCAAGAGCGGCGAACCGGCCCGGGTACGCGTAGTGGAGGCGGCATAATGGTTTCGGTGAAGGAAATATCGGAGGCACGGCGCGCGCAGGCGACCCCGATGTTCGCCGATCTGGCGGGCGACGCGCAGATCAGCTTCGAATTCTTCCCGCCCAAGACCGAGAAGATGGAAGAGACTCTGTGGGAGTCGGTCCAGACGCTGAGCCCCTTGGGGCCGCGATTCGTGTCGGTGACCTATGGCGCGGGCGGGACGACGCGTGAGCGGACGCACGCCACCGTCGCGCGGATTGCGCGTGAGACGAACATTCCGGCCGCTGCGCATCTGACCTGCGTCGAGGCGACCAGGGAGGAGATCGACGCGGTCGCCAATGATTATTGGGACGCGGGCGTGCGCCATATCGTCGCGTTGCGCGGCGATCCGCCGGTGGCGGGGACGAAGTTCCAGTCGCCGGTCGGGGGCTATGAGAATGCCGCCGCACTGGTCGCGGGGCTCAAGAAGCTCCACCCGTTCGAAATTTCGGTCGCGGCCTATCCCGAATGCCATCCGGACTCGCCCGATTCGGGCCACGATCTCGACAACCTCAAGCGCAAGCTCGATGCGGGCGCGACGCGCGCGATCACGCAATTCTTCCACGAAGCCGACACCTTCTTCCGCTTCCGCGATGCGGTGGCAGCGGCAGGGATTAGCGCGGAGATCGTCCCCGGCATCATGCCGATCATGAACTTCGCCAGCGTGAAGCGGATGTCGGCGATGTGCGGTACCGACGTGCCGGCCTGGATGGGGCATCTGTTCGACGGGCTCGACGATCACCCCGCCGCGCGCCAGCTGGTCGCCGCGACGATCGCCGCCGAACTCAGCCGCCGTCTGTACGCGGGCGGCGTGCGCAACTTCCATTTCTACACGCTCAACCGCGCCGAGCTGAGCTACGCGATCTGCCATTTGCTCGGCATCCGGCCCGCGCCGACACTCGAGGAGAAGGCGGCATGACGCCACGCGAAAAACTACTGGCCGAAGCCGCCCAGCGCATCCTGATCACCGACGGCGCGTTCGGCACCGAGATCCAGAACTGGAAGCTGTCCGAGGCGGACTATGCCGGCGATCTCGGCCTCGGCCACGACCAGAAGGGTAATAACGACATCCTCGCGCTGACCAAGCCCGAGGTGCCGGAATCGATCCACCGCGCCTATTTCGAGGCGGGGGCGGACATCGCCGAAACCAATACCTTCTCCGCCAACATCATCAGCCAGGCCGATTACGGCGCCGAGCATCTGGTGCGCGAGATCAACATCGAGAGCGCGAAGATGGCGCGGCGCGTCGCCGACGAATTTGAGGCCAAGGACGGGCGTCCGCGCTTCGTTGCGGGCGCGATCGGGCCGACCAACAAGACCTTGTCGCTCAGCCCCGACGTCAACGATCCGGGCTATCGCGAGATCGATTTCGACCATCTGAAAGCCGTTTATCGCGAACAGATCGATGCGTTGGTCGAGGGCGGGGTGGATTTCATCCTGATCGAAACGGTGTTCGACACGCTCAACGCCAAGGCTGGGGTGATGGCGGCGATCGAAGCGGGCAACGATCTGGGCCGCGATTTGCCGATCATGCTGTCGATGACGCTGACCGATCTGTCGGGGCGCAACCTGTCGGGGCACACGGTCGAGGCGTTCTGGCACGCGGTGCGGCACGCCAAACCGCTGACGATCGGGCTCAATTGTTCGTTTGGCGCCGAGCAGTTGCGTCCGCATGTTAAGGTCCTGTCTGAACTCGCCGATACGCTGATCATGGTCTACCCGAACGCCGGGCTGCCCAACGAACTCGGCGAATATGACGAGATGCCCGAGACGACTGCCGGGCTGGTCGGCGAATGGGCCGAGGCCGGGCAAGTCAACGTGCTCGGCGGCTGCTGCGGGTCGACCCCGGCGCATATCAAGGCGATTGCCGAGGGTGTGAAGGGGCTTGCGCCGCGCAAGATCGCGACCCCCGAGGTACGCACGCGTTTGGCGGGCCTCGAGCCGTTCACGATGGCGGCCTGATCCGTCGCCCCGGCGATGGCCGCGGCCGCTGAGCTAAATCACGTAACGGCCCCGGCCTTCGCCGGGGCGACGAAAGAACCAATGACCAATTCCTCGACCAATTTCGTCAATATCGGCGAACGCACCAACGTCACCGGATCGGCAGCGTTCAAGAAGCTGATCATGGCGGGCGATTACGCCAAAGCCGTCGAGGTCGCGCGCCAGCAGGTCGAGAACGGCGCTCAGGTGGTCGACGTCAACATGGACGAAGGCCTGCTCGACGCGCACCACGCGATGACCACCTTCCTCAAGCTGATCGCCGCCGAGCCCGATATCGCGCGCGTGCCGGTGATGATCGACAGTTCGAAATGGTCGGTGATCGAGGCGGGGCTGAAATGCGTCAGCGGCAAGCCGATCGTCAATTCGATCAGCATGAAGGAAGGCGAGGAGCAGTTCCTCGACCATGCGCGCAAGTGCATGGCGTACGGCGCCGCGGTCGTCGTGATGGCGTTCGACGAGACCGGGCAGGCCGACACCAAGGAACGTAAAGTCGAAATCTGCGAAAGGGCCTACAAGCTCCTGACGGGCATCGGTTTTCCCCCCGAGGATATCATCTTCGACCCCAACGTCTTCGCGGTCGCCACGGGCATCGACGAGCATCGCCGCTATGCGATCGACTTCATCGAAGCGACGCGCGAGATCAAATTGCGCTGCCCGCACGTGCATATCTCGGGCGGGCTGTCGAACCTGTCGTTCAGCTTCCGCGGCAACGAGCCGGTGCGCCGCGCGATGCACTCGGTGTTCCTTTATTATGCCATCCCCGCGGGCATGGACATGGCGATCGTCAATGCCGGCCAGCTCGACATTTACGACCAGATCGACCCCGAACTGCGTCAGGCGTGCGAGGACGTCATCTGGGACAATCGCGACGACGCGACCGACCGGCTGATCACGCTCGCCGAGAAATTCCGCGGCACCGACGCGGTGGCCGAAAAGGCCGCAGAGGAATGGCGCAGCTGGGACGTCGGCAAGCGGCTCGAACATGCTTTGGTCAAGGGCATGGACCAGTACGTGGTCGAGGATACCGAGGAAGCGCGGCTGCTGGTCGACCGGCCGATCGAAGTGATCGAAGGCCCGCTGATGGACGGCATGAACGTCGTCGGCGATCTCTTCGGATCGGGTAAGATGTTCCTGCCGCAAGTCGTTAAAAGCGCTCGGGTTATGAAGAAGGCGGTGGCGCATTTGCTGCCCTTCATCGAAGCGCAGAAGGAGCCCGGCGCGAAGGGCAAGGGCAAGATCATCATGGCCACGGTCAAGGGTGACGTCCACGATATCGGCAAGAACATCGTCGGCGTCGTGCTTCAGTGCAACGGCTTCGACGTGGTCGATCTGGGCGTGATGGTGCCGTGGTCGAAGATCCTCGAAAGCGCGAAAGAGCATGACGCCGACATGATCGGGCTGTCGGGGCTGATCACGCCGAGCCTCGACGAAATGGTCACCGTTGCCGAGGAAATGAAGCGCGCGAAGATGACGATGCCGCTGCTGATCGGCGGCGCGACGACGTCGAAGGTGCACACCGCGCTGCGCATCGCGCCGGCCTATGACGGCCCGGTGGTCCACGTGCTCGACGCCAGCCGCGCGGTCGGGGTCGCGACGACGTTGGTATCCGACACGATTCGCGACGATTATGTCGCCAGGATCGCGCAGGAATATGAAGACGTCCGCGTCGCGCGCGCCGGCCGCACGCAAAGCGAACTGGTCCCGCTTCAGGTCGCGCGCGACAATGGCTTCAAGGCCGACATGGCGCTCAAGCCCGCCGCGCCGAAGCAGCCCGGTCGCCATGTCTTCTCCAATTGGGACCTCGCCGATTTGCGCGAATGCATCGACTGGACGCCATTCTTCCGGGCGTGGGAGCTGGCGGGCAATTATCCCGCGATCCTCGAGGACAGGATCGTCGGCGAAAGCGCGCGGTCGCTGTTCGCTGACGCCAATGCGATGCTCGACAAGATCATCGCCGAGAAATGGCTAACCGCGCGTGGCGTGGTCGGGCTGTGGCCGTGCGCGCGCTACGAGGACGATGTCGTGGTCGCGCCCGAGGGCGACTGGACCGCCGATCAGTTGCGCGGATTCGATTATCTCAACATGGCCGATGACGAGAGCCACGTCCGCCTGCCCTTCCTGCGCCAGCAGATCGCCAAGCGCGAGGGCCGCGCGAACATGTGCCTCGCCGATTTCATCGATCCGGCGGGCGACTGGATCGGCGGGTTCGCGGTCAGCATCCACGGCATCGAACCGCACCTCGCGCGGTTCAAGGCGGCGATCGACGATTATTCGGACATCCTGCTCAAGGCCCTCGCCGACCGCTTCGCCGAGGCGCTGGCCGAGCGGCTGCATCAGCATGTCCGCACCACGCTCTGGGGCTATGCCGAGGGGGAGCAACTGACCAACGAAGCGCTGATCAAGGAGCAATATCGCGGCATCCGCCCCGCGCCGGGCTATCCGGCATGCCCCGACCACAGCCTCAAGCCGATCCTGTTCAAGCTTCTCGACGCGCACCACGCGACGGGGATCAGTCTGACCGAGAGCTTCGCGATGCTGCCGACCGCGGCGGTCAGCGGATTTTACTTCGGGCACCCGCAAAGCGAATATTTCGGCGTCGCGCGCGTGGGCAAGGATCAGGTCGTGGATTATGCCGCGCGGCGCGGCGCGGATATTCCGACGACGGAGCGGTGGTTGCGGCCGAATTTGGACTGAGCGCTTGCGATTCGATTGTGGGCTTCCTCCCGGGTGACGGCTGACGACCGCTTGGCGGACGTTAGCCAACTCGTACTCCCGTCATCCTGAACTTGTTTCAGGATCCATGTCTCGACGGGCGAGTCATTTGCTTGCGGCGCCATGGATGCTGAAACAAGTTCAGCATGACGGGAAAATTG
>JAZJYW010000008.1:0-158357 GCA_040390165.1 Pseudomonadota bacterium | reverse complement strand
CGCCAGCTGAGAAGTTCGCTCAGAGCGTTGCGTCGATCGGTTGAACCCACCACCATTTGCAGACGTTCAGCTGAAACTGGCCCACCCCTCTCTCCCGCTGGCAATACGCAAAAGGCTGGCAATGTTGGATTTCGTCTGACACCGTCACGACGAATCGGAACAGCGACACCTGCCCCCGAGCCCCGGTCCGGCTAAGGCGACGCCGATAGTGTGAAGCTAGTGTCAACTTAGCGGCGCGGCGCGACCGTCCCGCGATGGGTCGGGTGGCGCGCGCGTTTAGGTTCGGCGCGACGATTCGGGCGGGGGGACGGCGATTAACCGTCTATCCGGCTTCCGTCGGCGCGATGACGGAGCGAGGGGCAGGGCAAAGGAGCCAAGTCCATGCGCCGTGCCTTGTTTGCCCTGCTGCCGTTGCTCGCGGCCCCCGCCGCGCCGCTGGCCGCGCAATCCGCCGCCGCGCCGTTCACGATTCAGGAAACCGGGCAGGGCTTCGCGACGATCGACGATGCCGTGTCGTCGGTGCGGATGGGCACCGCGACGATCCTGATCGCGCCGGGCGTCTATCACCAGTGCACCGTGCAAGCGGGGGGCAACATCACCTTCAAGGCGGTCCAGCCCGGCACCGCGATCTTCGACGGCGAAGCGTGCGAGGGCAAGGCGGCGTTCGTGTTGCGCGGGCTCAGCTCGACCGTCGACGGCCTCGTGTTCCGCAACATCCGCGTCTCCGACGGCAATGGCGCGGGGATCCGCACCGAAATGGGCAATCTGACCGTGCGCAACTCGATGTTCCTCGACAGTCAGGAAGGCATCCTCGGCGGCCAGCCGACGGGTCAGAAGATCGTGATCGACCGTTCGACCTTTTCGGGGCTCGGCCAGTGCGATGAGACGCCCGATTGCGCGCATTCGATCTACCTCGCCAATCAGGGGTCGGTGACGATCACGCGCTCGCGCTTCGAACGCGGGCGCGGCGGGCATTACGTCAAATTGCGCGTGCCCAACGTCTCGATCACCGACAACAGTTTCGACGACAGCGAAGGGCGCAAGACCAATTACATGATCGACCTGTGCGAAGGCGGCACCGGGCTGATCGCGCGCAACACCTTTGCCGACGGATCGCACAAGGAAAACTGGACCGGCTTCATCGTCGTCGCGGCGGAAGCGCGGACCTATCCCTCGACCGGACTGAAAGTGGTCGATAATATCGCGACGCTGGCGCCGGGGTTCGACAAGAGCCCGGCGTTCGTGGCGAATGTCGGGCGTGATCAGCTGGCGGTCGGCGCGAACAGGCTGGCGGCAGGGATCCGGATGTACGAGCAGCGTTAGTCCCGTGTTCCTGCGAAAGCAGGAACCCAGAGTCAAAAACGACACGCTGCGTAACCCTGGACTCCTGCTTTCGCAGGAGAACGACTCACGGGCACGTGCTGCCCGGCCCCCCGTCGAGGTCGAGGCAGCGGCCGTCGATCTCGCCCGGCGCCAGCGCGAAGCCGATCAACGCGGCGAGGCTGGGCATGATGTCCACCGTTTCGACCGATAAAGGTTGCTCGAACCCCTTCATCCCCTTGCGCCAGAACAGGATCGGCACGCGCCGGTCATAGTCCCAGATGCTGCCATGCGTGGCGACGGCGGAAAAGGTCTTGGGCAGAGCGGGCGCAATCGCGGTGATCCGGGGTTTGAGGAAAACCGCCAGGTCGCCCGAGCGTTCGGGCACGTAGGACGCACGGGCGCGCTGCAACAGGCTCCAGCTTTCGGGCGGGCCCGAGGGGATCGGCACCGCGGCGATCTCTGCTTTGGTGTAGACGGCGGAAACCTGCGGGTCCGCGGCATAGCGTTTGACCGCTTCGGCCAGCACGCGATCGCGATCCGCGGGCGCCAATTTGGGGTCGATCCACACATCGCCATTGACCCCGCCGAACAAGAGCTGGCCGCTCAATCCCAGCGTCGTCGCGATTGCCGGGCCGACCTTGCTCGGCGCCAACGCGGCCACCATGCGATCGGCCATCGGCATGCCGCGTTCGCGTTCGCGTTCGGGGATGTCGTTGCCGCCATGATCGGCGGTCAATGCGACGACGTAATCGACCCCGCTCTTGTCGAGCATCGTGAAGAACTTGCCGAGCGTCTGATCGAGCGTGGCGAGCTGGATGCACATCTCCGATCCTTCGGTGCCGAAACCGTGTCCGACATAATCGGTGGCCGAGGCGCCGATCGTCAGCACGTCGGTCGAGGGGCCGCGGCCGAGCTTCATGTCCTGCACCATCGATGTGGCGAGGTTGAAGACCGCGGTGTCGAACGCGGGAGAGGCCTTCCACAACGGTTCGGCCTTGGCGGGGCGTTCGAACCGGCCGGCACCGACCGCGCGGCCATTGGCGACGATCGGGCGTGAAACGCTGTTGCACCAGGCGGGCTCGGCGAGCGGCGCGCCGGGCGTGTCGATCTCGGCTTTGGCGGCGGCATTGGCTTTGCCGACAGATGCGGGGGCAGTGCGGTCGCCATAGGAGATGAAGCCCTTGCCATCGCGCCAGAACCACAGCTGGTCGATCTTGTGCCCGCCCATCATGATCGCCGCGCGATCCTTGCCCGCGACCGACACGGTGCGCACAGCGGGATCGGCGAGCTTGAGCCGTTCGCCCAATGTCGGGACCTTCAGGTGAACGTCGGAGGCGGTGTAATTCAGGAAGCTCGAGCCGGGCAGCGTTTCGTCCTCGGCGCAATAAACGAGTCCGGGTCGGGAGCCAGCCAGGTCGACCCAATCGTTGGCGATGATCCCGGTCCGCGCCGGGCGGTCGCCGGTCATGATCGTCGAATGGCCGGGGCACGTCTCGGTCGCGGCGTGGCTCTGATACCCCGCCGGAAACACCGCGCCGTCGAGCAGCCGCCTGAACCCGCCCGTGAATCGATTGCGATATTCGGCGAACAGATCGGCGGAGAATTGATCGACCGAAATCACCACGATCAGTTTGGGCGCGGGTGCCCTGGCCGCCGCAATCGGCGCGGACGCGGGCGCGTTTTGCGCGCCAACGGGAGCGGCGAGCAGCGCGAAAGCGAGCGGGGCGAACAGGGCGAGGCGCATCGAGGAAACTCCGCTGGCGGGATAGGCGTGGGCCGGCGCCGCCGCTATGGAGCGGCAACCGAAAAGGATTCAAGAGTGTCGATGCGCGCGTTCGGTTTCATGATTGTGACGATGATGCTCGCGATGTCGGCATGGGTGGCGCCGGCGCGGGCCGACGCGCTGAGCGATCCTGCACCGCATCTGCGGATTTCACTGGTTGCCGAAAGCACGGCGCCCAAGTCGGGCAGTACCGTCGCGATTGCGCTCGATACGCGCCCGCAGCCGGGCTGGCACGGCTATTGGATCAATCCCGGCGATGCCGGATTCCCCGCCAAGCTCGACTGGACCTTGCCAAGGGGCGTGACCGCTGGTGACCCTGCCTATCCCTTGCCCCAGCGGCTGACGATCGCCGGGCTGATGAACTACGTGTTCGAGCGGCCTTACGCGCCGATCGTGATGCTGACTGTGCCGGCCGGACTGGCGCCGGGGACCACACTGCCGGTGCGGCTGCACATGGCGTATCTGGTCTGCACCAGCACCTTATGTGTGCCCGAAACCGCGGACCTGTCGATCGATCTGGTCGTCGGTGACGGCACGATCGACCCGGCGACGCGAGCGCGCTTCGATGGCTGGCGGCAAAAGCTTCCCAAGCCGCTCGGCGCGACCGCGACGTTTCAGGTACAGGGCGACGCGATCAGGATCGCGATTCCCTATCCCGCCAGCGCGAAGGGCGAAGGCGCGTATTTCTATCCGGTCACCAGCGGGGTGATCGACTATGCCGCGCCCCAGAGCGTGGCGCGCGACGGCGACCGGTTGATTGTCTCGACCAAGGGCAAAGGCGGCGGCGCAATAGAGGGCGTGCTGGGCGTCGATGGCCGCGCGTTGGCGGTGACGGCGAGCCCCGGGGTTGTACCTGCGACCGCGCCACCGGCGGCGGCGGGCAATGTCTGGCTCGCCACATTGGCCGCGTTTGCCGGTGCCGTGCTCGGCGGGCTGATCCTCAACGTCATGCCGTGCGTGTTTCCGATCCTCAGCCTCAAGGCGCTCAGCCTGGCGCGCGCCGGCGGCGATGAGCGCGGGGCGCGGCACGAGGCGCTGGCCTATACCGGCGGCGCGATCGCGGTGTGCCTCACGCTGGGGGCGACGATCCTCGCGCTGCGCGCCGGCGGCAGCGCGGTCGGCTGGGCATTCCAGTTGCAGGATCCCCGCGTCGTGATGCTGTTGCTGCTGCTGACGGTCGGGATTGCACTCAATCTGGCGGGGGTGTTCGAAGTGCCCGTGCCGCAATTCGTCAATCGTACCGGCAGCGCGGGCGGCGCGTTCGTGACCGGCGCGCTGGCGGCGTTCGTCGCGACGCCGTGCGCCGGGCCGTTCATGGGGGTGGCGCTGGGCGCGGCATTGCTGCTGCCCTGGCCCGCCGCCCTGGCGGTGTTTGCCGGGTTGGGGCTGGGGCTGGCGTTGCCGTTTCTGCTGCTGGGCTACGTCCCGACATTGCGCCGCAAATTGCCCAAGCCGGGGCTGTGGATGGATACGCTCAGGCGCTTCCTGTCGATCCCGATGTGGCTGACCGCGGTCGCGCTGGCGTGGGTGCTGGGGCGTCAGGCGGGAGTCAACGGGATGGCGCTGGCGCTGCTCGTCTCGCTCGGCTTCGCCATCGTGTTGTGGGCGGCGGGACGACGGCAGGTGCGTGGGTTGGCGTTCGGCGTTCCTGCGCTGGGGTTGCTGGTGGCAATTGCGGCGGCGGGTGTGTGGGTGATCCACGACCGGCCCGCGCAGGCCGCCACCGCCGGCCCCGACACGTTCAGTGAAGCCAAACTGGGGCAACTCCGCGCGACCGGGAAACCGGTATTCGTCTATTTCACCGCCGATTGGTGTCTGACCTGCAAGGTCAATGAGCGGATCGCGATCGACACCGAAGGCGTGCGGGCGTCGTTCAAGGCGAAGGGCGTCGCGGTGCTCGTCGGCGACTGGACCAATGGCGATCCGGTGCTGGGCCGCTTCATCGAGGCGCATAACCGCGCGGGCGTGCCGCTGTATTTGTTCTATCCGGCGGGCGGTGGCGAGGCGCAGGTCCTGCCGCAAGTGTTGACCCCCGCGATACTGGAGGACTTGAAATGATCGTCAAACTGTTCGGCGCCGCCTTTGCTGTCGTCGCCTTGGCTGCTGCTGCACCCGCCGCCAATCCGGCGGCCTGGACCCAGCCCAACCCGCCGCAGCGGATCGCCGGGAATATCTATTATGTCGGGACCAAGGGGCTCGCCGCCTATTTGATCGTGACGCCCAAGGGCCTGATCCTGCTCGACGCGACGATGCAGCAGAACGTCCCCGGGATCGAAGCGAATATCAAGGCGCTGGGCTACAAATTGTCCGACGTGAAGATCCTGCTCAACAGCCACGCGCATTTCGATCACGCCGACGGGCTGGCGCTGATGAAGCGCGATACCGGGGCAAAGCTCGATGCGATGGACGGCGACGTCTGGGCGCTGGAGAATGGCAAGCATTTCGGCGACCAGAATTATGTTGGGACCTTTGCTCCGGTGAAGGTCGATCGCGTGCTGAAGGACGGCGACACGGTCGTGCTGGGCGGCGTCACGATGACCGCGCTCAAGACCGGCGGTCATACGCGCGGCTGCACGACGTGGCTGACCACGGTAAAGGTCGGTGCAGCGATCAGGAAGGTCGTGTTTCCGTGCAGCCTGAGCGTTGCGGGGAACAAATTGTTCGGCAATTCGACCTATCCGGGGATCGTCGCCGATTATCGCGCCAGCTTCAAACGGATGGCAGCGATCAAGGCCGATTACGTGCTTCCCGCGCATCCCGAACTGGCGGGCGTGCTGACACGGCAGGGGGCCGACCGGATGGCGCCGGGGCTGCTCCCGAAGATCGTGGCGGACGCCGAGGCCGCGTTCGATATCGAGCTGCGCCGGCAGCAGGCGATCGCGAAGTAGCGGATCAGGACACAGTTCCGGTTAGCGCATGGCTGCGGCTCGCTGTCGCTCGCCGAGCGTTGCCGGAAATCTGCCCCCGGCAGATTTCTAATCGGCAACGCTTGTGCAACGCAACAAAGCATAGCAGCATGGAACCTGTACAGCGTAACGGGGCTTTAGGGGCTGGATGGGCAAAACGACGGCGTTCGACGAGATTATGGGGACCGGGGGGTCGACGCAGGCGCGCGCCGAACTGGCCGCGCTCGGCGACTGGCTGAACACCACCGATCCCGCCGAACTGCGCCGCCGCCAGCAGTCCGCCGAAGTGACCTTTCGTCAACTAGGCATCACCTTCGCGGTTTACGGTGATGAGGATGCCAGCGAACGGATCATCCCGTTCGACATCGTCCCGCGCGTATTCCTCGCCGATGAATGGCAGCGTCTGTCCGAAGGGCTGATCCAGCGCGTCCAGGCGATCAACCTGTTCCTCGACGATATCTACGGCGCGCGAAAGATCCTGAAGGACGGCATTCTTCCCGAGGATCTGATCTTCGGCAATCCGCAATTTCGGCCTGAAATCGCCGGGATGCGCCCGCCGCACGGCATCTGGGCGCACATTTGCGGGATCGATCTGGTGCGGACCGGGCCGGACGATTTCTTCGTGCTGGAGGATAATGCGCGCACGCCGTCGGGCGTCAGCTACATGCTCGAAAACCGCGAAGCGATGCTGCGGCTGTGCCCCGAACTGTTCCGCCAATTCCGCGTGGCGGCGGTGGATTCCTATCCCGACCGCTTGCTCCAGACGATGAAGTCGGTCGCCCCGCTCGGTACCGGCACCAACCCGGTGTGTGTCGTGCTGACCCCGGGCCATTATAATTCGGCCTATTACGAACACAGCTTTCTGGCGGATTCGATGGGCGTCGAACTGGTCGAAGCCGCCGATCTGGTGGTCGACGACGATATCGTGTGGATGCGGACGATCGCGGGCAAGGTGAAGGTCGACGTCATCTATCGCCGGATCGACGACGATTATCTCGACCCGTTGGTGTTCCGCGCCGACTCAGCGCTCGGCGTGCGCGGGCTTATCGCCGCCTATGCGGCGGGCAATGTCGCGATCATCAACGCGCCGGGCAACGGCATCGCCGACGACAAGGCGATCTATTCGTATATGCCCGAGATCGTGCGCTATTATACCGGGCAGGACGCGAAGCTGCCCAACGTCCAGACGTTCCGCTGTCGCGAGCCGGAGTCGCTGCAATATGTGCTCGATAATCTCGAGCAGCTGGTGGTCAAACTGGTCGATGGGTCGGGCGGCTATGGCATGCTGGTCGGCCCGACGGCGAGTGCCGACGAAATCTCCACATTCCGGTCCGCGCTGATTGCCGAGCCACACCGCTATATCGCGCAGCCGACGCTAGCGCTCTCGACCGTACCGACCCTGGTCGAACAGGGGCTGGCGCCGCGTCACGTCGACTTCCGGCCGTTCGTGCTGACGGGATCGAAGGGGGTGCAGGTGGTGCCCGGCGGGCTAACGCGGGTCGCGCTCAAGGAGGGGTCGCTGGTAGTCAATTCCTCGCAGGGCGGCGGGACCAAGGATAGTTTCGTGCTGATGGACAATGGTCCGCGGCAATCGCAGTCGCAGGGGCAAGGCTGATGCTGTCGCGCACCGCCTCGTCGCTCTACTGGCTCGGCCGCTATGTCGAGCGAGCGGATTTCATCGCGCGGCTGGTCGAAGCGACCGTCCGACTCGATGTACTGTCGCCGCGCCCCGCGGGCGATATCGCCTGGGGTAGCGCGCTGGCGGTGATCGAGGCCGAAGACGCCTTCAAGGCGAGCGGGGCGAAGATTGGCCCGCAAACGGTCGCGCGGTTCCTGACTACCGATGCCAGCCACCCCGGTTCGATCGTCCGCTGCCTCGACATGGCGCGGACCAACGCGCGCGCGGTGCGCACGGCGCTGACACGCGATGCCTGGACCGGGATCAATCGCGCGTGGCTGGTGTTCGAAGGGCGCGCATCCCCCGGTGGCGCGACCGCGACGATCAATCTGATCGAGGCGGTCAAGGCCGAGACTCGCGGGTTCGAAGGCGCGATCCACCACATGCTCAAGAATCAGGCGAACTGGTTCATCCGGCTGGGTCAGGCGGTCGAGCGCGCCGACAACACCGCGCGATTGCTCGACGTGAAGTATCATATCCTGCTCCCCGCGGGCGAAACCGTGGGTGGCGTGGTCGACCGTGACCAGTGGACCACGATCCTGCAAACGGTGTCGGCGGTGACCGCGTATCGCTGGCTGTACAATGACGGGCTGCAGCCGGCCAACGTGATCGACCTGCTGATCGCGCGTCACGAATTGCCGCGCAGTCTGGCTGCCTCGGTCGAGGAAACGGTCGAGTTCCTGACCTTGCTGGCGAAGCGCACCGGGCATCACGGCGAGGCCGACCGGATGGCGCGGACGCGCCACGCCAAGGTCAGCAAGACGCGATCCGCCGACATCATCGTCAGCGGGCTGCATCAATATCTCGAAGATTTCCTCGTCGAAAATGCCAATCTCCATTTTGCCATCGGCCGGCAGTTCAAGTTCGCCTGATGCGGATCGCGATCGACCACAGCATCGTCGTCGATTTTCCCGCTACCCGGTCGCACCTGACGCTGGCACTCCGCGTCACGCCCGAAGACAGCGCCGGGCAGACGGTGTCGGGCTGGCGGATCGGGCCCGATTGCGACGCGCGGCTGCGCACCGGGCATGACGGGTTCGGCAATGTGCTGACGATGCTGTACGCCGACGGCCCGCTCGACCGCATCGAAATCCATGTCGCGGGAGAGGTGTTTACGGGGCCATCGAGCGGGATCCTGAACGCTGCGCACCCCGAACCGCTGCCGCCGTCATTGTTTTTGCGCGTGGCGCCGGTGAGTGCCGATGCGCCCGATTTGGCCGCGCTGGCGATCGCGGCCGTTGGGGAAGACAGCGAGGGGATCGACCGGCTGCACCTGCTCAATCGCGCGCTCCATGATCGCGGGGCCGGCATTTCGACCGGTGAGCGAACCGAGGCGTTCGTCATCGCCGCCCGCCGACTAAACTATCCGGCGCGATGCGTGTCGGGCTATCTGGGCGATGGCGGGACGGGATCGTCGCCGCACGTCTGGGCCGAAGCGCATGTGCCGCAAGTGGGCTGGATCGGCTTCGACCCGATGACCGGATTGTCGGCGGGCGAAGATCACGCCCGCGTCGCGAGCGCGCTCGATTTGGCGGGGGTGGCGCCGGTAACTGGCGGACCGGTCTAGGCGAGCTCGCCCAGCGCGAGCGCCTGTTCGACCGGATGCGCGGGCGGGGCGTAGGTCGCATTCTCATCGGCCAGCAAGGTCCAGCCGTTCGGCCCCAGCACTTCGAGCGGGCGATAGCGTGTCTTGTACGCCATCCGCGCTGAGCCCTTCACCCAATAGCCGAGATAGACATAGCCAAGGCCCGCAGCGCGCGAGCGCATGATGTGGTCCATGATGATGAAATTGCCGAGGCCCGGTCGGCTCTGGTCGTCGGCGTCGAAGAAGCTGTAGATCATCGACAGCCCGTCGGCCTGTTGATCGGTCAGGCACGCGCCGATCAGCCGCCCGCGTTCGCCGTGAAAGCTCGGCTCGCGATATTCGACCACGACCGAATTGACCGGCGACTGTTCGACCATGTCGGCATAATCGCCGTCGTCCATCATCGTCATCCCGCCGCCCGGATGGCGGGTGGAGAGATAGCGGCGGAGCAGCTGGAATTGTTCGTCGGTTGCCCACGGCTGGCACGCGGTGATTTCCAGGTCGCCATGACGGCGCAGCGTCTTGCGCTGGCTGGCATTGGGTTTGAAGTCGGTCGCGACGACGCGGACCGAGACGCAGGCAGAACATCCCGCGCAGCTTGGGCGATACGCGACCGACTGGCTGCGGCGAAAGCCGATCCGGCCGAGCGCATCGTTGAGCTCGCTCGCATGCGGGCCGTTGAGCTCGGTAAACACCTTCCGCTCCTGCCGTCCGGGCAAGTACGGGCAGGGTGACGGCGACGTCACGAAAAAGCGCGGAAAACGGAAAGGCGCAGTCACCGCCGATGTGTCCCCTTCGGTGGCCGGCAAACCCGGCCCTCCGGGACACTATGAATCGTGATCGACATGATGAAAAGCGACTTTACCATGAAATCGCGGTTAACGCTGCGCGGAAGCGACGAATAGCGGATCGCTCGGGCAGGATACGGCGACCGGACTCTCGCTGGCAAGGCGACTGGGCGCACGCCCGATTCGCTTCGTCGCAAGGTTGGGTTCAGGCGGGCTTCGCTACCGCCGTTGCAAAGGAGAGTTCGGATGCGCCGTGTTCTGTTGGCTTTGATCGCGACCATTGCCACGCCCGCCGGGGCGCAGCGCACGCAGCCGACCTTGCCGACCGCGCCACGCGGCATGGATTATGTCGAGACAGTGTGCACGGGTGGCATCGACGGACGTTTCGAGCAGGTGCGGGTGCTGGCGAGCGGTCAAATTATGAAGGTGACGCGGCGTTCGGACACCGTGCTACGCGCCAAGGCGACACGCGGCGAGGTGGCCAGGCTGTGGCGGAGCCTCGATCTGTCGCGCTTCGAACGTCGCACCGTGGTGCGTGAAAAGCCGTTTATCGCCGACGGCATCGACTGTTCGCTCACTCGCCGCAAGAATGGGCTCGTGCATGTTGTAACGTTACTGCAACAAATACGCGACCGGGCGGAGTATCGCGATCTCACGCGGGTAATAGATGACGTGAATGGATTAGGCGGTCGCGCAACCGGGCCGATATTACGCCCTGCCGGCGCACGATAATCGCCACCGCGGAGGCTAATCGCAGGCGTGAAGCGAGGGAGGGCCCTCGGTGGCGCGGTGAATTCGGTCCAAAATGGGCTGAATTCCGTGTAAACTGACGGCTTGGCATTGTTTGCACGGATTTTTTGCTATATCGAATCGTCCACAGCGTTTAGGAATTGCTTACTTTTTGAACCTAGGCGGCTGACTGCGAGACAGAAATCCGAGTTGAAAGGGACGAAGACGCATGTTGAAATCCGTTATTGGTGCGGCCGCCGCACTATCCATGGCAGTAATGCCCATCGCGGCCAACGCGTCGCCGGCTAATCCAGCGGCGTCGCTGTCACTCGGCAAGAACGTTCGCGCCGGTGCATCGTCATCGAAGGCGAACAAGTTTGGCGGCGGCGCGCTTTACGCAGTGCTGGTCATCGCCGGAGTTGCCGCGATTATCGCGATCGGGACCAAGGACAATTCTCCGAAGAGCCCGTGATCGCATAGATCATGATTTTGGAAAGGCGGCATGCGCAAGCGTGCCGCCTTTTTTTTGTTCAGGCCAGTTCGACCTGCGTGACCTCATACGCCGCAACCTTCAGCGCGGCGATCAGGCGATCGAGATGCGCGCGGTCGCGGGTCTCGCACTCGACATCGAGGAACAGTCCCTTCGCCGGCAATTTGGTGAAGATCCGCTGGTGCGACAGCTCCAGAATGTTGACGCGCTGCTGTTCGAAAATCCGCGCGACGTTGAACAGCGCGCCCGGCTGATCCTGTAGCTGGATCCGCAACCGCGCGAGCCGGCCCGAGCGCGCCAGATCGCGCAGCAGCACGTTGGCGAGCAATCGCGTGTCGATATTGCCGCCGCACAGGACGATCCCGACGGTCTTGCCCTTGAAGCGGTCGGGATGTTCGAGCAGCGCGGCGAGCCCCGCGGCGCCGGCGCCCTCGACCACTGATTTCTCGATCTGAAGCAACAGGCTGACCGCCATTTCGAGGTTGCGTTCGCTGACCAGCATGATCTCGTCGACCAGCTGCGCGACCATCCCGCTGGTAATCACGCCGGGTTCCTTGACCGCAATCCCTTCGGCCAGCGTGTCGCCGGCGCAAGGATATTGCGTGCCCTTGATCCGGTTATACATCGATGGGAACAGCTCGGCTTCGACCCCGACCACGTCGATATGATGATCGGCGTTGCGCGCCACGACCGCCATACCGCTGATCAGCCCGCCACCACCGATCGGCGTCAGGAACGTGTCGATCTCCGGCACGTCCTCCAGCATCTCGATCGCGACGGTGCCTTGCCCGGCAATCACCCGAACATCGTCGAACGGGTGGACGAAGGTGAAGCCGTTTTCCTGTTCCAGCTCGCGCGCATGGGCATAGGCGGCGTCGAACGTCTCGCCGTGCAGCACCACGGTCGCGCCGTGCCCTTCGGTCTGCGTGACCTTCACGATCGGCGTGTTGGTCGGCATCACGATGATTGCCGGAATGCCCAGCCGGTGCGCGTGATAGGCGAGGCCCTGCGCGTGATTGCCGGCCGACGCCGCGATGACGCCATTGGCGCGCGCCGCGTCGTCGAGTTGCAGCAATGTGTTCAGCGCGCCGCGTTCCTTGTACGCCGCGGTGAACTGCAGATTCTCGAACTTGAGATAGACGGTAGCGCCGGTCAGCTGGCTCAGCGTGCGGCTGATGAAGGTGGGCGTGCGGACGATCGATGCGCGGATGCGGTCATGCGCGGCGCGGACATCGTCGATCGTGACGGGGATCGGGGGGAGGGGGGTATTCATCATCGCCGCCTAGACCATCTGGCGCCGTGGTGGAACACGCCTTATGCGCGGGTGCATGGCACGCATCGGATTCATCGGGCTGGGAGTGATGGGGGCGCCGATGGCGCGCCACCTCGCCGCGGCAGGACATGACGTCACCGTCTATAACCGCACGGCTGCAAAGGCCGAGGCCTGGGTTGCCAAACATGGCGGTCGCAGCGCGGCGACGCCGGCAGAGGCGGCGACAGGGCAGGACGCTGTTATTACCTGCGTCGGCAACGACGCGGATCTTGAGGCGGTGACGCTGGGCCCGGACGGCGCCTTCGCAGCGATGGCGGCGGGCACGCTGTTCATCGACCACACCACGGTCTCGGCGGATATCGCGCGGCGACTGGCGTACGAGGCGGACAAAAACGGTTTCCACGCCGTCGATGCCCCGGTCTCGGGCGGGCAGGCCGGCGCGGAGAACGGCAAGCTGTCGATCATGTGCGGCGGCTCGCTCAAGGCGATGACGCTCGCTGAGCCGGTCATGCACGCTTATGCCGCGCGAATCGTCCATATCGGTGTTCCGGGCGCCGGTCAGACAACCAAAATGGTTAATCAGATCGCGATTGCGGGGGTCTTGCAAGGTTTAAGCGAGGCGCTTCGGTTCGCGCAGGCGAGCAATCTCGATCTCGACAAGGTGCTCGACGCCGTTTCCGGCGGCGCTGCGCAAAGCTGGCAGATGGTCAATCGCTGGCCGACCATGGCGAAGGACGAATTCGACTTCGGCTTCGCGATCGACTGGATGCGCAAGGATTTGGGGCTCGCGCTGGACGAAGCGGGGCGCAACGGCGCGCTGTTGCCGATGACCGCTCTGGTCGATCAATTCTACGCCGAAGTACAAAAAATGGGGGGTGCGCGACAGGATACCAGCGCGCTGGTCAGGAGATTGCCCAAATGATCCGCAAGTTGCTGGGGGGCGCTGTCGCCCTCTCCCTGACCTCTCCGTCGCTGATCGCGAGCCCGGCTTTGGCCGACGGCATGGTCGAAAACGTCAACGGCATGACGATGGACGCCGATGGCAAGGTGATCCACTTCACCGGGTTGGTGATCGGTCGCGACGGCAAGATCGTGAGACTGCTCCAGTCGGGCGACAGGCGCCCCGACAAGCTCGACTGGCTGTCGAACCAGAAGGGGCGCACCCTCCTGCCGGGCTTTATCGACGCGCATGGGCACGTCCTCGACCTGGGATTCCGCGCGCTCGAACTCGATCTGTCGGACACCAAATCGCTCGACGAGGCGAAGGCGAAGATCGCTGCCTATGTCGCCGCCAATCCCGACAAGAAATGGATCATCGGCGGCGGGTGGAATCAGGAGAAGTGGAAGCTGGGTCGTTTCCCGACCGCAGCCGATCTCGACAGCGTCGTCGGCGACCGCCCGGTCTGGCTGGGGCGCGCCGATGGGCACGCCGCCTGGGCCAATACCGCTGCGATCAAAGCGGCCGGCGTGACGGGCAAGACCGCAACGCCGGCAGGGGGACGGATCGAGAAGATCGGCGTTGAACCGTCGGGCGTGTTCGTCGATTCGGCGATGGGCCTGATCGAAAAGGCGGTGCCGCAGCCGCTGCCCAAGGAACGCGACCTCGCCTTGGTCAAGGCGCAGGAGATCCTGCTCGCCTTTGGCATCACCGCGACCGCCGACATGGGGACGTCGATGGACGACTGGCTGGCGTACCGCCGCCTCGGCGATCGCGGCGCATTACAGGTGCGGATCATGAGCTACGCGGCGGGGGTCGACACCGCGATCCGCGTCGGCGGCAGCGGGCCGACGCAATGGCTGTACGGCGACAAATTGCGGATGGGCGGGGTGAAGCTGTACGCCGACGGTGCCCTCGGGTCGCGCGGGGCGTGGCTGCTCAAACCGTATAAGGATGCGCCGGGCCAGTCGGGCGCGGGCTTCATGAGCGACGACGTACTGCAAAACCTGATGAGCCGCGCGTCGATGGACGGCTTTCAGGTTGCGGTCCACGCGATCGGCGACCGCGCCAACCGTCAGGTGCTCGACGCGATCGAGGCGATGTCGGCGACGTACAAGGGCGACCGCCGCTGGCGGATCGAGCATGCGCAGATCGTCGATCCCGCCGATCTGCCGCGCTTCGCCAGCCTGAAGGTGATTGCGTCGATGCAGCCGACCCACGCGACCTCGGACATGAAGATGGCCGAAGCACGATTGGGCTCCGACCGGCTGACCGGCGCCTATGCCTGGGCGACAATGCTGAGGAACGGCGTGCCCCTGGCGTTCGGCAGCGATTACCCGGTCGAAAGCCCCGATCCCTGGGCAGGCTGGGCAGCGGCGTTCACGCGGCAGGATGCGACCGGCGATCCGTTCGGCGGCTGGCGTCCGGAAGAGCGCGTGACGCGCGAACAGGCATGGTGGGCGTTCACCCAGGGTGCTGCTTATGCCGGCTTTGCCGAGCAAAAATTCGGGCGGCTGGCGGTCGGGCAGGCGGCCGACTTCATCATCGTCGACCGCGACCCGTTCCTGTCGAGCCCGACCGACCTGCGCGCGACGAAGGTCGAGGAGACGTGGATCGGCGGGTATAAGGTCTATGCGCGCAAGCTGTAGGCGACAAAGAAAGGGCCGCGGTGTCCCCCGACACCGCGGCCCCATCCCCCGTTAAACTTGGTAAGGCTTACGCGACCTGCGCTTCGACCACTTCGTCGGGCTCGCGCAGCACATAGCCGCGGCCCCAGACGGTCTCGATGTAATTTTCGCCGTCGGTTGCCTGGCTGAGCTTCTTGCGCAGCTTGCAGATGAACACGTCGATGATCTTGAGCTCGGGCTCGTCCATCCCGCCATAGAGGTGGTTGAGGAACATTTCCTTGGTGAGCGTGGTGCCCTTGCGGAGCGACAACAGCTCCAGCATGGCATATTCTTTACCGGTCAGGTGGACGCGGGCGCCGTCGACTTCGACCGTTTTGGCGTCGAGGTTAACCGCCAGCTTGCCGGTCTTGATCACCGACTGCGAATGACCCTTCGACCGGCGGACGACGGCGTGGATGCGTGCGGTCAGTTCTTCGCGGTGGAACGGCTTGGTCACGTAATCGTCGGCGCCGAAGCCGAACGAGCGGACCTTGCTGTCCATCTCGCTGATACCCGACAGGATCAGCACCGGCGTCTGGACACGGGCGACGCGCAATTTCTTGAGCACGTCGTAACCATGCATGTCCGGCAGGTTGAGGTCGAGCAGGATGATGTCGTAATCATAGAGCTTGCCGAGGTCCAAACCCTCTTCGCCCAGATCGGTCGAATAGACATTGAAACCTTCGGTCGTGAGCATCAGTTCGATCGCCTTGGCGGTCGTCGGCTCGTCCTCGATCAGCAGCACACGCATGCGGCAATTCCCTTGTCCTTTGCGGCAAGCTGCCCCCGTTGGCTGCCCGCACCGACACGTTCCATTAACCTAAGCATCACTGAACGACAAAGGTTAATTCTTCGCTAACCGGCCTGACTCCACGAGTCGCGGCGAGTCAAGACGATTCGTTTCCTATTATGGACGGGGCTGACGCGCGCACAATTCCGTAAAACGACGGGCTAGAAATTCGATCAGCAGTTCGACCCGGGCGGGGCGCAAGGGGCTGGGCGGGGTGACCAGATGGAGCCCGATTGGCGGCCCGGCCCAGTCGGGCAGGATCGCTTCGAGCCGGCCCGCGGCGATTTCTGAATCGACGATGAAATCGGGCAGGCGGGCGATACCGAGACCCGCATGAAGCAACGGGATCATCGCATCGCCATTGTCCGACGTGAAGCGGCTGTTGGGGCGCACCGACACTTCCTCACCCGCCGCATTGCGGAATTGCCAGATCGCGTTGGGGACGTTGGCATAGCCGAAAATGTCGTGTTCGCCGAGTTCGAGCGGGTGACGCGGGCGGCCGCGGCGGTCGAGATAGGCCGGGGACGCGACGACCCGCGCGTGGATCGGCGCAAGCCGACGTGCGCGCAGCGAGCTGTCGGGCAGGTCGGCGATGCGCAGCGCGATGTCGAAGCCCTCCGCGACGATGTCGACCTTCGCGTCGGACAGCCGCAGGTCGATATGCACGCCGGGATGTTCGGCCATGAAATCGGCGATCGTCGGCGCAACATGGCTGATCCCGAAGGTCATCGGCGCGGCGATCCGGATCAGCCCGGCGGGCGAACTGGCGGCGTCGTGCGCGACTTCCTCCGCCGCCTGCCCTTCGGCGAGGATGCGCTGAGCGTGTTGAGACAGGGTGTTGCCCGCCTCGGTCAGCGTCAGGCGGCGCGAGGTGCGGTGGAACAGCGACGTGCCCAGCGACGCTTCGAGCCGGGAAATCGCTTTCGACACGGTCGCTTTGGACATGCCGAGCGTGTCGGCCGCGCCGCTGAACGACCGTTGCTCTGCCACGGTGGCGAAGATCGCCCAGGCTTCGAAATCGGGTAGGCGCATAAATCCTCCAATCGTCACCCCGGCCTCGAGCCGGGGTCAATGTCCGCGTCAGCCACGGCGGCAGAGGCGACGGTCGGACATGGATGCCGGGTCGGGCCCGGCATGACGATTTAGAGCCTCAAGCAAACGGAAACAATCCGTTTCAATCGTTTCCATTTACGCGATGCAAAACTTTCCTATCTTGGCGGCAACGAACGGAGGTTTACCATGACCGATACCAGCACTTTGACCAAAGTCGAACGCCGCCCCTTCGACAGCCTGGGCCATGCCGATCACGGCTGGCTGAACGCGCGGCATCATTTCAGCTTTGCCGATTATTACGACCCGAAGCGGATGAGCTGGGGCTCGATCCGCGTGTGGAACGACGACGAGATCGCGCCCAATTCGGGGTTCCCGGCGCATCCGCACAAGGACATGGAGATCATCACCTATGTCCGCACCGGCGCGATCACGCACCAGGATTCGATGGGGAATAAGGGCCGCACCGGCGCCGGCGACGTCCAGGTGATGAGCGCCGGGAGCGGGGTTCGTCATGCCGAGTTCAACCTTGAGCCGGAGAAGACGACGCTGTTTCAGATCTGGATCGAACCCAAGCGGTTGGGCGGCAGCCCGAGCTGGGGCGCCAAGCCGTTCCCCAAGGGCGACCGCAGCGGCAAGTTCGTGACCCTCGCCAGCGGCTTTGCCGACGATGAGGGCGCATTACCGATCCGCGCCGATGCTCGGGTGATGGCGGCGACGGTGGAAGCCGGCGAGACGCTGACGCATACAGTGGGCGAGGGGCGTCATGCCTATCTGGTCCCCGCGACCGGCGCGATCGAGATCGACGGACAGCGGTTCGACGCGCGCGACGGTGTCGCGCTGTCGGGCGGGCAGACGGTCGAGATCACCGCGCTCGAAGCGTCCGAAATCGTTCTGGTCGACGCCGACTAACCAATCACTCTCCCCTCCCGCTCGCGGGAGGGGCCGGGGGAGGGCGTGTCGCTCCTCCTGACATTCCCTCCCCTAACCCCTCCCGCAAGCGGGAGGGGAATCACTTCAACGCAGGAGTATCCACATGCCAAAAGTCCTCGTCCTCTATTACTCGTCCTACGGCCATATCGAGCAGATGGCCGACGCCGTCGCCGACGGCGCGCGCTCGGCCGGTGCCGAGGTCGATATCCGCCGCGTCCCCGAAACCGCGCCGCAAGCGGTGGTCGAGGCCGCGCATTTCAAGACCGACGCCGCGCACCCGCTGATCGACGGTCCCGACGCGCTCAAGGGCTATGACGCGATCATCGTCGGGTCGCCGACGCGCTTTGGCCGGATGTCGAGCCAGATGGCGTCGTTCTGGGATACCGCCGGCGGGATGTGGGCGACCGGCGCGCTGCACGGCAAGGTCGGGGGTGCGTTTACCTCCTCTGCCACTCAGCATGGCGGCAACGAGACGACGTTGTTTTCGATCATCACCAACCTGCTGCACTTCGGCCTGACCATCGTCGGGCTCGACTACGGACATCAGGGTCAGATGGGGCATGACGAAGTCGTCGGCGGCGCACCCTATGGCGCCACCACGATCGCGGGCGGGGACGGCAGCCGCCAGCCGAGCGAAACCGACCTTGCCGGCGCGCGCTATCAGGGCCGCCGGATCGCGGAGGTCGCGGCGAAGTTGGTCGCGTAATCGCTGGCGGAATGACGAAGCCGGCGCGTTGCGAGACGCGCCGGCTTTCGTTTGTCTGCTATTGCCGGAGAGCGGTTGAGTAGCGGGACCCCGGCTCAAGGCCGGGGTGACGATGAAGAGGTCGCGGCCGGCTGCGGCCCTGACGTGCTCGCCTCGACCAGCGAATCCCCGCCGAGCACGCGATAGAGCGTGACCAGATTGCTCGCGCGGACCAGCTGCGTGTTCACCAACGTGCGTTGCGCCGAATAGTATGAGCGCTGCGCGTCGAGGCTTTGCAGGAAGCTGTCTATCCCCCCGCGATAGCGTTTGTCCGACAGCTGGTAATTGTCCGCCGACGCATCGCGCAGATCGCGTGTCGCGGTCAGTTGCGCGCCGATCGTGCCGCGCCGCGCGAGCGCGTCGGACACTTCGCGAAACGCGGTCTGGATGGTCTTTTCGTAAGTAGCGACGGCGGCGTCGCGTTGTGCCTTGGTCACCGCGACATTGGCGCGTCCCGCGCCGGCATTGAAAATCGAATAGCTGGCATTGGCGCCGCCGCTCCAGCTGAACGCGCCGCCGCCGAACAGCGAACCGAGCGCGTTGCTGGCCAAACCAAGCAGCCCGGTCAGCGAGATTTTCGGGAAGAGCGCGGCCCGTGCGGCGCCGATCTCCGCATTGGCCGCGCGGAGCTGGTATTCGGCCTCAACTACATCCGGGCGGCGCAGCAGGATCGTCGAATCCAGACCGGCGGGCAATTCGGCAAGGTTGGTCGCGGCATCGTCGATCGACCCCGGCAGCGTGGCGGGATCGACCGGTGCACCGACCAGCAATTGCAGCGCGTTGACGTCCTGCGCCAGCGCGGTGGTCTGGTCCGCGACATCCGCTTTGGCGGTGTCGAGGACGAGTTCGGCCTGACGCAAATCGGTCCGCGGTGCGATCCCGCCGTCGAGCCGTTTCTTGGTCAGATCGGCGCTCTTTTGCGCGCTGGTAACGGTGTCCTGAGCGATCTTGAGCAAGCTTTTGTCGGCGCCGTAGATCATCCACGCATCGGCAATGTCGCCGATCAGCATCAGTCGCGTCGTTCGCGCTGCGGCTTCGGTCGCGAAATAGCGGTTGAGGCTGGCGTCGGTCTGCGAGCGGATGCGCCCGAACAGGTCGAGTTCGAACGCCGTCACGCCGACGCTGGCGTCGAAGCTCGACTTCGCGCCGGTCGACCCTTGCCCGCCGCGGAACGTCGCGCCGGTACCGGCATCGACTTGCGGGAATAATTCGGCGCGCTGGATGCGGAACTGGCCGCGCGCAATGGCTATGTTGGCGGCGGCGATGCGCAAGTCGCGATTGTTGGCGAGCGCCTGAACGATCAGCGTTTGCAGGCGGGGATCGCGGAAAACGTCCTGATAGCGCACCGTCGGCAGGCTCGCTTCGCTGGTGCGCAGATAGGCGTCACCGACCGGCCACGATGGCGGCACGGGCGTGTCGGGGCGCACGTATTTTGGCGCGAGCGAACAGGCGGTCAGGCTCGCGATCATCGTCAGCGTGGCGAACTTGCGGATCATGCCGTGGCCTCCGGCGGAGTCGGTCGTTCGTGGTGCAACCGCTTGAACGCATCGCGTGTGGTCCGGCGGACGAGCACGAAGAACAATGGGATGTAAAACACTGCGAGCAATGTCGCGGTCAGCATCCCGCCGATCACCGCGGTACCGATCGCGATCCGGCTGTTCGCACCCGCGCCGGTCGAGAGCGCCAGCGGCAGCACGCCAAAGATGAAGGCAAAGCTGGTCATCAGGATCGGGCGCAACCGGATCCGTGCGGCTTCGAGCGCCGCCTCGATCACACGCTTGCCCTGTTTTTCCGCCTGCTCGGCAAACTCGATCATCAGGATCGCGTTCTTCGCCGCGAGTCCCATCGTCGTGAGCAGACCGATCTGGAGATACACGTCGTTCTGGAGCCCGCGCAGCGTCACCGCGAAGATGGCCCCGACGAGCCCGAGCGGGATCACCAGCAGCACCGCGACCGGAATCGTCCAGCTTTCGTAGAGCGCCGCCAGGCAGAGGAACACGACCAGCAGCGACAGCCCGTAGAGGATCGGCGCCTGACCCGAGGACAGCCGCTCCTGATACGACGCCCCGCTCAGCGAGATCGAGACGCCGGGGATTTTGGCGGCGAGGTCCTCGACTGTCTTGAGCGCGTCGCCCGAGCTCTTGCCGGGCGCGGCCTGCCCGGAAATTTCATAGGCCGAGATGCCGTTGAATCGGCTGAGCGAGGTCGGCGCGGTCGACCAGGAGATTGTCGCGAAGGAAGAGAAGGGCGCCATCTGACCGGTCGATCCGCGGACATACCATTTCGAAATGTCGTCGGGCGAGGTGCGGAACGGCGCGTCGCCCTGAACATAGACGCGCTTGACGCGGCCACGGTCGTTGAAATCGTTGACGTAGCGTCCGCCCCAAGCGGTCGACAGCGTTGCATTGACATCGCTTTGGGTGAGCCCGAGCACCGCCAGCTTCTGCGCGTCGATATCGACTTTCAGTGTCGGCTGATCGGGTAGGTCACTGGGTCGGACCGACGCCAGCGATGTATCGGCGCGCGCGTCGACGAGCAATTTGTCGCGGGCATTGCGGAATTGTTCGCGCGTCAGGCCGCCGGTATTCTGCAATTCGATCGTGAAGCCCGACGACTGGCCGAGCCCGCGCACGGCGGCCGGGACGGTCGCGTAGAATTCGACGTCGCGCAGACCGCCGAGCGCCTTGGTCGCGCGCCGGGTGATCGCGTCGGCGGTGTTGTCGCTACCCTTGCGATCCTTCCAGTCCTTCAGCGCGACAAAGCCGCGCCCGGCATTCTGCCCGCCGCCTCCGCCACCAGCGGCGCCGGCGACCGTCAGCATTGCCGACGTGTTCTTGCCTTCGGGCCCGAGGAAATATTTCTCGATTTCTTTCTGCGCCAATTGCGTGCGGTTGATCGTGGCGCCGGCCGGCAGATTATACTGGATCTGCGCGAACCCCTGATCCTCGGTCGGCAAAAAGCCGGTCGGCAACCGGACGAACATCAGCGCCAAGATCAGCACGACCACGCCGTAAATCGCGAGAAACAGCCATTTGCGGTCGACCACGCGACTGACGGTGCCGCCATACCAATCCACCAGCCGTTCGAAGCTGCGGTTGAACCACAGGCGCGCGGGTTCGGTCTTGCGGTAAATCCACGTGTCGTGGTTCTCGTCCTCCTTGCGCTTGAGCAAAGTCGCGGTCAGCGCGGGCGTCAGGATCAGCGCGACGATCACCGACAGTACCATCGCCGACACGATCGTCAGCGAGAATTGGCGATAGATCACGCCCGTAGATCCGCCGAAAAACGCCATCGGCAGGAATACCGCCGACAGCACCAACGCGATCGCGACCAAAGCGACCTGAATCTCCCCCATCGACTGAATCGTCGCGTCGCGCGGGCTCATTCCCGGATTTTCGTCCATCACGCGCTCGACATTTTCGACCACGACGATCGCGTCGTCGACCAGCAACCCGATGGCAAGGACGAGCCCGAACAGCGTCAGCGTGTTGATCGAGAAGCCGGCCACAGCGAACACGCCGAACGTGCCGAGCAGCACGACCGGCACCGCGATCGTCGGGATCAGCGTCGCGCGCCAGCTTTGCAGGAACACGAACATCACGATCACCACCAGGACGATCGCCTCGAACAACGTCTTCACCACGTCGTCGATCGACAGCTTGATGAAGGTGGTCGAATCGTTGGGGAAGCTGAACGCGAAACCCGGGGGGAAATTCTTCGACTGCTTCTCGAACTCGGCCTTGACCAGCTCGGCCGTTGTCAGTGCGTCCGCGCCGGGGGCCAGGCTGGCCGCGAGGCCCGCGCCGGGATGCCCATTGACCCGGCTGATCACGCCATAACTTTCGGCGCCCAGTTCGATCCGTGCCACATCGGACAAGCGCACGGTCGATCCGTCGGGCTGAGTCTTGAGCACGATTTGCGCGAACTGTGCCGGCGTCGACAGCCGCGATTGCGCGGTCACCGTGGCGTTGAGATACTGGTCGGGGCCGCTGGGCACGCCGCCGACTTCACCCGCTGCGACTTCGGTATTTTGCGCCGTGATCGCGCTGACCACGTCGCCCGGGATCAGCCCGACGCTGGCCAGTTTGTCGGGGTTGAGCCAGATCCGCATCCCGTATTGCGTGCCGAACACATTGGTGTCGCCGACGCCCTTGATCCGCCCGATCGTGTCCTGAAGGTTGGAGACCATATAATCGGACACGTCGATATTGGTCTTCTGATCGGTCGTGTCATAGATGGCGGCGATCAGCAGAAAGTCCGGGTTGGACTTGGTGACCGTCAGACCCTGTTGCTGAACCTGTTGCGGCAAGCGGCTGAGCGCCTGCTGGACTTTGTTCTGGACCTGCACCTGCGCAATGTCGGGGTCGATCCCCTTGGCGAACGTGACGCTGATCGACACCTGCCCGCGCGACGACGAGTTGGTGCTGAAATAGAGCAGCCCGTCGATCCCGGTCAGCTGTTGCTCGATCACCTGCGCGACGCTGGTTTCCAGCGTGTCGGCGGACGCGCCGGGATAGCTGGCCCTGATATTGACCTGTGGCGGGGCGACGTCCGGAAACTGTTCGACCGGCAGCGAAAAGATGCTGCCCGCGCCGATCAGCATGATGATGATCGCGATCACCCAGGCGAAGATCGGCCGGTCGATGAAGATTTTGGACATGGCGGCTTAACCCGCCTTGCCGCTGTTTTTCCCCGATGGCGGTGCGCCGATTTTCTGCGGAGATCCGGCCGGCACCGCCTTGACCGGTTGCCCGGGCTTGAGCTTGCCCAGCCCCTCGGTGATGACCTTTTCGCCCGCTTTGAGCCCGCCCGTCACGACCCAGTTGCTCCCGACCGTGCGGGTCGCCGTGACGACGCGCGCGATCGCCTTGTTGTCCGGGCTCAGCACATAGACTTGCGGATTGCCCTTGGCGTCGCGGGCGACGGCGGTTTGCGGGATCAGGAAGGCGTTGGGATCGGTCGATTGCGCGAAGCTGGCGCGGACGAACATGCCGGGCAGCAACAACCCCTGCGGATTGGCGAAGCGCGCGCGCAACGTGACCGTGCCCGTCGCGGGATCGACCGTCGCTTCGCTGAATTCGACCGTCCCGGCAAAGCCGTAATCGCTGCCGTCTTCGAGCTTGAGGCGGACTTCGGCGGCACTCGACACCGCGTTGCCTGTCGACAGCTGGCGGCGCAGTTTGAGCAGGTCGGACGCGCTTTGCTGGATATCGACATAGATCGGGTCGAGCACCGAGATCACCGCCAGCGGATCGGTCTGGTTGCTCGTCGCCAGCGCGCCTTCGGTCAGCAGCGAGCGCCCGATCTTGCCGCTGATCGGCGCGGGGACGGTAGTGAACTTCAGGTTGATCTGGGCGGTGCTGAGCGCGGCGCGATTCTGATCGACCGCGGCGCGGGCCTGACGCGCCGACGCGGCGGCGTCGGTATAATCCTGCGCCGACACGGCCTGATCGGCGGCGAGCGGCCTGTAGCGGTCGGCCTTGATCCGGGCCGCTTCGGCCTGCGCCTGCGCGCTGGTCAGATTGGCTGAGGCCTGGTTGGTCGCCGCGCGATAGAGGCTGGGGTCGATTTGATAGAGCGGTTGGCCTTTGCGGACATACGACCCTTCGGTGAAGAAGCGTTTGCGGATGATCCCGGACACCTGCGGCCGGACTTCAGACGTCAGATAGGCGTTGGTCCGCCCGGCGATCTCGCTGACCAGCGGTACGGCGGTCGGCTGGACGACGATATAGCCGACTTCGGGCGTCCCTTGCTGGCGCCTGGCCGCGTCATCGCGCGCGCCGCATCCTGCGAGGCTCAGGGCAAGCGCGATAACAAAAGCTGGGCGCGCCATGCTGGGCTTGCGAACGAAAGGAGGCATAGGGTGCTGATGGTTCCCCGAGTGATGTGTGTCAAACGCGGGTTTGTCGCAAAACTTGTCAATTGCGGGGGCGAAACGACCCTATTTTGGCGCGATCAGCACGCGCACCGGCGCAGCCTTCGCGCCGGACAGCTGCAACGTATAGGCGCCCGGGACGAGGTCGAAATCGACGATTTTGCGGATCCCGGAACATGCCGGACCTTCGGTATGGGCGACGGACTTTAACGATGCCCCCGTGCGATCGATCAGGTCGATCCATGCGCCCGCCGACAGCACGATCCGGTACGTTCCCGCCTTCGCGATCGTGACGGGATAAATGCCGCCGAACGTCTCAGCGGCAGGAGGACGCCCTGGCGTAACGCCGAACTTCACACCGCCGATCGGGGTCAGGTCAACCGCTTCGGGTTTGCCCGTTGTCGGCGATACGCCTGTCGCTTTCTCGTTCCATGCTTCAAGCCCGACCGGCGGCGGCGCGGTCGCGGTGCACACGGGCGCCGCGGTGGGCGCGGTCTGGAGCAGCAACGCGGCGAGAAGCGAGGGAATCATGCGCGGACCTTTCGAGCGGTTGCCGCGCCCTTAGCATGCTCAACGCACGCTCAACCACCCTTGGCCAGCGGTATGCGCGTGTGCGGCGGGCATTGCCATTCGGGGCCTGTCCACCGCTCGCTCCGGCTGCCCGTCACCCAAATGCGCGCGGGCTGGCCGCAGCGGTAAATCGCCTTGAGCTTGACCGCCTCGGTCTGTGGCCCCGGGCAGCGTGCGGTGGCGCATAAATCGACGGCGGTGGCGTCGACCGCACCTGGTTGGACGCCAATGACGATCCCAAGCTGGCGGTTCAGCCCCCGGTCGGAATCGCTATACCAAACCCTGTCCGGGTATTGGTTTTTCGGGTGGGGAAGGATCGAACAGCGCACGCCTCGTCCGCCTTCGACGGTGAATTTGCGGAAAAATTTGCCGCAGCGAGCCACCGGGCCGAGCGTGCTGATATAGTCGGCGACGCCGGACGGCTCGAGGATCCATTGTTCGGGCCAGTCGCTCTCCTCCTGGATCAGCTTGATCCCGTCGATCGGGTGGAGCGTCAGGTCGGTGGCGGAAAATGTGGCGTTCTCGCCATTGCCGTAAATGTCGGCGGCGAGGCTGACGATCGTGCTCGCGCCGGTCGCCGGATCCTTGCCGACATAGACGTTGCCGAGATGGCGGTAGACATATTGATTGAGCGTACCTTCGCCGTACCAATAGACGCCGGTGATCTGGCCGCCGACCAGCGCATAATCGACGAACTTCACGCACCGCACGCCGCCGCCGGTTGAACCGGTTTGCACCTTCACGGTGTAAGTGAGGAAGCCGGGGCCACACCGAAAGCCCGTGGCAGGCCGCGGCTGCGCGGGGGCGGGCGACCGCCCCGTGAAGGGCGCGGCGGCAATTGCCAGCGCCCCGAGACCTAAAAGCAAAACTCTCATTTCGCATCCCCTCCATCGCTGCGGCGTAGCGCCGAGGACGCAACCGCGATCTGTGCATTGACCCGGACGGGCACCGACGATTCCTCCGCGCATTCGCTCACCGGGCCGAGGGTGAAGCGTTCGACAGCCCCTGGTTGGAACACCGTACAGAGCGACGATCCGCCATAGCTGAAAAAGCCGAGCTCATCTCCCTTTCGGACGCGCTGTCCGACCTCCACTTCGAACCGCACCGAGGAGACTTCGGTGATCCCGATCGGGATGACGCAGGCCATGCCGATGATCGGGTCATCGCTCTCGATGAAGACCAGCCCGCGCGTATTGACGCAGGCGTCATAGCCTTGGGGGAGCTGGGACGGGTCATTCGGATGGAAACCGAGCGAGCGCAGCTGGCTGAACATCAGTCCCGGCACGCGGCGTATTTCGCGCACCGTCCCCGAAATCGGCGCATGCCAGCGGTGATAGTCGTTCCCCGCAAGGAATGTCTGGAGCACGTCCCCGCCGATAAAACTCGCAGCGAATGGACTGTCGTCCATCATGTTGAGCAGCGAATAGGGCTGGCCCTTGAGCCAGAACCGGTCCTCCAGCTTCACCCCACGCGCGAGTTTGTAAACCGTGCCGTCATTCGGCGAAACGATCACGCGCGGGTCGTCGGGATCGGCGATCGGGCGGCACGCGGGCTTGATCTGCCGGTGGAAGAAGGCGTTGAACGACGCAAAGCCCCAATGCGGCGCCGCGCGGTTGGGGATGACGAACTCGTCCAGCCCGCAATATTCGCGCGCCGAGGGAGATAGCCAGCCATATTTGCCCGTGTTGAGCACGGTGCGCGACGCCGCGGAATCGAGATGGGCGCACCATTGATTCAGGATACGGCGAATGCCTGCGTTGAAGGCGTCGTTGCGGAACGCGGCTTCCCCGGCGCGGGTGTACATCATGTAGAGGAACAGCGAGTAAAACGGGAAGAAGTTCTGCTTAGCCGGGTCGGGATTATAGAGCGGCGCATGCAGAACGATGTGATTCAGCGCTTTCAGCAACGCGCCGATCGTGTCGACCGTCCGGTACTTTGCGGGAACCTGATCGATCATCTCGGTCACGTACATGCGAACGATGCCGTCGGTTGCGATGAGCGTCGCCAGATCACGGACGGATCGCTCATAATGCGCGACATTGTCAGGCTGTTTGGCTGCCTTTTTGGCGAGCGCACGCTGCCACCGATCGACGCTTCGCCGATCTTTGGGCAAATAGCCGGCGCGCACCCCGAAAGATTGGGCATAATGCGCGTCGAGGTCTGCGATAAAGTCGATCGCGTCACTGGTCATGCCGCCCTCCCGGCGTCGGTCGTCCGTCGTTCCGGGCCGAGCTTCGCGAAAAAGGTCTCGGCGGCATCGTGCCCTCCCGCCGTGAAGAGCACATGGCCGATCCTTGGGTTGAGGACGCGGATGTTGTCGGCGTCGCGCTCTGCCCCGCGAGGGTTGGCGGCATCGACCCGCAGGCAATAGCCCACCGGCCCGCTGAGCTGCGACGGGATGACGGCGTCGAGGTCGCCCGCATGGAGGAAGCGAACGCCGGCCACCGCGAGGGACGGCTGGGGCGCGGGCGGCGTCTTGCCCAGCAGAGAATCGTAATAGGCGCCGAACACGTCGTAGCCGAGCGCCTTGCGGATCAGCAGCGGGATCAGGTCGCCGCCGAAGCGCGCGTGAATTTCGATCAGCTCGATTGCGCCGCCGTGCACCTTCACTTCGGCATGGATTGGCGTGGCATCGAGCTCGAGCGCGGCTGTCACCCGACCGATGAACCCGGCGAAATCCACGGCTGGGCAATCGCGCGCCGGTAGGATGTGTCCCGTCTCCGCGAAGGTCGGAAAGCCGTCGGTGCGCTTCGCCGTCACCGTGATCAGGTGGAAGGAGCCACCGTGGCAAATCCCCTCCACGCTGTATTCCTCGCCCGGCAGAAAGGACTCCACCACGAACGCGCGATCGCGTGCGGCTTCGGCTTCCCAGCTGACGAACCTGTCCTTGAACGCGGCGACGTCGTCGCGGTGGCGGACGGCGTGGACGCCGATGCTTCCGGTCATCGAGGCGGGCTTGATCACGAACGGCGGCTCGAACCGGGAAAGGGTCGCGTCGAGGTCGGCGAGCGTCGTCACCGCGAACGCCGCGCGGGTCAGGCACTGCTCGCTCAATCGTTGACGGGTGGCATGTTTGCAGCGGGTTCGGCGCACCGCGCCAGAGGACGGGCCGGGTAGGCCCAACAATCCGCGAATTTCGGCGGCTAGCAGCAGATTGAACTCGCTGAACGAGACAACCAGATCCGGACTGAAGTCGCTGAGCGTGTCGGTTGCTACGACGGCATCCGACCGTTCCAGCGCAATCAGTTGGGCGCCAGCGGGGGCGGAGCAGGCATCGAGGGCGGCGCGCTTGTCGACCAACGCAACCTCCCACCCCCGCACCCGCGCCTGGAGGATCGCCTCGACCAGCGTGTGCTCATTGCGCGGAACGCCGACGATCGCGAGCCGGGTCACGGCGTCACCACGACCTGTAACTGCTCGCGAATCCGCGCAGCCGACACTTCCAGCGCGTCGCGGCGTTCGCCCACCAGCATGAAGCTCGCGACGTGGTAATCGGTGCCGAGCGGCAGCGGCACGACGCGGTCGCCGGGGCGCTTGAGGAGGTCGAACGCGACGATCTCGGGCACCGTGGCACGGACCATCCGCTCGTCGCCGATCGACTGGATGCGCCCCTCCAGCGCGCAATTCACCGCGCCATAGACGCAGGCAAATCCCTCGCGCGGCGGCGGCAGGGTCGGCAACTCGCCTGTCAGAAGGAGCCGGGTGAGCGCGGTGACCGGATGGACGCCGGTCAGGCGTTCGATCGCCAGCGGGGTGAGGAATCCCCCCGGTCGGAGCGCCACCTCGATCACCACCGGCCCCGAGTCGGTCACGCGAAGCTCGACATGCGCCGCGCCGATCGTGCCGCCCAGTGCGAACACCGCCTCGGCGGCGGTGCGCGCGCACCGGTCGAGCGCTTCCGCCGATAGCCGCGGCGGGTACATGCTCTGGACTTCCTCGAAGGTGGGCCCGGGCATGGGATGTTTCTCGAACGCGCCGAGCACGACCCAGTCGCCGCCTGCGAACAGGATGTCGATGTTGAGTTCGATCCCCTCGACATAGTCCTGCACCAACATGGGCGCATCGCCGTCGCGGTCGGCATAGAGGGTCGAGAGACGATTGCGCTCGGCTGGGTCGTAGAGTCGCCGCAGCATCGCGAGGCACGACCGCAGTTCCTCTGGGGTCCGGACAAGCGTCACCGACTGGCTGTTGGTCGACCATGGGCTCTTGACGATGAACGGGTAGGCGAACCCGCGCTCGATCCGATCCCGATCCTCTTCCGAGGTCGAAAAAGCCCCGGTGCGGGGGTGCGGCACGCCGTGGCGTTCGAAGCATATCGCCGCCGCGTGCTTGTCGCGCGCTGCCGCTGCCGCAGCGGACGGATTGCCCCTCAGGCCCAGCGCGGCGCAGATCGCGGCGGTCGGCTCGACGCCGCCTTCCCACACGGGTGGCGCCACCGCGATCGGCCACTCGCGGTCGATCGCGCAGGCGAGGGCGACGGGGTCGTCGCTTGTCCGATAGGGATAATGCGCGACCCGGGCCTCCAACCCGCTCGGTTCGGCTGTGTCGGTCGCCGGGCTCATCACGATCACCCGCTCGCATACGGACAGGATGGCGTTCAGCACGGTCCCGTCGGGCTTGGGATGGACGATAAGGGCGGTCCCGCGCGTCATGCGGTAACGCTCGCGGGGCGGAGTTGGTCGACCCGGCGCGCGCTCTCCCGGGCGAACCACGCGTCGTCGGCGACGCCGGCCGCAGCGAAGGTCGCGCCCTGTTTGCAATTGGCGATCCCATGCATCGCCGCTGGCGTCTGACGCAGGAAGAAGCCGCCGAAGCGTCCTCCGAAGGCGAGGCACCCGATGCCGACATGATAGTCGGCCTCGCCCTCCGGCGACGGGATCCGGATCGCAACAGGTTCGACATAATCCTGCAGGACATGCGGTTGACGCGAGTCGAGCGCGCGCTCGACCGCCGCCCGCCACAAGGCAGGGGAGCAATCGGGGCCGATCACGACCCCGTCGCCGCCATAGCCGATTGCGGGTTTGAGCACCTGGCCCGCGCGGTTCCCGAGCGCGAACGCTCGTGTAGCGGCATTCAGCGCGCGCGTCGCTGCAAGCATCGGGGCATTGCGGAGCTGCATCAGCATCGCCTTGTTCCCGAACAAGGTGAAGGCGGGAGGCGAGAAATAGGTCGGCCCGCCTGCCGCGCGACACGCTGCCGCCCGGTCGGCGAAGCGGCGATAGAGGGGTTCACGAAGCTGGTCGAAGGTGAAGCAGCCATAGACGATATCGACAGGCCCGGTCGGCGTAGCGGCGCTGGCGCCGTCGAAGCGCACCGCGTCTACACCGACGACGTCTGCGGCGATGCCCGCCTGCCGGAGGAAGCGCGCCGCCTCGTACGGGTGGGGGATGTCGGTTTCGTCGTCGGCGACAACCAGGGCCACGCGCAACGGCCGCCGCGCCCGAGCGAACGTCCGGAGCATGCGCGACCACGCGAGGCACGGCCGGGGCAGCGAAACCGCGCGCGTGTCGCAGAACGCATCGAACACCTCGGCATAACGGTCGAGGATACCGATCCCGCCGATCGTCGGACCAACATTGATTTCGACGAGGCGTGGCCCGCGCGCGCCGATCACGAAATCCGCACGGGCGCAGCTGGTCGCGATGTCGATCGAACGACGATCGGTCATTCCCGCAAGCCAGGGCACCTCCGCCTCGGGATAGCCCAACGCGCGGATCCACGCGGTCGCGTCGCTGCCGAAGCGGCACTCCGGAACGCGACGCAGATCGGCTAGCACGCCTGCCGTGGTCCGCCACATGCTGAGCGCGAGCGCGCGCGGCACGACCAGCGGCAGCAAGGCAGGCCGAACCAGCTGATAGCCCGCATGATGCGCGAGGAAGGCTTGAGAGAAGCGCTCGGCCGTCGCGCCGTCGAAATCGGTCTGAGCCAGCAGCGGCAGGGCGGCGGCCCCACTCACGGTCGGACTCCGTCGATCGAGCAGAGCCGATCCGCCATAAAGGACAAATTACCGGCAACCGCGTCGTAATCGTCGGACACGAACAGGCAGTGGCCGAGCCGGCGATAGGTCAGCTGCACGCCCTCGTAGATTTCCAATTTGGTTTTGCGCCGCACGTCGAAGTCGATCTCGGTCACCGCCTCGGGATGGGGGAATGCGAAGGATTGCGCGCGGTAATCCGCGCCGATCCGAGCTGTGAAAAAACCGATCCCGCAGGTCCGTGCGACGTGCGTTGGCGGCACCGCCTCGCCGCGGAAGAGTGCCTCGAAATGGAGGCGGAAGGCGCGTAGTCCGAACGCTTCGCCGAGCAGGCGGACGATATTGTCTCCCCCGAACCGGCTGTGAATCTCGACCAGTTCCGGGCCCTCATCGCTCAGCTTGAGTTCGGCGTGGACCGGCGAGGTGACGATGCCGAGCGCGTCCGAAACGTTCTGCAGGTAGGCGGCAATTTGCGCGGACCACACCGCGCTGTGCCGGCTTGGCATGACATGGCCGATCTCGAAGAAGTGCGGCGCGCCTGTGTTGAGCTTGTCGGTCAGCGCGAGGAGCGTCAGCTTGCCGTCCACGACCATCGCTTCGGCGCTGACTTCCTCGCCGGGGATGAAACTCTCGACCACCAGCCGGTCGCGACCGTAGCGCGTCGCTTCATCGACGCTGTATTGCCGTTGGAGCGCCGCCACATCGTTTTCGGACTCGATCAGCTGAACGCCGGTGCTGCCGGTAAGCGCGAGCGGCTTCGCGACGACCGGCAGCGGCAGCATTCGGACGAGCGCGGGCAAATCCGCCAGCGGGGTTTCCCACGATTGAGTCCGGGTCAGCCCCTTTTCCCGCAGCACCCTGCGAGTCATCGCCTTGTCGCTGATGCTCCGCTCGGTCCGGGCCGAGGTGCCGCGCAGCCCCAGTACCTCGCGTACCTCCGCGGCGAGGCCGAGTGTCATTTCGGTCAGCGAGATGACAGCGTCCGCGTCTCGTTCGCGCAGCGCCTCGACGATTTCAGGCAACGCGAGCCGCGTAACCGACAGGGGCTCGATCCCAATTGCGGGATCGATGCTCGCCAGGGTATCGGGCGTATCGACCAACACAAGCCGTGCGCCCAATGCCCGCGCGTCGTGTGCGGCAGGCGCAAGCTCATGGATGCTCCACGGCACGCCGATCGCGACGATGCGCTTGCCCGCCGCTCCGCGGAGCGACGGCTCGACCAGCAGCGTTTCGTCAGAGCGTAACACGATTGGAGTGCCGCGCGGTGAGCTCGCTCACCCATCGGTCGTTGATCGCGCGCTGCTCGCTCTCGAACAGGTCGACCGTGATGTTGGGGATCCAGTCCTTGCCCTGATCGGTCAGCGCGATCACGCCGTCGGTCCGGTGCGCCAGTCCGTCGTGGATCAGCCGGTCGAGCACATCCATCGTCCGGCCATCGTCGGGCACGTCCGCTTCTGGAATCGCAAAGAATTTGGGAAAGAAAGCCACCCCGCGATTGCGTGGGTCGCGCAGCCGATCGGACACTTTGAACAGCGGCAGCTCGCCGCGCTCGACTCGATCGATATAGGCGTTGTGCGCGACGTCGTTGGCGTAGCCATATCCCGCCAGATAGCCGCGCGCCGACGCGCCGATCGCCAGCGTCTCGGCATCGTGGCGACCGTGTCCACCGCCCCATAGCAGCCGGTAATAGTCGGAGCCGGTTTCGGTCCGCGAAAAGACATGGTCGGTGACGTTGTGGAACCCCGCGGCGCGCATGCCTTCGCGAACCTGACGCGTCATCGTGAATCGCGCCGCTTCGGGCGGGCGCTTCGGGAACAGCCCCTTCTGCATGTCGTCGAACGCCTTCTGCGGAAGGCCGAAATAGGACATGTAATAATAGTCGACGCTGTCGAACCCATGCCGCGCCAGCTCGGTGATGTCGCGATCGAGGTCCTCGGCTTCCTGACCGGGGAGGTAGAACATCATGTCGACGTTGATTTCCTGAAACCCATGGGCGCGTGCCAGATCGGCGCAGCGGATCACGTCGTCGACGCTCGCGGCGATGTTGAGCGTCTCGCGCAGTTTCTCGTCGAAGGTCTGGACGCCGTAGCTGAGCCGCGTCGTGCACTCGCCGGCGAGATAGGCGAGCAGCTCGGGGTCCGCCAGGCTGTGCGGCTCGCCCTCGAAGGTCCATTCGGCGCCGTCGTCGATATGGAAGTGACGCCGCAGCCCGTCGTATAGCCGCCGCACCAGCGGAACGCTGAGCATCGACGGCGAACCCCCGCCGAAATACACTGCCTTGAAACGCATGCCCTCGACGTAGGGGAGGGCGGCGAGCATCTCCATTTCGGCCTCGAGCGCGCGGACGTAGCGCTCGTAAATCGCGGCATCGCGCTTCACGCGGACGTGGAAGGGGCAGAAGATGCAGCGCTTTTCGCAATAGGGAATGTGGAGGTAGATCAGGTTTTCGCTGGGCAGCGTCTTTCCCTGCTGCAACGCGCCCCGGAAGTCGGAAAAGGGCGCCACTGCCGGATCGGTGCAATGCTGTAACGGATAGAAATGGTGCGTGACCGGGAGAACCTGGCTGTAAGTCATTGCGCCCTCGCTTCGACGAGGGGTTCGGACCGTTCGCCCCGATGGGGCGGCGCCGCTGCCGCCAGAAACTGCCCGAGCCGCGCGCGGGTGCTCGCATGATGCGCGAAGCGGTTGAGCAGGCTTTCCTCAAGGTGGAGCTCGCGCGTGCCGCTGGCCTTGCGCAACCGCACGACGGGGTGGATGTGCGCGCTCTTGTCCGGTTCTCCCGGGTGGCGAGTGATCCGCATCATGTCGGGGTGGGCGTGAATATCGCCATATTCGAGCGTGGCGAGCATCAGCGTCGTCGCGCCCATTTCGCGGGCGTCGAACCAGCGCCGGGTGCGGTAACCCAGATCCTGCCACGTCTCCCCATCGCAACGGACGAAGCAGCGGCCGATATAGCCCGGCTGGAGATAGATCGCCGCATCCTCCTCGAACTCGCCGACCAGCAGGTCGAGCAGCGCGCCGTTCGGAACCTCGTCACGCTCTTCGGCGACGCCGAGCCGCTCGGCGAGATGATGCGCGAGCACGATCGAATTGTAGCGGAAGCCGTGGATGAATCCGCTGGAGGAGAAGGATCGATAGTCCCGTCCATGCGTCAGCGCGCCGGCGAAATAGAGCCCGCCGAGGTTGGAACTGCCAAAGTCCCCGTCGATATCGGGGAACTTGCCGTGGAGCAGCGTGCCGACCGCGTCGGGATCCAGCGCGTCGAGATTGCCGGTGAAGCCGGTGGCGGCAATGACCGCGTCGAACGCCAATGTTTCGATTTCGCCATTGGCATGGGCGTAGGCAACGGTGACCTCGTAGCCTTCCGGGGACCTTACGATTCCCCGGATCTCGCAATCGAGGATCGCGGTGTGATGCTTGAGGTGATAATTCTCGACCAGCAACGCGTTGGTGTGCCGCAGATTGCCGACATAGTGGGTCTGGTAAGTGAGGCGCACGGGGCTGCGGCTGGCCACCATGATCACGGCGGCCTCGTTGAGAATGTCCTTGGCGCATTCGAAGCCGCTATTGCCCTTGCCGATAATCAGCACGCGCTGGTCGCGGTAATGTTCGGCCGCGGGCATGTCGGCATAGGGCGTGGCGAAGTCGATCCCGGGAATGTCCGCCGTCACGGGCTTGAGTCCCGTAGCGGCGACGACGAAACGCGAGCGGATGGTCGACCCATTGGCGTCGATGCGAAACCAGCCGTTACCGTCCTTCGCGATGTGCGCGACGGAGGTGTCGTAGCGGACGGGCAAGTCGTAGCGGGCGCACAGATCGCGCAGCATTGTGCCGACGACTTCCCGGCGTGGATAGAAATCGGAAGAATAGTTGCGCGTCAGGATCGCGCGCTCTGCGGTGATCAGGCTGTTCCAGTCGAAGCGCTCGGCAAAGCGGCTGCGCGGGTCGGCGCCGGAATAGAGTTTGTTGTTGCTGATCAGCTGGCCGTGGACGGGGTAGCGCGCGAAGAAGCTGCCGGGGCCGCTGGCCTGTTCGAGCACGCAAAAGCGAATTTTTGTCCCGGCGCTCCGTTCGATCTCGCTCAGACTTAGCGCGAGCTGAACCCCGCCCGGGCCGGCGCCGACGATCACGACATCGAATTCTTCCATCTACCCATTTCCCCCTGCCGCGATGTCAGTTCAGTCGAAGCACCTTGCGCGCGTTGGCCGACAGGATCCGTTCCCGCGCGGCGCTCGAAATGCCGACATGATCGAAGTCGGCCAGGTGGCCGGAAAGCGAATGCACCCCCGCGGGCCAGTCGCTGCCGAACAGCACCTTGTGCGAGATCTGCTCCAGATTCGGCTGATAGAAGAGCAGCTTGCTGGCCGGGATGAAGGCGGTGTCGAGATAGCAATTCTCGAATTCCAGCGCGCAGCGCTCCGCCTCCGCGCAATAAAGCGGCTTGCCGGCATGCGCCATCACGACAGTCAGCCTCGGGAAAGCCTCCAGGATCGGACGGAAAATGTCCGGGTTGCCATAGGCATCGACCCCATCGTCCTGCGCGGTCGAGCCGGTGTGAAACATCAGCACCAGCCCGTCGCGTTCAAGCCGTGCGTAAAAGTGCATCAGCGTGCCGGTGATCGGATCGAAGTCGTGATCGGCGGGGTAGAGCTTGTACCCCGCCACCCCCCGTTTCAAATCAGCCTCATACTGGCCGAGAATGTCTGGCGTGCGCTTCGGATTCATGCAGCCGAACGCAACCAGCATGTCGCCATCCGCACCCGCCGCGTCGCGGAAGTCGCAGACATAGCCCGTCGTGATATGGTGGTTCGTGCCCGGCCCGTCTTCGGCAAGGATCACCGCCTTGTCCACGCCTTCGCGGCGCAAATATTGGACCAGCTCACGGGGGTTGGAAAACAATCGCTCGAGATCGAAGTCGCGATCCCCCTTTTGTCGCATCAACAGGCGCTGGATGTCACCGCGAAGACGCCGCACGTCTCCGACATGAACATGAAAATCGATGACATCGTGACTCAAGATAACGCCGATCCTTCGAATAAAGTAGCGGTGCAACAGTCAATATGTTCACAATACATTTTCTTCGCAAAGCAAAGCAATGAATCAAGATAGGTACAAGCGACATAAGCTGATCCATTATGGAGGAATTTATACGTCGATTCGGATATATCGATGCTGGTCCGGCATTTGTGTTCGCGTTACCAAATGGGAACATATCTATCGCATCAAGGCGATGTGTTCGCGTACCCATGACCAACACTCAAGGAAGGAAGCTGTGATGACCGAGAGAGTTACGAGCTTGAAGTCCCTGCTGGACGCCCAACGCCGGGCCAACGATGTCCGGCTGAAGGCGCAGCGCGCAGCATGGGACGAACAACTGGGGCGGTTGGCGCCCGAGGAAGTGGGTCCGTTGCTGCGGGAAATTGCGGCCAACCCGGTCGCCTGGTGACACGTGCGGGGAGGGGCGTGATCGCGTCCTTCCCCCCTGTCCCGGCACCCGCAGCGTGAGGCCGACCGACGGAGCGCGAGTAGTCGAGCTCGTCAGCGTGTCCGATCCGGTCGAGGACCGCGCCGTTCTGGACGTGCTCAAGGATCGTAGCGGTCGCATACCTGTCGCGCCCGTACCGGCCGAACTCATCGACACGGTCCGTCGCCTCGCGGCTGGTGTCGGATACAGGGCTCGGGTCGTCGAGGCGCGGGAATTCGTCGGTCGCGATCGCGCCAGCGAACCGACCCGCGCCACGATGCCGTCACAACCGTTGATCGTCGCACTTCCGATGGTCGGCGACCCACTGGTCGCATTGGCCGAGCTCTTGGCCGGGCGGCCCGCGATCCGCGACGTCGCGCGCGACCCGCGCTTGCAACGTGAAGGCGAAACGGCGCTTGTCCTGTTGGATCGAGACAGCCCGGCCGATGCCGCGCGGCATGCGCTCGCGTCGTTGGGGGAGCACCGCATTCCATTCGCCGTCGTCCCCACCGATCGGGGTCCTGCCGGACGGCTACCACTGCTCAAGGCGCTGCTCTTTCCGTCCGTCAACCTCGTCCATATCGACCGCGGCGACGCCCTGTTGTCCCGGCCCGCCGGGAAAGCGGGGCCGAAGCCGGGCATCCTGACTGTGAGCGGGCACGGTAATGCGATCGACCTGGGCGGCCGCGGCATCGTGGTCTGCCCCCGGCACCGGGCCGCTGAGGGGCGCATGGGCGGGCTTTATCCCTGTTTCGGCGACGGCCGCTGCTTTCGTCAGCCGCTGTTTGGGCGCCGCCCGGATTCGAGCACGGGGTTGATCGATCCGGCGCGATTCCAGCATTCGCTGGTGCTGCTGCTGGGATGCGCCACGTTCGCCCTGGGTAATGCCCCCTTCGCGCGGCGCGGCACGATCCTCTGGCGAATGGCGGAGAGCAGCGCACTCGCCGCCGTTGCGACGGTCGGCGTCTTCTACCACAATGCGAATGTCGAGACCGCGCTGCTGGCGCTGTTGCTGGAGGGGCACGCGCTGGGCGACGCGGTAAGGATTTTCAACGCGTGGCACCGCGACGCTTACGGTCCGACGTCTCCGGCAGGCGAGGCTTTCGGCCCGCTCGTCGCCGTCGGCAATCCGGCGTTCCGTTTCAACGGCCGCGCAGGCCCGCGCGCCACGCTAGCACGAGCCGGGCTGGCGATCGTCAAACTCGATCGGGAAACCGAGGGCATGCTGCTATCGGTGCACCCCGGGGCCGCCGGAGCGGGGGTAAGGGTCGTCGGCGCACGCGCGGACGAAAGCATGTCCGCCTATGTATCGGTACGGTCGCCCGACGGCTCCGATCGGGAACCGCCGTTCGAACTGCTGCCCTTCGACCGCCAAGCCTGCCTGTCGGATCGCAATGTGCTGCGCAACTCGTTGCCGCATCTTGCCATGTGGCGGCTCCTGCTGGGCGACCCGGCCTGCCCGATGGCAGGCGCGCTGGGGGAGCAGGGTGGGCGGATCGTCGCCGATGTCGATGTACACGGGGTCGAGCGGCTGCTGCGCGAGTATCTCGCCACGAACGCTTTCGGGTCCGGCGCGGTGCTCCCGACGCGCGCGACCCTTGCCGCGCACCGGCATGTAATGGCGCGATGGCAAAACTGTCAGACGTCGATGCTTGAGGCGGCGAGCCTGTATAACAGCAGGACGGGCGGCTTTCTGTTTCATCTGTGGCAGCAATTCTATGAGCGAGGCGGTGGCTCGGCGATGGCGCAGGCGTGCCCGAGTTGCGGCGAGCAGACCCGCTATCTCTCCTATCACGGCCCATCGGAGCCCGCCGATTGCTATCATGTGGTCCATTGCCCCGCCTGCGGCGTGCTCGGTCAGCTTCCGAGCGGTGTTGCGGTGCGCGCGGACGGACCGCTTGATATCCGGGGCGGGGAGACGCTGATGCTGGGCGTCGAGGTAACGGCGGGGCGATCCGGCCCGCTTCGTGGCGAATTCATGCTGGTGCGGGAGGACTGGTTTCACACCGTCGAAGATGTCGCCACGTCTGGCCTCATCACCATCGAATCCGGTGCGCAACGGACTATTCCTCTGGCGTTACCCGTGGTGTGGGGCCTTGCGCCCGGATTATATCCGTTAACGCTGCTGGGCGTGGTCAACGGCGCTCTCGTCCAGATCCGCCGCCACGTCTCGATCCTGGAGCCCCTCCGATGAGCAGTTATTGCAGCGTGGCGCCCGGTCTCGCCCTGCACGACGTCTATCACGCGACGGAATATGGCTTCCCCCAGCGCGACGAGGCTGTGCTGTTCGAGCGGCTGTGTCTGGAGATCATGCAGGCAGGCCTGTCCTGGAGCCTCGTCCTGCGGCGGCGCGAATCGATGCGCCGCGCTTTCGACGCCTGGGGCGTCGATCGTATTGCCGCGATGGGCCCCGACGACGAGGCACGCCTGCTCGCCGATCCGGGTATCATCCGCAATCGCCTGAAGGTGAAGGCGATCATCGCCAATGCGCAGCGAGTGATCGCAATGCGAGAGAGCCATGGCGGCTTTGCCAGCTGGCTGGACGCGCATCACCCGCGCGACAAGACCCAGTGGGTGAAGCTGTTTCGTCAGACGTTCAAGTTTACCGGGGGCGAAATCGTCGGCGAGTTCCTGATGAGCCTCGGTTATCTCCCCGGCGCCCATGCGGGGGAATGCCCGATTTACCCGCTGGCTCTGGCGACCTGCCCGCCGTGGTCGCAAGGCTAAGCCGAAACTCGCCCTGCGCGCTCGCGATCCCCTCATTTTGGTGGAATAATCCCTTTCATACCACGGGGTCACCTTGGTAGATCGGGGGCGGGGGGAATCGTGCAGCTGAACTCGATCCAGGATTTCGCGAAAGCGGCGAATCAGGAATTCCAGCTCAGCATGGGCGAATCGGCGCTTGGTCTGACGCTGATCGAAGTGAAGCCACTGCCGACGCGCGCGTTTCCCGGCATGATGCGCCGACCAGAGCAGTCCGGCGTGGCAAGTCGGTCAACCTGATGGTGCCGCCGGCGACGGTTGAAGGCGCGGCCTCGGAGCCGTTGTTGCGACTGGTTGCGCAGGCGTTTTCGGTCCGAAGGCGCCTTGAGGCTGAACACAGTATCGAAGACGTCGCGACGTCCATGCGCCTACATCCTGATTTATGTGGTTGATCTGGCTCGCACGTCGTTCCGGTCTCCCTCGCTACTGACAACTCTTCTCGAAGGAACGCAACCAGACGAGCTCACCCGCAAATCTCTAATGGAGGTATCGAACATTCCGTTGCAGTGGGATCGGCAGCGGCAGCTGTTTCAAATCTGACCGGTCGACGAAATTAATCTCGCTTACCGATCGGGATGCTGCGCCGGCGAGTTCGATATCGCTGGTGACCCCTACGGGAATCGAACCCGTGTTTTCGCCGTGAGAGGGCGACGTCCTAACCGCTAGACGAAGGGGCCGCGCGGAGACGCGAAGCGGGGCCTCTAGGGCGGGCGGTCGATCGCGTCAAGGACGGGCCCGGGAACCAGGGGCCGCATGAAGCGTCTTACCGTTCCTGAAGCGTAACCGTTCGGGCAGCCCGGCGGTGCGATAACAGGAAGGGAAATTCATGCTCTGGACCATCGTCGTCATTCTGCTGATTCTGTGGCTGCTCGGATTCACCGTGCTTCATGTTGGCAGCCTCATTCACCTGTTGCTGGTCGTCGCGCTGGTCGTGGTCGTCGTGCGCCTGATTCAGGGACGCCGGGTGGTCTAGCGTCGCGCGATACGGTTTTTTGCGGCAATCGGTGGTGGTGCCCCCTCGGGGCGCCGCCACCGGTTAATATATTTCGCCGTAATAATCCTTACTATCCAACATGTTGACCTGGAGGCAAAAACGGTTTGCCTGTTGCTAATTAGCGCAATAGGCGTTCCTCTTTGTTCCTCAGCGATCGAGTCCGGCCATACCCCAGCGAATCCTTCAGGACGCCTTCCCCGGCAGGAGCGCGATGGCCGCGCAGATGTGGGCGCACGACTGGGCCAGCACGCCGCTGGGGCCGCCCGCCGATTGGCCCGAAGGGCTCAAGGTGCCGCTCAGGATGATGCTGACATCGCGCTTTGCGATGTGGCTCGGCTGGGGTGAGGACCTCGCATTTTTTTACAACGATGCCTACGCTCCCACGCTGGGAATCAAGCATCCGGACGCGCTCGCGCGCCCGACCAAGCAGGTCTGGGGTGAGATATTCGACGAACTGGAGGGACGGTTTCGCTCCGTAATGCGCGACGGCGTCGCGACGTGGGACGAAGCACTGATGCTGATCCTCGAACGTAGCGGCGCGCCCGAGGAAACCTATCACACCTTTTCGTACAGCCCGCTGCGCGGCGATTCGGGTCAGATCGAGGGGCTGATGTGCGTCGTCTCCGAAGAGACCGAGCGTGTGATCAGCGAACGCCGGCTGGCGACGCTCCAGACGCTGGCGGCGGCGCTCATTCCGGTTCGGACGCGCCCCGATATCGTCTGGGCAGTTCGCGATGCGCTCGCCACCAACACAAAGGACTTCCCTTTCGGCGGGCTGCTGTTTTTCGACGGTGAAGGGCCGGCCGACGATCTGACCAACGTTGACTGGCCCGTCGATCGGCTGGTGCCGGGGGTCGAGGTGGTGGAGATCGGCCTCGATGGCCTGTACCCCGATCCGCCCATGGGCGCGTGGGATGTTGCGCCGCGCGATGCCTTGCTGCTGCCGATCGCGCGGTCGGGGCACACCGAACCGACCGGTGCGCTGGTGCTGGGCCTCAACCCGCTGCGCCACCCTGACGGCGACACCGCGGCGTTCGCGAATTTGCTCGCCGCGCAAATCACCGGCGCGCTGGCGGCAGTCGATTCCTATGCCAGCGAAGCCGCGGAGGTCGAACGGCTGCGCGAATTGTTCGAACAATCGCCGAGTTTCATGGCGGTGCTGCGCGGCCCCGATCATCGTTTCGACCTGGCCAATTCGAGCTATATGCAGCTGATCGGGCACCGCGACGTGCTGGGCAAGACGGTGCGCGAGGCGCTGCCCGATGCCGACGGACAGGGCTTTTTCGAGTTGCTCGATTCGGTTTTTGCGACGGGCGAATCGTTCAATGGACTGTCGCGGCCGATCACGCTCCAGCGAACCCCCGGCGCCGAACCCGAAGAGCGCTTTCTTGATTTTATCTATCAGCCGATCCGCAACGCCGACGACCGCATCACCGGCGTTTTCGTCGAAGGGATCGACGTCACCGACAAACACATTTCGGCGGCCGCGCTGCAGGAAAGCGAAGCGCAGTTCCGCACGCTGACCGAAGCGATGCGCAACCACGCCTGGACCGCGCGCCCCGACGGCTATCTCGATTGGTTCAACGGGCAGGTCTATGCCTATAGCGGCGCCCAGCCGGGGACGCTTGACGGCGCGGCGTGGACGGGGATCGTCCACCCCGACGATGTGGTGCAGGCCGGTGAGCGCTGGGCCGCGGCGCTGACCACGGGCCTGCCGTATGAGGCCGAGTTCCGTCTGCGCGACGCCGATGGCGCCTATCGCTGGCACATCGCCCGCGCCGTCCCGCAACGGGGCGAGGATGGCGCGATCCTGCGCTGGATCGGCACCAACACCGATATCCACGATCAAAAGGCGACGGCGCAGGCGCTGACCGATCTGAATGCGACGCTGGAACAACAGGTGCTCGAACGCACGGGCGAACTGATGGCGGTCGAGGAAACGTTGCGCCAAAGCCAGAAGATGGAAGCGGTGGGACAGCTGACCGGCGGCATCGCGCACGATTTCAACAATTTGCTCGCCGTCGTGACGGGCAATCTCGAACTGCTCGAATTGCGCATCAAGCAGGGGCGGCTCGACGCCGTGCCGCGCCACGTCGATTCGGCACAGAGCGCGACGCGCCGTGCGGCATCGCTGACGCAGCGGCTGCTCGCCTTCTCGCGGCGCCAGACGCTCGACCCCAAGCCGGTCAACCTCAACCGGCTGACCGCCGATATGGAGGGGCTGATCCGCCAGACGTTGGGCCCCGCGATTACGATGGAAATCGTCGGCGCGGGCGGGCTGTGGCTGACGCTGGTCGATCCCAATCAGCTTGAAAACGCTTTGCTCAACCTGTGCATCAACGCGCGTGATGCGATGCCCGAGGGCGGGCGGTTGACGATCGAAACCGCGAACAAATGGCTCGACGAGCGCGCCGCGCGCGACCGCGACTTGCCCCCGGGGCAATATATTTCGCTGTGCGTGACCGACACCGGGACCGGCATGCCGCCAGACGTGATCGCACGCGCGTTCGACCCGTTTTTCACGACCAAGCCGCTGGGGCAGGGGACGGGGCTCGGCCTGTCGATGATCTATGGCTTCGTCCGGCAATCGGGCGGGCAGGTGCGGATCTATTCGGAGCCCGGCGATGGCACGACGATGTGCCTGTATCTGCCGCGCTATGCCGGCCCCGAAGTCGAGGACGAGGACAAGCGCGCGGACAAGAGCCACGATTTCACCGCGCATGGCGAAACCGTGCTGGTGGTCGATGACGAAGCCGGAATCCGCACATTGATCGTCGATGTACTGAGCGATGCGGGATACCGTGTGCTCCAGGCCGAGGACGGGGTGTCGGGGCTGAAGCTGCTGCAATCGAAACAGCGGATTGATCTGCTGATCAGCGATGTCGGACTGCCCGGCGGGATGAACGGCCGCCAGATGGCCGACGCCGCGCGCACCCACCGCCCCGAGATGAAGGTGTTGTTCATCACCGGCTATGCCGAGAACGCCGTGGTCGGTAACGGCCATCTCGACCGCAACATGCAGATCATGACCAAGCCGTTCGCGATCGAACCGCTGGGGAACAAGGTGCGGGAAATGCTGGACGGCTAGGCGGGCGGCAGAGGCCTGGGACGCATCTGTCAATTTTCGGTTTGTGATTGGGGTGCGGTGCGCACTCTGTCGCCACTGCCCCCACCGATAGCAGTGGCGAGCATGATTTTAAGATCAAGCATTAGCGATTGGAGCTTCTGATACCTGCTATCCCATCGCGCTAATTTCTCGGGGTCGCTCATGTCGATGGCATTAACCTGAGCTAGCCCCGTAATCCCTGGCGTCATCGAAAGCACACCTTCGCGCCGGCGTGCTTCTACAAGCTGATCCTGAATTGGCAGACATGGGCGCGGGCCGACTAGGCTCATTTGATTTAGTACGATGTTCCAGACTTGAGGCAATTCGTCGAGTTTCGTACGCCGCAAAATTGCCCCAACGGCAGTGACCGACGAAGTCGAGATTTCATGCGTGCCGAGCTGTGCCGTGCCAAGCTCCATCGTGCGGAATTTATAGCACGTGAACGCAAACCCGTCGCGGCCGACGCGCGTCTGCGAGAAAATTCCCGGGCCTCTTGAGGTGGAGCGAATTACTAGCCAGATGATAAGCATAAGCCAGCCCAAGGCCAGAACCACAGCAATCGCGAAGCCCAAATCCAGCGATCGTTTAAAAAATAGAAATACTGAGTTGTTTCTTTGTCCGTCTGTAAGGATCACTTCCCTTTGGTAGTCCCCACAAATAACAAATTCGGCGATCCTTGCGATGTCGAGCGTCGGTTTAAGCGCGGCGAAGGTCACAAACAAGCGGCGGGCAATGCGCGCGGGAAGGTAATTCAGGGCGGCCATTTTGCCTGACCAAACATCGTGATATAGTGTCGGTAGGAAAAGGGTAGTTATTGTCGGGCCGGTCAATGCTGGTAATGCGGCACTACCTTCTCGCTTGGACACCGCATAAGCAGTTGTGTCGTTGGGATCGAGTGCTCTGATCGAAGAGACGTCGATAAATTGCGCCACTCCACATCTGCCGGCGACGCGATACATCTCAAGCAGAAAGTCGACGTTGACCTTTTGAAAGGCCCCCAAATCGGCATTGCTGTCATTATTCAGCACCGCGAGATTCACTAGAATGTCGCAGCCCATCGCCCGGCGTTCCAAGCTGGCATAGTCACACACGGCTCGGCCCGGAAACAGCCGCGTCAAGTCCGAAACGTTCCGGCCGGCGAGTAGTACCTCAACGTTTGCTGCTTCCAGTAATGGAACCAGTTGCTGGCCAACAAAGCCGGACGCTCCGGTAATCGCAATCCGCATGAGATATTCCAGTCGCGTTGGCCACAAAGGTTGGCGTGGTAGATTATGGCACGGCGGGCGATCAGCCTGCGTTCTGGACCCCGGGTACGTCATCTTCCACCGACCCCGAGCACATGGACTCAGGAACGAGGCTTTTCAGAATGTTCGCCGCACCTCCGCTATCTCCGACGCGCAAGCGCTCGGTCAGGAGCGTGAGTAACGGCAGGAGCGCATCCCACGCCAGAAAACGTTCCCTCGCTTGCATGATAAGCGGGTGGCGGGTCGGCAGCGGGTTATCGCCGATCAGGAGCTCTTCGTACAGCTTCTCTCCTGGTCGCAAACCGATTTCCTGTATTTCGATATCTCCTTCGGGATTGTTTTCGTCACGTACGGTCAGGCCTGACAAATTGATCATTGTGCGTGCGAGGTCATAGATTCTTACGGGATCGCCCATATTGAGAACAAATACTTCGCCCCCCCCCGACATCGCCCCAGCCTGAACGACCAGCTGCGCTGCTTCAGGAATCGTCATAAAATAGCGCGTGATGTCGCGATGCGTCAGGGTGATCGGTCCGCCTAGCCTGATCTGATCCTGAAAGAGCGGCACAACTGATCCGCTGGAGCCAAGTACATTGCCGAACCGCACCATGGAGAATCGAGTCGTGTCGGACTGCTCTGCAAGTGCCTGTAGAATGAGTTCGCACACCCTTTTGGTTGTGCCCATAACGTTGGTGGGCCGAACGGCTTTGTCGGTTGAGATCAGAATGAAGTTTCGCACCCCGTGGCGCTTGGCCCCAAGGGCGCAATACAGGGTGCCGAGCACGTTGTTGGAGATGCCGGCAATCGGATTCGCTTCGATGAGCGGTACATGTTTATACGCGGCGGCATGAAAGATCGTATCCGGCGTCCAGCGTTCAAGCAATCGTTCGACCGAGACCTTATCAGCAATGTTCGCCAGTTCGGTAACGATGCGTGTTCCGGCATTAAGCCGGCCAGACCGCTGCGCGGTATGAAGTTCTGAATCGATCCGATACAGAGCGTGCTCAGTCATTTCGACCAGAATTATGCTTGACGGATTGAGCGCGGCGATCTGCCGACATAGCTCGCTCCCGATCGACCCACCGGCCCCAGTCACCATTACGGTTTTGTCTTTGACCGTTCGATGCAGCAGTAGCTGATTTGGTGGCACGGGGTCTCTGCCCAGCAAGTCCTCAATCTCAATTTGGCGCAGATCGCTGACCGAAATTTTCCCGTCGACGATTTGCTGGACGTTCGGCAGGGTCAATACGCGGACCTTTTGCCCATCGAACGAGCGCACGATCTTTTCGCGTTGGGTTCGGCTCAGGTTGGGAATGGCCAGCATAACGGTGTCGATGCCGAAGCGATCGATGCACGCCTCGACGCGGCTGCTCTTATAGACCTGCATGCTGTCGAGATGCTGTCCGTCCAAGCGGGCATCGTCGTCGATATAACCACATACAACAATCGACGGCTCGTGCCTTAGCGACGAAGCGAGTTGCCTGCCCGATGTGCCCGCACCGTAAATTAGCACGCGATTTTGCAAGCCGTCGAGACGCCGCTGATTGAGCAAGTCGAACAGGACGTAACGGATCGTTACCCGGCTCAGGGCAAGCAGGGAGCCGAAGACGAGCGGCTGGATAATCGCAACCGTTCGCGGAACACCGCTAATCGAGTTAAATCCAAAAATTGCGACAAGCACGGCCATCATCAAGCAGCATGATGTCGCGATCCGCATCATCGTGCGCGATCCGATAAAGCGCGCGATCGATCGATAAATTCCAAAATACCAGAAGATCGGAAGCCATATTACCAGAGCGGTTGCGCCAAATGCCGCAATCGCCGACGACCATAATTCCCACTCGCCGATGCGAAGCGAAAACGAAATCCAGACTGCAGCGACGCAAAGCAGCGCGTCCAATGTGATCAGCATGGCAATCTTCGCGCGGCGACTGACGGCTATGAGCAGATACATGGCACGTATCGCCCTAGCCTCTCCCCAGCGTACGATAGTTTTCATGTGCCCCTTTGAACTTTGCGGTCGGAACTATCGAGCAGCCTAAACGACCGTCGCACGAGCATCAACTACGTCGCCAGTCGGTCAGAGTGGCAAAGCTGTTCAAGCGCCGAAGCCGCACCTTGGTTCCCTACAGAGGCTCAATCGGGGCTCAACCTAAGCAGCGTCCTTCCGCCGCTCCTTCAACTCATCGTTCAGCATCTCGGCCAGCAAGAACGCCAATTCCAGCGACTGCCCCGCATTCAACCGCGGGTCGCAATGCGTATGATACCGGTCGCCCAGCGACTGCTCGGTCACATCCACCGCGCCGCCGGTGCATTCGGTGACATTCTGGCCGGTCATCTCGGCATGGATGCCGCCGGCGAACGTGCCTTCGGCGCGGTGCACGGCGAAGAAGCCGCGGACCTCCGCCAGAATGCGGTCGAACGGGCGCGTCTTGTAGCCGTTGGCGGCCTTGATCACGTTGCCGTGCATCGGGTCGCAGCTCCACACCACGGGATGGCCTTCGCGCTTCACCGCGCGGACCAGTTTGGGCAGCCCGGTTTCGATGCTGTCATAGCCGTAGCGCGTGATCAGCGTCATGCGGCCGGGGATGCGGCCGGGGTTGAGCGTGTCGAGCAGCCGCAGCAGCACGTCGGGCTCGAGGCTGGGACCGCATTTGAGGCCGATCGGGTTGCCGATGCCGCGCAGGAACTCGACATGCGCGCTGCCGTCGAAGCGCGTGCGGTCGCCGATCCACAGCATGTGCGCGGATGTGTCGTACCAGTCGCCGGTAAGGCTGTCCTGCCGCGCCATCGCTTCTTCATACTGGAGCAGCAGCGCTTCGTGGCTGGTGTAGAACACCGTCTGGTTGAGCTGCGGCACGCTTTCGGGGTTGATCCCGCACGCTTCCATGAAGTCGAGCGCTTCGCCGATCCGGTCGGCGGTTTCGCGGTACTTCTTCGCCCACGGGCTGGCGCCGAGGAAATCGTGCGTCCAGCGATGGACCTGATGCAGATTGGCGTACCCCCCTTGCGCGAAGGCGCGGAGCAGGTTGAGCGTCGCGGCGGACTGGTTGTAGCCCTGAATCATCCGCGCCGGGTCGGGTTGACGCCCCTCGGCGGTGAAGTCGATGTCGTTGACGTTGTCGCCGCGATAGGAGGGGAGCTCGACCCCGTCGATCGTCTCGGTGTCGGCGCTACGCGGCTTGGCGAACTGCCCCGCCATGCGCCCGACCTTCACCACCGGCAGCTTCGAGGCATAGGTCAGCACCACCGCCATCTGCAGGATCACGCGGAAGGTGTCGCGGATGTTATTGGGATGGAATTCGGCGAAGCTTTCGGCGCAGTCGCCGCCCTGCAGCAGGAACGCCTTGCCCTCGACCACGCGCGCCAGATCGGCGGTCAAATTGCGCGCTTCGCCGGCGAACACCAGCGGCGGATAGGCGCCGAGCTGCTTCGTCGCCGCGGTCAACGCCGCGGGGTCGGGATAGGTCGGCAACTGGCGCGCTTCGTGGCGCGTCCAGCTATTCGGGGCCCAGTTGGCGGCCATTATCGTGTTCACCTGACTAAAATTAGGGCCGCTCCCATGCGCTGAAACGGCTTTTGCCGCAACAAAGGAAAAGGCGGGGGGCCTGATCGTAGCGCTTGCCACTGCCCGGCACGGCGCATAGCGTGGCGTCCGGCGGATGGGTCGCAGCATTCGCCGACACGCGTGTTTCTGAGGAACACCAGACACGCCGCCGCCGCGCCGATAGCCAAAGGCATCGGGCGGGACCGAGCGGAGCCGGAGAGGCCGACTTTACCCAGTCAGGGGCGGGTGATGCTGCGTTTTATGATGTCCGGAATGATGGAGTGCCGCGCATGATCGCGGTGATCGAGCTCGTCGCGGCGATGCTGGCGGCGGGGATCGTCGCGGGGTTCGCGGCGGGGATTTTCGGGATCGGCGGCGGGTTCGTGGTGGTGCCGGCGCTGTTCGCGGTGCTGCCGTTGCTGGGGGCGGGGAAGGGCGAACTGGCGCATGTCGCGATCGGCACGTCGCTGGCGACGATCGTCGCGACCTCGCTACGATCGGTGCAGGCGCACAACAAACGCGGCGCGGTCGATTTCGAGATGCTGCGCGGCTGGGCACCGTGGATCGTGGTCGGGGTCGGCGCGGGTGTGGTGCTGGCGTCGCGGCTGCCCGGGCACGGGCTGGCGGCGATCTTCGGCGTTGGCGTGATGCTGATGGCGGTGCATTTCCTCACCCCCGTCTTCGCCGGGCGTCAGCTGGCGACGGCGCTGCCCGGCGGCGCGGCGCGCGCGGGGATTGCCGGCGGGCTGGGGGCGTTCTCGTCGCTGCTCGGGATCGGCGGGGGCACGATCGCGATCATCGTGATGACGCTCTGCGGCAAATCGATCCACCGCGCGATCGCGACGGCGGCCGGGGTCGGATTCATCATCGCGGTGCCCGGCGTAATCGGGTTCATCATCATCGGCCTGGGCAAGCCCGGCCTGCCCTGGGGGTCGACCGGTTACGTCAATTGGCCGTCGGCGGTGGCGATCACGAGTATGTCGATTCTGACCGCCCCGCTCGGCGCGGCGGCGGCGCATCGGCTGAGCCCGGTGCTGTTGGGCCGAATTTTCGGGGTGTACCTGCTGTTCATCGGGGCGCTGATGATCCGGAACGGGGTGATGGGGTAGGTCGAGTGTATGCCGTTATGCCCGAGCTCCTGCGAAAGCAGGAGCCCAGGGTCTATCGCGGAAGCATTGGTTAATTGGCCCTGGGCTCCTGCTTTCGCAGGAGCACCGGTGCGTCACCCCGCCGCCACCCAATTCCCATGGAACCCCGGCGGTACGCGGTGCGGGATGCGGATGCTGGCGACCGGCGTGTCTTCGAACTTCTGCGCGTCGATCATTACCAGGTCGGTCGTCTCGTTCGGCAAATCGACGACCAGACCGATCATCCAGCCATCGCCTTCGGGCGCTTGCGGCGAACGCTGCACGAACACGAACTCGCCGGGATAGCGACCCGCGCCGAAATCGTGCGTCTCCTTCGCACCGGTTTCCAGATCGTGTTTGTACAGCCGCGTGTCGCCGATCGCGAAGTCGCCCGCGGGGAGTCCCATCGTGAAGGTGTAGCGATACGCCCGGCCAAAGAAACGTTCGTCCGGGCGCGGGAATTCCTGCGGGGTCGCGTCGATCGTGCGCCGATCGACGGTCTTCGCGACCGGATCGATCGTCCAGCGTTCGAGCCCGAGCGACTGGCCGGTCGGCCCGCCGGTCATCTCCGCGAACATCGTGTCGTAAACGCACGCGTCCATCACGACCTTGCCGTCGGGCGTGTCATAGGCGTTGGCGACGTGGAAGATGTAGCTCTGCGGACAATCGACCCAGATCACGTCGTCCTGCGTGCCATTGCGCGGGAGCAAGCCGACCCGCGCCTGATGCTCGGGGTTCCAGACATAGGGGAAACCGTGCCCGCCGATCAGCGCCTTCATCGAAAAGGTGACGGGCAGATCGAGGATCAGCGCATAACGCTGCGTGATCGCGCAATCGTGGATCGACGGGCCGTGCTTGACCGCGATCGGCTGTTCGCGCGTGACCAGCCCTTCGGCCGAAATCACCACGTGGCGCACCACGTCGGGCTGCGTCGCTTCGTAGCAGATTGCGTGCTGCTCGCCGGTCAACGGATCGAGATGCGGGTGCGCGGTGAAGCTGCCCATCAGCGTGTCGTCGAACGGATTGTAGGTCTGCTCGTCGAGCGTATCGCTGAGTTCGACCGGGTAGCTCCCTGCCTCGACCAGAGCGAAGGTGCGCCCGGCAATCCCCAGCACGTTGGTGTTGACCGTATCGAACCCGCCATGGCGCGGACCGGGGGCGGCGGGCAGGCCGGTTTCGGCAGCGACCTTCTTCGAGCGGATCCAGCGATTGCGATACCACAGGGCTTGGCCGTCCTGCACCGCGATGCCGTGAACCATCCCGTCGCCGGTGAACCAGTGATAGCCCTTGCCCTCGGGTGCCGCCGGATTGGGGCCGATCCGCAGGTAACGGCCGTCGAGCGCGGCAGGGATCGTGCCGGTGACGGGCAAATCCTCCAGCGTCACTTCGCCCGTCATCGGGGTGTGGATGCCGGTCAGGAAGTGGTGGTCGATGCTGTCGGGCATCCGCTTGCGGTTGAACTCGGCGACGGCACCGATCCCCTTGGTGACGGTGCTACGGATTGCATTTTCGATCACGCTTGCCATGACGGGTCTCCGACTCGATGTTTATGGCGTCAATATAAATGGTATGGTAACAGTGTCAACATGAAAGAGCCAAAGAGCGCCAAAGCGAGTTATCACCACGGCGATCTGCGCAGTGCGCTGATCGCCGAAGGACTGCGGATGCTCGAAGAACGCGACGATGCCGAGCTGTCGCTGCGCGAGATTGCGCGCGCTGCCGGAGTCAGCGCGACCGCGGTGTACCGGCACTTTCCCGACAAGGAAGCATTGCGCGGCGCGCTGGCACAGGCGGCGTATGACCGGTTGGGCGAGGCGCAGCGCGCGGCGGCGGTGGGCAAGGACAATGTCCTCGACGAGTTTCAGGCAGTCGGGCGGACCTATGTGCGGTTCGCGCTCGATCACCCGGCCCTGTTCCGGCTGATGGCGTCGATGCCGCCGCACGACGATCTGTTCGACCTCGACGCGAATGACGACGACGAAGCGGCGAAGCTGTTGCGCGCTTATGCCGTCAAGCTGGCGGGGAAGGGCGCCAGCCCCGAAACGGTGCGGACGATCGCGATGCGGTCCTGGGCGCTGGTCCACGGACTCGCGGTGCTGATGATCGACGGCCATGTGCCGCGCGACGAAGCAATGATCGACGCGGTGGTCGATACGCGCGCGCTGGGGATGCATCCGCCGAAATAGCGGGGTTGTTACTCGACCCTGCTCCTGCAATCGTCGTGTCCAAAGCGTAGGAGAGCGGCATGAAGATTCAGGCGAACGGCATCGAGATCGAATATGAGAGTTACGGAGCTGACAGCGATCCCGTCGTTCTGCTGATCATGGGGCTGGGCGCGCAACTGACGCTCTGGCCGCTGCCGTTCGTCGAGGCGCTGGTGGCGCGCGGCTATCGTGTCATTCGTTACGACAACCGCGATATCGGCTTGTCGCAAAAATTCGACGCGGCGGGCATTCCCGAAATCCCCAGGATCGTCGCGTCGCTGATGACCGGGCAGACCCCCGATGCGCCGTATCTGCTGGGCGACATGGCGGCGGATGCGGCCGGGCTGCTCGATGCGCTGGGGATCGACAAAGCGCATATTATGGGCGCGTCGATGGGCGGGATGATCGCGCAGATGGTTGCGGCCAATCATCCCGGAAAGACGCTGTCGCTGACCTCGATTATGTCGACCACGGGCAACCCGATGCTCCCGCCGGCGACGCCCGAAGCGATGGCGGTGCTGACCACGCGCCCCGACGGCACCGATATGGAATCGATCGTCGCGCACGGAGTGAAGCTGGAAAGCGTGATCGGCAGCCCCGACTATCCGGCGGACCCAACCGAGTTGCGTGCCCGGGTGGAGCGCGACTTTTTGCGGATGTATTACCCGCCCGGCTTCGCCCGTCAGATGGCGGCGATCGTCGCCAGCGGCGACCGGCGTGCGGCGCTCGCCACCATCACCGCGCCGACGATGGTGATCCACGGCGTCGACGATCCGCTTGTGCCGCTGGCGGGCGGCCGCGATACGGCCGCGACGATCCCGGGCGCGCAGATCGTCGAGATCGCGGGGATGGGGCACAATCTGCCCGAGCCGTTGATCCCGGTGATCGTAGCAGCGTTTGAGAAGGTGGCGGGGGAGGTCGAGCGGGCCTGATCAGTTGGCGGCGGCGCCACGGCGACGGTCGGCCTGGCGTTGGTTGACAAGCGGCCTCCACCAAGCTTCGTTGTCGAGGTACCAGCGCACCGTCCGGTCGATCCCCGTTTCGAAGCTTTCGATGGGTTGCCAGCCTAGTTCGGCGCGGATGCGGCTCGCGTCGATCGCGTAACGCAGATCATGGCCTGGTCGATCAGCGACAAACCCGATTTGTTCCTGATAGCTCTTGCCGTCTCGACGAGGCGAAAGTCGATCTAGGACGCTGCAAACGGCGTGCACCACTTCGATGTTGCGGCGCTCCGCGTTACCACCGATATTGTAGGTCCGGCCAGGCGCCCCGCCCTCGAACACAGCCTGAAGTGCCCGCACATGATCGTCGACGAAGAGCCAATCGCGGACGTTTTCGCCTCTACCGTAAACGGGGAGCACATCGCCCGCGAGCGCCTTGACGATCATCAGCGGGATCATCTTTTCGGGAAAATGGTAGGGGCCATAATTGTTCGAGCAATTCGTGATCAGGACCGGCAAGCCGTAGGTGTGTCCCCACGCGCTGACGAGGTGATCCGACCCCGCTTTTGACGCCGAATATGGCGATCGCGGGTTGTAGGCTGTTTCCTCCGTGAACAGACCCGTGTCACCAAGCGACCCGAACACTTCATCGGTCGAGATGTGATGGAAGCGAAACTTCTCCTGATCCGCCGACGACAGCTTCTGCCAATAGCCGAGCGTCTCGCGTAGCATCGTGAACGTGCCGACTAAATTAGTCTCGATGAACGCAGCCGGTCCATCGATCGAGCGGTCGACATGGCTTTCCGCTGCAAGGTGCGTCACAATATCTGGCCGGAAGTCGCGAAGAACCGCAGCAACCTGATCCCCGGCACACACATTGCCCCGCACGAACGTGTAGCGAGGATGTAAAGCAACGCTGGCGACCGAAGTCAGCGTGCCGGCATAGGTCAGCGCATCGAAGTTGAGAACATCGTGCTCGGAGTTTGTCATGAGATTCCGGACAAGCGCAGAGCCGATAAAGCCAGCCCCACCGGTCACTAAAATACGCATCTGTGAGGAGCTCCGTTGCGCAATCGCGCGTCGCCGTGGTCGATAGCCCGCTCAATAACCCGCCGCAAGATCAACCACGTTCTCCAGCGACCGCCCGTTCACGAACGCGTCGACATTGCGCAGGAACAACGCCGCCGCGCGCTGGAACATCTTGGTCTGGCTGCGCCCCGACAAATGCATCGTGATCAGGCAATTGGGCGCGGACCAGAGCGGATTTTCCGGGGGCAGGGGCTCCGGATTGGTCGGGTCCAGGAATGCGCCTGCAATCTTTCGCCCCGTCAGCGCGTCGAGCAACGCCGCTTCGTCGATCATGTCGCCGCGCGCGATGTTGATCAGCCACGCGGATGGCTTCATCGCCGCCAGCTCGGCCGCGCCGATCATCGCCTTGGTCTCGTCGGTCGACGGCGCGGCGAGGATCACCCAGTCGAACGCGCCCAGTTTGGCTTGCCACTGATCGGGGGTCAGCGTGCCGTTACGGCCCGATCGGGTGACGCCCGTCACCTCGACCCCGAACGCTGCCAGCCGTTCGCCGATCAGTTTCCCGATCGCACCCATCCCGACGATCAGCGCCTTTGCTTCGAACAATTCGACCTTGCCCGGCGCGTCCTTCGGCCATTCGTGGCGATCCTGTGCACGGACGACATCGTCGTAGCGCTTGGCCGCGACCAGCACGCCCATCACGGCATATTCGGCGACCGCCAGCGCGCTGATCCCAACGCCATTGGTCAGGATCGTGCCACGCGCTTTCAGCAGATCGAGCGGAAAGGCGTCGAGCCCGGCATAGATTGTCGACACCCATCTAAGCCGCTCACCGTGCCGTATCGCCTCTGCGGTCAGGTCGGTCGGCTGCATGTCGACCCAGGCAATGTCGGCATCGGCGATCATCGCGTTGGCGTCCGACGGAGAGGCGAACCAGGCGACTTCGATCCCCGCGGGCAAATGCGGTTCGAGCAACGGGCGGGCGAGCGCGGGGAGGACCGCCTTCACGCCTGCTGATACCGCGCAGCGAATTCGGCGTCGGACATGATCAGGTAGCGCACAAAATCGATAAAGGCCCAAATACCGGTGATCGCTACACCGACGAAGGTGCAGGTGAGGACCAGCATGACGACGCCCGACCCGATCCGCCCGAGATAGAAGCGGTGCACCCCGAAAATCCCCAAGAAGAAAGCCAGCAACGCGGCGACGATCTTGTTGCGATCGGACCGCGTTGGCGCCGGCTTGGCGACGTAGGTTCCAGGCTGACGATAGATACGCCGCGCCTGGCGCCCCTCGACTTCGAAATCGATGTGCGCGCCGACCGATGGGCCGACCCGATCGGCCCAATCCTCGGGCCGGAATACGTAGCGTTGTCCGTCCTCGCCAGAAATCTGGCCTTCGCCGGCCGTAGTATCGACCCCGAGCACCTGTCCGCGCATCCTAACCCCCGAATCGGCTTACAACGTCGGTTTCCAATCCCATCCCAGCGGGTCGCCGTCCATCACTTCGATATCGGCGGCGATAAGCTCGTCGCGGATCGCATCCGAGCGCGCAAAGTCCTTCGCGGCGCGCGCATCGCGACGCGCGGCCAGCCGGGCGGCGATATCCGCGACGGTCAACGTCGCGTCTTTCGGGCGAACGCGCAGGTCTTCGCGGGTCAGCGTCGCAAGGTTCAGCCCCAGCACCGCATCGAAGTCCGAAAGCGCGGTCAGCCGGTCGGCGGGCGACACCTTCTTGTCTGCCAGCATCTCGTCGAGCACGCTGAGTGCCTTCGACGTGTTGAGATCGTCCGACATCGCTTCGTCCAGCCGCTCGCGATACGCCAGCGCGGTGGCGGCGGACGGCGTCGGCGGGCGGTCGCGAAGCTGCGCGACGGTGATCACCAGCCGTTTGAGCCGGGTGAGCGCGGCGAGCAGGCTGTCCGCGCTGAATTCCAGTTCCGACCGGTAATGCGCGCTCAGGCACATCAGGCGGTAGGCGAGGGGGTGTACGCCCGCATCGATCAACGTTTGCAGCGTGCGGAAATCGCCGCTCGACTTGGACATTTTGCCCGTACGCTCGACCAGGAAATTGTTGTGCATCCACCAGCGCGCGCCAGTGTCCGAACAATCGCAATACGCCTGATTCTGCGCGATTTCGTTGGGGTGGTGGATCTCGCGGTGATCGATCCCGCCGGTGTGGATGTCGAACGGGCTACCCAGATATTTGGTCGCCATCACCGAACATTCGAGGTGCCACCCCGGCGCACCTTTGCCCCACGGCGAGTCCCACTCCATCTGGCGCTGTTCGCCCGGCGGGGAGGCGCGCCAGATCGCGAAGTCCTGCGGGTGGCGTTTGCCCGCCACCGTATCGATCCGGCCTTCGCGGACATCATCCTGATTGCCCGCCAGCCGGCCGTAATCGGGGACCGTTGAGACATCGAAATACAGCCCGGAATCGAGCTGGTAGCAGTGTTTCGGCGCGATCTTTTCCCCGAACGCGATCATCTCCGCAATGTGATCGGTCGCGACCGACCAGCGCGACGGTTCGCGGATGTTGAGGTCGCTCAGATTCTGTTTGAATGCCGCGGTATAATGCGCCGCTATGTCCCAGATGCTCTTGGCCGACGCCCGCGCCGCCGCTTCCATCTTGTCGTCGCCGGCGTCGGCATCGCTGGTCAGATGCCCGACATCGGTGATGTTGATGACATGGGTGAGGGGGTAACCCTTCCACGTCAGCACGCGGCTCAGCGTGTCGGTGAAGACATAAGCGCGCAGGTTACCGATATGCGCATAATTATACACCGTCGGCCCGCACGAATAGACGCGCACCATCGCGGGATCGATCGGTTCGAACCGTTCGAGCGATCGGGTGAGGCTGTTGTAGAGCGTGAGGGGGGCAGCAGGCATAATCTCGCCTTAGCCTGATCACGCTACTTCGCGGTAGTGCCCTTCGAGGAAGTGATGATAACTAGCCGCGATACCTTCGCGCAGGCCGGTAGAATATCGCCAGCCAAGGTCAGCCAGCCGCGAAACGTCCATGAGCTTGCGCGGGGTACCGTCCGGCTTCTCAAGGTCGTGGATGATCGGCCCATCATAGCCGACAACGTCCATGACCAGTCGGGTCAATTCCAGAATCGACAGATCTTCCCCCGACCCGACGTTGATATGGCCTTCGCCGGAATAGACCTTCATGAGATGAACGCAGGCATCCGCACAGTCGTCGACATAGAGGAATTCTCGCCGGGGCGTGCCCGTTCCCCAGATTTCAATCGGACCGCCGCAGCGTTTCGCGGCATCAACCTTACGAATCAATGCCGGCATGACATGGCTCGAATTGAGGTCGAAATTGTCCCCGGGACCGTACAGGTTCGTCGGCATCGCTGAAATGAAATCGCAGTTATGCTGGCGGCGGAAAGCCTGCGCCATCATGATGCCCGCGATCTTGGCAATCGCGTACCATTGATTGGTAGGCTCGAGAGGGCCTGTCAGTAGCGCGTCTTCGGTCAGCGGCTGGGGGGCCAGCTTGGGGTAAATACAGCTCGAACCCAGAAACAGCAGTTTCTCCACGCAGGACGCATGCGCGCCGCCAATTATGGCGGTTTCAATCAACAGATTGTCGTAGAGAAAGTCGGCGGGCCGTGTTTCGTTTGCCAAAATGCCACCAACCTTAGCTGCCGCTAGGACTACCGCGTCTGGGCGCTCAGCAGCCATCCATTGACCCACGGCTACCTGGTCGCGCAGGTCCAGCGTGTCACGGCTTACGGTCAGGATCTCACAGTTTTCAGATTGCAAACGGCGAGCAATCGCCGATCCCACCATCCCGCGATGGCCGGCTACCCAGACTCGCTTGCCGACTAAGTCGTACATGTATTAGGCGCCCTTGCCGATCGGCGCGGTGCGCATAACGTCCAGGTCGGCTCGTACCATTTCACGGGCGAGGTCTCGCGGCGAAGTTTCGTGCTTCCAACCCAGCTTTTCGAGCGCCTTGGTCGCATCGCCAATCAAGAGCTCAACCTCGGTCGGTCGAAAATATCGCGGATCGACGGCGACGCGGGGCGCCCCCGTTTTGGCGCAATACCCCTTCTCGTCAACGCCCTCGCCTTTCCATTCGAGCGTTATTCCAACATCCTCGAACGCCCACTCTACGAATGTGCGTACGCGCGTCGTCACGCCGGTCGCCAATACATAATCATCGGGCTGATCTGCCTGCATCATCAGCCACATACCGCGCACATATTCTTTCGCGTGACCCCAATCGCGCTGTGCATCGAGGTTGCCCAGATAGAGCATGTCCTGGCGGCCGAGCGAAATCGCCGCGGCCGCACGCGTTATCTTGCGCGTGACGAATGTTTCGCCGCGGAGCGGGCTTTCATGATTGAACAGTATGCCGTTCGAGGCGTGAATGCCGTACGCTTCTCGGTAATTCACGACGATCCAATAAGCATACAGCTTGGCCACCGCGTAAGGGCTGCGCGGATAGAAAGGCGTGGTTTCCCGCTGCGGCACTTCCTGAACAAGTCCATAGAGTTCGGACGTCGACGCCTGATAGAATCGGCATGTTTTTTCCATGCCCAGAATGCGGATTGCCTCGAGTAGTCTCAACGGGCCGATCGCGTCGGCATTGGCGGTGTATTCGGGCGTTTCGAAGCTGACCGCGACATGGCTTTGCGCTGCCAGATTGTATATTTCGCTGGGCTGCGTTTGCTGGACCAGACGAATGAGATTGGTCGAATCCGTCATGTCGCCATGGTGCAGGATGAAGCGCGGATCATCGATATGTGGATCTTCGTAAATATCCTCGATCCGTCCGGTATTAAACGACGACGACCGCCGCTTCAGCCCGTGGACGCGATACCCTTTTTCCAGAAGAAGCTGGGCTAGATACGCGCCGTCCTGACCCGTAATGCCGGTAATCAGGGCTGTCTTTTGTGTCATCGGGACTCCATCAATCATCTGTTTAGGACAGAAGGTTCGCTACTGTCCACATGGGTTGCTCATAGCGTTATCGCATCGCGAAAAAAGAGGCGATCGCGTCCAGACAGAATTGTATTGATTCCTGTAGAGAGGGCAGTCTCATGCGTTCCGTTTGTCGTAGAGCGATCAACGGGCATTCATGCATTAGAGTAAATCGGGCCTTTCGTATCAATAAGATCTCGGCACTTAAGATACCACTTTCGGATGAGCGATCGCTTGGTCTAGGGGGCCACGTAACTGGCTAGAAAGCGCCGCAAGAGAAACGTTTTGCAGGGGTAATATGTTTAGAACGATCCGCGGGTTGGTGAGTTGCGCCAACGGAAAACACCAACGCAGTGAGCGGCACGTCACGCACGACGGCGATCATTATATAAGCAAGTGCACGCATTGCGGCGTACGCATGCGGCGGCGGGCGAAGCGCGATTGGATTGTCGAACGGGCATCCTCTTGAGGAGATAACGATGGAGCATTCCGAGTCTCAGCGAAACGATTCGTGGCTACGCCGCGTTGGTTGGATGGTGGCGATCTGGACGCTGAGCGTCGCGGCGTTCGGCGCCGTATCGATGGTGATCCGTTCGATCCTGCACTGACGCCATGGGAATCGCATTGGGGGTGAAGTGTGGGTTGCAGGTGTGGATAGAGCGGGGGTAATTGCGATAGATGGTAAGACGTTGCGTCGCTCCTTTGATGCAGCCTCCCGCATCAATCCGCTGTCAAATGGTGAGTGCATTTGCCAGCGCTTCTCGTTTGGTATTCGGCCACGAGAGCTTTCGGCCCGCCGAAGGCGGGAGCGAAATTCTGGCCTCACGAGCGCTGTTGAATTGCCTGGACCTGGAAGGGCCGCTGGTCACGTCCGATGCCATGCGTTGCCAGAACGAGACGGCACAGCTAATCCGTGACTGGGGGAGATACCTTCCGCGGCTCAAAGCGAACCGACCGGCCCTGCACGACGTGGTGAAGGTATATTTTGTCGACCCGGAGACAGTGCAGTGTCTTGCCAAATACAAAACCACAGATGGCTATCATGGTCGGATCGAAACCCTGCGTGCCTTTGTCAGTCATGATGTCGTCTGGCTGAACGGGCGCAAATACGCTTGTACCGAGCCCTCGATGTTACCAGAACTCGCCTGCTCGGGCATGAGCGAGGCAACATCTCCCTGCGTCGAAAACGATCCGGGCGGTCAGATGCCTTCGCCAGATCCATCATCGGTCAAATGCGATAACCCCGGCCGGTTGCGAGGTACGCCTTCCCTTTCGCATGACACCCTCCTATGCGCTGTGCGATCGAGCGAGAGAGAGTTGCACGATGGGTATGCGTAAAGGTATCATTCTAGCCGGTGGGACAGGCAGCCGCCTGTTTCCGATTACGATGTCCACGTCCAAACAGCTGCTGCCGGTCTACGATAAGCCCTTAATCTACTATCCGCTGAGCATCCTGATGCTAGCCGGCATCCGAGAGATCCTTGTGATCGTTCGACCGGGCGACCGCGAGCAGTTCCGCGCCCTGCTGGGCGATGGTGAGCAATGGGGAATCAGCATCGACTACATGGAGCAGCACAGGCCCGACGGGATTGCGCAGGCCTTGCTGCTCGGAGAAGCATTTCTGAACGGCGCTCCGTGCGCGCTGATCCTCGGCGACAATATCTTCTATGGCGATAACCTGATCGGCCTGATGCAGCAGAGCAGCGCGCGCGAGGTCGGCGCGTCAGTGTTCGCCTACTGGGTACGCGATCCGGAACGCTTCGGCATCGTCGAATTCGACGACCATTGGCGGCCCACCGCCATTGTCGAGAAGCCGCGTGATCCAAAGAGCAACTATGCGGTTACCGGGCTTTACTTCTACGACAGCGACGCTTCGGCGATCGCTCGGTCGCTGACACCGTCGGCGCGTGGCGAGCTGGAAATCACCGACCTGAACCGGGTCTATCTTGAGCGTGGTCTGCTGCATGTGGAACGCTTCGGTCGCGGCTATGCTTGGCTCGACGCGGGAACCCACGATTCGCTGCTGGAAGCGGGGATGTTCATTCAGACGGTTGAGAAGCGGCAGGGCTTGAAGATCGCGTGCCCGGAGGAGCTCGCCTTTCACGCCGGGTGGATCGATAAGGCCGCGCTCGACCGGCAAGCCGATCGCCTTGGTGCCAGCGAATATGCCGCATATCTGCGGCAGATCGCGACCGGGCACGTTGGACGCTGAAATGAAGCCGAGGGCGTTACGCGCGCGTGTGAGCGCTGCTGATAGGACCGAGACGACGGTATGAGGCTGCCCGCCTTTCTGAAGCCGGTCGCGCTCGCCGTGCTGCGCCATCTCCCATGGCTGGAACGGCGCGTGCTAGCGTCGGCTGGTTATCGCCGGATCGATCGTCGGGAAATGGAGCGGCTGCAGGGGTTACCGTCGGGATGGAAAAATGAGTCCTCGGCGCGTCGACAACAGCTGGCGTATGAGGCTCTGTTGGCCGAAATGCGCTACGGTCGACCGCGCCAGGATTTCCGTGTCGTCGCAGAAGCCGTCGATGCAGTCGGGCTGCTCAACCCTACGCTGCTCGAGGTCGGATGCGGCGGCGGCTATCATTCTGCGGTCCTCGAAGCCCTCGCGACCTGCCAGCCAGTTTATACCGGTAGCGATTTCTCGTCCGCGATGGTGGAGAGCGCCCGACGCCGTTTTCCTGGCGTTCGGTTCGAAGTAGCCGATGCGACGAAGTTGCCCTATACGAACGGCGCGTTCGATATCGTCCTCGAAGGTGTGTCGCTCATGCATATTCCCGATTGGCGGCAAGCCATCGCGGAGATTGCCCGCGTCGCTCGATCGCACGTCGTGTTTCACTCGGTCCCGCTATTCGACGAGCACCCGACGGAGTATCTGGTGAAACAAGCATATGGTCAGCCTGTTACCGAGGCGATCTACAATCGCGCCGAGTTCGAGCGAACCATCGAGGATGCCGGCCTCGCGATCGAGCGCGTCCGGCCGGCGCTCTCTTATGACGTCTATGCTACGGTCGGAGCACATTCCCGGTCATGGACCTTCCTGTGTGGCAAGGCCGCCTCAACGCGATAGAATAGAGTTGCATGAACGATCCAATCCGCCTTTGGAGCTATCAGCGCGAATATGCTGATCTTCGCGACGAGATCGCAGCCGCGTGCGAGCGGGTGTTTTTGTCTGGAACACTGGTGCTGGGCGGGGAGGGCAGGGCTTTCGAAGCGGAGTTAGCGAGCAGCCTTGGGGTTGCAGGCGCGGTCGGCGTAGGTAACGGCACGGACGCGATCGTCATCGCGCTGGCTGCGCTTGGCGTGCAGCGGGGTGACGACGTGATCACCGTCGCCAATACTGCAATCCCCACCGTTTCGGCGATCACCACGCTAGGTGCGCGCCCCGTTCTGGTCGATGCTGGCGAGGATTGTCTTATCGACCCGGCCAGGATCGAGGCGGCGATCACTCCATCCACTCGCGCGATCATTCCTGTCCACCTCTATGGACAAGCAGCCGACATGGACGCCATCAATGACATCGCGCGGCGACGTGGACTATTCGTGCTCGAGGACAACGCGCAGGCGCATGGGGCAACCTATCGCGGTCGCGCTGTCGGCGCGCTAGGCGACGCAGCGACATTCTCCTTCTATCCCACCAAGAACCTGGGAGCATATGGCGATGGGGGAGCGATCGTTGCGAACGATCCGGTCGTCCTCGGACGCGCCCGATCCCTGCGCTTCTACGGGACCGAAGGTCCCTATTATGCCGAGCGTGACGGCTACAACAGTCGGCTTGACGAAATTCAGGCCGCTATCCTGCGCGTAAAGTTTCCCCACCTGCCGGCGTGGGTCAAGCGGCGGCGAGAGATCGCGGCGCGCTACGACCAAGCGCTCGGTGGAACCCGATTTGTGCCAGTAGGCGCGCGCGATTACGGGCGCCACGCCTATCATCTTTACGTGGTCGAGAGCGACCAGCGCGACGCCGATATGGCACGGCTTCGGGCGGCGGAAATTGGAACGGGGATCACTTATCCCTGGCCGATCCACCTGATGCGGGGCTATGCTTGGCTTGGCTATGTGCCGGGCGATTTCCCGGTCGCCGAGCGCAAAGCCGGCCGGATCATGAACCTGCCGATGTATCCGCAACTCGACGATGCCGCGGTGGATCGCGTCATCGAGATGCTGCTGGCCGATGGCTGAACCGCGTCCGCGCCACCGCCTCGTCGCCATGCCGGTCATTGGCGACGAGCGAGGTTTACTGTTGTTTGCCGAAACGAGGGCGCAGGTACCGTTCGATATCGAACGCCTTTTCGTTCTCTTCGATCTACCAGACGGCGCCCACCGCGGCGCCCACGCGCACCGGCGCCAGCACCAGTTTCTTATGATGCTGGCAGGATCGTGCACAGTGACGGTAGACGACGGGTTGTCGCGGACTACCGTGCCACTGGACAGTCCGTCGACAGCCCTATATGTCCCGCCGATGCTCTGGCTCGATCTCGCTGACTTCGCTGCCGGATCGATTTGCGGGGTTCTCACCTCGGGAGTCTATGACGCCACGGACTATATTCGCGATCGTGTCGAATTCAATCAGCTGTCGGCACGGCTGATCGCCTGATCCGACCAGGCCCGAGGCTCCGCAATCGACTGGCCGGTCAGCAAGTCGGCGATACGAAACCCATTTTCGACTATCTTATAGACGCGTTTCTTCAGCGGGATGCCGCCGCCGCGGTTGCGGATCAGGTTGCTTGGAGGGCTCGGAGACTTTACCGACGCGACGGTAGCCTGAGCCGCCAGGAGCGCGCGGAGATAGGGCCGATAAATATGGTCGCGCACGACTCGCCCCGTGGTCGCGCGGTAGATGCGATGACTGTGATACCAGCGTCCGCCGAACCCCTTCTTAAAGCCGGTGAAGTGAAAGAAGATGAGTGGCGCCTCGTCGACAATGACGTGATCGCCGCTCCAGCGTATCGTGTAGCGCGCGACGTTCCATGGACCCAGTCCGCAGCCCTTCGCCGTTACGATTGCCGTATCCGGCGCTTGGTGAACGAAGCGATCGAGATATCCCTGGTCGGCGAAGCGGTCGCCGTCGGGGACATCGCGACACCATTGCCGGCAACTCGCAGCCCAGTAATCAAGGCAGCGCAAACCCTGCTCGGACCGAGCGAAGCTCACCCAGCCGACATTATAGGTTCCATATTTCCGCAGGTGTTGCGCACGCGGGTTGAAATTGTGCGGCACGATTGCCACCGGTGCCTCGCCCATCGCATCCCACATTGTCGCGACCGGTCCGAAGAAGAACAGGTCGCTGTCGAGATACGCCACGCGTTGAGCGTCGGGCGCCGTATCGAAAACGTAGCGGCAGATGAACGGCGTCAGCGTAAAGTAATATTCCATCATCGAGCGATCGCCCTTGGCGGTTGCAAGGTGAGGGAAATGCGCTTCCAGTGTCGCTAGCGGCACGATCTCAACAGCAGGTAGGTCGAGCGCAGCAACGTTCTCTTCCGCGTGCTCGCTGAGGCAGAGCACCCACACCGGCCCGGTCGCGCCCGACGCGCGTAGCGAACGCAGCATCGCGAGCCCGATGCCAGCGTAGTTGTGATCGAAATAAACGCAGTAGTGATCCATGCTCCGTTAGCCTTACCCATTCTCGCGCCGGGCTGCGACCAAATTCGTGCCGCCTCGTCGCGACGCACGTCATGGTTCGGCGCGGCTCGCTCCGCCTCGACGCCGGCATCGTGATGTGCGAGAGTCCGGTGCCTACCTCAAATGATCAATTGGGAGCTCGCGCGCTTCTATTGTGAACCCAGCTTTTATTGACAGGACAATGTAGCGGGGCGGGGTCCGGGTGGCGCATCGAGTTGCAGTAACAAGACGAAAGGTCAAAATGACAGCGGATCGATTTCAGGACGTTGCGGCGCCCTCCACCTCGGCGCTGCGCGACCGTATCCAGCGGGCTGGGCTGCTGACGGCGGTGCGCAACATACGCGGAGCAGTTCGGGGTGATGTGCGCAACTGGGTTAGGGCTGGATGTCCGGCGCCGGCGCCAAACGTCGTAAAGATGTCGGTCGTCGAGGCGAATACGCGAATGTATAATGCGGAACTCTTCGTCGAGACCGGCACGTTCCTCGGATCGATGGTGGCCCACCTCGCTGCTTCCGGTATCCCCTGCAAAACCATTGAGATCGTTCCGGCGATCCATCATCGTGCCAGGCGTATTCTCGCTCGCTATAAAAATATCGATCTGATCCTCGGTGACAGTGAGGTCGAGATTCCGAAGATTCTGAACGGCCTTGATAGGCCTGCGTCCTTCTGGCTCGACGGTCATTACAGCGGCAGTAACACCGGCAAGGGTGGACTCGATACGCCGATTTCCGCTGAACTCGACGCAATCCTGAATCATTCTATCAAGAAGCACGTCATCATGATCGACGACGCGCGTGATTTCGTCGGCAAGGACGGCTATCCCTACCTGTCCCAGGTTCTGGCGAAATTCGACGATAATCCAGATTACAAGGCGGGCGTTCATTCCGACATCATTGTCATTACGCCGCGCTGACTCGCTGCGCTGTTGGACTCTCGTCTGAGCGGGAGGCGCGGCGACCGTCACGGGCCTTGCGTGTTCGCTAAGTCTTGCGGTCATCGTTCGAAGCTGAATTGGGGGGTGGTTCGGCGAGGCTGGCCGGGACGCGTAGAGGTGAGAGACTAACGGATGGTTAGATCGGCTCCGGCGACTCACATGCGCCGCGCTATCGTCCTGAGATCGACCGGATGCGTGCGGTTCCAGAGCTCGCCCTCCTCGTTTTCACTTTCGACGCGAATGCTGCCCGCCGGATTTTTAGGCGTCGATCTGTTCTTCGTGCTGTCCGGTTATCTGATTACCGCGATCATGGTGCGCGAATTGGGCGAGCATCAATTCTTGTAATCATTGGTTTTAGGCTGCTGCGTGTCGCGTGGCGTTCACGTTAGCGCTATGGAACGCGGCGTTGTCGACGGTGCGGGTCGATCCCTCCATCGCCGCGAAGTGAGCCATGGCGTCAATCGGCTCGATCAGGTGCGCGCCCGTCGTCACCGCGGAGTCGCCCAAATCTCCGATCATCATAGGCTGCGGCATCTCGACCTTACCGCGGGTCAGCGGCAGGGCGTGATGGCCGGTATCGGCCCGGTAGCGTATTATTGCCCGACCTACGAACCCGGTTGCACCAATCACGGCGAACCTCATCGCCAATGCTCCAGCAGCTTTAACGGATATTTGCTGGCGATCATCAGCAGGTTGGAGCGGATCCCGTTGGTTCGGCAGGCCCGCACGCTCTCCGTTGCGATCGTCACAGTGGAGCGAAGCCCCGCGGTGCTGACGCCGCCGGGTCGCATCATGACCGAAATAATTGGCAGGTACGCGTAGCTTAGCCGGTGCCGACCGAAGGCCCGCGCGATGAACTCGAAATCGGCCGCGATGCGATAGTCCAAGGCATACTCTCCGACGCGACAATAGGCGTCGCTGGTCAGGAACATACCCGGGTGGGCTGGCATCCAGCCCCAGCCGATGCGCCCCGGCGTGAACCGACCGCTGTTGTAGCGCCGCCCGATCCGTCCCGGATCGCGATTGTTCAGAAATGCGACGTCGGTCAGCACGGCATCGACGCGTTGTTCACGAAACACGGTCGCGACTTGCGACAGGACGTAGGCGTCAACGTAGAAATCGTCGGCGTTTAGGATAGCGACCACGTCGCCCGTGGCGCGCGCGATCCCCTTGTTCATCGCATCGTAGAGGCCGTGGTCTGGCTCCGACGAGACCAATCCGCCTGGGCGCACGTAGGCGCGCGCGATCGCGGCGGTATCGTCCGGCGAGCCGCCGTCGACGATCAGATGCTCCACCTGCGGCCAGTCCTGCTCACGGACGGAGCGCAGCGTATCTTCAATGGTTGCAGCGGCGCGATAGGCCGCGGTGACGATCGAGAACTTCATGTCGTTACGGTCGTCCCCACTGCGACGCCCCGATAGTCTTCCAGACCCGAGGCCAAGCGCGCGCATAGACGAAGCCCGCAGTACGCGCAAAGATCGTGCTCGTTCCGAACGATCGCCATATGAAAATGTGAAGCGCAACTGGACCTTGCGTGCGGACCCACGCTAAGTGGCCGACGAGTTTTCCTCGATAGGATCAACGCGGCCAAGACCGCCCTCATCACTGGCATCGCCGGAAAGGACGACGCGCATCTCACGCAGCTGCTGCTCGACAAAAAGATATGAGGTTCACGGTGTCAAGCGGCGCTCTTCTTCGTTCAATACGCGCCGGATCGAGGACATCTATCAGGATCCGCACCAGATCAATGCGCGTTTCCATCTCCATTACGGCGACCTGACCGACAGCACGAGCCTGATCAGCCTGATCCAGCAGACGTAGCCCGAGGAGGGCTACAATCTCGCCGCACAGAGCCACGTCGCGGTCAGTTTCGAACGCCCGAATAAACCGCAAACGCCGACGCGATTGGAACGCTGCGACCGCTTGAGGCAATCCGCGTCCTCGGGCTGGAGCAGAAGACGCGGTTCTATCGGCAGGCGTCTTCGGAGTTCTACGGCCTGGTGCAAGAAGACGCTCTAGGCCGTAGACTCATAAGCGCGGAGCCACAGGCGCATTAAGGCTAGCTGTACCATTGCGAGGAAGTTCTCGGCGAGCTTATCGTAGCGGGTGGCGACGCGCCGGAAGTGCTTGAGCTTGGAGAAGAACCGCTCGACCAGGTTGCGTTCGCGATACAGCGCCTTGCTGAAACAGGGCTTCCATTTGCAATTGGATTTGGCCGGGATGTTCGGCACCGCGCCTTGCGCCTCGATCAGGCTGCGGATGCCGTCGGCGTCATTGCCTTGTCGGCAAGAACGATGGTGCGTGGATCGAGGCGATCAAGCAGCCGATATGCGGCAGGGCCGTCATGTGCTTGCCCTGCTGTCAGACTGAGCCGGATCGGGAGACCTTGAGCATCGACGACCGCGTGGATCTTGGTCGTGAGACCCCCACGGGAGCGACCGAGACAATGATCTCGATCCCCTTTTTTTTGCAGTCGCAGCCTGCTGGTGCGCCCTGATGGAGGTACTGTCGATCATCTGGAGGTCGCCGTCGTATGCCGCCGAGATGGCATCCATCAGCCGGTCCCAAACGCCCGCTTTGCGCCAACGGGCAAAGCGGTTGTAGCAAGTGGTGCGAGGCCATACCGCTCGGGAAGGTCCCGGCACCTCGCGCCCGATCGCACGACCCAGAAGATGCCGTTCAGCACGCGCCGATCGTCAACGCGCGGAACGCCCGTCGGTTTGTTGGGCAGCAGCGGCTCGATAACGCGCCACTCGAAGTCGGTCAGATCATATCGGCTCATGCCGACGCTGAATCATAATCTCTATGCTCGGTGAAGAGGCGTTCGAGCAGGCTGGCGTCGCTAATGCTGCCGTCGCTACGAAAAATCTAAATCTCCGGCGCTTGGTCGGGGAAGAACTCTACCTCCCACCGCTCTCCGGGCGCCGTCACCCGCACCATCATCGCACCTTCACGGACGGAAGTCAGCGTGAAGTGGATGTGTGCCTCCTCAAGCCGACGAAGGAAGGCTGACACATCTGCAAAAGAACTACCGATCGGATCAGCCATCATTAGAGCGTAGCTGGCAGCCCTGCCGCTGCAACTATCCTCGCTTTATGGGTTCATGGCCTAGTTCGATCGCCGGATCGCGGAGTTCGACAGAACCGAGGATCTGGCGAGGCTCCGGCATCGCGGCGTTGTGCGTGGCAATCCTGTCGTCGTTTACCGTCGCTCAACTTCTTCCGGGATGCGCGTGGCGGGTCTACGCCATCGGTTCGACGTATCGATCTACGCCGCGGCGTTTGGTCAATATGCGCAAGAGCCGCTGGACGCCGACTCGCCGCTGCGCAAGTTCAGACCTGACGTCATTCTGTTCGCTCGACGCCGAACACCTTTTCGGCTAGCGGCTAGGATCACCCGATCTGGTTCCGGCGGCTGTGAAGCGACTCGAACGACTTTGGGACGTGGCGTGGCGAAGCTTCAACTGCCAAGTGGTTCATGGCGAGGCGCCGGTAAGAGCGTAAGTAAATTTCTAATGTAGATCATAAAACACATGAGAAAGTATTTATTGTGGATGAAATCGCGAATTCGTGATCAAAATCTTTTTTTTCGCCTTCATTGCAATAGTATTTTATAATGCCTCAATTAGGTTCGCTCGGTGCGCGGGAGCGCGGGTCATCCCCCGGTAGAGGAGGCCGAGCGCCGATTGCACTGTTTGTCTACGCTCGGGCTGACCATACCGCTAGGACATTAGCCGCTCTTGGCGCAAACACGCAATCGAGTGAGAGTGAACTCTTCATTTTCTCTGATGCGCCGCGCAACGAAAGCGACAGGGCAAGCGTGGAGGAAGTGCGCCGCCTCGTTCGTCGTTCGATGCCGTTCAAGCATGTCACGCTGATCGAACGCGATGAAAATTACGGGCTTGCTCGTAACATCTTAGAGGGCGTGAACGCTCTTGTTGAGCAATATGGTCGAGTGATAGTCCTTGAAGATGACCTGATAACCAGCCCGCGATTCCTTGAATTCATGAACGCCTCTCTTGACATATATGTCAATGATTCCTCGGTATGGCACATCAACGGTTGGACTTACCCGATCGCCGCGTCGGAAGCGGATGTTCCCTTTTTTACTTCGATCATGGAATGTTGGGGGTGGGCGACGTGGCGCGATCGGTGGATCAAATACAGCAATGATCCCGACCGCTATATCGGCGCCTGGCCGAAATCCCGTATTGCCCGCTTCAATATCGGCGGCGGTTACGATTATTGGTTCGACATCCAACGCAACAAACACGGCACGCTCAGGACGTGGGCAGTTTTTTGGTATGCGACGATTTTCGAGCATGGTGGCTTGTGTCTCTCTCCGGCGCAATCCTATGTTATCAACGTCGGTATCGATGGGAGCGGGACAAACAGCGGTACGTTCGATCTGTACGATACGGTCGAACTGAACCATTCCCTGCCGGTCCACTGGCCTGAGTATGCTGTCATCGACGAGGCCGCGTGGCGACGGGTGCGTGATTTTCTGCTAGCGCAGCGCCCGCCGACGTGGCGACGGATCGCTTCGCGTGCCAAATGGAGTATGCGTCGCGTTCTGAAGCTGCTCTGATAAGGCAGTGGCATTTCACGCAACGGTTCGAGTATCTGAACTATGGACTCTCGATATTTGGCTGGATCGACGGCGCTGCCGATTTCTTATCGGAATGCCGTAACACGCCCTGAAAACACCAGTCACGCTACGCTGATGTCTGCCCAGTTCGCCCTGACCATTCTCGGCTATCCGATCGTTGGCGTGCTGAGTTCCCTGCTCGGATCGGAAAGCAGCGTGGCGGCGATTGCACTGCGCGGGCTGATGGTTGCTGTGTCACTATTGATGGTGGCTCTCTCGCTGCGAAGAAGCAGCGTCGCGGGAGGCATCAGCACGAGCTTCGTGGCGCTCTTCTTCGTCTACTCGCTTCGCCTGCTGATCGATTACTACAGTGGCGACTATCCTACGGTGGGATGGGACGCTACCCAGTACTACGGCTTCTGCATGGTGCCACTATTCGGACTCGTCGCGCTGAGCGGTTCTAGGGATGCCGATCGCGACATGACGGTCATGTTCCTTGCCGGGTTCTTCGTCTGCGCGCTCTTTGCCGTGGTGACGATCGCGGGAGTCAATGCGGTGTCGACGGAGGAGTTTCAGGGCCGGGTCAGCGTCGCGCGCCTCAATCCAATCAGCGTGGGCCACATGGCGGTGTCGACCATAATTGCCGCTCTCGCCGTTGTCATGCACGAGCGTCCGAGCAGGTTTGCCCGTCCACTGGCGATCGTCGCATCATGCGCAGCTCTCTACTGTCTCGTCATCACCGAATCGCGTGGGCCGCTGCTGAGCCTCGGCGGCGCTGCGCTGGTCTTCCTTGCGATCAAGCGACAGTGGAAAGCGCTGATCGTCTTTGCGGTGGTCGGGTTCGCGATCGCCATGTGGTCGAACGAGACCGGCGGGGGAGTTTTAGATCGACTGCAAGGGATAGGGACCGATCAGAGCTCGCTCGAGCGCCTGGACGTGCAGGCGCTGGCAATCGCACAGTTCGTAAAATCGCCGATTTTCGGCGGTGCGCACGTAGAGATCGTCACCGGGGCTTATCCGCATAACATACTACTGGACGCGGCGATGTCGACGGGGCTGATCGGCTTGTTGCTCCTGCTATGGATTTTCGTGAGGCTGGTGATCGGGTGCAGGAACCTGTTGAGGAGGGGAGAAATTCTCCTGCCGCTGTTGGCCACGCAGTATGCAATCGGCGCGCAGTTCTCGGGGTCTATGTTCGGCAGTCCGGAGTTCTGGACCTGTACAGCGCTGGTGCTGGCCGTCACGAGCCGAAACAGGCGGGCGAAGCAACGCTCTGTCAGGTGATATCTCGTCGCCTCGATCCGAATACCGGCGCGCCGTCATCAGGCCGAGATCGCCGCGCGAAGCGTCGTCAACGAAAACACTCGGAGCGACCCGGTCGCAGTCGGCGGGCCATGTCTCGGCGTTGAGGGCGCGGCTAGTTCGTCGAGGATCGGCTGCAGATCCGCCTGGTCGCCGTAACGGCATCGCAATGCCGCAAATCCCAAGAGCGAGGCGAGGGCATCGAGATAAGTGCCGCGGTTAACGATCACCCTCTTGTCCAGTTGTAGCGCTCGGCCGAAGATGCCTGACGAGGAATTATAGTCTGGCCGATAACAGGCCCATAGGCACGCGGCACCGCGTTGAAGGGCGAAGAACTCGTCGTCGGTGAGGAACCGGGCGATCAGGATTCCTCCCGCTTGGCGAAACGCCTCGGCAGCGGCGAGGCACTCGCTGTCAATCGGGCCGGCAGCCACGAACTTCAGCGTCGAGCCTCGCGCCTCCGCCTGGCGCATCCCTTCGATAAAGAAACCAAATCCCTTGTATCCGCTGATGCGCCCGGTCAGCAGGAGATAGGGTGCAATGCCGACTATCTCGAGCGCTGCGTCGAGCGTGGCGGGCGGCAGTGATGCAGGGGCGAATACGTCGCCGAGATCCCAAAGCTCCGGATCGTATATCCACGCGCGGGAGACCTGCATATATCTTGGATCGATGGCGTGCGGTAGGATCGAGATCATCGTGATCCGGCGACGACCGTTGAGAAATCTGGCGAGCAGCCTCTTGAGGCGCGTACGCCACCCGCCTGGCTCGAAGAAGGTGCGCGGGTTCATGAAGATCGCCGTCGTGGACCGTTGCATTACGTCGCGCATCAGCGCCACGATCGCGAAGAACAGCAGGCTGTCCTCCATCGTGGCGAACAGCAACTTTTGCGCGGCCAGCAAGGTGCGCAACGTGCTCAAGCCGGGCTTCCGAATGTAGGGCGCTAGGCCCAGTTCGCTGCCGAGAACCCGGAGGTATGAGCTGCGATGCCCGCCGCCGTGCGTCACATAGATCTTGCCGTCTGCCGTCGTCATGCAGGAAACTCTTTGCCGTATAGCGCGTCGAACTCGAGCAGCTCGCCCGTTGCGGGATCGCGAAAGCCGGGTTCGAGGTCGAGCAGCTTAAATCCGGCCAAGCGCAATGTCTCGTCGAGTTCGAAATAGCGGGGCTGCCCGTCGTACAGGCCGGCGATCGATTGCTCCAGCATGACGTAGCGCATCCGACCGAGGCTCTCGCGCGCACCTGCGAGCACTGCTCCCTCAGCACCCTGCACGTCGATCTTCAATGCGATCGAAGCGCCGGGCCTCACATAGCCGTAGAGGACGTCGTCGAGCCGCGCGGTCCTGACCACGATCTCGTGGGTTTTCGCCGCGAACGGCGCGACCGCGCGCATGTCATTACTCTGGTTGAGAAACGAACTGGAGGCGAGATTTGCCGCGACGTTAAAGCGCGCCTCGCCGCTTCGGTCGGAAAGTGCAAAGGCGTCGCTGACCTCCCACCGCCCCGGATAGCGAGCCGCCTTGTTCTGCAGCTCGGCGCGCGCTCCGGGCAAAGGTTCGAACGAGACAAGGCGACCGTTGAAGTCGGCGCTGAACATCGACAGACCGAACTGGCCGACGTTCGCCCCGACATCGAGCAGGGTCAGCTGCTCAACCCTGTTGAAGTGGCCGACTAGCCGCTGTGCGAATTGATGGCGGGCGGAGCGAACGTCTACGCCCAGCGCCAGCCCGGCTCTCTTGATCCATTCACGCACCGTATTCTTCTCCATCGGGCACATCGATTAGCGTATGACGACTAGCAATCCTGCAAGCGCGCCGGTCGACACGAAAAGCGCGGCGGTCGTCATCAGACTCGATCGCAGGGGCACGATGTCCCGCAACCGGAATTCGAAGCTGCGGGCATTGCCGACAAGGCAGATTGTGGCCGCGCTCGCCAGGCCGAGGAACACGCCAACGGCAATATATTGTGTCCCCAGGATCCCCGCTGCCGTCCAGCATCCAAGGACCGTCACGATCGCGAGCATGAGTTGGCTGATGATATTCCACCGCAATACCCCGACACCCTGCGCGTAGAGGTAGATGGGCACGGCCAGCGCGTTGAGCATGAACCCGAAGGACAGAGCGACGATGGCGAAGATCATCTCATCAGAAATTGTCTTGATGAAGAATAGGCTTGCCAGCGGTGCGGCCAAAATGATCCCGCACGAAACCAGGCCATTGGATACGAAGATGAGCTTGCCCGCCTGCCGCAGCAAAGGCTTGGCCTGATCCCGGTCGCTCTCGTCCATGATGGCGAAGGCGGCGACCAGCGGTGTGCTTGCTGAAAGGATCAGCTGCCGCGACTGGCTGACGATTCGATAGGCGATCTCGTAGATCGCTAGCGCGGCCACACCGGCGATGTGGTTGATGACTACCTTGGTCAGCGGGTCAAAGATGATACCGGCGACCGTGAGGAACTGTAACCTGCTCCCGTACCCGATCATCGAGCGGAAGGCGGCGATGCTCACCTGATTGGGAACAAACGACAGCCCATCCACGTGGCGTATTAGGATCACGCGGTTCACGATTAGAAACAGGGAGAATTGCAGGAGTTGGGCGATTGCGACGCCGATGATGCCGAAGCGAGGAATGAGCGCTAGCGCGAGCGCGGCGAACGCCAGTTGCGAGGCAAGGTTCGACTTGGCGCGCAGATCGGCCCGGTTCAACCCGTCGATCGCGCTCCCGAGCGTCGCGCCTACTGACGAGAGAACGAGACAAATCAGCATGATCGGCAAAAGCAGTGCAATTTCGGGGACGAAGTGCTGCGGGATGGCCCACGACAGGTACAGCCGCAGCGGCGCATAGGCGATAATACCGATTGCTAGGTAAAGCGCTGCGGTAAATAGCGTCACTGTGTCGATCGCCTCGACGTCCTTGTAGGGCTCATTGGCAGAGATCGCGATCAGCCGGGTCAGCGCATTGCCGCCTGAAAGGTCGGCCACTCTGGCGAACGCTATGGCGCCGACCGTCAGCGACCAGACACCTAGTGCCTCCACTCCATAGGTGTTGAGCAACACTTTGTAGACGATGAACGAGGCTGCAACAGAGACGCTTGCCTGAACGAGCGAGAATGCGCTGTTCTTGCCTAGTTGCGAGAACCGAGTTTCACCCGCCGGAAGGCGCCACAATCGTCGGATCGATCGGCGTCCGGACTGGGAGCCGAACCGCTTCAGAGACTGAGCGATATGTCCCTCCGGTCGTCGAACGGGAAATAACGGGCGACATCCATTCGCCCGTTCCAGATAGAGATGCTCTCGCCGAGAAAGGCGGCCCACATCGAGAACGAGGAACGCGACGTCACGATGATGCGCGCCTTTGATAAATTGAGCATCGCGGTCAGCGCATTGCCGGAGGTGTCGACGACCGCACCCGTGGAAGCGATCTCACGTAGCGCGACGACAGGCGCAACGTCCGAGAACAGTCGGATGGTTGGCTGCTTCTTTCCGGATACGCGCCGCGCCTCATCTAGGGCGGTGCGGTACCACGCCCAAGGCTGGCGAAGATTGAAGCCCTCATGGGCATCTTCAGTTTGATCGACGAAGTCGCCCATTCGAACATGGATCGCAATATCGTACGGCTCGGCCAGGGAAGCGGAGAAGCGCCCGTTCGCGATCAGCCAGTCACGCACTAGCGGCGCATAGGGGGCGATCGGAAGGAAATAATCGCCTAGACCATGGTACACGATGCAGCGAGCGGCACGCGCATCTATAGATGTGTCTTGCTCGTCTATCGAAGGCGCAACGCGGGCAGCGGCCCAGTCCCGCCACTCTCGCATCGTCCGCGACCGCAAGATATTACCGTACGTCCGCTTGTCGGTTTCGCCGCGCAACATTGGGCCGAACTTAACCTGCCGCATTGTCGGGTAGACGAAGGTGCCGCCGATACGATGCTGCCCGACGAGCGCGCGCGCGATCGGGAAAAGCATGTTGCCAAGGCCCGGCCCTGGTGAGCGCACCACACCCAGATCCAGATGGCTTAGCCACGGATAGTGATACGGAGCGGCCATCACCCTCTTAAACATATGAAAGGCGGTCGGTCGCCACCTATGTGGATACCTCAGGCCAGTGCAGTTAGCTGAGGCAACTTGCGCCGACAAGCGTTATGTCGGCTCGCCGAATGCGACGCCGGTTGCGCATGGGAATTCGCATTGGGAAGTATGGGTGGCTGGTGTGGATTGAAGGGATTCAAGTATCGATCTTTGTAGGGGGGATCGATGCGATTGCTGTCTACGGTACTTGGTGAAGACCGAGAGGCTTTTTTCGAGTTTCTGTCCGTGGAAAATGGTCTACCGAATCACGACACTTGTTCGCGGTTGGTTCGTCTTTGGGATCTGCGGGCCCTTTCGAACTGCTTTGGCCGCTTTCTAGCGGCAGGTGTGGATAGAGCGGGGTTAATTGCGATAGATGGTAAGACGCTGCGTCGCTCCTTTGATGCAGCCTCCCGCATCAATCCGCTGTCAAATGGTGAGTGCATTTGCCAGCGCTTCTCGTTTGGTATTCGGCCACGAGAGCTTTCGGCCCGCCGAAGGCGGGAGCGAAATTCTGGCCTCACGAGCGCTGTTGAATTGCCTGGACCTGGAAGGGCCGCTGGTCACGTCCGATGCCATGCGTTGCCAGAACGAGACGGCACAGCTAATCCGTGACTAGGGGAGATACCTTCTGCGGCTCAAAGCGAACCGACCGGCCCTGCGCTGACGCTATCCGGTCTTGCCTTGGCGGAGGGCTTTTGCTAGGGCCCCCCGCTCTTACGGCGCGAACGATGTTTGCAGCCGCTATTATCTATTCGATTCGGAGTTGACGGTTTTTATGCAAATCATCGTGCGCGATAACAATGTCGATCAGGCGCTTCGGGCTCTCAAGAAGAAGCTCCAGCGCGAGGGCGTCTATCGCGAGATGAAGCTTCGCCGGCATTACGAGAAGCCCAGCGAGAAGCGCGCCCGTGAGCGTGCCGCCGCCGTCCGCCGCGCCCGCAAGATGGATCGCAAGCGGATGGAGCGCGACGGGGTCAAGTAAGACCTCGGCTGCCAATCTGGGGGCTTGCTAGGCGCGGCCCCCGACTCTACCCAGATCAGCGTGTCCCGGCCGTGGTATTGAGCGGCCTTTTCCGTCGAGGCCTGCTCCCATGACCGTGACCGCCGTTCCCCTGCAACCCGTCAAGCGCAGCTATCTGGTATGGCTGTGGGTCGGCATTGCCGTCCTGCTGGTCGCGGCGTTCCTGTTGGCGCGGCAGGGCGACGATTTCTGGGCGAAGTCGCTGCGCGAACCGGGCATCACGACCACCGCTTCCGGTCTGAAATACAAGGTGTTGACGCCCGGTAGCGGCGTGCATCCGACCGACGCCGACGTTGCGCTGATCAATTACGACGGCAAGCTTCGCTCGGGTGTGACGTTCGATAAGTCGCAGCAGCCGACGCCGATGCCGGTGGCCGGCGTGGTCCCCGGCTTTTCCGAAGGCCTCAAGCTGATGAACAAGGGCGCCAAGTACCGCTTCTGGCTGCCCGCCAATCTCGCTTACGGCGAAAAGGGCGCAGGACCGATTCCGCCGAACTCCTCGCTGGTGTTCGACGTCGAACTGCTCGGCGCGATTCCCGAAGAGCAGTACCGCCAGATCATGATGCAGCAGCAGATGGGCGGCGCGGGGGGCCCAGGTGGTCCCGGCGGTCCAGGAGGCCCCGGCGGTCCTCCTCCCGGTGCGGGCGAAGACGTCGCGCCGCCGACCGGCAAGTAACCCCGATTCGGCGGGCGTTAGCGCACGCCGAACTGCACAAGACGCACTTGCTTTAGATCCCGTCCGGGCGCATCCGCCCGGGGCAGGGAGGTGGCCATGACCGCCGCAGCGACCGCATTGTTACTGGCGCGACTCCAGTTCGCGTTTACCGTCAGTTTCCACTTCATCTTCCCGAGTTTTTCGATCGGCCTCGCCAGCTATCTGATGGTGCTGGAGGGGCTTTGGCTGTGGACGGGGAAGCCGCTCTATCTCGACCTGTTCCGCTTCTGGATAAAGATCTTCGCGGTCGCGTTCGCGATGGGCGTCGTCTCCGGAATCGTCATGTCGTATCAGTTCGGCACCAACTGGTCGGTATTCTCGGACAGGGCCGGTCCGGTGATCGGGCCGTTGATGGCCTATGAGGTCCTGACCGCCTTCTTCCTCGAAGCCGGGTTCCTCGGCGTGATGCTGTTCGGGATGAAGCGCGTCGGGAAAGGGCTGCACTTTGCCGCGACCTGCATGGTCGCGCTCGGGACCTTCATCTCCGCGTTCTGGATCCTCAGCGTCAACAGCTGGATGCAGACCCCGACCGGCTTCGCGATCAATCCGTCCGGGCAATTTGTCGTCGCGGGGTCTTGGGCGGCGGTGATCTTTAACCCCAGCCTGCCGTACAGGCTCGTCCACACGGTGATTGCTGCGTACCTGACGACGGCATTGGTCGTGGGGGCCACTGGCGCATGGCATCTGCTGAAAGACGGGGGCAACGCCCATCACCGGAAAATGTTTTCGATGGCGATGTGGATGGCGGCGATCGTCGCGCCGATCCAAATCTTCGTCGGCGATGCGCACGGGCTCAACACGCTTGAGCATCAGCCCGCCAAGGTGCTGGCGATGGAGGGCGATTACGATTCCAGCCCGAACGGTGCGCCGCTGATCCTGTTCGGGATCCCGAACAGCACAACCGGGCGAGTCGATTATAAAATCGAGATTCCCAAGGCCGGGTCGCTGATTCTCAAGCACGATCCGAATGCGCCGCTGGCGGGGCTGAAGGATTTCCCGCGCGCTTTGTGGCCGCCGGTGGCGATCGTATTCTGGTCGTTCCGGATCATGGTGGGGCTGGGGCTGGCGATGCTCGGGCTTGGGCTGTGGAGCCTAGTCGCGCGGTCGCGCAAGAAGCTTTACGCATGGAAATGGCTGCACCGTGCGGCGGTGGCGATGGGGCCTGCCGGGTTCGTCGCCGTGATCGCCGGCTGGGTGACGACCGAGGTCGGGCGCCAGCCGTGGACGATCTATGGCCTGCTCAGTACCGCCGACAGCGCCTCGCCGCTCGCCGCACCGGCGGTGGCGACATCGCTTGCTGCCTTTGCCATCGTCTATATCGCGGTGTTCGGGATCGGCGTCTGGTACATCCTGAAGCTGATGGAAAAGGGTGCGGTTGCACACGAGCCCGAACTCGGTAGCGGCGCGCCGGTTAGGACCGCCGGGATCACCCCCGTCGCGCAAACCGGAGTCGCGCCATGATCGCCGATCCGACTTTGGCCTATGTCTGGGCCTTTATCATCGCGCTGGCGGTGTTCATGTATGTCGTACTCGACGGGTTCGACCTGGGTATCGGTATCCTGTTCCCCGCCTTTGCGGTGGGGGAAGAGCGCGACCAGGCGATGAACGCGATCGCGCCGGTGTGGGATGGCAACGAAACCTGGCTGGTGCTCGGCGGGGGCGGGCTGATGGCGGCGTTCCCGCTCGCCTTCGCGATCCTGATGCCGGCGATGTACCCGCCGATCATCGCGATGCTGCTGGGGCTCGTATTCCGCGGTGTGGCGTTCGAGTTCCGCTGGCGCGATCCGCGACACCGCGCATTCTGGGATGTTGCATTCACCGCTGGGTCGGTCGCGGCCGCGATGGCGCAGGGCCTTGTGCTCGGCGCGCTTTTGCAGGGCGTTAAGGTGGTCGGGCGGGGTTATGGCGGCGGCTGGCTCGACTGGCTCACGCCGTTCTCAGTGCTGACCGGCGTGGGCGTCGTGGCGGGGTACGCGCTGCTCGGCAGCTGCTGGCTGATCTTCAAGACCGAGGGCGGCGCGCAGAATCACGCGTTCCGACTCGCCCGGATTGCGGGGATCGCAACGGCGGTCGCGGTGACAGCGGTCAGCGCGGCGACGCCGTTCCTCGATCAGCGTTATTACGAACGCTGGCTGACCTTCCCCAGCATCCTGTTCGCCGGCGCCGTGCCGCTCTTGGTCGGCGCGCTTAGTCTGGCATTCTGGTGGGCGCTACTCAACCGCAAGGAATTGCTGCCCTTTCTACTCACGCTCGGACTCTATTTGCTGTGCTTCCTTGGCTTGGGCATCAGCATGTTTCCCGACATCGTCCCCGGGTCGGTGTCGATCGTCCGGGCGGCGACCGCGCGCGACAGCCAGGTGTTCATGCTGGTCGGGGTCGCGCTGATGCTCCCGATCATCCTGGCCTATACCGCCTGGTCGTACTGGGTGTTCCGGGGGAAGGTGGGGGAGTCGGCGGGGTATCATTGAGTCACGCCGCTAGGTACCCGCCCTTTGCCGATCGGCGTAGGACAAAAAATGGCGGCCCGAAGACCGCCATTTCAATCACGAAACTTCGAAAAGCTTCGCTTACTTGGACTTGCTGCCCGAGGTGGCTGCAATGATGCCGCCAGCGATTGCCGCAATGGCGATCGCCGCGATAACGTAGCCACTGCTGCCGATCTTGTTCTGCTTCGCACTCGGCGCGCTCGCGCGAACCGACTTCGAAACAGAAAGCGAAGCTGCTGGATTGGCCGGAGCGGCCAATGCCGGGGCAGCCGCCATCGAAACGGCAGCGACAGCAGCAATGTATTTGCCGAGACGCATGAAGAACTCCCTTTTTTTGCTGAACTAGCGGACATTGGGTACCATCGGATGCCTGCCGTGACAATACGGTATTCCGCCATTTTGGCGGGTTTCCACCGAGTGTTGCGGCGTCGCAACATGGAACGAGAGAAACGTCAGACAGACCCGGCGGCAACGCATGATTAAGGTGCTACGTTTGCAAAACCCACCGCTCTTGCCCTTCCAGACCTAGCGCGCTGAGCTTGCCGGTGTTGAACGCTCCGGTATCGATTCCGATCCGGTTGCCGAGAAATTCCACATCTTCCCGGATCGTATGACCATGGACCACCACCGCTTCGAAGGGGTCGCGGTGATCGACGAATGCTTCTCTGATCCAGCGGAGATCGCTTTTGCGCTGTTCGTCCAGCGGAATGCCCGGCCGAATCCCGGCATGCACGAAGACATAGTCACCGATTCGAATCAGGTCTTCGAAGGCGGCCAGGAAGTCGCGGTGGGCAGGGGGCACGCGCGCGGCCAGCACAGCGCCGAGCTCGGCAAAGTCCAGCTTGTTATAGCTATCCTGCGACACCCCATAACTGAGGATCGTTTCGCGCCCGCCGATCCGGCAAAAGAACTTCAGCGCTTTGGCGTCTCCGCCCAGCGCCGAGAGGAAGACTTCCTCGTGATTGCCCATCAGGAACCGCACCGCTGCCTGATCGCGAAAAAGCAGCAGTCGTTCGACGACGCCAGCCGAATCGGGACCGCGATCGACAAGATCGCCCAGAAACACGAGGGTTGTGTCCGCAGCGCCCCTGGCTCGATCATCCTCCAGGACCTGCGCCAGCAAATCGTCCAGCAAATCGAGTCGGCCGTGGATGTCACCGATCGCATAAACGCGTTGGCCCGCCGGTATCTCGGGCGAGCCAGCCGCAGCGCGTTGGCGTTTTTTCAAGAATTTTGACAGCATCAGGATATGTTCGATCGGCGCCGGAGCAATAAGCGGGGCTGTTGTAAAGGCAACCCAGGGGCTGGCCGACTTGCCGTGACTCCTGCTACAGGGTCAAGGCGTGAAAACCATTCTCTTTGCACTTATCGGGTTGGCTGTGGCGGGAACGACGCCAGAGCCCGTTGAAATTCCCCAGCCGGCTTTTTTCAGCGCGTTGCGCGCGGCGGATCTGCGACTGGCGACAATCGGGCGGCGGCTGACGGTCGCCAATGTCGCGTTATGCGATCGGCGCATGCCGGCACTCGGCTGGGCGTTGCATGGGCTTGAACAATATCAGCGGGAGGTTCGACCGACGGTCCGGACGATCTTCGGTTTCGAAGCACCGGTCGCGGTTGAAGCGGTCGTTCCCGGCGGAGCCGCCGCGCGTGCCGATGTGCGAGCTAACGATTCGTTGGCGGCCATCGGATCGACGTCTGTCGCCGAACCCGTCGTCGACGCGAGCGCGCAGACCGCCGACCGGGATCGCGTATTGGGGCTCCTTGAGGCGCTTGCTCCGGACGCACCCATCAACGTCACGATATTGCGCGGCGCGCAGCGGCTTGAAAAATCCGTGACGCCCGAGGCGGCGTGTCGGTCGCGCTTCGAGATCGTGGTGGGAAAGGGCTTCGACGCGGGAGCCGATGGCGGCAACGTTCAACTGGGCGAACGCTTCTTCGAAGGCTTTAGCGAGGAAGAAATCGCGGTCGTCGTCGCGCACGAACTCGCGCACAATATCCTGCACCACCGCGACAGGCTCGACGCCGCGAAAGTCAGCCGGGGCATTGCCGGCGAGTTCGGTCGCAATAGCCGGCTGATTCGCCAGACCGAAGACGAGGCGGATCGACTCAGCGTCTATCTGCTCGCGAATGCCGGCTATGATCCCTATGCCCCGGGCCGATTTTGGAGGGTTCATGCCAACAAGGTTGGCATGGAGGGAATTTTCCGCAGCCGGACGCATGCGTCCGCCAAAGCCCGCGCCGAGGCGATGGACGCAATCGCGAAAACGATTGGCGGTGCGTCGGCCAGACCGATAATTCCTGACCTTATCGCCGCGCGCGATAAAATTCTGAATTGAGCCGAGTTGGACCGGAAAGTGGTTTCGCCTGAAAACAACGCGTGTTAGCGGCGATCGCATGGCTCTTCCGCGCATTGATATCGGTCTTGACCGCGACGAGCGGCTGCCTGCCGTCCTGCTCCTCATTTTTTTCGTCGTGCTTTGCCTGGCCGGGGGAGCATCGCGAGAGGATGTCATAGCCCAATCGGTCATTCGTGGCTGCGCCGCGCTGCTGATGGCGGTGCAAGTTCTCTTTGGTCGATTGCCCGATTTGCGGCGTTACAAGGCGTGCGCCTGGTTGCTAGGCGCAATGATTGGCGTGGTCCTGATGCAGCTCGTCCCATTGCCGCCGGCAATCTGGACCGTGTTGCCGGGCCGGGAACTCATCGCTTCTTCCCCGGGGGGTAGCACGATGTGGCGGCCCATCAACATGGTGCCGGATGCCGGGTGGAACGCGCTGTTTTCACTGCTTGTGCCGCTGTGCGTGCTGCTGTTGCTATCGTCCCTCCGCGACGAAACGGTACGGCAGGTCAGGTATGTGCTGGCAGCTGTCATCGCGTACAGTGCGGTCTTCGCCCTGCTGCAGGCTGCCGGGAGCGCCCCCGACAATGGTTTGATCAATGGCTCGACCGATCAATATGCGGGAATTTTCGCCAATCGTAACCACCAGGCACTCTTTCTGGCGATCGGCATTGGCTTGGCTTGGTCGTGGGGATTGGATCGCGGTGGCTCGCGGCGAAATTGGCAATTGTGGCTGGCGATTTGCGTCATTTCGCTGTTCGGCATTTCGATCTTGGTGACCGGATCCAGGTCGGGCGCTCTGCTGGGAGCGCTCGCCTTCGTCGCCGCGCCGGCCTTGGCGCTGTCCAATCGCAATAAACCCGCGCGCGGCGCTTTCAGCAGCCCGTTTTTTTGGACCGCGATTTCGATTGGGTTGGTTGCGCTGATTGTCGCTGTGAGCGGATATTTCGGACGCTCTCAGTCCTTGGATCGCGCCGTAAATTTAAGCGCCACGGACGATTTCAGGCTGCGCTCCCTGACGACCGTATGGCAAATAGCGAAGACATATTTTCCGTTTGGCGCCGGGATGGGTTCGTTTGATGCGGTATTCCGCATTGCGGAGCCCTTCGCGCTGTTGGAGCCGACCTATTTCAACCATGCCCATGACGATCTCTTGGAGGCAGTCATAGAAACGGGCGTGTCCGGCGTGGCGATCATGATGTGCGCCGTGGCCTGGCTGGGTCGTAGCGGGGTAATTGCCTTTTCCCATAGTGGCGCCTCCGCGCGTCTGGGGCGATCTGCGGCGCTGACGATTATTCTCGTAATCCTCGCGAGCATTTCCGACTATCCTGCTCGAACCCCAATGATAATGGCAACTGTGATGGTGGCCGGATGTTGGCTCAGCGACGCCACACGCAAAGCGAGAATCGCAGCATCGTCCGGCGCTTTACCGTCCGCCGCCAAGCCCCTATAGCCCATCCCCTTGAACTCTCCGGAATGCTCTAACTATGCGATTTGCTGCTGCGAGTATCTTATCTGCGGCCTTGATGTTGACTGCGTGCGCGGGCCGCGCTCCGCTGGAAAGCACGGCGTCCTTGACGGTCGTCAAGGACGCTAGCGGTTTACCCGCGCCGCAGCGCAGCGACCTGCTCGTCGGTGATCGCCCGAGTTTGATCGGTCCGCTTGATACGATCAGCGTGGACGTGTTCGGGTTGCCCGATCTCAGTCGTGAAATGCAGGTCGATGCAAGCGGGCGGATCGCCATGCCGTTGATTGGAACGATCGATGCCCGCGGCAAGACGGCAGACGAGCTTTCGCGCGCGATCGAAACCGCGCTGCGGCAGCGTTATGTGCGCGACCCGCAGGTGACGATAAATATTAGAAGTTCGGTGAGTCAGGTCGTGACGGTGGATGGGTCGGTCGTGGAGCCGGGCCTTTATCCGGTCACCAACCAGATGACATTGATGCGCGCGGTCGCGTCGGCCAAAGGCCTTTCAGAGTTCGCCAAGCTCGATGACGTCGTAGTCCTGCGCACGGTGGACGGGAAACGTATGGCCGGCCTCTATAATATGAGCGCCATCCGTCGGGGATATTATGCGGATCCAGCGATCTATGCGAACGACGTGATTATCGTTGGCGATTCGCCGGCGCGACGCATGTTCAAGGACTTCGTGTCCGTGGCCCCACTCCTCGCGGCCCCGCTGGTCGCGATTTTCCAGAAACTTTGACATGAACGATATTTCGAACGTGACCGTTCCGCGCGCCGCGCTGGATGGCGTGCCGAATCGGGAAGCCGCGAACCCGGCGATGCCGATTATCCGGCAATACGCGCGCATTGCTTTTCGCTGGCGTTGGGTAATCGCGGCGTTTGTTCTGGGTTGTCTGGCCCTTGGGTTGGTTGTTACGCTACTGATGACGCCGAAGTATACGGCCTCAACCGTGCTCGAGATTTCCCGCGAGTCTAATAAGATTACGGAAATCCAGGGCGTGCAGCAGGACGCCAGTGTCGCCGATCAGGAGTTTTACCAAACGCAATATGGCTTGCTACAGTCAAAAACCTTGGCTGAGCGCGTCTCGTCTCAGCTCCAGATAAACGACAGTCCGGCCTTCTTTAGCATGTTCGGCAAGCCCAAAGGCCCCGCGTTTGAACAGGTGGGAGGTCGTTATGCTCCCGGTGGCAGGCCCGAACGAACCCGCATTGCCGGAGAAATCTTGCTCAAAGCAATCACGATCTCGCCCACTCGTCTATCAAGATTGGTCGAAATTGACGCAACGACCCCCGATGCAGCGTTTTCTGCGCGATTGGCGAACGTTTGGGCGGATAGCTTTGTCCAAATCACGCTTGAACGACGGTACCAAGCCACGTCCTATGCGCGCAAGTTTCTGGAAAGTAAGCTTGAGCAACTTCGCGTAAAGCTGGAAGATTCCGAGCGCCAACTTGCTACTTATGCTTCGGCGCAGAGGATCGTAAATCTGCCCGGCGGGACTGCGGCCGACGGCACGCGCCTGCCTGAGAGATCTGTCGATGTGGATGATCTTGTCGCACTGAATACAGTCCTGTCCCAAGCAACCGCAGACCGCATTCAGGCGCAGGCTCGGTATGAGCAAGCGAGAAGGGGCGGCGTTGGGTCCGAGCAACTGCAGAATGGGGCTATCAACTCCTTACGCCAAAAACGTGGCGAGCTTGCGGCGGAATATCAACGATTGATGGTTCAGTTCGAGCCTGGATATCCCGCAGCTAAAGCCGTTGCCGCTCAGATTGCACAGCTCGATAAGAGCATCGGGCGGGAAGAATCGCGTGCCAATCTGTCCGTTACCGATGACTACAAAGCCGCGGTCGATCGCGAAAATCAACTCAAGGCAAAGGTTTCCGGCTTAAAGGATAGCCTGATCGATCTTCGCCGGCGAAGCATTCAGTATAACATCTTTCAGCGTGAAGTTGATACCAATCGTCAGCTCTACGATGGACTTCTGCAGCGCTATAAGGAAATCGGCGTTGCGGGCGGCGTAGGCGTCAACAACGTTTCCGTCGTTGATGCGGCAGACGCGCCTCAACGACCTTCGAGTCCCCGTATGGTGCTTAATCTGGCCTTGTCCCTTCTGGCGGGCCTGGCGCTCGGTAGCCTTGCTGCATTTGCGCTGGAGCAGATCGACGAAGCGGTTGCGGATCCGGAAGAAATCGAGCGGACTTTGGGACTTCCATTGCTCGGTGCGATTCCCAAATCGGACAAGACAGACCCGGTCGAATCGCTCGCGGATCGCAAATCCGATCTGGTCGAAGCCTATCTTGCCGTGCAGACTAATTTGCAGTTTTCGACCGAGCACGGCGTGCCGAAAACGATGGCGGTCACGAGTACGCGTCCAGCCGAAGGGAAATCCACCACTGCTCTCGCCATTGTCACGATGCTCGCGCGGGCTGGCAAGCGGGCGATCCTGGTTGACGGTGACATGCGGTCGCCGTCGGTGCATCATTTTGCGGGGGTCCCGAACACTCTGGGACTCAGCAACTATTTGTCGGGCTCGGACGACATCGCGTCTTTGCTGGTCCCGCTCAAAGAACTCAAACTCACGGCCATGCCAGCGGGTCCTCTCCCGCCCAACGCCGCCGAACTTCTTACAGGCGAGCGACTGACCAAATTGCTGGCCGAACTGTTGCAATCGTTCGACCACGTTGTGATCGATTCGCCGCCCATCATGGGGCTGGCCGACGCTCCGTTGATCTGCAGCCGCGTCGAAGGTACGGTTTATGTCGTGGAGTCGCATGGGATTCGGACAAGTTTGGTTCGGACGGCGCTTGCTCGCCTCGCCAGCGCCCACGCGCACGTCATTGGCGGCGTGCTCACGAAGTTCGAGTCCAAGCGGGCGCATTACGGTTATGGCTATGAATATGGCTATGGCTATGGACGGGATGCGCGTGCCGAGACCAAGGCGAGTACCGGGCGCTAAATATGAAATTGCCGTCCAGCCCGGGCATTCGAGTGCTGACCACGCTAGCGCTGATGATCGTCGGCTATTGTGCGGTGTCCCGCAGCTTCGCGTCGGCTTGGGCAAACGTCGATCCCGTCGCGGCGTTCAGGTTTTCAGGCCAGGACGCGCGCATAAATGCCCGCGCGGCGTTGGTTATGATGCAGGCGACCAAAACCGCGAGCGACCGCGAAGCGGCGGCACGGCTGGCCGGAAAATCGTTCCAGCGTGATGGTACCGCCGTGCCCGCAGCCGTAGCGCTGGGTTTCTATTCGGCCCTGGCCAATGACGACAATAAGGGTGCGGCTTGGTTCGATTATTCGGAAAAGCTCTCACGTCGGGATCTGCCGACACAACTCTATTTCATCGAAAAGTCGGTCGGGGATGGCGATGTCGGGCGAGCGCTTTATCACTATGACGTTGCGTTGCGGACGTCCGAAAGCGCGGGTCAAACCTTATATCCGGTTTTGAAGAATGCCCTGGCCGATCCCGGTATTCAGATGGCGCTCGCCAAGACTCTTGCCCGCAAACCGCTTTGGGCGCCCGGTTTTATCGGCGATGTGGCATCGACCGGACCTGATTACGCTGCGGCGGCCCAGCTTTTCATTAAGGTTCGGCGCCTGAAGGGAGAGATTTCCCCGACGTCGGACGTGGCGCTGATCAGCAATCTGATCGCGCATGGAAACATGCCGGTAGCGTGGAGTTATTACACCACGATTCACCCGGACGCCGCGGGGAAGCTCATTCGCAATGCCGACTTCAATGCGACACGGGATTTGAGTTCGCCGTTCGATTGGCAATTGTCGTCCGGCGACGGAGTCACCGCCGATTTCAGCACTATCGGGGATGTCAGCGTGCTTGATTACAGGCTTTCCCCTACCGTCGCTTCGGAGGTGGCCCAGCAGCTGGTCTTTCTTCCCGCCGGGAAATATCGCTTGGTCAGTACGGTAATCGAATCATCACAACCTGTTGGAAGCGGACCATTTTGGGAGCTGCGGTGCACCGACGGCCGTTCGCTCGGCAAGCTGGAATTGGGCCAGGTCGCATCGGGTGTCGGTCGTTTTGCAGCTGAAGTGATCGTGCCGCCCGATTGCGCAGCGCAGGCATTGGTCTTGACCGTGCGAGCCAGCGATGACGTGCAGGGTGCCAGCGGCCAGGTCGATTCGGTCTCTATGGCGCGCGTCAATTGACGATGCGGGCCCGTCTGCCTTTTGAGATGATCTGCCTGTCATTGGTCGCGGGCGCGTCGATGCCCGCCTATGGGCAATCGAAAGATCAGCAAAATCGCACTGCTTATGGCAGCCGTGTCGGCGATCGGGATCAGGATCCGAATAATGCCGGACTGAACGGCGATCGCCGGACGAGCCGACGTATCGATTCACGGATCGACAGCCGGCTTCAGACCAGGCTTAACCGTTTCACCGATCAACAGACGGACGTGAAAAATGCCTACACGCCAAAGGTGGACGACGGCACCAAAGGCAAGCCCTAGCTCGCCAGCCTGAACCGCTCGGCCGGCGGGACCCTCGGCTGATCCGGCCAGATGCCGCGCGTATCGAGCACCGCCTTGTCCGCGCGTTCTTCCAGCGGCACCGATTTGAACACGTCATGGTCGACCAGTACGACCATGATCGGGCAGCTTCCGATCGCGGTGTCGATGTCGATCAGCGTCGCGCCGCTCCCGTCGAAATCGCTGGGCAATGCATTGGCATAGGGCTCGACGATGCGCACGCGCTCACCGAAGCGCTCTGCCAGCGCGGCCGCGACCTTGAGCGCGGGGCTCTCACGGAAATCGTCGATATTCGCCTTGAACGCCAGACCCAGGCACGCGACCGGCGCGCCGGGCATCGCGTCGATCATCGCTGCCGCTTGCGCGATGACGTGCTCGGTCTTGCCGTCATTCACTTCGCGCGCGGTGCGGATCAACGGTGTATTTTCGCGATCGGCATGGACCAGGAACCACGGATCGACCGCGATGCAATGCCCACCGACGCCCGGGCCGGGCTGGAGGATGTTGACGCGCGGGTGGCGGTTGGCGAGGCGGATCACCTCCCACACATCGACCTGCATCGTGTCGGCGATCAGGCTCAATTCATTGGCGAAAGCGATGTTGACGTCGCGGAACGCATTCTCGGTCAGCTTGGTCATCTCGGCCGCGCGCGCCGTGGTGGTGACGCACGCCCCGCGGACGAAGCGGCGGTAGAAGGTTAGCGCCTTACGCGCGCAGCGCGGGGTGATCCCGCCGATAACGCGGTCATTGTCGATCAGTTCGACGAGGATGCGCCCGGGCAGCACGCGTTCGGGGCAATAGGCGATCGCGACATCGGCCTGATCGCCGGTCTTGCCGGGGATCTTCAGGTCGGGACGCAGCTGCGCGAGCAAGTCGCGCACCTGCTCGGTCGTGCCGACCGGAGACGTCGATTCGAGGATGATCGTGTCGCCGGCCTTCAGCACCGTAGCGATCGTCGTCGCCGCTTTCAGGACATAGCCGACATTCGGCGCATGATCCTCGGCGAACGGGGTGGGGACGGCGATGACGAAGACGTCGGCGGGCTCGATCTGGAGCGACGCGCGCAGATCGCCACGCGCGACCACCCCAGACACCAGCCCGTCGAGATCGACCTCCTCGATATGGACCTTGCCCGAATTGACCGTTTCGACGACCGAGGGGGTGACATCGACGCCCAGCACTTTGGCGCCGGTCCGCGCAATCACAGCGGCAGTCGGCAAACCGATATAGCCCAGCCCGAGAACGACGACCTTCAGTTCAGCGTCGGAAACCATCTGCGACGACCCTTGCAATCCGCGCCGCGGCCTGACCGTCGCCAAAGGGGTTATGGGCGCGGGCCATCGCGGCATAGGCCGCCTTGTCGTCGAGAAGGGTGAATACTTCGGAAACGATGCGGTTTTCGTGCGTCCCGATCAGCTTCGCGGTACCCGCTTCGACGCCTTCGGGCCGCTCGGTCGTGTCGCGCATCACCAGCACCGGCTTGCCGAGGGCAGGGGCCTCTTCCTGCACCCCGCCCGAATCGGTCAGCGCAAGATAGCAAAGCCCCAGCGCGCGGATGAAATGCGGGTAATCGAGCGGCTCGATCCGCGCGACATTGGGGCGGTCGCCGAGAATGGCCTCCATCACCGCGCCGACATTGGGATTGGGATGCACCGGGAACAGCACGGCGACGTCGTCGCGGTCTGCGATGCGGGCGATGGCGCGCGCAATATTCTCCATGCCGTCGCCGAAATTCTCGCGCCGGTGGGTCGTCACCAGCACGATGCGCTTGCCCGCAAACCGCTCGGCCAGATCGTCGAGACCGGCGGCGAGCGCGGGGTCGGCGGCGATGCGAGCCTTCGTCCAGTGCAGCGCGTCGATCACGGTATTGCCGGTGACATGGATCGTCGCGGGATCGATATCCTCGCGCTTCAACGCGTCGGCGGCGGTGTCGGTCGGCGCGAAATGCTGGTCGGCGATCGGCGCGACGATGCGGCGGTTCACTTCCTCGGGCCAGGGTTGATAGATGTCGCCCGAACGAAGCCCTGCTTCGACGTGACTAACCGGCAGCTTGCGGTAATAGGCCGCCAGCGCCCCGGCCATTGCCGTCGCGGTGTCGCCCTGGACGATCACCCGGTCGGGCTTTTCGACGTCCATCACGTCGCCCAGACCCGTGAGCAATCGCGCCGTCAGCCGGTCGAGCGTCTGCCCCGGCTCCATGATGTCGAGATCGATATCGGGCGCGATCCCCGCGATCGCCAGCACCTGATCGAGCAACCCGCGATGCTGCGCGGTCACGCACGTCCGCACGACGATCCCGGGCTCGGCTTCCAGCGCGCGGACGACGGGAAACAGCTTGATCGCCTCGGGGCGGGTTCCGAAAATGACGAGGACTTTGTGGCTGGTCATGCGGCGTGGCTAGCATTTCACCATTAAAAGGAGGCTAAGCAAGTAGCGGTTGCGGGCCGGGAAGGGCAGCATTAACCGACACCGACGCACAAAGGATCGACATGCCCATCAAGCCCGTTCGCAAAGCAGTGTTTCCCGTCGCCGGGCTCGGCACCCGCTTCCTCCCCGCCACCAAGGCGATGCCGAAGGAGATGCTGACGGTCGTCGACAAGCCGCTGATCCAATATGCGGTCGAGGAAGCGTTGGAAGCCGGGATCGAGCAGATCATTTTCGTCACCGGACGCGGCAAATCCGCCCTGGAAGACCATTTCGACATTTCCTACGAACTCGAGGCGACGCTGCGCCAGCGCGGCAAATCGCTCGAACTGATCGACGGCATCCGCCAGAAGCCCGGTTCGCCGGTCTATATCCGTCAGCAGGAGCCGCTCGGGTTGGGACACGCCGTGTGGTGCGCGCGCGATATCGTCGGTGATGAGCCGTTCGCGGTTCTGCTGCCCGACGAACTGATGGTCGGGAAACCGGGCTTTCTGGCGCAAATGGTCCGGGCATACGAACGGGTCGGGGGCAATTTGATCGGGGCGCTGGAGATTCCGGCGGATCAGACCGACAAATACGGCATCATCACACCGGGTAAGGTCGAAGGCCCGCTGACCGAAGTGCTGGCGGTGGTCGAAAAGCCTGAACTGGGCAGCGCAGCATCCAATCTGATGACGCCCGGGCGCTACATTCTACAGCCCGAAGTCATGAAAATCCTCGATCGCCAGGAGACGGGCGCGGGCGGCGAAATTCAGCTGACCGACGCGATGGCGCAACTGATCGGCAAACAGCCGTTCCACGGCTGCAGCTTCGACGGTCAACGCTACGATTGCGGCGACAAGGCCGGTTATATCGAGGCCAACCTGGCACTGGCGCTCGCGCGTGAGGATATTGGACCGCGCGTTCGCGCATTTGCGACGGCGCTGCTCGGCTGATCAGGGGTCGGTGCGCGCGGATCGTCGGGCCCAGATCGGAAACAGCAGCACGATCACCGTCGGCCATAGCAAGGTCAACCACATGTCGTGGAGCGAGGCGGGGATATTGCCTTCGTCGGCCGGGTAATGCGTCTGGAGCAGGTCATAGGCTTCATTGGCCGCCTCCGCGACGAATACCACGAGCCAGCATGCCCAATGCCATGGGGGCCGACGGAGCATGATCGCGGCCAGCACGAGTATCAGCATGCCGACGAGCACGTGCAAGGCATCGGCGGGGAGGCCGGTCCAGTTGCTGATTGCGGTCTTGTCGAACGTCCAGTCCCAGATGCTGGGCGGAAACGGCGGAACATTGATATTCATCGCCGCGGGCTATGCGGGCCCCGCGACATGGGGGCAATGCAATTATCGGCCGCTGGGATCGCTCAGGCGCGAACCACGCGATCCATCGGCGCGCTCGACCGCGCGCACGCGTTGCGCGTATCGATTACCAGCTTGCTCGCCGTCGCCAACGCGGGATAGTCGACATTGTCGTGGTCGGTCGCGATCAGCACCGCATCATACTCTGCGAACGCATCCAGATTCCACGCCACGCCTTCGCGCCAGTTGAGCGTGGGATGTTCGCGCGTGTTGTTGATCTGCGCGACATAGGGGTCGTGGAAGTCCGCCGTCGCGCCGCGCGCCTCGATCAGTTCCATCAGCCTGAGCGCCGGGCTCTCGCGAATGTCGTCGACATTCTTCTTGTACGCCACGCCCATCATCAGAATGCGCGCGCCGCGAAGGCCCTTGCCCGTGGTCGCGTCGAGCGTATCCGCCAGCACGCGGATGACGTGTTCGGGCATGCTCGCATTGATCTGCCCGGCGAGCTCGATGAAACGCGTATGCTGGTTATATTCGCGCGCTTTCCACGTCAGGTAGAACGGATCGATCGGGATGCAGTGCCCGCCCAGACCCGGGCCCGGATAGAAGGGCATGAACCCGAACGGCTTCGATTTGGCGGCGTCGATCACTTCCCACACATCGATATCCATCGCCGAATAAATCAGCTTCAACTCGTTGACCAAGGCGATGTTGACCGAGCGGAACACGTTTTCGGTGATCTTCACCGCTTCGGCGGTGGCGGCGGAGGACACTTCGATCGTCCGCGGCACGATGTGCCTGTAGAGCGACGACGACAGGCTGGCTGACACCGGATCGTCGGCGCCCACCACCTTGGGAATGTCGGTCGTCGAGTGCGTCGGGTTGCCCGGATCTTCGCGTTCGGGCGAATAGGCCAGGAAGAAGTCGCGGCCTGCGGTCAACCCGTTCGCCTCCAGCAGCGGCTGCATGACGTCCTTGGTCGTGCCCGGATAGGTCGTCGATTCGAGGATGATCAGTTGGCCGCGGCGAAGCGTTTTGGCGATCGCTTCGGTCGTCGCGACGACATAACTCAGATCGGGTTCAAGGTGGCGCGACAGCGGCGTCGGCACGCAGATCAGGATTACGTCGGCGTCGCCGAGCGTGGAAAAGTCTTCGGTCGCACTCAGATGACCCGACGCGACCAATCCGGCGACGCGCTCGCCGGCGATGTGGTTGATATAGCTCTGACCGGCGTTGAGCGCGGCGACCTTGGCGGGATCGAGGTCGGCGCCGACGACGCGGCACCCCTTGTCGGCAAAGGCGAGCGCGAGCGGCAGGCCGACATAGCCCATCCCGATGATCGCGATCGTCGCGGTTTTCGCCTCGATCCGGGCCTGCAGTTTCAGCCCATGTGTCGGCCACTCGATGCTCATGAAGGTCCGCCCTGAAAAACTATCGGGCCGGCATGGCGGGTTTCGGTTGAGGTCGGGTTAACCGCCCAGATCAGGCGGCGGCGTAATAGTCGCGATACCAGTCGACGAATCTGGCGATCCCCTCGCGCGGCGGCGTGGTCGGCGCGTGGCCGGTCAGCGCGATCAGCAGGTCGGCCGAGGCGGCGGTCGCGGGCACGTCGCCTTGCTGCATCGGCATGAAATTCTTGATCGCTTGGCGACCCAGCGCGGCTTCGAGCTCGGCGATATAGGTCATCAGCGGGGTCGGTTGCCCGCCGCCGATATTGACGATCCGGAACGGTGCGACCGGCGACAGGCTGTCATGCGCGACGGGCTCGGTCCCCGGCACGACGGCGGTCAGGCGAACGATCAGTTCCGCCAGATCCTCGACATAGGTGAAGTCGCGGACCATTTCGCCATTGTTGTACACGTCGATCGGATCGCCGTTCAGGATCGCCTTGGTGAATTTGAACAGCGCCATGTCGGGGCGGCCCCACGGGCCGTACACCGTGAAGAAGCGGAAGAAGGTCGTGGGGATGTTGAACAGATGGGCATAACTGTGCCCCATCAACTCGGTCGCGCCCTTGGTCGCGGCGTAGAGGCTCATCGGCGTGTGGGTGCGCTGCAATTCGTCGAACGGCATGTCGGTGTTCGCGCCATAGACCGAACTGGTCGAGGCGATCAGCAGATGCTCGACCGGGTAATGCCGCGCCACTTCGAGCACGTTGAACGTGCCGACGATATTGGTCCCGATATAGGCGGTGGGCTCGTCGATCGAGTAGCGCACGCCGGCCTGCGCGGCGAGGTGGATCACCGTTTGCGGGGCGAACGCTTTCCATTGTTCGGTGAAGCGTGCGACATCCTCGATCGACCCGCGATGCAGCGTGAAGTCAGGATATTGCTCGAGGATCGCGTTGCGCCGCTCTTTCAGCGCCGGGTCGTAATAGGGCGTGAAATTGTCCACCCCGAGCACTGTCGCGCCCTGGTCGAGCAGCAATCGGGCGGTGTGGAAGCCGATAAACCCGGCCGAACCGGTGACGAGGACGCGCAACTTACTTTTCCTTTTGCGGCATCGGCCGATTGGCCATCGACCGGATCATAGCCCAAACCGGCCATGCTGCGAATGTCGCCGCGCTTAACCCGTACGGCTTGCCAAATTATTGCGAAGCGCGTCCGCCGCACGTCGCGCACCCCGGATCCTTCGGCAGCGCAATCGTCCGGAACCGGAGCGACAGCGCGTCCGCAAGCAGCAATTTGCCTGCGCTGTCTTCCCCGAACGGCACGATCGTGCGGATCACTTCGAGCGCGGCGAGGCTGCCCATCACCCCGGCCATCGCGCCCAGCACCCCGAGATCGGCGCAGCTGACGCCGTCGCGCTCGGGATCGGCGCCGACGAAGCAGCGGTAGCACGGCTTGTCCGCTTCCCACCCCCGATACACGCCGAGCTGCCCTTCGAATTGGGACACGGCGGCTGACACCAGCGGGATGCGCAGCGCCAGCGCCGCATCAGCGACCGCTAGCCGCGTCGCGAAATTATCGGTGCCGTCGAGCACAACGTCGGAGCCGCGCAGCACCTCGCGCGCGTTCGCCGCGCCGATCCGGACGGTGTGGCGCTCGATCGTGACCGACGGGTCGAGCCTCGTGAGGGCGCCAGCCGCGACCTCGACTTTTGCCGCGCCGATATCGGCGGTCCCGAACAATGTTTGCCGTTGAAGGTTCGATAGATCGACCGCGTCGTCGTCGACGATCGCGATCCGGCCGATCCCCGCCGCGACCAGATATTGCAAAGCCGGCGATCCGATCCCGCCCGCGCCGATCACCGTCACCCGCGCCGCGCGCAACGCTGCCTGACCAGACCCGCCGATCTCCTTCAACACGATATGCCGGGCGAACCGGGTGAGGTCGTCGTCGCTGAGCGTCACGGGCCCCATGTAAGCGTCATGCCGGTGCGGTACCAGCTATCGGCGGCTGGCGCGGTGCCCGCGATATTGCCGCGTGCCGCCTTCTGCACGACGCCCGCGGCAAATTGTTCGACCGTCGGGCAATTGATCGCCTTGGGCACGATCCGCGTCACCTCGCCGGTACCGCCCGCGATCAGCACGACCAGGTCGATCTTGAGCCCGGGCTTGCCATCGACCGACGCCGCGGTGCACCGCCCGGCCGCCACTTCGTCACGGACGAATTTGGTCATGATCGCCGGATAATCGGGCGCGCTGGTCAGCCTGAGCGGGGGCAAAGCCGACCAGTCGGCCGGCGGCGCGGCCAGCGCGGCCGCCTGCAGCAATAGCAATAACCCGATCATCGTCCGGTCGACCCGAATCCTCCGCTTCCGCGCAATGTGTCGTCGAGCGCCTCGACTTCGTCCAGCGTCGCGCGCTGGACCGGGGCCGGAACGAGTTGAGCGATCCGGTCGCCGCGCGCGATCGCGAACGGCTCGTCGCCCAGATTGGCGAGGATCACTTTCACTTCGCCGCGATAATCGCTGTCGATCGTGCCGGGGGTGTTGAGGCACGTCACACCGTGCTTGAGCGCGAGCCCCGAGCGGGGGCGAACCTGCACCTCATACCCGTTGGGAATGGCAAGCGCGAAGCCCGTCGCCACCGGGTGGCGCGCGCCGGGCTGGAGCGTCAGCGTCTCGGCGGCAACCACGTCCATGCCGGCGGCGCCGTCGGTGGCGTAAGCGGGCAGGGGGAGCCCACCCCCATTGGGCAAGCGTTTGATGGCGATGCGAATCGGGTCGGTCATGCAACGACTTTAGGGGGTGAGTGCGGCGAGGGGGAGCATTTTGCGGAGTGTGGATTAACCGTGCTACATTATTCTTGCCAACGCCATTAATTGTGCTACGTTAAATACGCGATTGTGATCGAACAGCTGGCGCGGAGGGCGCGCAGAATGAAGGTCGAGTTCGATCCGGCGAAGCAAAAACGCACGCTTGCCGAGCGTGGCTTGGATTTCGCCTCGATCGTGGACGTGTTCGCCGGATTCTATCTGATCCGAACGGACGACAGGAAAGATTATGGTGAAGTCCGTTACATCTTGCTCGGCGCGCTCGGTGAAAAACCCGTCGTCTGTGTATGGACTCCCCGAGGTAACGCCGTTCGCGTCATTTCCATGAGGTTTGCTGATGATGAAGAGCGAGAAATCTACTGGCGGGAATTGGAGCGATCCCGATGATGCTCCCAAGCTGACTCAGGCGTGGGCCGACGGCGCCGACGCCCATCTGGGTCGCAAACTCTTACGCAGGGGACGTCCGAAGCTTGACCAGCCAAAACAGCATGTTTCGTTGCGTCTCGATCCCGAGGTGATCGCTCGATTCAAAGCTGATGGTCCGGGCTGGCAGGGGCGTATCAACGACGCCTTGCGCAAGGCGGTTCGTCTTTGATGGGGTGCGGGCTAGGCTAACGCGTCGTCGATCCGATTGGCCAGTCGCGCCGCGACCTCGCCTTTGGGCAATCTTACCCAGCTCTCGACCCCGTCAGCGCACACGATATGCACCGTGTTCGCGTCACCCCCCATCACGTCGCCCGAGACGTCGTTGGCGACGATCCAGTCGGCGCGCTTCTTCGCCAGCTTGGCGCGGGCGTGCTCGATCACGTGCTCGGTCTCCGCCGCGAAGCCGATTACGAGCCGCGGGCGGTCAGGGGCTTTGGCGATCGTCGCAAGAATGTCCGGGTTTTCGACCAGGTGCAGCACGGGCGGCCCATCCGCGCCCTTCTTGATTTTTTGCCCCGCACTCTCGACCCGCCAATCCGCCACGGCGGCGACCATCACGGCCGCATCGGCGGGTAGCGCGGCCTGAACGGCGGCGAACATCTCAAGCGCCGTCTCGACGTCGATCCGGTCCACGCCCGCTGGTGTGGCAAGCGTCACGGGGCCCGCGATCAATGTAACCTTCGCCCCCAGCGCGGCCAGCGCGCCGGCGATCGCGAACCCCTGCTTCCCGGACGAGCGGTTGGCGAGGTAGCGCACCGGGTCGATCGGCTCGTGCGTCGGGCCGGCGGTAACGATGATGTGGCGACCCGTCAGCATTTCAGGCGGAAAGCTTGCCCTGAATCGCCTTCAGGATGGCCTCGGGCTCGGGCAACCGCCCCGGCCCGAATTCGCCGCACGCCATCGGGCCTTCGTCGGGTTCCAGTACGGTCACGCCGTCGCCGCGCAAGGTCGCGACGTTGCGCAGTGTCGCGGCATGCTGCCACATCCGCACGTTCATCGCGGGCGCGGCGAGCACCGGCTTGTCGGTCGCGAGCAGCAAGGTCGTCGCGAGGTCGTCGGCGATCCCCGCCGCCATCTTCGCCATCAGATCGGCGGTCGCGGGCGCGACGACGATCAGGTCCGCGTTCCGGCTGAGCTGGATATGCCCCATCTCGGCTTCGTCCTTGAGGTCCCACAACGTCGTATAAACCTTGTTCTCGCTCAGCGCGGCGAGCGTCATCGGCGTCACGAAATGCTGCCCGCCATCGGTGACGACGCAGGTCACCCCGATATCGGCCTTGCGGCACAAGCGGACCAGTTCGCACGCTTTGTACGCCGCGATACCGCCGCCGACGATCAACAGGATGCTCTTCATGGCGTGGTCCTCGTCACGGTAATGCGCCGCGTCGACCCCGCTGCGGCGACCAGATCGCGCACGCCATCGACCGCAAAGGCCAGTCCGACGAGCAAAGGCGGGGCGATCAGCATCGCCCAATAATAAGTATCGACGCGGCAAAAGACAGCCAACAGCAATCCATAGGCGGCAAACAGCGCGACGACGCGCCCACCGATCGGATCGCGCAACGCGCTCCAGCCGAAGATCGACAGGACGACCAGCGGTGCGGCGGCCCAGAGCGGGAAGATCGCCAGCCCGGTGACCAGCGTCATCGTGCGGACGAAAAACCCGTAGCCGAGCAATCCCAGCCAACCCGCCGACAGCGAATCGTCGGGACGCACCACGCGCGCCCACGCCTCAGCATGGAAAAAGACGGCTATCGCCAGCACGACAGCGGTTGCGATCCAGCCCAGTGCCTCGCGCCGCCGCCCCTCGATCAGCGCCATCAGACACATCACTGCCGGCAGCAGTGCCGCCGTTTCGCGGATCAGCATCGCGATCAGCGCGATGCCCGCCGACTCGATCCAGCGCCCGGGGCGCCACACCGCCAGCGACAAGGCGATCAGGAGGCCTGCCCATATCTCATGAAAGAAAACCAACTCGCGATCGACGAACGCCATCATCCCGCTTGCCAGCAACAGCAACGCCATCAGCTGGTGCTCCCGCCCCGGCAAGAGGCTTTGCAAGCGTCGGTACCATGCCGCAATGACCCCCGCGCACAGTCCCCACAATAACAGCGGCGCCAGCCACGGCGGAATCAGCGCGAGCAGGACGACCATCGTCGGCAACCGCATCGTGAAGAACGGACGGACGGGGTAGTATCCGGTACGCTGGGCATGGGCGGCGACACGATAATAGTCACCGCCCGCGCGCACGCCGGCGACCATCGTTTGATAAAGCGCGATGTCGGCACGGTTCTGACCGGGCTTGTCAGGGTCCGGCGTGGCGGGTGGCGGGGCGGGGGCGGCGAGCGCCGTCAGGGTCGCGGCCATCGCGACGACCAGCAATAACAGAACCGCCCGTGCGCGGTTGCGCGTCATCCCGGCGTAACGCGACGGGGTCGCCAGCCAGAGCGGGGAGCGCGCCGTGGTGGCCGTCAATGCAGCACCAGCCACGTCGCCGCCGCCACGACGGCGGCACTGAGCAGCGCCACCGCGGCATAGCGCCACGCGCCGCCGGTCCGCACGACGTCGATCTCGGGCAGCGCCGCCGCGGGAAGTGCGCCGACCGGCGCGGCGTCGCGCACCATGATGTTGTTCATCAGATCGCGCAGCCCGTCGGGTACGAAGGCCAGACCGATCAGGATCGCGGGCGCTACCATCAATCCCCAATAAAAGGTGTCGACGCGCCCGAACAGACCGATCAGCGCGGCATAGACCGCGAAGGTGGCGAGCGCGCGGATCCCGGTCGGATCCTTCCACGCCGCCCAGCCGAACAACGTGAGCCCCATCAGCAGCGCCGATAGCACCGCCGGCGCGAGCCGCAGCGCGGTGGAGAGCGTCATCGCTTTGACGAAGAAGCCGAAGCCCAGCATCCCGGCCCAGCCCGGCGAGGCGAGGTCGAGCGGGCGCACGACCTGCGCGACCGCATAGGCATGCGCGGCGACGACAATGGCGAGCAGGCCGACGCCTGCGGCCCAGCCAACAGCTTCCTTGCGGTCACCCTCCAGCCAGGCGAGCACGAACATGACGGCGACGTACAATGCCGCCGTTTCGCGGATCAGCATCGCCAGCGCGCCGATTCCGGCGGCGGCGACCCAGTGGCCGGGACGGCGCACCGCCAGGCTGAGCGCAATCAGCAGCCCGGCCCAGACTTCGTGGAACGCCGCGAGATCGCTCTGCACGAACGCGCCCATGCCCCCGGCGAGCAGCACCATCGCGACGATCAGCGGCGGCGCGCGCGCGAACGCCGGGCGCAGCCGCACATACCATGCCAGCATCGTGCCCGCCGCGAGCGCGTAAAGTAAGCCGATCACCGCCCAACCGGGCAGCATCGCCTGCACCACTGCCAGCGTCGGCAACCGAAAGGTGACGAACGGCTTCATCGGGTAGTCGCCCTGCCGCAGCTGCTCCGCCGCGACGCTGTAATAATTCCCGCCATGGCGCACGCCGTCGACGATCGATTCGTACAGCATCACGTCGGTCTGATCGTCGGCGCGCCGGGCCGGGTCGCCACTGACCGGCGCGGGGCTCGGGGTGGCGAGCGCGGTCAGCGTCGCCAGCAGCAGCAGGACAAGCAGACCAAGCCCGATCCGCGCGCGGCCTTTCGACAGGCCGGCAAAGCGCGAGGGCTGGGCGAGCCACATGCTCAACGCGATTCCCCTCCCTGGAAGGGAGGGGTTAGGGGTGGGTGGGCATGAGGCGCGGACGTCGGCCGCCGCTGGCCGACCCACCCCCGACCCCTCCCTTGCAGGGAGGGGAGAAGAGCGGGCCGTTCGTTCACCGCAACACCAGCCACGTCGCCGCGACCGCAACCGCTGCACTCAACAGCGCCACCGCGACGTACCGCCAGCCGCCACCGATCCGCACCACTTCGATCTCGCGCAGCGGCGGGGCCGGGGGCGCGCCACCCGGCGCGGGATAGCGTGCTTCGATATTGCGGATCAGGTCGGGCAGCCGCATCAGCGTGCGGAAATCGGTGATCAACCGGTCGGCGACATACGCCTCCGGGCCCAGCTCGGTGCGGATCCATTCCTTGATGAACGGCGCCGCTGCGTCCCACATGTTGATATCGGGATCGAGGCTGGTCGCGACGCCTTCGACCATCACCATCGTCTTTTGCAGCAGCAACAAATGCGGCTGCGTCTGCATGTCGAAATCGCGGGTGATCTTGAACAGGCCGTCGAGCATCATCCCGACCGACATGTCCTTGACCGGCAGCCCGCGCATCGGCTCACCCACCGCGCGCAACGCGGTCGCGAATTCGGCGACACTGTGGTGCGCGGGGACATAGCCGGCCTCGAAATGGATTTCGGCGACGCGCTTATAATTGCCCGTGATCAGCCCGTAGAGAATCTCCGCCAGCCAGACGCGCGCGCGCCGGTCGATCCGGCCCATGATCCCGAAATCGATCGCGGCGATATGCCCCTCTGGCGTCGCGAACAAATTGCCCTGATGCATGTCGGCGTGGAAGAATCCTTCCGAGATCGCTTGCCGCAGGAACGCGTTGATCAGGATGTTGGCGAGTTTCTTCGGGTCGTGTCCCGCCGCGATCAGCTTGTCGCGGTCGTTGAGCTTGATCCCGTCCACCCATTCGAGCGTCAGCACGGTGCCGCTGGTGCGCTGCCAGTCGATCGCGGGGACGTCATATTCGGGCTCGGCGCGCATCGATTCGGCGAGTTCGGAGGCGGACGCGGCTTCGCGCCTGAGGTCGAGTTCGCGCAGCGTCCAGCGCTTGAACGTCTCGATCACCAGCCGCGGGCGCAACCGCGACAATTCGCCGCCCAACGCTTCGACCTGCGCCGCCGCCCATTGATAGGTGTCGATCGCGCGCGCGAAGTCCTCCTCGACGTTGGGGCGCAGCACCTTGACCGCGACGTGGCGACCGTCGGGGGTCACCGCGCGGTGGACCTGCGCGATCGACGCCGCGCCGATCGCGACCTCATCGACCGACGCGAACACCTCTTCGAGCGGACGCCCGAGCCCGGCCTCGATCGCGCGGCGGATCGTCTCGAATGGCAGCGGCGGGAGCGCGTCCTGCAAGCGCATCAGATCGTGCGCGGCATCTTCCCCCACCAGATCGGGGCGCGTGGCCAGCGTCTGCCCCAGCTTGATCGCGGCGGGGCCGATCGCCTGAAACGCGTCGGCATAACGCGGCACCTTGGGCACGCGCGCGCCGAACCGCGCGATGCGGACGAGTCGGCGCACCTTGGAGGGCGTATTCGGATCGCGCTCGATCCCGCTCAGCGCACCGTGCCGCGCGAGGATGCGGCCCCATTTGAGGAGGCGCCAGGTATGGACGGCGGGGGATGTCACTTCTGCTTCCCCTCCCGCTTGCGGGAGGGGTTAGGGGAGGGCGTGTCGCAGAAGTCGGCTAGAGAGACAGGCCCACCCCCGACCCCTCCCGCAAGCGGGAGGGGAGAGTTGCCGCCTCCCATCAAATCTTCCAGCCGCTATGGATCGCGACGAGCCCGCCGAGCATCGGCTCGACCTTGGTCTGCACGAACCCGGCTTCGCCGATCATGTCCTTGAACTTCGCCATGCTGGGAAAGCGGCGGATCGATTCGATCAGGTAGCGATAGCTGTCGGCATCGCCCGCAATCGCCTGGCCGACGCGCGGCACGACATGGTGCGAATAGGCGTCGTAGACGTCGCCGAACCCCGGCCAGAGCGTGGTCGAAAATTCGAGGCAGAAGAAACGACCGCCGCGTTTGAGCACGCGGTGCGCTTCCCTCAGCGCCTTGGGGATGTCGGTGACGTTGCGGATCCCGAACGCGATCGTGTACGCGTCGAAGAACTTGTCGGGCCATTGCAGCGTTTCGGCATTGGCCTCGCTCCACACCAGCCCGTCGATCCCGCGCTTGGCGGCGCGTTCGATCCCGACGTCGAGCATTGCGGGATTGATGTCGGCAACGGTAATCGCCGCGCCCGCTTTGGCCATGCGAAACGCGATGTCGCCGGTCCCGCCGGCCATGTCGAGGATCGCTTCGCCTGCGCGCGGCTTCACGCGGCGGACGAACACGTCCTTCCACACGCGGTGCAAACCGCCCGACATTGCGTCGTTCATCACGTCGTAGCTCGACGCAACGCTGGCAAAGACCCCGCCGACGCGGCGGGTCTTTTCCTCGGGGGTGACATCTTCGTAGCCGAAGGAAACGGTGTCGGTCATGGGGGGGCTCTAGCGGCGGACGCGGGTGGCGCAAACCCCTTCGTGCTCCTGCGAAAGCAGGAGCCCAGGGCCAAGAGCGGCGTCGCCTGTAACCCTGGGCTCCTGCTTTCGCAGGAGCACGGGTGAGGCAAGGGCAAGACGATGCCAGAACTTCCCGAAGTCGAAACCACCGTTCGCGGGCTCGAGCCGGTGCTGCTGGGGCAACGCCTGTCGGCGGTGGTCACGCGCCGCCCCGATCTTCGCCGTCCGTTCCCCGAAGACCTCGCCCAGCGGATGGCCGGCGCGACCGTCACCGCGCTCGCGCGGCGCGCCAAATACGGGCTGATCGAGACCGATCGCGGCGACACGATGATCTTTCACCTCGGCATGTCGGGGCGCTGGCGCGTCGATCCGTCCGAATTGCTGCCGCACGACCACCTGCTGATCGACACCGATTCGGGGCGGCGAGTCGCGCTCAACGATGCCCGACGATTCGGCTCGGTCGATCTGATCCCGACGGCGGAGATCGGCGAGTATCCGGCATTCAAGGCGATGGGCCCCGAGCCGCTGGGCCCGGACCTCACCGGCAAATATCTCAAAGCCGCACTCAAGGGCCGCGTCGCGTCGATCAAGCTGATCCTGCTCGACCAGCGGATCGTAGCGGGGCTCGGCAATATCTATGTCTGCGAGGCGCTCTACGCGGCGCGCATTTCGCCGAAGCGCGCCGCCGGGAAGGTGAGCCTGGCCAAACTCGATCGGCTGGTGACCGAAATTCGCGCCGTGCTCCTCTCGGCGATCGAAGCGGGCGGCTCCAGTCTGCGCGATTATGCCCGGCCCGACGGCGAGCTCGGCTATTTCTCCAAGCAATTCGCGGTTTATGGCCGCGAGGGGCAGCCGTGCGGTTGTGGTGGGACGGTCATGCGCTATAGCGAGGGCGGTCGGTCGACCTTCTGGTGTCCAAAATGCCAGTCCTAGGTTGACCGATTGAGGGACCCTCGCTAAGGGCCACCGCTTCCGGGCACGGCTCTTGGCTGTGCCCGTTCCATTTTTTGCGAAACTCAGAGGACTTTCATGGCGAACACGCCGCAAGCGAAAAAGCGCATCCGTCGCAACGACCGTCGCGCCGAAATCAACGGCAACCGCGTCGGCCGTATCCGTACCTTCATCAAGAAGGTCGAATCGGCGCTGGCGTCGGGCGACAAGGACGCCGCAGCGACCGCACTTGCGGCGGCGCAGCCGGAACTGCAGCGCGGCGTGGCCAAGGGCGTGTTGCACAAGAACACCGCGTCGCGGAAGTTCTCGCGCCTGACCAAGCGACTCGCTGGCCTCTAAAAAATTCGGTCCGTTTTGGATGGGCATCCGCCCGCCGGTGAGACAATCACCGGCGGGCTTTTTGCTGTTCCGGATCTGATCCGATACCGCGTCGCAGCGAAATCCATACCGCTCGTTCGAAAGATGCCAAGAGCCTAGGGATTCCCGCGATTCGCGCGGTCATCACATAATCGTAACGTAAAAATGATGTCATATCAGTGACATAAAGGCGAATCGCAGGATTTCCGGGGGGTTAGGCGAGTCAACAATTTTATTTAACAAAAGTGTCACCCAAACCTCTTGATCGACGCGCCCACCGCTTCATAATCACCCCATCGCCAGCCCGGATCGGTTGCTGGCGACTCAAGTTTGCAGAGCTCGCAATCAGACGGATCGGTTCCGGCTGGAGGAGACGCCTGTCTGGAGTGGGGTCGGCCGCGGGGCGCGGGGCCGGGTAGAAAAGGGTGTTGCGGGTGGCGGTTTCGGTTGCAGAAGAAGGGATAGTGCCAGGCGACGTGCTCAACGCTTGGGCGAGAATTCGCAAGAATTTGAAAGAGTCGGCCGGCGCGCGTTTGTTCGAACAATGGCTCAAGCCGATCGAGCTGGGCGATAGCGACGACACAAATTCGGTATCGCTGACGCTCCCTTCCGCGTTCACCGCGAACTGGGTGCGCAACCATTATCAGGACCGTCTGCTCCAGGAATTTCGCAGCGCGATTCCGGCGATTCGCACCGTGTCGATCGAAGTGCGCGTCGCAAGCTCGCCCACCGTGCTGCGAGTCGCGGCGGCCGACCCCGCCGATCTGCCGGCACCGGTCGCGCAGGCAGACCGTCCGTCGCTGGACCCGCGGCTGACCTTCGACCGCTTTGTGGTCGATCAGTCCAACCGCGTTGCGCTCAACGCCGCGCGCGCGCTCGCCGAACCCGGCGCGCCGCGCTTCAGCCCGCTTTTCCTCCACAGCGCGACGGGGCTGGGCAAGACTCACCTGATGCACGCGATCGGCCATGCCTATCTCGCCGCGGTGCCCGATGCGCGCGTGATCCTGATGTCGGCCGAACGCTTCATGTTCGAATTCGTCGCGGCGATTCGCGCCAACGACACGCATGCGTTCAAGAACCGGCTACGCTCGTCCGATCTGCTGATGATCGACGACCTGCACTTCATCTCGGGCAAGAAGCCGACGCAGGACGAATTCTTCCACACGATCAACGAACTGACCGCGGCCGGCAAACGGCTGGTGATCACCGCCGATCGCAACCCGCAAGCGCTCGACGATGTCGAAGCGCGGATCGTGTCGCGGCTGTCGATGGGCTTGGTCGCCGATATCAAAACGCCCGACGCGATCCTGCGCCGTGCGCTGCTCGATCAGCGGTTGGGCGAATTGCGCGACGTGCATGTGCCGCTGGATGTGCTCGACCTGCTGTCGTTCAAGATCACCGGGTCGTTGCGCGAAGTCGAAGGCGCGCTCAACCGCCTCGTCGCTTATGCCCAGCTGACCGGCGAAGCGATCAATCTTGAGTTCGCGCAGGCGACGCTCGGCGACGTGCTGCGCGGTGGGACCAAGCGGATCACGATCGACGAAATCCAGCGTGCGGTATCGGTGCATTTCGACCTCAAGCCGGTCGATCTCGTCTCGGCGCGGCGCGCCGTGGTTGTCGCCCGCCCGCGCCAGATCGCGATGTACCTCGCCAAGCGCCTGACCACGCGCTCGCTCCCCGAAATCGGCCGCAAATTTGGTGGGCGCGATCATTCGACCGTGATCCACGCGGTGCGCCGGATCGAGGAATTGCGCGGGTCCGATCATGAGATCGACGGCGCGGTGAAGACGCTGATTCGGCAGTTGGAGGGATAATCCCCGGCCGTCATCCCGGCCTTGTGCCGGGGTCCGCCGGGCGGCAAGCGGCAGACAAGAGGTTCGAGTTCATCCTGCGCGGCTAGGCAGACCCTGGCACAAGACCGGGGTGACGCGTCAGTGGCGCTTGAAATGTTGGATTTCGCCTGTCAGCGTCATGCAAACGCTCTTTGACATCGCAATCACTCGCCATTCGCGCCTAGCCAATAAAGCCGTGCCGCCGCCTCTGCGTCCGACCTCTGGCGAAGTCTAACGCGACAGCGAGGACTGTTTGCGCGGCACCTTCGGCAATTTCCGCGTGAGCGGGCCGGCCAAAAGGACAGCGCGATAGTGTGAACCTAGTGTCAACTTAGACTTGCAGGCCGACGGCATCTTGCGCAGCCCTCAAGGTGGGAGCCGCCAGCGTGCGCGCCTTCGCCGCGCCATTCTCCAGCACGCGTCCCACCTCGGCCCGATCGTCGAGCAGGCGTGTCAGCCGGTCGCGGATCGGGCCGAGTTTCGCCACCGCGAGATCGGCCAGCGCCGGCTTGAACTGCCCGAAGCCCTGGCCACCGAACTGCGCGATGACGTCGGCGGGCGTCAGCTCCGCCAGCGCGGCGTAGATCGTGACGAGGTTCTTCGCCTCCGGCCGCGCCTCCAGCCCTTCAAGGTTTGCCGGCAACGGCTCGGGATCGGTCTTCGCCTTCTTGAACTTCGCGACGATCGTGTCGTCCGAATCGATCAAATTGATCCGCGACGCGTCCGACGGGTCGGACTTCGACATTTTCGCCGCGCCGTCGCGCAAGCTCATGATCCGGGGTGCCGCCTTCGAAATGAACGGTTCGGGCAGCGTGAACAGCTCGACCCCGAAGTCGAGGTTGAACTTGGTCGCGATGTCGCGCGCCAGCTCGAGGTGCTGCTTCTGGTCGTCGCCGACCGGCACGTGCGTCGCCTGATAGGCCAGCACGTCGGCCGCTTGCAGCACCGGATAGGTGAACAGCCCGACGCTTTGCGTCTCGCCCTTCTTGCCCGCCTTGTCCTTCCACTGCGTCATGCGGTTGAGCCAACCCATCCGCGCGGTGCCGCTCAGGATCCAGCTCAATTCGGACTGCGCCGGCACGCGCGCCTGATTGAACAGGATCGAGCGTTCGGGATCGATCCCGCAGGCAAGCAAGGTCGCCGCCATCTCGATCGTGTTTGCCGCCAATTCGGCCGCGACGACCGGTTGGGTGATCGCGTGCAGGTCGGCGAGGAAGAACAGGCAGACATCGTCCTGGCCCATCGCATCCTGCATCGCGACCCATTGTTTGATCGCGCCCAGATAATTGCCGAGGTGCAGATTGCCGGTGGGCTGGATGCCGGAAACGACGCGCATGAAAGTCCCTTAAACCTGTTCCTGGCCGGTTGCGGCCCCACGCTTACGGCCGCCGAGCAGCGCCTTCAGATCGCTCAGGCGATAGGCGCCCGTGACGAAGCAGGCGACCGCGTACACCGCGCCGCCACCCGATACCAGCGCGGTCAGCGCCAGCGCGCGGCGGGTCAGGCTGCCGGTCAGATATGGATCGACCAGCGGATCGATGAAGTAGAGCGCGACGCCCATCAGCACCGCTGCCAGCAGCAGCCGGGGGATGCGACGGCGCAGGCGCGCATCGGTCTGAAAATGCCCGCGCTTCTTCAGCGTGAAGTACAGCATTGCGACGTTGACGCTCGACGCGATCGCCGTCGCCAGCGGCGGGCCGACATGGTGGATCGTCGGGATCAGGATCAGATTGCCGATCAGGTTCACCGCGACCGAGATCATCGCGTAGCGCACCGGGGTCTTGGTATCCTCGCGCGCGTAGAAGCCGGGCGTCAGCACCTTGACCAGCACGTAGGACGGCAGGCCGACCGAGAAGGCGGCGAGCGCCCAGGCGCAGGCAGTGGTAGCTTGCGCGGTGAACGCGCCGTGCTGGAACAGCCCTTTGATGATCGGCTCGGCCCCAACCATGAACGCCACCGTCGCGGGAAGTGTCAGGAACAGCGCAAGCTCGATCCCGCGGTTCTGCGTGTGCATCGCCTCGTCAAACTTGCCGGTCGACAGCAGCCGCGAGACCGTCGGCAGCAGGATCGTCCCCAGCCCGATCCCGATCATGCCGAGCGGCAACTGGTTCAGCCGGTCGGCATAATAGATGTACGAGATCGACCCCGCGTCGAGCAGCCCGCCCGCCAGCGCGGTCGAGATGGCGAGGTTGATCTGCACCGCGCCCGCACCGATCGCGGCGGGGATGATCAGCTTGAGCAACTGACGCATGTCGGCGTCGATCACCGGTCGCCGTATCTTCAGGCTGACCCCGGATTGGCGGCAAGCGAAGAGGAGCCAGAGTAACTGGAGCACGCCGCCGACGGTCACCGAAATCGCCTGCGCCCGCGCGGTCTCGTACGGGTTGGTACCGTGGAAGAACAACAGGGCGGCGACCATCGAGATATTGAGCAGGATCGGCGCCGCCGCATTGACCCAGAAACGGTTGAGCGAATTGAGGATCCCGCCGAGCAGCGAGGCCAGGCTGATCAGCATCAGATACGGGATCGTGTAACGCGACAGTTCGACCGCGAACGCGAACTGGCCCGGCGTCGGGTTCTTGAACCCGCCCGACAGGCCCCAGGTGAGCGGCCAAGCGGCGATCAGCATCACTACAGTCATCGCCGCCAACAGGGGCAAGAGGACCGCCAGCGCGCTCTCGGCAAAGGCAATCCCGGCGGAAAGCTCACCCTTTTCGCCGACCTTGCGGTTGAACATCGGGATGAACGCGGCGGAAAAGGCGCCCTCCGCAAACAGCGCGCGGAACATGTTGGGCAGGCGAAACGCGACGAAGAAGGCGTCCGACGCGAAGCTCGCGCCGACATAGCTTGCCTGCAGCGTATCGCGGACCAGCGCAAGGATACGGCTGACGAGCGTCAGCCCGCCAACCGATCCCAAGGCTTTGGTCAGGTTCATGAGTCAGCCCCGCCCGGGCGGATGTCAGGCGTTACCCTGCGCACCCTCGGCCTGTGCCTGTGCAGCGGCGTCGAGCTGCTGCTGGTACAGCGCGCCGAAATCGATCGGGTCGAGCATCAGCGGCGGAAACCCACCATCGCGGACGGCGTCCGCCAGCACGCGGCGAGCAAACGGGAACAGCAAGCGCGGGGCTTCGCCCAGCATGAAGGGCTGGAGGTGCTCTTCGGGCACGTTGCGCACGCCGAACAAGCCAGCGTAGAGCAATTCGACGATAAACGCGGTCTGTTCGTCCGATTTCGCCCGGACGTCGACCTTCAGCGTCACTTCATGGACGTCTTCGCCGACCTGGCTCGCCGCGATCCCGAATTCGACCTCGATCGACGGGGCGATCTGCGCCTGGAAAATCGCTGGTGCGTTCGGGCTCTCGAACGACAAGTCCTTCACATATTGCGAAATCATGCCGATCGCCGGCAGATTGTCGGCGCCATTGGCGAGCGTGGCTTCCGTCGTGCCGGCAGTGTCCTGATCGTCCATCGTTCCGTCAACTTCCCTGTCTGAATTGGATGAGATCGCCGCCACACCCGGGGATTGGCCCGCGAAGTTGGCCGCGCCTAGCAGGGGGATTGTGCTAGTTCAACGCCGAGACGCTGATCGCGGCATTTGAATCGCTTGTTTCTTGTGCCTATGTTACGGATCGGTCAAGTTGGAGGCCAAGTGCTCGTTTATATCGTCATTCTCGCGATGGTTGCCCTGTTCCTGGGGCTGCGTCTTTATGCCGTTCTCGGCAAGCGGACGGGGCATGAGCAAGTGCTGCGCAATCCTGCCGATGACCGGCCCGTGCCGCCGATAACGTTGCCACGCGCCGCCGAACCGACGGCGGAGCCGCGCGATCCGGGGTCTCAGGCGTTCGAGTCTCGCGCGCAGTCGGGACTGCGCACGTTGATTGCCGCCGATTCCAGTTTCGATGTTCCCGGGTTCCTCGAAGGGTCGAAGAGCGCCTATCGCATGATTCTCGAAGCCTTTTGGAAGGGCGACGAGGAAACGCTCGGCTGGCTGACCGAAGACCATGTTCGCGACGCTTTTGCCGAGGCAATCAAGGCGCGCAACGTTGCCGGTCACGTGCTCGAAAACAAGCTGGTCGCGATCGAGCGCGCGCAAATCACCGACGTGGTGATCCAGGGCCGCACCGCGCGGATCACCGTTGCAATCGACGCCGACATCGCTGGCGTTACGCGCGATGCCGACGGCACGATCATCGCCGGTTCGCTCAGCGATGCGGTCGAGACGCATGACGTCTGGACCTTCTCGCGCACGCTCAAGAGCAACGATCCCAACTGGAAACTGGCCGATACCGACGAAGCCTGAGGCGGACTGGCACCGTTCTTCGCCGTCCTGTCTTGTCTCGGAATCCACGAACCGCCATTAGCGTGTCAGCGGCGAGTTCCGGCTGCGTGACGGGAGTGGATTGATCGTGCTGAACAGAACCGCAATTATGATCGCGGCCTTGCTCCTGTCGGCATGTGGCGCGCGAATCGTGCCGCCTCCGTTGGCATCGGCGCCGGCGCCGGTGCGTAAACCCGTTGCGGCGACGCCGATGTCGCCGATAGCAAATCCCGCCGCGGTTCCAGCTGGCGCCAATGCCGCCGGGGCGGGGCTGGTGGCCGGTCCGCCGGTCGCTTCGCTCGGGATCGATCGTACGCGCGCCGCCAAAGCGCTCGCCGCGTTCCGGCTGAGTTGCAAGGAACTGATGCGCCGCCCCGATCAATCGGGGCTGACGCGCGGATCGGATTGGGGGCCGGCTTGCTCGGCTGCGCAATCGACCAGCGACAACGACGCGCAGGCATTCTTCGCGACCAATTTCGAGGCGGTGCAGGTGAGCGACGGCAAGGCCTTTGCAACCGGCTATTACATTCCGGAAATCGTCGGTTCGCGCGATCGCCGACCCGGCTATGATGTTCCTATCTATGGTCGCCCCAGCGATCTGGTGGATGTCGATCTGGGCAAATTTTCCGACGCGCTGAAGGGCAAGTCGGTCCGGGGCCGGGTCGATGGCAAGGCGCTCGTACCCTATTTCGACCGCACCCAGATCGAGAGTGGCGCGATGACCAACGCCCCCGTGATCGCCTGGGCAGCCGACCCGGTAGCGCTGTTCTTCCTCCAGGTGCAGGGATCGGGCGTGCTCCGTCAGCCCGACGGATCGACGATCCGCATCGGGTATGACAGCCAGAATGGCCGAGATTATACCGGGATCGGCGCGCTGATGCGCGATCGCGGCATCCTTCCCCCGGGCGGCGCGTCGATGCAGGGCATCGTCGGTTATCTGCGCGCGCATCCCGACGAGGGCCGCGCGATCATGCGCGAGAACAAATCCTACGTGTTCTTTCGTTTGCTGGATGGTCCGCCGCTCGGCGCCATGGGGCTCCCCGTAACGGGTGGTGTCACCGTCGCCGCGGATGCCAAATTTATTCCGCTCGGCGCGCCTGTATTCCTGTCGATGGACCGCGTCGATGCGACTGGGTTGTGGATCGCGCAGGATACCGGCGGGGCGATCAAGGGCGCCAATCGCGTGGATACTTTCTGGGGCGCCGGACAGGACGCCGAGGCGATCGCCGGCGGGATGTCCGGTCACGGTACGGCTTTCCTGCTGCTGCCGGTCGGCACGCTCGCGCGGTTGCAGGGAGGCAGTGTTGGCGGAGCGACGCCTCAGCCCTGACGAAGCCGCTTTGTGGGCGCGGGTGATGGCGACGGTTACGCCGATCGCACCCGGGCGTGTCGCCGAAGCCGTTGTCCTGGGGCCAAAGCTAGCGCCCACAAAGCATCGGACCGCGGCGGTGCGCCCGGCGATTGCACCTACACCCAAGTCCCCGCGCGATGCCGCGCCGGGGACAACGCTCGACGGCAGCTGGGACCGCCGCCTGTCGCGCGGGCTCGTCCAGCCCGACGCGACGATCGATCTCCACGGGCACAATCTGGGCTCGGCTTACGCGCTGCTCGATGCGGCGTTGGGGCGTTCGATTTCGCGCGGAGACCGGTTGATCCTGCTCATCACCGGAAAGCCGCCCAGGCCCGAAAGCGAGCGACCGCATGCGCGCGGTGCTATCCGCGCGGCGGTGGGCGACTGGCTCCGTGCGTCGCGCCATGCGCAAGCGATCGCGGCGGTGCGCGGGGCCAACCCGCGCCATGGCGGGACGGGGGCACTTTATATCGTGTTGCGCAGGCCGCGAGCGACACCGAAATCTTAACCCTTTCGGGGCAAATTCCGGGTCAATCGGGGGCGTTCACGCTCTGCGAGGCGGGGGAAATTCGGGCGCAATGGAATCTGCATCGCTGAAAGGCCGGGCGATCGTATTCGCTTTGAGCGCCGGCGCTGTGGTGTTTATCCTTGCGCTGCTGGCAACATCTCATGGCGCATTGACCATCGAAAATATGGGCCGGGCGCTCATCCCCGCGATCGTGTGTGCGGTGTTTTCCTGGGCAGCGGCCGAGCGTGCGATCGGGACCACCGCCGGGGCGCTCGATTCGGCCATCGCACGATTGTCGAAGGCCGCGCATGGCGATCTCGACAGTCCGATTCCGGACGAAATCGGCGTATCTGTCCCGCTGCTCGGTATGGCGATGCAGGGCCTGTTTCAGCAGGTGTCGGCCAATCTGGAGAGTGTCCACCGGCTCGCGATGTACGACCCCGTCACCGCGCTACCCAATCGCACGCATTTTCGGCGTACAGCGGAACGCCAGCTTGCCGATATGCCGGAAGGTGTCGTTGCCGCGCTCCTGTTCATCGATCTTGATCGCTTCAAAGCCGTCAATGACACGATGGGTCATGCGTCGGGCGATATGCTGCTGGGAATGGTCGCCAACCGCCTGCGAGCGGTCGCGGACAGCGTGGCTTCGTCGAGCAATACCGAAAAGCCGTTGATCGGCCGACTGGCCGGCGACGAGTTTACGATGTTCTTTCCGCAAATCGCCGATGCGCGCGAGGCGGCGCGGATCGGTCGCGGGGTGCTTTACGCGCTGACCGAACCGTTCGATCTGGCCGGATCCGAAGTCGAAATCGGGGCGTCGATCGGGATCGCGATGCGTCCCGAACACGGCACGACGCTGCACGATCTGATGCGCGCGGCCGATGCCGCGATGTACCATGCCAAAGCCAATGGTCGCGGCCGGGCCGAGCATTTCTCGGAAGCGCTCGCCACCGAACTGGCCGACCGCGCCCAGCTCGAACTCGACCTGCGCACCGCGATCGAGCGCGACCAGTTCGCGATGGTTTATCAACCGCAGGTTAGTCTGGTCGATGGTCGTACCGTCGCTGCGGAGGCGCTGCTGCGCTGGCGTCATCCGATACAGGGGCTGACGTTGCCCGGTGCGTTCCTCCAGCGAGCGGAGGAAACCGGCCTGATCGTAGAGATCGGCGAATGGGTGATCGGGCACGTCGCGGGGACGATCCGTCGCTGGGCGGATATGGGGCTCGATCAGCGGCTGGCGATCAACATCAGCCAGCGCCAGCTCGACCATGCGATGTTCTTCCGCCGGTTGCGTGAAGCGATGCATGCCGCACAAGCACCGGCGCGGTTGCTTGAGCTGGAGATCACCGAAACGCTGGCGATGCACTGCAGTGGGGATGTGATCGACGCTATCGCCGCGCTCCGTGCCGATGGGGCCACTATTGCGATCGATGACTACGGCACGGGCCATTCGAGCCTGTCGCGGCTCCGCACGCTGCCGATCGACCGGATCAAGCTCGACCGTAGCCTGATCGAAGCGATTACCACGCAACCCGATTCGCGGCAGATCGCGCAGTCGGTCATCGGGCTGATCCACGGTCTTGGCTGCGAAGCCGTCGCCGAGGGGATCGAGCATGATGAACAGGCCGACATGCTGCGCGTGATCGGCTGTGACGTTGTTCAGGGCTATCGCATCGCGGAGCCGATGGACGAGGACGCCTTCATCGCCTGGTCGCGCAGCGATGCGCGCGGACCAGGCGAAGCATTGGCCGGCTGATCAGGCCGCGAGGTTCCGCAGCACGTACTGCAGGATGCCGCCGTTGAGGAAGTACTCCAGTTCGTTGACCGTATCGATGCGGCAGCGCGTGGTGAACGTGCTGACCGAGCCATCGGCGCGGGTCAGCGTCACCTCGACGTCCTGACGCGGACGAAGCCCCGCGACGTTGGTGATCGTGAACGTCTCCGATCCGTCGAGCCCGAGCGTCTGACGCGTCACCCCTTCGGCGAACTGCAGCGGGAGCACGCCCATGCCGACGAGGTTGGAGCGGTGGATGCGCTCGAAGCTCTCGGTGATGACCGCGCGCACGCCGAGCAGGTTGGTGCCCTTTGCTGCCCAGTCGCGTGACGAGCCGGTGCCGTATTCCTTGCCCGCGACGATCACCATCGGCACGCCGTCGGCCTTGAAGCGCATCGCGGCGTCGTAGATCGGCATGACCTGACCGTCGTACTTGGACATGCCGCCTTCGATGCCGGGGACCATCTCGTTCCTGATGCGGATGTTGGCGAAGGTGCCGCGGACCATCACTTCGTCGTTGCCGCGGCGAGCGCCGTAGGAGTTGAAGTCGGCGCGGCTAACCTGATGTTCTTGCAGGAAAGTTCCGGCCGGACTGTCGGCCTTGATGGACCCTGCGGGGCTGATGTGGTCGGTGGTGATCGAGTCGCCGAGGATCGCCAGCGGGCGCGCGTCGATGATGTCGGCAACGGGCGCCGGGGTCATCGTCATGCCCTCGAAATAGGGCGGATTGTGGATGTAGGTACTCCCCGCGCGCCACGTATAGGTGTCGGATCCCTCGATCTGGATCTCGCGCCATTTGGCATCACCCTCGTAGACGGCGCCATACCGTGCTTCGAACATCGAGGAGTCGATGTTGGCGGCCATGGTTTCGGCGACTTCGAGGTTGGTCGGCCAGATGTCCTTCAGATAAACGTCGACGCCGTCCGGGTCCTGCCCGATCGGGGTTTCGACCATGTCGGTCGTTACCGTGCCCTTGAGCGCATAGGCGACGACGAGCGGCGGCGAGGCGAGGAAGTTGGCGCGGACGTCGGGCGAGACGCGCCCTTCGAAGTTGCGGTTGCCCGACAGCACCGAGGCCGCGACCAGATCGTTCTCGTTGATCGCCGCGGAGATCGCCGGCGCCAGCGGCCCGGAGTTACCGATGCACGTCGTGCAGCCGTACCCGACGAGGTTGAACCCCATCGCGTCGAGATCGGCGCTCAGCCCCGCCTTGTTGAGGTAATCGGTGACGACCTGGCTCCCTGGCGCGAGGCTGGTCTTCACCCATGGCTTGGGCGTCAGCCCGCGCGCTCGCGCCTTGCGCGCGACCAGCCCGGCGGCGACCAGCACGCTGGGGTTGGAGGTGTTGGTGCACGACGTAATCGCCGCGATCACCACATCGCCGTCGCCAATGTCATGGGCGGCACCCTCGACCGCGACGCGGTTGGGCCGCTCCTTGTGGTAGAGCTTGGACAGGTCGCCGTTGAACACTTCGTCGACCTTGTTGAGGCTGACGCGATCCTGCGGCCGCTTCGGCCCCGCCAGCGACGCCACGACGTCGCCCATGTCGAGCCCCAGCGTGTCGGTGAACACCGGATCGGCCGCCCCGGCGTCGCGCCAGAACCCTTGCGCCTTGGCATAGGCCTCGGTCAGCGCGACGGTCTCGGCCGGGCGCCCGGTCAGCCGCATGTAATCGAGCGTCTTGTCGTCGATCGGGAAGAAGCCGCAGGTCGCGCCATATTCGGGCGCCATGTTGGCGATCGTCGCGCGGTCGGCCAGCGTCATGCTGTCCAGACCGGGGCCGTAAAACTCGACGAACCGCCCGACCACGCCCTTGGCGCGCAGCATCTGCGTCACGGTCAGCACCAGATCGGTCGCGGTGATCCCTTCGTTCAGCGCGCCGGTCAGCTTGAACCCGACCACTTCGGGGATCAGCATCGACACCGGCTGCCCCAGCATCGCCGCCTCGGCCTCGATCCCGCCGACGCCCCAGCCGAGCACGCCCAAGCCATTGACCATCGTCGTGTGGCTGTCGGTGCCGACCAATGTGTCGGGATAAGCGATCGTCGCGTCGCCATTCTTCGACGACCAGACGGCCTGACCGATATATTCGAGGTTCACCTGATGGCAGATGCCCGTTCCCGGCGGCACCACCTGAAAATTGTCGAGCGCCTTCGATCCCCATTTCAAAAATTCGTAGCGTTCGAAATTGCGCGCATATTCCAGCTCGACGTTATCGTGGAACGCCTTGGGCGTGCCGAATTCGTCGACCATCACCGAGTGATCGATGACGAGGTGGACGGGGACCTGCGGATTGATCTTGGCCGGATCGCCGCCCAATTTGGTGATCGCGTCGCGCATCGCCGCCAGATCGACCACGCACGGCACGCCGGTGAAATCCTGCATCAGCACGCGCGCCGGGCGGTACTGAATCTCGCGGTCGGGCGCGACCGGGTTGGCCTGCCAGTCGATCAGTGCCTGAACGTCCGCGGTCGTGACGGTCACGCCGTCCTCGAAGCGCAGCAGATTTTCGAGCAGGACCTTCATCGAGAAGGGCAGACGCGAAATATCGCCCAGCTTCGCCGCGGCCTTGGTCAGGCTGAAATAATCGTACGATTTGCCGCCAACGGTGAGCGTGTCGCGAGTGCCGAGCGTGTCCTGGCCGATGGCGGTCATACGGGTCCTTCCCCTGTGTGGTGCCAGTCGCGAGCGCGGCGGGGAGGCGATCCCGGATACGGAATCGCGCGGGCGCGCCCGGACGGGCGAATGCGAGAGTCGCGGGCGCCTTAGCAAGGAGGGGGGGTGGGGGGAAGGGTGGGGGTGACAAGCCCCGATCTTAGAACCCGCGAACTCGCGGCAACGCAGCGCCGGGATCGCCGTAGTTTTTTTCGGCTGATCTCGTCGCTCGAGTTAGATTGGTATCTAGTTGGTTTTTTGCAGACTCAAATGGGTGTGAGCACCAAGCGGTTGCGAACCCGCGCCTTATGCTCTCGTCGCGAAGCGGCGTATAAAGTGAGAGCATATAATCAAAGAAAGCTTGGACTCTCGTTCTTCTCAACCCAAGGCGCTTAATTGTCCCACGCTCTGCATAGATGGCGCCTGTACGCTGCCTGAGGTCATTCCACACAATTTCGTCTGGAATAAATGTGTCCATCATCGTATTTTCTAGAAACATCATATCGCTTATAAAATATCTAACAATGTATGCTCCTAGTCGACTTACTATAAAACTGGAATCAAAAGTCGGAGTCGAGTGTGAAATTGTGTGCATAAAACGCAATCTGCACAAGTCCTCGAGAACCTTTAACGTGACATTGTCACCAAATCCTAAGGCGCGAAGGTTTTTCTGAATTTCCGTTCCATCCAAGTGCCTGAATGCGGAATCTCCACTCAGATTGACTATCGCAGATAGCACGTACAGCCTAAGCATCTGCGCTTCAGTTTTAGCGAGGCGGCTATCAAACGGGTTTCCGACAACTGAGTGCTCCTCAGAATACTGCTTCTGCGTTCCGATCATGATCGCGCGAAGCGCTTCATGCTGAGGCATCACGTATCGCCCAGTGCTCTCGTATATCCGCAAAGCCTTGCCAGACGCGGTCCAGCCGGACTGGAGAAATTCGCGCGTCATTCTCAGCGCAAGCCGAATGTCAGAAGTCGCCAGAACCTCCAAAAGGTTACCAATTGTTGTGCCGAGAACTGAACTTTGTACTAGGTCAATTACAATCGGGAGACTAGCCACAGTGACTTGAGCGCCATTTTCGGCAGTAAATGATCCCGATTGCCCTTCAAGCAACTGTTTGGCGACAAAAAAACGTCGCGCTAGAACAGCTTCGATGACCGGCGGTTCTATCGCGACAGGGTCAAAATCGAAGGCGTCAAAGACGGGGCTGTTCTTATGTTGTACATAAGTACCCTCGCGCATCGCGCATATTAAATTAGCGTTGATTTTTTGAGCAAGCGCCATTGCGTCAGAAAATATTGAGGCCTGAACTGTCTCGTCATCAAATTGATCTATATTGTCCACGACGAGAAATATCGCAGCGCCACGGGAGGCATATTTTAGAATCTTCTCGACGTAGGGAAGGCCTTTACCATAATCATCCATTAACAACTGCGAAACTCGCCGCTTTCGTTCTGATTCATCATCACGAAGCAAATAAAGTGGGCCGCGAAACAGGGCGTCTATTTCGTCTTTGTAAGCGTGCTTAACGCAACGCTCAAAGTCCGAAAGGAACGGATCTGCGTTCACTCCCGCGAGTAGCGCGTCGACCAAAAACTGAAGCGAGGACTCGCCTGTAGCGAATGGCCGGAAATCCACGTGAAACCAGTGAGGATATGGTCTATCGGCGCGGGGTTCAAAAATTTCCGCTGCACTCACCTTGCGCGTGTGTTCCAAGAAAGTGGTTTTGCCCGCGCCAACTTGACCCAATATCAACATGGCTAAAGGTCGAGCTCTAGTGCCTGCCTCTGCAATGAGACTGGTCACGGCTTTTCCGCCTTTTTCCCGGACTCCGCGAATCGGCGCTTTGGTTGCTACGTTGTCCCTTTTCGAAATGTGGATACGCACCCGATTATCGAATCTCGTCCGGTCGGGTGTGCGAACGTACATTTTCGCCAGCAGTTCGGGATCAGAATTAACTATATCTTCGGTAAATGCCGTAACAATGGCGTCCTCAATGAGCGGGTACAAACTGTGTCGTGTGATGCGAGAGAACCCCGCAGGAAAAAACCGATTTAAGCGCCTATCTTCGATTTGATTTTCAATGCGGCCTAGAAGTTCGTTTTCTAGGCTGCCATTGATTACGGCATCACGTGATAGCAGCTCGTAAAATTCAGCGAAATCGGTGTCCAAAGCAGACTTTAGATTCGGGAAGATTATTGCGGACGAGTCCGCGAAACGGACTTGATCAGTTCTCGTTGCGGGAAAAATGATCCACGTATCGCCATTCGTGGCTACGGCAAACGGGATGCTAAGTTTGCGCGCATAGTCGCGAGCTTGAGTGATCGCGCTACCGGTTTCCCCGTCGACGATTTTTCCGCGGAGCTGGGCTCTTCGGGTGTCTGGGACTTGGTCAAATGCAATGCCGACTTTCTTGGCCTCAACGACGAGAGCCGTCATCCCAGTTCGAAGAGTATAGTCAGCCCACGTTGTTTTCCCGTCTTCGGAGACGCGCTCTTCCGCGTTTACATCAGCATGCGTCCATCCAAGGACATGGTAGAGTACATCGTTGATTACTTTGAGTCGGGTATCTGCCTCGTTCGCGTCTTGCAGCGCGAGGTTTTCGTACTGCGCTAAAATCGACGCTGGCGTTGGGGCGGGCGTGGCAGTCATTACGCTTCTTACTCGGCATGAAAGGGGTTTGGAAGCGCCGTCGCTAACAAACCCCCTTCCGATAGCCCGGCCGTCCGAAGCTATTTGCTGAGGCAGGGCGAGTAGCAAATCGCGTGCCAAGTCGACGCGCGAAGTGGGGTAAGCGGCTGGCCGCAATTGTGTCAGGATGTTTTGCTAACAATTGGCGATAACTGAGCAATGTTGTTGGTGCGGCGTTTTGGCTGGCGCCGTGCATTTTCCATTTTCCTACACACCCCCAAATGCGATAAATGGTCCGCTTCCTTTTTCACGATGAGGGAGCCATTCCATGCCCAACCAACCCCCACGCAAGCGCGCGCAAGGCCAATCGGTGGTGCTGCCACCGGCGCGCGATGACGAACTCGCCGCGGACTCACTGGCCGGGGCGACGCGGAACTGAATTCCCGTTGCAGGTAAATGATGCCCCGCATCATTTAGGTCATGCCGGGAGCATGACCGACCTGCGACGCGTCGGACGGCGCTGGCAGCGCCGCCGGCCGGTCGCGCCTTGAACCTCGATTTAGCTTCGCTAAATCGGCAGGCCAGCGCGACGTTCAGGGAACATCAACTCGCGTTGACTATTGATCGCGGCGCACCGATATTCGCCGTCAATGAAACAGGAGCTGACGATGGTTGCATTGCGCAAACCCGATGCGCGCCCTGTTCGTAAGGCGCGCCCCACCGGCGAGAAGTTCGATCCGGTCACTGCTCACAAGCAGGCGGTGGACCTGTATCCGACGGTGATGGCCAAGCTGGCTGAGTGAGCGAGCCGGCTTGGGTCGATGCTGAAGACCTGATCGAGTTCAACCGTCTGACCGTTGAGGAAACCGGAGAGCCGCATTTGCTGCTTCACCGGGATCTGCTGGAAAGCTCGGTCGATCGGCCTCGTCAAAACCTGCATTTCGGCGAGGTCGAGGACGTCGTCGTGCTGGGCTGTCTGCTGGCGTGCTCGATCGCGCAGAACCATCCGTTCCAGCAGGGCAACAAACGCACCGCACAGGCGGCGTTGTTCCGCTTCCTGTGGATCAACGATTATACCTTTCGCGACCCCGACGATCCGGAACTCGCCGAACTGCTGATCGCGATGATCGAGCATCGGATTTCAGAAGAGGAATATACCGACGCGATCGACCGGCATGTGGTGGAGCGTTAGCGGCAATGTGTTCCTAAAATGTTCTTTCCTACACGGTATGAAATGCGATAAATGGTCCGCTTCCTTTTCCACGATGAGGGAGCCACCCCATGCGCAAAAAGATGTGCGCCTACACGCAATGGACCGCCGATACCGAGCTGGCGTTCGTGCTCGCGCTGCGGCTGACGGGCAGTCCGCTCAAGGCCGCCGGGGAACTCGGGCGATCGTTCACCGGAGCGTATAAGCGGCGGCAGCGGGTGCCCGATTTCGCGACGCGCTGGGACGCCGCGCTCGCCGATTTTCGCGAGCGCGCCGCCGCCGCCAAACGCGCCGCGCAGCCGCCCGCCGAAGCGGGCGTAATGCCCAACCGGGTGCGCTTCGACGGCTTCACCCCGGTGCGCCAGCGCGCCTTCCTGCGTGCGCTGACCGAGAGCGGCAAGGTCGAGGAGGCGTGCGCGCAGGTCGGGGTGTCGGATCAGGCCGCGTACCATCATCGCCGCTGCTATCCCTCCTTCGCGGCGGCGTGGGACCGCGCGTTGGTCCATGCCGGGGTCGACCTCGAACAGATCGCGCTTGAACGCGCGATCGACGGGGTCGAGGAGCCGGTATTCCATGCCGGCAAACAAGTCGGCACGCGCGTGCGCTATTCCGATCCGCTGATGCGCAAGATGATCGACGTGCGCGCGCGTCAGGCGGCAGAGAAAGCCGAGGCGAAGAAGGTCAAAGACGGCCTGTATATCCCGCGCGCGACCGAGGAAGAGACCAACGCCGCAATCTTCAGGAAGCTCGCCGCGATCGAGCGGCGCCAGCGGAAGCATGCGGCGGAGGAGGCGGTGCGGTTGCTGGAGGCGGGGTTGATTCCCTAATTCCTCCCCGAGACAAGCTCGGGGAGGAATGGGTCATCCTGTCCTCCCGATCAAAAGCGCTTGAGCAGCGTCTCCACCGACTTGCCGGTCGAACTCTCGCGCCCCGTAGTGTCCTTGATATCGCTTTCCAGCGCGGTGCGGATTTCGCAGATTTGCGCGTCGGTCAGATGCTCGATCCCGACGAACTCGACGCGCGCCTTGTCGAGCGCGCGGAGGATTTCGTCGAGCTTGGCCTGCATCGCCGCGCCGTCGCGGTTCGCGCTGTTCTGGATCAGGAACACCGCGAGGAAGGTCAGCACCGTCGTCGCGGTGTTGACAATCAGCTGCCACGTGTCCGAATAATGCAGCGCCGGGCCGCTCAGCGCCCAGATGATCACGAGCAGCGTCGAGATCACGAACGCGGCCGGCTGGCCCATGATCGATGCCGCCTTGCTGGCGATTTTGGTGAAGAGTTCGTCCATCGTTTGTCCACGCACCCGTAATGATCGATGCGCGGACGAACGCGCATGCCCGGCAAAGGGTGCGCGGGGCGGGCGGGAATCGTGTTGATCTATGTCAGGGAGGTGCGCCGCGGCAAAGCCGCGTCGTCGGACGGCGCTGGCAGCGCCGCCGGCCGGTCGCGCCTTGAGGCTGGATTTAGCTCCGCTAAATCCTCGCCCGGCGCGACTAGAAAAATGTCGTCAGCCCATAAAAGAGCGCGCCGACCGCGGCGGAGGCGGGGATCGTGATCACCCACGCCATCACCACGTTCTGCGCCACGCCCCAGCGGACCGCGCTGGCACGGCGGGCGACACCGGCGCCGATGATGCTGCCGGTAATGGTGTGCGTGGTCGATACCGGGATGCCGAGCAGGCTGGCGCCGAAGATCGTGATCGATCCGCCCAGCGACGAACTGAAGCCCTGATGCTGCGACAGCTTGGTGATGCGGCTGCCCATCGTCTCGATGATCTTCCACCCGCCGCTGAGCGTGCCGAGCCCCATCGCGAGATAGCAGCTGATCGCCACCCAGTGCGGGATCTCGAACTTGCCCGCCAGATGCCCGGTCGAAAAGAGCAGGACGGTGATGATCCCCATCGTCTTTTGCGCGTCGTTGAGGCCGTGGCTGAGCGAAAAGGCGGCGGAGGAGAAGAGGTGCAGCACGCGGAAACTGCGTTCCGACGTCTTGCTCGTCGCGCTGCGGAACAGCCAGCTGCTGATCAGCATCACCAGCATCGACACCGCCATCCCGATCAGCGGCGAGAGCACGATGAACAGCAAGGTCTTGTTGAGCCCGGCCCACTGGATCGCGCCGAACCCGGCATGCGCCACGCCCGCGCCGATCACGCCCCCGACCAAAGCGTGGCTGGAGGAGGAGGGGATGCCCTTGAGCCACGTCACGACGTTCCAGAACATCGCCCCGACCAGCGCGCCGAACACCACGCCGGGCGTCACCAGATTCTTGTCGATCAGCCCCTTGCCCATCGTCTCCGCCACCTTGTGCAGCGACGGGAAGGTGATCGTCAGGAAATAGGCCGCGAAGTTGAAGAACCCGGCGAAGATCACCGCGTGGACGGGCTTTAGCAGCCGCGTCGAGACCACCGTCGCGATCGAATTGGCGGCGTCGTGCAGGCCGTTGAGGAAGTCGAACGCGAGCGCGACCAGGATCAGGCCGATCAGCAGCGGGAGGGCGAGTTCGTGCATCTGCTGGGATCAGGCGTGATCGATGACGATGCCGTCGATTTCGTTCGCGACATCCTCGAACGCGTCGACGATGCGCTCGAGATGTTTGTAGATTTCGCGCGCGACGATGAAGCGCGGCGTGTCGGTGTGGCCGTATTCCTTGAATGCGCGCTTGACGCCCTGCGTGTGGATGTCGTCGGCATGGCTTTCCATCCGCACCAGCCGCTCGGTCAGTTCGTGCAGCCGCGGGCCGTTCCTGCCGACGTCGCGCAGCAGCGGCATCGCTTCGGCGGTGAGCCGCGCGGCATCGACGATGATCGCGACCATGTCCTTCATGTCCTGTTCGAACACGCGCACGTCGTACAGGTCGATCGCCTGCACCGCGGCCTGCATCTCATCGATCGAATCGTCCATCGACCCGATTAGCGAGGTGATCGAGCTGCGGTCGAACGGGGTGAGGAAGGTTTCGCGGACCGTTTTCAGGACTTCGCGGATGATGTTGTCGGCGTCGCCCTCGCGCTCGATCACTTCGCGGATATGGTCCTGCGCGCTGCCGCCGTCCTGAATGAGCCGCGACATCGCATCGGCGGCGGCGTTGATGGTGAGCGCATGCGCCTCGAACAGGTCGAAGAAATTGCCCGTTTTGGGCAACAGGCGCTGAAACCAGGCGAACATGGGACTGATCCTCGATTGGGTGGCGGCGATCACGCCGGTGCGCCGCGCGGCGGCCTTGAATTCGGACGGGCCGAAGGAGCGGATGAGGTCGGAAAGATCGGGCTCGTCGACCATCTCGGCGCCTTCGCCCAGGCTGACCCAGCGGCGTTCGCGCTGATTCTGTTCTTTCCACGTGTCGAGCTCGCGATTGACCGCGAGCGGGAAGACATCGACGTCGATCATCAGCGACGCGCCGTTGCGCTGGCGCTTGCGGTAGCGATAGCTGCCGAGCGGGGTGGGGCAGACGAGCCCCTGCACGCCGGCTTCTTCCTCGGCCTCTTGGGCGGCGGCGGCGTGCGCCACCATTCCGCCCGAGTGATTGCCCTTGGGGATCACCCAGCGCTTATTCTCCCGGCTGGTGACCAGCAGGATCCGCACGGGCGCGTCGATCGCGTTTCCCTCGGTACGGTACGGCAAGGCGGCAATCTGGCGAATGATATTCGGGCTCCGGTTCGCCGTCGCCCTAGCAGGGGGGCGAAGCGCGAGTCGATGACTCCTTGCGCATCTATGAAGCTAAAGCGACACTTATGTGATGCGCTGGTTGATTGCCTTACTCGCCCTGCTCGTCGCGCTCCCCGCGCACGCCCAGATCACGCCGCCGCCCTGCCGCCGGGTGGGAGAGGAGGCGTTCATCCGGATCGACCCGGACGCTGCCCAACGGCTTGCCGAGATCGGGCTGGACCGCGCCGCGATCTTTCAGCGCATGGCGGAAACGTCGATTCCCGAGACAATGGGCTGCTGGGCGATGCCGGCGGGCAATTTCGACAGCCAGCTGATCTCGGTCGGGATGGCGCAGTGGAATTTCGGGACGGGCAGCCTGCAGCCCGTTCTTCAGCGCTGGCGCAGGCAGTTCCGCCATCGCCGCGACTTCAAACGCACCCTCCGGACCCTTGCGCCGGCGTACGGCGACCTGCTTTTTTCGAGAGCGTGCCGCGCGGCGCCGGTCCGCGACAAATGCCGCGAGGAAATCCTTGCAGCCGAAGACGAAAAGGGTCGGATGAACCCCGTGCTCGAAGGCGAACTGACCGCGATCTTCGAGAGCGACCCGATGCTTCAGGTGCAGACCGACACCTATGTCGAACTGCTCGATCTGGTCAGGCTGGACTTACTGCGGGTATTTCCCAACGGGCCGATGACGATGCGCAAGGTGCGCTGGGCGATCGACACGCGCGTGCAGCAAGGATTCCTGCCCGCCGATGAGGATATTGCGCGGCTGAGACGCAAACTCGCCGCGATGCCCGATGCGGAGCGCAGCCACGGTTGAAAGCGATTATCGACTGGTACGGCGCGCTGGCGCGGACGATCGATCAGGACGGGATATCGCGCGACGCACCGTGGAATGTCGCGGCGTGGACGTGCCTGATCGACAATGACCGGATCGACGCCGAACAATATGAGATGCTGCATCTGACGTTCCTGCGCAGCCGCACCGCGATCGGCAATTCGGGCCGGTGGCAGGCGCTGACGTTCGAACGGCGCGCGAAGATCATTCTGGGCGTGGGTAGCGTCAGCGGGGTGATCGACGGGAGTTGCGCCCCCGGTCGCTAATGCCATGCAGGCGGAGGCATTATAGGCGATCGTCGATTTTCGCGCCGCGGCGAATTTCGTATCGACCGCCCGCTCATCCAGCGGTTCAGCTTGCGTGCAGCGAAAAGCCGCTATCTAGTGCGGTACGGCGGTAATCGCTGTGGCGAGTTCGAACAGGGGATTGGCGGTCATGCTGACGATCGGATGGGGTAAGCCGGTTCGTTTGGTGTTCGGGGCGATGGCGGCGGCGATCGCGGTCGCTGCCGTGCAGGCCGGTGCGGCGGAGATGCGCGTCGCCAAAACCGCCGCCGGGACCGCGATCCTCATTGCAGGCGATTTCGCGTATGGCGATGGCGAACGCTTCCAACAGCTCAGTGCGACGGCGCCGCGCGGCGCCACGGTGATCTTCGACAGTCCGGGCGGCACTTTGCTCGCGGGGCTGGCGATCGGCGAAACGATCCATGCCAAGGGTTTCAATACGTTGGTCAGCGATGGCGGCCTGTGCGCGTCGGCGTGCGCGATTGCGTGGCTGGGCGGGACAAAGCGGCTGCTGGCGCCGAGCGCGCGGCTGGGGTTCCACGCAGCGTCGAGCTCCGACGGCGTATCGGCAGGCGGCAATGCGCTGGTCGGGGCCTATATGGCGCGGCTGGGATTGTCCCCCAAAGCGGTGTTCGCGCTGACCTCCGCCGACCCCGGCGACATGGCGTGGCTCGATTTGCCGGGTGCCAAGACACTCGGGATTTCGGTCGATTATTATGCCGGACCGCTGGGCAGGGCCGCGCCTGGCTATGCCAGCGGTCGTGCTGGGCCGATCCCGGTCGCGACGCGATCCGGATCGCGCTACTCGCGCGACGAGCCCGCGCCCCAACCGTATCGCAGCGCGAGCGGCGGGCGTTCGGCGCATGATCGCGGTGGCGACGGGGATGGCGATCGCGAATGCACCATCGACGCGAGCCATTCGGGCGGGTGCTGACAGCATTGGGTAAGGGATCGCCGGTATGGCCAAAGCAGACAGGCTTGAGCGGCTGGATATCCGGCGCGCGGAACTGGAAAACGACTATTCGGCGCTGCTGCTCGCCGCGCTCCGCACGACCGCGGCGGGCCAATGGGGGCTGTTCGATCATCGTCAGCATCGGATCGACCGCGCCAAGGCCGCGCCGCTGGTCGACGAACTGACCGAATTGGGCGACGCGATCGACGGGATGCGCGCACAATTGGGCATCGACGCGTATCCGCTGCACACAGAATTTCTGGCGTCGCGCGGTCCGGTCACGCCGAGCAGCGTGGGAGAGCCGAAACAGGCTCAGGCGTGGCTGGCGCGGCTGGGCGCCAGCTAAACTCAGGCCGTCGTCTTCTCAGCGTGCGCCGCGATCAGCCTGTTGAGCACGATGACGCGTTCGCGCTTTTCGGTCAGGTCTTGCGACGGATTGGACTGGATGTGATCGAGCAGCATGCGCAGCTCCTTGTGCCACTCGTCGATCGTCGATCCGTTCATGTCAGCCTCCATTCGGTGCTTCGCACAAGATAATCGATTGACCGGCCTGGGCGTTCCAAGGTTGGGGTTAAATGTCAATTGTTAGCGGCAGGGACTTGATATAGGTTGCGTCCATCGTCGGCCATCGAATGAGGCGCCGACGGCTGAGAGACCCTCGCGCTCCCGCCTTAGGCTGGAGCGACGTATGCCTCGTTACTATTTCGACATCAGGGACGGCGAAGACATGCGCGATGACGAGGGCGCGGAGCTTCCCGACCTCGCAGCGGCGCGTATGGAAGCCGTACGCTATTCGGCCGAAGTGCTGCGCGAAATGCCGGAGCGATTCTGGAATAGCGAATTATGGACCATGACCGTGCGCGAAGGGCAGGTTGCGCTATTCACCCTCAAGTTCGTCGCCGATAAAATTCCCGCCGGATAATAATGCTGATCCGGAATGCAGGCCGACCTTGGGTGAGCGTGCGATCGTTGAAGGTTGACCTTGATCCGTGCTTTACCAACCACTGCGGAATGCGCCCTGGCCGAAGCAATACACGCCGCCAGCGAGTCGAAATCGCCGTCACTGGCGATTGCTTGCATGCCGGCGGCCCAACGCACCCAATTCCATCGGGGTTTGGTAAAGTCGGCGTTAACAACAGTCGACATTCCGCTAATAAAGACTTCGTAATGATCGGGTTGGTGCAGCATAATTAATTAAACCACCGAACAGGACAATGGTTCAATTACGGATCAATACATAAAGGTTGCGCAATTACGACCGGTTCGTACCAAATCTACATCCCTGATCCGACCGTGACATCGATCATCTTGCCGGGCTGTAGGCAATCGTCGCCGTGCCGTCCGCCTGAACCGGCAGGAACAGTCCCTTGCCGGTCACGATGATCCGCCCGTGCGTGACCCGCGCGATGTTGACCGCCAGAACGAAATCGCCCTCGCGCCGCGCCACCAGCGCCGTCCGCGCTGCGGTGAGGACGTGGTTATAATCCTTGGCGAAATTCTCGACCAGCGCGTTGCGGATCGAATCGAGCGTCGCCTGATCCTGAAACAAGGCGAGCAGCAAATTGACCGTTGTCCGGTCGGTACGCGTGGTAATCTTCAGATCGTCGATCCGGATCACCTGAGAATTGGGGTCGTTGACCGGCAGCCCGGTCATCCAGACTTCGCCCTTTGTGTCCCCGACCAGCCCGTTTTGCAGTTTGGCCTTCAGCTTGACCCCGACCGCGAGCCGGCCGTTTTCGGTGGCGTAGATCGTCACTTTGCCGAACGTCACATCAACCGGGCCCAGTTTGGGGAGCGTCACGCCCTTTGCCGCGCGTTTGACCAGCGCGCGTTCGACCACCGGTTCGAGCTGGCTGTAATCGGCGAGAACGGGGATATTGAATGATAATCCGGGCTTGCCCAGCCCGTTGGCGAGCGGCGGCAGCGATGTCGGGGTCGGATCGCCTGGCCGGTCACCGACAAAAGTTTCGGCCAGCGTCTGCGCGGCGACGTCGATCAGCAGATTGGGACCCTGAACGCGATACCCGCCAAATCCGAGCCGCTGCGGGGTGACGCGCATCCACACCGGGGGCTTGTCCTCGTTAAGCTGGATTACCGCGAAACCCTGACGCCAGGCGCTGGCGAGTTTGTCGCGGACTTGCAGCTTGACCAGCTGTGCCGGCAGGCTGCGTTCCAACCCCGCGATCACCCCGGCCAGCTTGGCGTCCGCCTTGCTGACGAACAGGATGCGCTTGCCCAGGATGGTGATCCCCGGCGGGTCGGACCAGTCGTACGCGATCCGCACCTGCGCGGTCGGGTTCCAGTCACGCGTCAGCGACAGTTTGACCGTCGCGCGCACGATCGCCGCGCCGGTCGCGGTCTCGCGCTTGATGATCCCGCCGATATCCTGCGCGCTGATCGCGGCGCGAACCGGCATCGTCAGGAAAATCTGATCGCCCTTGCCCGACAGCGCGATTCGCCCGCGCGTCACTTGCCCCGTGATGCGGCAGCTAAGGTCGGGGGTGACCTTGAGGTTCTTGATCCCGATGCGGCAGCTGCCGTCGCTCCGCTTGATCGCGCACGCGGTGACGCGTTGCGCGGGGACGCATTTATCCTCGCGCTGGTCGATCCCCCACAATTGCTGCGGTGTGACGCTGTTGAGCTGTGCTTCCAGATCGGCAAGCCGCGCACTGACCGGCACGACGATGGTGGACACCATGTGCGGAATAGTAGGCGGGGTTTCGATCCGCGGGGGCACCGGATTTTGCGTCTTTGCGCAACCGGCCAGCGCCACGATGACGAACGCGATCAGCCCTCTGGTTTTCATGCCCCGATTTCCCCCTTCTGCGATACGGTACCATCGGCCCGTTCGATTGCGGAACCCCCGAAACGGTTCGATGATTGAGCGCGTAACGATTGAGAGGAACGAAGGATGCGCTGGTACAGCACGAGCGGCGTGGCCGCGATAGCGGTCGCCCTGACGGCCTGCAGCCCGACACCCGATGCGGGGACGGCTACGACCGCCGGACGACGCGCGACGGTGGCGTTGCGAACCGCCGATGGCAAGACCGTCGGCGACGCCACGATCCGCGAAAGCGCCGACGGGCTGGTCGTTTCCCTCACGGTAGCGGGCATGACGCCCGGGATGCACGGCGCCCACCTGCACGCGGTCGGCAAGTGCGACGGGCCTGACTTTGCCAGCGCGGGGCCGCACTGGAACCCGACCGGCACGAAACACGGATCGATGAACCCGGCCGGCCCGCATGAGGGCGATCTGCCCAATCTGATGATCGGCGCCGACGGCAAGGGCACGCTGACGTACAAGGTTGCGGGCGGCCGCTTCGATGCGCTGCTCGATGCCGATGGCGCGGCGCTGGTGATCCATGCCGCGCCCGATGACCTGAAGACCGATCCGTCGGGCAATAGCGGCGGCCGGATCGCGTGCGGGGTGCTGGTGGCGAGCTAGCCCCCGAGCGGCCAGCGCGCGATGGACTGATACACCGCGCCGCCGCGCGTCAGCAGGCTTTCGTAGAGGATCAGCGTGTCGAGGCCGAACGGGTCGCTCGACAGCAGCGCCTGGTCGGCGCGCCAGCGATCGACGCCGGGGCCGAAGCCGGTACTGCGCGGCATCCGGGCGAGCGTGATGTGCGGGACATAGGCACGGCGCTCGGGCTCGAGCCCGATCCGGACCAGCGCGGAATCGACCTTGCGGTGGAGTGCGAGCAGCGCATCGGGCGGGGAGACGCCCGCCCATAACGTGTCGATCCGCCCGTTCTTTTCGAACACGCCGACCCCGCGGATCGCCACGTCGGGGGCGGGGGCGTGGATCTGCGACAGCGCGATCGCGACATCCTCCGCCACCGGGCGTTCGACTTCGCCGATATAGCGGACGGTGATGTGGAGCTGATCGTCGTCCTGCCAGCGGGCGTTCGCCACGCCCTCCATCGCGGTCATCAATTGCGCACGAACCGGGCGCGGCGGACGGAGGGCGACGAACAAGCGGTGCATGCCCGCATCGTAACGCGCTTAACGCCGCGGTGCATGTCGTGTTTCGCTTGAATCGCGATCCCGAACGCACGATATTGGTCGCATCCGGCCATTGTGGTCGGGAAAAGGAGTTTTCGATGGCCAATTGGTCTGATCCCCGTCCCGATGCCGGCGTGACGCCCTATGGCGCCGCGACCGATACGCGCGCGGTCGCGTATGACGCGGGACTCCGCAGCTATATGCTCTCGGTGTACAACTACATGGCGTCGGCCGTGCTGCTGACGGGTATCGTCGCGATGGGCGTGGCCTATTCGGGCGCGTGGCAGGCTCTGGTCAGCCCGACCGGGGGCCTGTCGGGGCTCGGCTGGATCGCGATGCTGTCGCCGCTCGCGATCGTGTTCGCGATGAGCTTCGGGCAGAACCGCATGTCGACGGGTACGTTGCAGGCGCTGTTCTGGGCCTATGCCGGATTGCTCGGCGTGTCGCTCTCGACGATCTTCATCGCCTATACGGCGTCGTCGATCGCGGGCGCGTTCTTCGCCACCGCCGCCGGTTTCGCCGGGCTCAGCCTGTACGGCTACACCACGCAGCGTAACCTGACCGCGTTGGGGTCGTTCATGATCGTCGGTCTGGTTGGCATCATCGTCGCCTCGCTGGTCAATCTGTGGCTGGCTTCGGGTGCGGTGTCGCTGATGATCAGCATCCTCGGCGTGCTGATCTTCGCGGGGCTCACCGCCTACGATACGCAGCGCACCAAGAGCATGTACCAGTACGTCGCGGGCACCGATCAGGAGGGTCGCGCCAGGGTCATGTCGGCGCTCAGCCTGTACCTCGACTTCATCAACATGTTCCTGTTCATCCTGCGCTTGTTCGGCAACCGCAACTGATCCGGCGCGACTAACAAACGGCATCGGGCCCGGTGGAGCGATCCGCCGGGCCTTTTTGCTGGAACGCGACTCGGCTTCGAGACGTTTTCCCCTCCGAAACAATTCTCTCAGGAGGCCGAGCATGACCGACCACCCCACCAACGACACCGCCCCCAACAGCGAAAACGTCGCGCAGGATCCGCGCCAGGATGCGGGGCAGGACCGATCGATCGAGAAGCGCCTGAAAAAAGACCCCGAGAACGAGGACGCGCAGCTCGATCGCGGACTCGACGAATCGATGGACGCTTCCGACCCGCCGTCCGCCACCCAGCCGGGCACAAGCGGCGAGCCCCCCAAATCATCGGGCTTCGACGAAAAGGCCGAGGCGGAGCTACAGAAGAACAGCTGATCGGCCGATCACCGGGTCTTGCCTTATCGATATTTCGGGAATAGTCGAAATTTCGATAAGGAGCCGGCCATGCAGCTACCCATTGCCGTTGATGCACTCTCGGCGCTCGCGCATGGTAGCCGGCTCGCCGTATTCCGCCTGCTGGTGAAGGCTGGCCCTGAGGGGCTGCCGGCGGGAGAAATCGCGCGCGAAATCGGCGCGCTGCCCAACACATTGTCGTCGCACCTGACGATCCTCGACCATGCCGGGCTGGTTCGGTCGCGACGCGACGGACGGTCGATCATCTATTCGGCCGATTACACGCGGATGCGCGATCTGCTCGGCTTCCTGATGGACGATTGCTGCGCGGGGCGGCCCGAAATCTGCGCGCCGCTGACCGACTGCACACCGGCGTGACGCTGTCGCGGCGGGTGGTGGCCGAGTTGGTCGGGACGGCGTTGCTGCTGGCGATCGTGGTCGGGTCGGGCATCATGGGTGACCGGCTGTCGGGCGGGAATGCCGCGATCGCGCTGCTCGGCAATACGCTGGCGACCGGCGCCGGGCTGGTCGTGCTGATCGAGATGTTCGGGCCAATATCGGGCGCGCATTTCAACCCGGCGGTGACGCTGACGCTGCTCGTCCGGCGTGAGATCGGGGCGGGGGTCGCGCTGCGCTATGTGATCGCGCAGACGCTCGGGGGCGTCCTGGGCGTGTGGGCGGCACATGCGATGTTTGCCGAGCCGATCTGGCAGATCTCGACCAAATTGCGCGACGGCCCGGCACAGGGCTTTGCCGAATTCGTCGCGACCTTCGGATTGATCGGCACGATCCTGACGACGCAGCGCTTCCGTCCCGACGTCACGCCGCAAGCCGTGGGACTGTACATCACGTCGGCGTACTGGTTCACTGCCTCGACTTCGTTCGCCAACCCGGCGGTCACGATCGCGCGCAGCCTGTCGAACACGTTTGCCGGGATCGCACCCCAGTCGGCCCCCTTGTTCATCGCCGCGCAGATTGTCGGCGCGATCACCGCCGTCGTTTTCTTCGGATGGCTGCTCAAACAGGAAGATCCCGCATGACCGACGCGTTCCCGATCACGATCTATCACAACCCCGATTGCGGCACGTCGCGCAACACGCTGGCGATGATCGAGGCCGCCGGATACGCGCCCAAGGTGGTCGAGTATCGCCAGGTCGGCTGGACTCGCGAGCTGCTCGAGCGGTTGCTCACCGCGATGCACGCCCGCCCGCGCGACATCCTGCGCGAAAAGGGCACGCCGGCGGCGGAACTCGGGCTGCTGGGACCTGACGTAACCGATGAAGCGATCCTCGTGGCGATGACCGAGCATCCGATCCTGGTGAACCGACCGATTGTCGTGACGCCGAGGGGCACCAAATTGTGCCGCCCGTCCGAGCTGGTACTCGATCTGCTCGACAAGGTGCCGCCAGCGTTCGTCAAGGAAGACGGCGAGGTCGTCCGCTCGGCCGCGCCCTGACGCCGCCCGCAACAAAGCGTTGCCCAAATCCCTCACTTTCCATCCGAACAGCCTGAAAGACTCGCTTCGTCGCAAACTTTGTTGCGCCGCAGCAGGGACTATGATTCCATGCGAATACGGATGCCGCGTTAAGGTTCCTGTTAACCATCTTGGCGCATCATCCGCTTAGTGAAGGCAGCGGGTGGGGTTGTTATGGCTTCGATGAGAAAACCGGCCGACGGCGCGATGACATTGGCCGAGATGAAGGAATTCGCAGGGTTCGCGTCGTCGACGCAGCGCTATGTGCGCCGCAGCCTCGATGTCGGGCTCGATCGCGACGACGCGCTGACGCGCTGGTCGCGCGATACGGTCGAGGCGGCGAGCATCCGCGCGCAGGGCCGGGTGTATGAGCGGCTCGACGAAATCCGCACGATGGTCCCCGACGATAGCGGGCTCGACGCGATCGAAATGTTCCTGGCGCCGCTGGTGACGGTCAGTGCGTTCGATCTGGGGCAGGGGCGGCTGACCAGCTTTTCGTCGTATCGGTTCCTCTATGAGCGGCTGATCGGGGCCGAGGTTCGGCCGTGGCTCCCCGGCGCGTTCTGCGCGGCGGCGGCGCTGCCGCATCTGCATCCCGAATTGCGGCGCAAATTGCTCCAGTCGATCAGCGAAGCCGCGGCAACGGCAAGCGGATGGTCGAACCGCCAGCCGAGCTTCTACCCGGCATGGGTGGAAAAGGTGGATACCGGGGCGGCGCTGTCGAACTGATCACAGACATCCAGACTGACCTCGAAAGCCCGGCCTGACACGCCGGGCTTTTTCGTGCAGGTTGGTGCCCGGCAGTGGGAGCGAAGGCGATGTCAGTCGTGGCGTTGACGATTTTCATCGCGAATCTTCAGGCGGGAAAATCGCTTGAGATCGCGTTGAACGATGGCGTATCGACCTGGTCGATACGCGCGCGATCGGCGCGCATTCCCGGATTCACCATCGCCAGCGTCCCCGCCGGACAGCTTGTGCTGGCGACCCTCTCGATCACCGAAACGGCGCTCATCTGCACGGCGGGATCGAGCGCGGGCAGCCTGGTCCTGCACGCGCACATCGCTTTGCCGGACGGCGTGGCGGCATCGAGCGGCTTTACCGACGCGGGGGGCGATACCAACGTCAATGTCACCTGTTCGACCGCCGATGGCCTTGAATGCGAGTTGTCGGGCGACTGGACGATTTCGTTTGATGACGAAACCGCCGCGAAACGGTGCGACTAGGCAGGGCTGAAATTGTGCTGCGGCGCGAGCCGCGGTATCATAACCGCGTCATGGCGCGAGCAGATCAGTCCGAAATCCGCATGCGGATCGTGGTCGAGCAGCCTGTGATCGGTGTGCTCCACAGCCTGCAATCGGGCGATACCGGGATCCTCGATCCCAAACGCTCGGCCGGCGGCGAGCCGCTGACCTTCGATTTTCCCGTGCGCATCGCGCCCGGTCCCAAATTTTTCGGCGATCAGGTACGACGCGAAGGACCCGAGCGGCGGTTTGTCTATATTCGGGTGGGGCAGGCGGCGGGCGACCACGCCTCGCCATGGTCGCGTCGAATGAAGATCGACATCCACGATATCGAACAGGCGCTGCTGGATCGCGCGGTGGCCGGGGGCGTCATCGAAATCGTGGTCAACGGGACGGGCAAGGATGGCACGCCGGCTTGCGCCACCGTCAAACCAAACCACCTCCGGATCGTCTGATCGCGCAAGGCGTCAGTTCCCGGCCGGTGCAAAATCCATCGACGTGTCAAAGGTGCTGCGCATCATTGTGGCAAGAGCGGGTGGTCGCGCGATCTGGCGAAGGTGAAGTCCGGCATCATCGCAGAAGAATTCGTGACCGATCGATTGCGGCGGGCCACGACGGGTCTCGCTGATCACGCCGGTGCGGGTGTGCTGTTCGTTGGCCAGCGTCAGCAAATTATCCCCCGGAGTATAGACTGTAAGCAAAACGCCATTGACCACTTTCCAGGTGAAATGCGTTCCGCCCGTCTTGATCTGGCGCAGCCAGAACATCGGATCGCTCGATCGCGTGATTGTTTCGATGCTGTCGTAGGTGAACGAGCCGGTGTGATCGGCGTTGAGGACAAGCCGACGCCCGCCGCCGACAAATTCCGGGCCTTGCCCGCCCGGGAAAAGGGATTGTTCGAAATAGCGCCGCAGCGAGTCGGACGTTTCGGTCCAGATTCCGACCGGACACGTACACGATCCGCCGCCGCCCGGTTCGACGCGGACGGTGGTGTCGCCGAACCCGAAGCTGTTGGTGCTGACATAGAGCACGCGATAATCCTGCCGGTTGCGGCAGGTGGAAACGCTGGTGAGTGGGGCGACCCAGCCGCCGCCTTCCGCCTTCCGCCATGTTATGCGGGTGTCGGGCGGGCGGGGCGTATAGGTCAGCTGATAGCGCTTGTCGGCGGCGAACGACCAGACCTCCTGATTGAGCGTATAAGGAGGATAGGCCGGGGACGCGATTCGCTGATTGCCGGAGATCGTGCGCGCGACTCCGGTTTGGGGAGTCGAGGGGAGCGGCCGGTTGTCGGGCATGCGGATCGTGCCGTCGAAATAGGCCTGACCAAATTCGAGCCAGGTGTCGGCCGGCAAGTCGGTTTCCATGTCGAACCCGACCGATGGAATGAAGTCGCGCACCGCCCGTGGCCCGCGCGTCTGACCCATCCACAGATAGAAGACCACCGCCGGGTAATCGAGCTGTTCGAGTCCGGTCCGTGGGATCCGGGCGTCGAATCGCGGAATGAAACCGGCGCCGAATTCTGGCTTGGCCAGATACGCGAAATATTCGGCAGTCCCCTCGATCAACCACCCCACATCGCGGGCTCGCGGCCAGGTGCGGTACTGAATGCAGTGAAAAATCTCGTGCGCGAGCGTGAATTCGACATAGTTGGCATCGCTGGCGGTCGCCCGCTTGTAGTAACTGACCGGGCATTCGTTGGCGAAGACGTCGTTTGCTCCGGCAACATAGGCGCCTTTGTCGAACCCCTCGTCGCCCTCCACACGCGGCGAAACATAGTTCGTGAACAGGATTGTGACTTCGCCGACATGCGCCGGATCGCTGCTCAGCGTCATCCCGCCGTCCATGCGGTCCATCGCCAGCCCGATCCTCAACGCGGCATCCCGAATGTCGGCGGCGAAAGCATCGGCGTCGGCGATCGGCATGCTGGCAGGCCGGATCGCCCGCATGATTGCCCGACCGCCGCGCCACGTAATCTGAGTCGTCGTAATCACTTCGCATGATTGGGGCGCGAGCCGCGGGTCGAAATGCCCGAGATAACCAGGGGTCATGCAGCGATCGAAGCGCTCAGCGGGAGCCGCCTTAGGCCAGAAAAAGAACGTGGCGAGGATCAACCCGGTTGCGATAAGTACCGCACGGACCATAACATGCCTCCCCTGAGGACGCTGTTCCCGACATCAGACTAAACCGGCGCGGGGGCCGGAAAATAGGACGAATGCGTCAGCCGCGGATCGCGCCGGTCAGTTTCTCGCTCGTCACCGGATAATCGAGATCGTCGGGGATGCAGAGGTGCGGCACCCCGTCGCGCTCTTCGCTCCACGGCGTGATCGTGCGCGGCGGATAAGCGTGCGCCGACGCCACGGCATCGGCAAAGCTGGCATATTGCGCGAGCCGTTCGAGGTTGCGCCGCGTGGGAAAGATCACCGTCGCGCGGCCGGCGTCGCAATCGGCCAGCACCTGCGCCGCGCTGGCCCAGAGCAAGCGGACATTCTCGGTCGCGTCGACCTGCGGATCGGCGGCGCCGTCGGGCCAGCGCGCGAGGTAGAAACGCGTGTCGAAGATCCGCATATGCGCGTGCGCCGGGAGCCAGCGCGCGAAATATGTGAGCGAGTCGAGATCGAGGCTCAGCCCGTGGCGGTCGAGCAGCAGCCCGAGCGAGTCGCCGGCGTGCAGGCCGGCGCGGAGTGCTGTGAGCGTTGCGCCGTCGGGCGCCGGGCTGAGCCCGACCGGCACGCCGGCTTCCTCGATCGTCTCGCGGATCGCGGCGACGCGCGCGGGGCCGTCATGGGCGTCGCGGCCGAGTTCGGCGGCCAGTGCATAATCGCCGGGGTCGATCCGTCCGCCTGGGAAGACCAGCGCGCCGCCCGCGAACACCATCGCCTTGGCGCGTTCGACCATCAACAAATCGGGCGGCGCGCTGCCGCGGTCGCGGAAGATGACCAAAGTCGCGGCGGGAATGGAGGTTTGAACGTCGGACATGGTCATGCCCTATCAGGTCCTCCCCGGGACGGGGAGGGGGACCGCGACGCGCGGCGGCGTGGTGGAGGGGTCACGGTGATCGATTCGCCTGCGGCCCGCCCCCGCCGTCAGCGCTACGCGCTGCCACCTCCCCGTGAACGGGGAGGATCTAGAACAGGCCGGGCGTCTCGCGCTGGGCGGTGTTGGGGCGGTCGGGCGTCAGCAACGCGCGCGGCGGCTCCTTGACCGACAGCGTGCCGATCCCACTGCTCGCGGCGATCTTGGTGCACGCCTTGCCCTCGAGGAAATCGAGCGCCGAGCGGGTCGAGGCTTCGCGCGGGTCGCCGAGCGGATAGACCAGATCGTCGCCCGCCTGGCAACTCGCTTCGACGAACGGCGCGAGCCCGTCATAGTAAGCGCCCTGATGCGCGGCATTTTCCAGCGCGAAGGCGATCACGCGCAGGCGGTCGTCGCACGCGGTCTTGTCGATCGCGATCTGACCGACCGGCTTGCCATAAGTGTTGGTGCCGATCAGCGCGGCGCTGGCGTGCAGGTACGGGACCATGCCGTTGATCACCAGTTCGCTGGCAGATGCGGTGCCGGCTGAGCCGATGAACGCGATCCGCGTCGGGGCGATCGACTGCGACTGGAAGGTGAAGCGGTGCGTGCTGTTGTTCGCCGCCTTTTCGGGGCGGAAGGTCATGTTCTCGAACACGTCGGTGGCCGAGCGCGCCGCGCCCATCAGATCGCCCATCAAATCGGCGATCGATACCAGCCCGCCGCCATTGTAGCGCAGATCGACCACGATGTTGGTCACGCCGGCCAGCCGGAACTGGTTGAATGCATCGCGCAGCGCGGGGTCGGCGGTGGTGATGAAGGTGCGCAGGTTGAGATAGCCGTACTTGATCCCGCCTTCGGTGATGATCTTTGCGCCATAGCGGTTCGACACCGGGGTCAGCGAATAATCGGCCTTGGCCACGGTAACGGTCGAGGTCGTGCCGGCGGTCACCACGCGCAGGACACGCGTCGTGCCTGCGGTGGAGGGCCCCAGCGCGTCGCTGACGCCCTGCGCGCCCGATGTCGCCATGATCGACGCGACGGTCTGGATGTTGCTGGTCGTCGTCCCGATCCCGACGATTTCGGTCCCGCGATCGATCCCGGCGGTCAGCGCGGGCGCGCCCTCGAACGCTTCGGCGACGAACACGCGGCTTGAGGTCGTGTCATAGGCCAGCCGCACCCCGAACCCCGCGCTCGATCCCGAATTGTAATAGGCGTCTTCGCCCGCGATCGAGGTCAGATAGGTAAAATAGCGGTCCTTATGCTGCGCCCGCGCGGTTGCGGTGAGCGCGTCGATATAGGCATCGACCGTCGTATAGGGGGTCGGGTCGAGCGTGGCGGGGAGCGTGTCGGGGAAGAGGTACCATTCGCGCAATTGCGCCGCTGCCCAGTCCTGCCGCTCGCGCAAGGAGCAGCCCGCGGTGGTCGTCGGAGTCGGGGTGGGCGTCGAACCGCCGCCGCCGCCCGCCGCCGCGCCGCCGCTGCTCCCGCCTTCGCCACACGCGCCCAGCATCGCCAGCGCGACCAGCGCCGTCATCGTCCGGTTCGGTTTTCTGAACACCATCACGCCCTCACTCGTCGTTCGTGATGTCAGTCTGCGTCAGGCGCGCGGCGATGTCACTGACTTGCGGCAACAGATTGCCAACGCGTTCCGCGACGGGCATTCGGTACGGCGATGACGCGCAAGATCATCCACGTCGACATGGATGCCTTTTTTGCCTCGTGCGAGCAGCGCGACGATCCGCGCCTGCGCGGGCGCCCGGTCGCGGTGGGGTCGGCCAGTGGGCGCGGCGTGGTGGCGGCGGCGAGTTACGAAGCGCGCACGTTCGGGGTGCGGTCGGCGATGCCGTCGGTGACGGCGCTCAGGCGGTGCCCGGACCTCATCTTCGTGCCGCACAGGTTCGAGGTTTATCGCCACGTCTCGCGCCAGATCCGCGACATTTTCGAGGACTACACGCCGCTGGTCGAACCGCTCTCGCTCGACGAAGCCTATCTCGACGTTACCGCCAATCTCAAAGGGATAGCGTCCGCGACTGCCACGGCGTCTGAAATTCGCGCGCGCATTGCCGAAACGACCCAGCTGACCGCATCGGCCGGGATTTCGTATAACAAGTTCCTCGCCAAGCTGGCGTCGGATCAGAACAAGCCCAACGGCCAGTTCGTCATCCCGCCGGGGACGGGGCGGGATTTCGTCGCGGGGCTGGAGGTCGGGCGCTTCCACGGCATCGGCCCGCGCACCGCGGAGAAGCTCAACGCACTCGGCATCAGGACCGGCGCCGATCTGCGCGAACGCTCGCCCGAATTCCTTCAGGCGCAGTTTGGGAAGGCCGGTTTGTGGTACCACAAGATCGCGCATGGCGAGGACGACCGCGCGGTCACGCCCGACCGGCCGCGAAAATCCTCTGGTTCCGAAACGACGTTCGAGCGCGATCTTGTTACGTCGGATGAAGTCCGGGAGGCGGTGCGGCGGATGGCCGATCAGGTCTGGGCGTGGTGCGAAAAGACGCGGATCTCGGGCAAGACCGTGGTGGTCAAGGTGCGTTACGCCGACTTCCGGATCGTGACGCGGAGCAAGACGCTGGGTGCGGTGGTGGCGAGTCCTGCCGACCTGATCGGGGTTGCCGAGCGGCTGGTGAACACGCTGTTCCCGTTGCGTGCGGGGATCAGGCTGGTCGGGGTGACGCTCGCGACGCTGGCGCCGCTTGGGGCGAAATCGCTGTTCGATCTGCTCGACGACTGAATGCCGGGGCCGGAAATAAAAAGAGACGAACCGTGCAACCAGTTGCGAGGTCGCCGGTTTAGTCTCCGCTTGGCCGAATTCTTTGCTCCGACCTGTTCGGAAGATAAAACCGGCGAGCGATCGAACCGTTCCAATGAAGGGGATGCCCGTGAATAAGAAAATCCTGGTCGCCGCCGCTTTCGGCATGCTGTCGCTTTCGGCTTGTGGTCCCAAGACCGAAGCCGCGCAGAACGTCATCGACGTTAGCGAAAACACCGCCGACGCGCTGGAAAACCGCGCCGACATGACGACCGATATGGCCGGCAATGTCGCCGACAAGGTCGAAGCGACCGCCGAAAACAAGGCCGACGCGCTGAAGAACAAGGCCGATGCCGTCCGCGCTGCGGGCGAGAACAAGGCCGACGCGATCGACGACGCGGCGAAGAAGAAATAAACCGGCTGGCGATGGGTGGCGTCAGCCGCTCATCGCCCCGATTTCAAGCTCCGGCGGCTGGCGTCCGGCGGTTGGTGGAGCTGAGGGGAATCGAACCCCTGACCTCTGCAGTGCGATTGCAGCGCTCTCCCATCTGAGCTACAGCCCCGCTCCACCCCCGATTGGGCTTTTGCCGTCGGGAGCGCGGCGAATAAACGGCATTTTCCGGCTTTGCAACACGCGCTCGTCGCGTGGTTGAAACGGCGTGGGACGTGCAAAGATGCGTCGATCCGGTTGAAGCCGCTGGCTTGCTGTCCGGCGCGGTGGCATGGGGCGGCATGCTCGCAGACAAAGTTCTCTTCCTCGACGGTGAAGCCATGGTGATCGACAAGCCCGCGGGGCTGCCGGTCGACAAGCCGCGCAGTGGCCGCACCAGTCTGGAAAACCATCTCGACAGCCTGTTGTTCGGGTTCAAGCGCTGGCCGGTGGCGGTGCATCGACTCGATCAGGACACGTCGGGCTGTCTGCTGCTGTCGCGCAACCCCAAGGCGCATGCGCGGTTGCAACAGGCGTTCGAACAGCATCTGGTCGAGAAACGTTACATCGCGGTGCTCGAAGGCGTGGTCGAGGGCGAGGAGGGCGTGATCGACCTGCCCCTCGCCAAAGTCTCGACGCGCGAAACGGGCTGGCGGATGACCGGCAGCTCCGAGGGCAAGTCGGCACGAACGGCGTGGAAGGTGCTGCGCGTGCAGGACGGGCGCACGTTGATCGAGTTCCGGCCCGAGACCGGCCGCACGCACCAGATCCGCGTTCACGCGTTCGAAGGGCTGGGCGCGGCGGTGGTGGGCGATCCGGTGTACGGCAAGGACGATCCCGTCGGGATGCTGCTCCACGCCGCCGAACTGCGCGTGCCGCGCGAGGGCAAGGAGCCGATCGAAGCAAAGGCGCCGCTGCCCGAGCGGTTCGCGACGGCGGGCTTCGGCGACGCGCTGGATCCGCAAGGCTGAGACCCGACCCATGCCGATGATCCCGGTCACCCGATCGATCAGCATCGACAGCGACGAACTGGACGAAAGCTTCACCCGTTCCGGCGGTGCTGGCGGGCAACATGTCAACACGACCGACAGCGCGGTGATCCTGCGCTTCGACGTGGCGAGTTCGCCGAACCTCCCCGAAGCGGTCAAGCTGCGGCTGGCGACGCTCGCCGGATCGCGGCTGACCAATGACGGCGTGCTGGTGCTGCGCAGCGAAGGCGCGCGGTCGCAGATGATCAACCGGCAGGAGGTGCGCGAGCGGTTGCTCGAGCTGATCCGCGAAGCGACGATCGTGCCCAAGAAGCGACGGCCCACGCGGCCGAGCAAAGCGGCCAAGGCGCGGCGGGTGGATGCCAAGAAGGGACGGTCCACGGTCAAGGCGGGCAGGGGGCGGGTGACGCTGGATTGATATAAGCCCCTCCCCTTCAGGGGTTGGGGGTGGGGCCTATCCGCGAGCGCATCGTTTGGGGCAGTGCCCCACCCCAACCCCTCCCCTGAAGGGGAGGGGCTAGAAAGGAAGAATATGTACGCCTTCGACATCGCGACCGGTAGCAAGGCCGAGCTCTACCGCGACCTCTATGCGGCAATCGATGCGATCACCACGGACGAGCCCGATGCGGTCGCCAACATGGCCAATGTCGCGTCGCTGCTGTGGGAATATCTGCCCGACCTCAATTGGGCGGGCTTTTATCGCAACCTGAACGACGAACTCGTGCTCGGGCCGTTTCAGGGCAAGGCGGCGTGCATCCGCATCCCGTTCGGTAAGGGTGTGTGCGGGGCCGCAGCCGCGACGGGCACAACCCAATTGGTCGAGGACGTCCATGCCTTTCCCGGCCATATCGCGTGCGATGCCGCCAGCCGGTCCGAACTGGTCGTGCCGGTCATCGCCGACGGACGAGTGATCGCGGTGATCGATCTCGACAGCCCGATCGTCGCGCGCTTCGACGCCGAGGATGCCGCCGGAATCGGGGAAATCGCCCGTTTGTTGACCGACAGGGTTAACGGCTGAGTCCTGATCCAGATCGGGACGTAATTGCCCCGTGCAAAAACTGGCGGAAATCCGCGGGTTTTGGTATCGTTCCTCTCAATCGATCCCGTGTTGTTGGTTAACGGCACGGCTGACGAACAGGGAGTGTTAACCATGCGAACCCTTGTGATTGCTGCGATTGCAGCCGCAACGGCATTCGGCGGAACGGGGGCGGACGCGCAGCGAATCGGCACGTCCGGCGCGCCGATAGCCGGCTGGAGCCAGCCGACGCCGCCTCAGCCCATGCCTGCGCAACCGATGCCGCGTCCGGGCGGTTGGAACGGTCAGCCTCGTCCCAATCCGCAACCCATGCCACCCCAGGCGCAGCCACCGCGGCCCGGCAATCCCGGCCAGTGGAACGGTCAGCCCCGTCCTGGCAACGGTGGCTGGAACAATGGCGGCCAGAATAATGGCCAGTGGCGCGGCGGCGGCTATCGCGGCGGCAGCCGTTGGGGCGGATCGGTCGGCGGTTATTGGTATGCCGGCGTTCAGGCGCCCGGCGGCTGGAACGGCTACAAGCGGATCAAGCGCGGCAAGCGCCTGCCCGGTTACTGGGTTTCGGCCAATTTCCTGATCGGCGACTATAACCGCTATGGTCTGATGGCGCCGCCGCAGGGCTATTACTGGACGCGCTATTACAACGATGCGCTGCTGATCGACCGCTACGGCGTGGTTTATGACTCGCGCGACGGGATCGACTGGGACAGCTACGACGCCGGCTATGCTGGCAACGGCTATGACAGCAGCGAAACCTATTATCGCACCGAAGACGACGGCCAAGGCTATGGCGCCCCCTATGCCCCTCCGGGCGGGTCGGGCAGCTATCGTTATGAGACCAGCGGTTCCTACGCTCCGCCACCGCCGCCGACCCCGCGCGGTCCCGCCTATCGCGGGGGCACTTACTATGCGGCACCTGGCACCACGACGACGATCATGATCCCGGGCGCAACCACGACGACCACGACGACGACGTATATCGAGGAAAGCTACGTCGCGAAGAAGGTCTGGCGCGCGCCGGTCAAGCGGACCTGGCGTCCGAAACCCAAGCCGCGCTGCTGCCCGTGCGGTTGCCGCTGAGCGAACAGTTTGTTGGGGGGAAAGCTGCCCGTCTCCACTCCGGTGGGGGCGGGCAGTTTCTTTTTGGGGTGAGCGATTCGGTTGCGGGATTCTGCCCTCTCCCGTCGGGAGAGGGTTGCGCAGACTGGGTCCGCATCTTCTGCGGGCCCTAGTCGGAGCTGGGTGAGGGGATCGCTCTCTCGATAGCGGGTCCCCTCATCCAAGCTTTGCTAGGCGGCACGCCGCCAAGCTGCGCTATCCTTCTCCCTCCGGAGAAGGCCTGATCGATCCCGGCGCGAGCGCCCTAATTCCGCGGCGCCGGCCCCGCGAAGGTCGCAAGACTTTGCGACCCATCCTCCGCCACCGCTGAAACGCCGACGAAATGGTCGTCGATCGGCACGTTTTTCAGCACCGCCTCGGTCCCCGTCACGTCGCGGCTCATCGCCCACGTCGCGGCGTCGGCGCGGCGCCAGTGGATGCGGTATTTGACCGCGCCCGGCACCGGCAGCCACCTGACCGTCGTGTCGCGGGAGAGCGCGCCCGCGACCGTCACGCCGTCGGGCGCCGCCGGGGCCGATGCCAGCCGGCGGATCGTGGCGATGTTGAGCGCGGCGACCTTCGAGAGATAGAGAAAGTCCATCTTGTCGATCGTGTCGCCATACGCGACGCCGCCTTCGTTGCGGACATATTGGTGCTGACCGTCCCAGCGTTCGGCGGCGACGGTGAAGCGGATCGCGGGGTAACCGAGGTCGAGGAACGGCAGGTGATCCCCGCCGCGCCCGAACCGATCGGGGCGGCGCACGATGAAGGCGTCGAGCCCGCCGGGCTGCAACGCGGCGATCTGATCGATTGCTTTGGCCAGCGCACGGCTGGGGCCGTCGTCCTCGCCGCCATTGCCGCGGCGCGCCATGTCGGCTTTGAGATCGTCCGACGCGCGGATTCCCTCCGAGAAGACGCGGATCTGGCGGTTGGCGATCACGCCGCCCTGGCCGATCGAATTGCCGACGATGTCGTTGTTGAGCATCGCATCGACCTGCCAGCCGCGCGCCTTGGCGGTGTCGGCGAGCAGCTTGCCGCCCCACAGGCCCTGCTCCTCGCCGGAGAAGACCGCATAGACGATCGTCGCCCTGAACTTGCTCTTCGACAGGATGCGCGCGGCCTCCAGTACCACCGCGACGCCCGACGCGTCGTCATTGGCGCCCGGCGCATCGGCCTTGAAGTCCATCACGTCGCCGACGATCGAATCGATATGCCCGCCGATGATGATCACGCGGTTGGGATCGCTGCCCTTCTGGACGCCGAGCACGTCGACGATCTCGACCCCGTTCGGCGCGCGCGGGCCGGTGAAGCTGCGCGAGATCGTCTCGGTCGTGATGCACCCGCCGCACTCGGCGCCGATCGCCTCGAACCGGGCCTTGGCCCAGGCCCGCGCCGCGCCGATGCCGCGTTTGGGGTCGGTCGTGCTCGACAGCGAATGCCGCGTGCCGAATCCGACGAGCGCGGTCACCGTGTCCTTCAGCCGTTCGGGGGAGGGCTGCTCGGCGGCAGGCGCCGCGGCGAGCAGCAGGAGCGGGGCGAGGAGAAGGGTTTTGCGCATGGGTCGTCCTTGTCGCGGGAATTAGCTCAGCCGGTCGATCGAATCGCGGTCGAGGCTGCCGGGAACGATCATGATCGGTACGCTCAGCGTGCCGGCATCGGCGCCGGCGAAATGCGCGACCAGCTCGCCCGGCGCGCCGCTGGCGGCGGCGCCCAGCACCAGCGCCGCGATCTGCGGGTTGCCCGCGATGATCTCGCGGATAATCTTCGGCCCGTCGCCCTGGCGGACGGTGATCGCGGGCTTGAGCCCCGATTCCTCGAACAATGTCCCCGCCGCGCCCGCCACCAGCGCTTCGGCATGCTGGCGCGCTTCGGCTTCGATCGTCGCCTGAACGCCGCCGAACGCGATGAATTCCTGCGGCGGCAGCAGCGACAGGATTTCGACCCCGCCGCCGGTCTTGACCGCGCGCCGCGCGGCAAAGCGCAGCGCGACTTCGGCCTCCGGGCTTTCGTCGACGACGACCAGATAGATGCGCATGCGAAGCCCCTCTCGTTGCCGGATAGGTGCGCCCTGACCGACGCGCGCGCAAGCCCATGGTCTTGACCCGGACGGTGACGGGCGCGAAAGCGGTGCGACACGGTCCGCCTCCCCAGGACGCCCCAAGAGGACGCATATGCCCATCGAGATCAAGATGCCCGCTCTGTCACCGACGATGGAGGAAGGCACGCTCGCCAAATGGCTGGTCAAGGCCGGCGACACGGTGAAATCGGGCGACCTGATGGCGGAGATCGAGACCGATAAAGCGACGATGGAATTCGAAGCGGTCGACGAAGGGGTGATCGCCGAAATCGTCGTTCCCGAAGGCACCGACAATGTGAAGGTCGGGGCGGTGATTGCGATCCTGACGGCGGACGGGGAAGAAGCGGGGGCGGCGAAAGCTGCGCCGGCGCCGAAGGTAGAAGCGAAGGTCGAGGCCGACTCTCCCTCTCCCCCTCGGGGAGAGGTCCGGGGAGAGGGGCAGTCGCAAGCTGCACCGCCCGTGGCGAGCCCCTCTCCCCAACCCTCTCCCCAGAGGGGAGAGGGAGACAGAGTCAAAGCTTCCCCGTTGGCGCGACGCATCGCCGCCTCGAAGGGGGTCGAGCTTTCGGCACTGAGCGGTTCGGGCCCGAACGGTCGTATCGTGAAAGCCGACGTCGAAGGCGCAACGCCCCGCGCGACGGTCCCCGCCGCGGTCGCGGCACCCGCCGCCGTCGCTCCGGCCAAACCGGCGGTCATCCCCGACGTGCCCCACACCGCCGAAAAGCTGTCGAACGTGCGCAAGACGATCGCGCGCCGCCTGACCGAATCGAAGCAGACCGTTCCGCACATCTACCTGACGGTCGATATCCGCATCGACGCGCTGCTCAAGTTGCGCGCCGACCTCAACAAGAGCCTCGAGCCGCGCGGCGTAAAGCTGTCGGTCAACGATCTGATCATCAAGGCGCTCGCGGTGTCGTTGATCCAGGTGCCCAAGTGCAATGTGATGTTCACGCCCGATCAGCTGATCAGTTTCAGCCGTGCCGACATTTCGGTCGCGGTGTCGACACCGTCGGGGCTGATCACGCCGATCATCGCCGACGCCAACACCAAGGGCGTTGCGGCGATTTCGACCGAAATGAAGGATCTCGCCGCGCGCGCCCGCGACAACAAGTTGAAGCCGGAGGAATATACCGGCGGCACCGCCAGCCTCAGCAACATGGGGATGTTCGGGATCAAGCAGTTCGAAGCCGTGATTAACCCGCCACAGGGCATGATCATGGCGATCGGCGCGGGAGAGAAGCGGCCCTATATCGTCGATGACGCGTTGGGCGTCGCGACGGTGATGTCGGCGACCGGCAGCTTCGATCACCGCGCGATCGACGGCGCCGACGGCGCCGCGCTGATGCAGGCGTTCAAGGCGCTGGTCGAGGCGCCGTTGGGCATGCTGGCCTGACACCCATGTCCAACCGCACCCTCTCCGAGATTTGCTATTTGATCACCAGCGCCGCGGTGACGTGGTTCTTCGTGTGGGGTGCGGCATGGGGCTATCCGCAGGGCAAACACGTGATCTGGCCGATCGGGCTGGTCGCGCTGGCGTTCGTGATCGGGATGGGGATCAAGCCGATCGTCGACTCGCTGCGCGCCGATCGCGCCGGGCCACCCAAGCATGAGTGAGACCAGGCCACCGTCGCGCGAACCGGCGATCCGCGTCACCGCGATGCCCGCCGACGCCAACACCTATGGCGACATTTTCGGCGGCTGGCTGATGAGCCTGATGGATTCGGCCGCCGGGCTGGTCGCGGCGCGGCATTCGCATGGGCGGGCGGTAACCGTCGCGATGGACGGGATGCAGTTTCATTCGCCGGTTCATATCGGCGACGAAGTGTCGGTCTATGCGCGGCTGGTGAAGACCGGGCGGACGTCGATGATCGTCGACGTCGAGACATGGGCGCGCGACCGGCATCAGGACGAGTTTCGCAAGGTGACGCAGGCGGCGTTCACCTTCGTCGCGATCGACAAGGATCGCAAACCGCGCGCGGTGGACGCAGCGTGAGCGGGCCTCCCGACCGCATGCCCGACATTCGCGTCACGGTGATGGCGGCGGATGCCAATCCCTATGGCAGCGCGTTCGTCGGCTGGCTGTTCGGGCAGATGAGCCTCGCGGGCGGGAGCCTCGCGTCGCGGCGGTCTGGCAAGCGCGCGCCGGTGGTCGCGGCAGACGGGCTGAAATTCATCGCGCCGGTTCAGATCGGCGACGAATTGTCGGTCTGGGCCGAAATCGTGGCGCAGGGCCGTACCTCCATGACGATCGAAACCGTGGCGTGGAAGCGCGACCGCCACGGCGAAGCGACGGCGCGCGTGGCCGAAGGGCGCTTCGTGTTTGTCGGCGTCGGCGATGCGCGGCAGGAGATGGTTTGACGCCCGCTGCTCCCCATATTTCTTTCGATATCTAAGCAAGGACCTCCCCAGTGTCTGAACCCTACGACCTCATCGTTCTCGGCTCCGGGCCCGGCGGCTATGTCGCGGCGATTCGCGCGGCGCAGCTGGGGATGAAGACCGCGATCGTCGAGCGCGAATTGCTCGGCGGGATTTGCCTCAACTGGGGGTGCATCCCGACCAAGGCGCTGCTGCGCTCGGCCGAAATCTATCACTACATGCAGCATGCCAAGGATTACGGGCTGGTCGCGCAAGGGATCAGCGCCGACATCGAGGCGGTGGTGAAGCGCTCGCGCGGGGTGGCGAAGCAGCTCAATCAGGGCGTCACGCACCTGATGAAGAAGAACAAGATCACCGTGTTCATGGGCGACGGCAAGCTGACCGCGAAGGGCAAGCTGACCGTCACCGCCACGGACGGCAAGACCACTGAACTGGCCGCCAAGAACATCATCGTCGCGACCGGCGCGCGCGCCCGCGACCTGCCGTTCGCCAAAACCGACGGCAAGCGCATCTGGACCTATCGCCACGCCATGACGCCGACCGAAATGCCGACCAAGCTGCTGGTCATCGGATCGGGCGCGATCGGGATCGAATTCGCCAGCTTTTACAACGACATGGGGTCCGACGTGACCGTCGTCGAAATGCTCGACCGCGTCGTGCCGGTCGAGGATGCCGACGTCTCCGCCTTCCTCGAAAAGGCGCTCAAGAAGCAGGGCATGACGATCCTGACTAAGGCGGGCGTCGACAAGCTCGACGTGACCGCATCGGGCGTGAAAGCGTCGATCAAGGACAAGGACGGCAAGGTCATCGTCTCCGAGTTCAGCCACGTCATCGTCGCGATCGGCATTCTGCCCAATACCGAGGAGATCGGGCTCGAGGCGCTCGGCGTGAAGACCGACCGCGGGCACATCGTCACCGACGGCATGTGCAGGACGAACGTGGATGGCCTCTACGCAATCGGCGATGTCACGCAGCCGCCGTGGCTGGCGCACAAGGCAAGCCATGAGGGCGTGATCGCGGTCGAGGCGATCGCCGGCAACCACCCGCACGCGATGGACCCGAAGAACATCCCCGGCTGCACCTATTGCCACCCGCAGATCGCCAGCGTCGGGCTGACCGAGGCCAAGGCGAAGGAGGCCGGGTACGAGGTCAAAGTCGGCAATTTCCCCTTCATCGGCAATGGCAAGGCGATCGCGCTGGGCGAGGCCGAAGGCTTCGTGAAGACGGTGTTCGACGCGACGACCGGCGAACTGCTCGGCGCGCACATGATCGGCGCCGAAGTGACCGAGCTGATCCAGGGCTATACGATCGGCAAGACCGGCGAGCTGACCGAAGCCGAACTGATCGAGACGGTGTTCCCGCACCCGACGCTGAGCGAAATGATGCACGAGAGCGTGCTGAGCGCATACGGGAAGGCGCTGCATATTTAGCGGTTCACACGCAAAGCACGTCACCCCGGCCTTGTGCCGGGGTCTGCCGTGCCTCGATGCCTGTTGCGCGTGGCGGGGCGGATGCCGGCACAAGGCCGGCATGACGAAGAAGGGAGGATCGTCGTGATCAGATATCTGGCGCTCGCGCCGGTGTTGTTATTGGTCGGGGCCGCGTCCTCCGACACGTTCAGCGCGGCCGATTACGCCGCCGATGCTAAGGCCCTCGAAGGACTGATGCGCGACAATTATGCCTATCTCGACGACCTGCCCGGCGGCGTGGTTCCGACGTCGCCGCAGCTGATCGCCGAGCGCGATGCCGTAAAAGACGCGGATTCGCTGCTCCATTATGCCGAGGACATGATCGCGGCGCTGGCCGATCATCACGCGCTGACCGGCAAGTCGTTCAGGGACGATTGGGCGATCGTGCCGAGCTATTCGGACATCTGGATCGTGAAATCGGGCAACGCGTATGTCGTCGACGCGGTGAAGGATGACAGCATCGCTGCCAAAGCGGGCATTCGAGTCGGCGAGCGGCTGGTCAAGGTCGATGGCCAGCCAATCGACGCGGCGGTTGCGGGCTTCTGGTCGCGGATTGGATTGCAGCCAGTCGGCGAGCGCGCGCCGTTCGCGGCCCGTGTGCTGGCGGCGGGGCGGCGTGACCGTCAGCGCGTGCTGACCTTTGCCGGGCCAATGGGTGAGCGCACGCTGACACTTGATAACCTATACAAGAGCCAGCCAGACCGTCCGGCGCTGACGATAACGGCCGCCAGGGGCGTGACGACGATCCGCTTCAACAATTCGATCGGCGACACCGACACGATCAAGGCGTTCGACGCGGCGATGGCGAAGGTGCCCGCCAACGCGCCGGTGGTCATCGACCTGACCGATGTCCCCAGCGGCGGCAATACCAGCATCGCGCGGGCGGTTATGGGTTGGTTCATCGCCAAAGCGATGCCGTACCAGATGCACCGGCTTCCCGCCGAAGAGCGCGAAACCGGCATCAAGCGGCAATGGGTAGAATATGTCCTGCCGCGCCCGGGCAAATATCACCCCGGCCCGGTCACCGTCCGCGCCGGGCGCTGGACCGGCAGCATGGGCGAGGGGATGGCGGTCGGCTTCATCGCGCTGGGCAAGCCGGTGTGCGGCACCCGGATGGCCGCGTTGAAGGGCGGAGTGTACGATTTCGACCTGCCCAAGACCGGGCTGCGCGTGAAGTTCCCGGCCGAGCGGATCTATACGGTGGCGGGCGCGCCGCGTGAGAAAGTGGTGCTCAAGCCGTGCCGGTGATGCCCCGTTGACCAGCTATCTGATCTTTTTTCTGATCCTGCTGGGCATCAACATGATGCCGGCGTTCGGGCCGCCGACCTGGTCGGTGATCGTGCTCTACGGGCTCAATTCGCAACTTCATCTTGCTGCGTTGATCCCGCTCGCCGCCGCCGCGGCGGCACTGGGTCGATTGGCGCTGGCCTATGCCTTTCGCTTCATCGGCGACCGGCTGCCTGAAAAGCGGCGGCGCGGACTCGCCGCCGCGCGCACAGCGATCGAGAAGCGCAAGCGCGGGGCTTTCATCGCCCTCGCACTGTTCGCGCTGTCGCCCGTGCCCTCGGCGCAATTGTTCGAAGCCGCCGGGTTGATGAAGGTTCGCTTGCTGGCCTTTACCGCGGCGTTCTTCGCCGGCCGGATCGTGTCGTACACGATCTACGCCACGTCGGCGCGGGGGCTTCAGGCGACGAGCCTTGGCGATACGTTCGGCAATGGGCTGAAGAGCCCGTGGGGGATCGGCATTCAGATTATCGCGATCGTGGCGCTCGTCGGGCTGGCCCGGATCGATTGGGTCAAGCGGCTGAATTTCGAGCCCACAAGCAAGCGGAGTTGAGCACCCCGCGTTTCCGTTCAACTTTTATTTCCGATTTTCCCGCATAGTCACGGGGCATGGCAGGAGGCCGGAAAATGGGGTCTGTGAAAACGGTTTTCGGGTTGGTCGGGGTCCTGATCCCGATCGCTTATTGCGCCGGTCTGGCTTATTATTTCTTCGGCGTCAGCGGTAATTCGCTGCAGGGCGCGACCGCCATCGGTCTCGGCCCGACGATATTGGGGTTGGCCGCAATCGGGCTGCTGTTCTGCGTTCCCTTGCTGATCAAGCTGGTGCGCCTGGGCTCGCCAACGCCGGCACGTGGCAAGCCTGCGCGCGGCAGTGAGGACGCTGACGAGCCGTTCGACGCCGACGCCGCGCTCGCCCGGTATATGGCACGCAAGGCCGCCGAAGGGGGTAGCTCGCCGACGGGATCGGCCGAGCCGCCACGCCCGCAGGGGTTCGGGCGCAGGGCCTATTGAGCGCACCGGACTGCGCGGCGCGGATATTCCCGCGAGCGAAACACTGTATGCTCGCGGCGATGAGTACCGACGCCAGACGAATCTTCGCCCCTTTGTTCGCGATTCAGTTCCTCAGCTGGAGCGGCATGTTCTGTCTGTGGATCTACGCAGTGCCGGTGATTACGGGCTTCGTTCTTCACGCTCAGCCGGAGACGGCTGCATATCGTTCGGGGCTGATCCTGATCAGCGCGTGCTTCGCTTTCTACGCGCTGCTCGGGACGAGCCTGTCCTTTGCGGTCCCAGCCGCCGTTGCGCGGTTCGGTAACGGACTGGTCCACGGCGCGGCGTTGCTGGTCGGCGGGGCGGGCGTTGCGGCGATCGGGGCGATCGGCAATCCGATCGGTTTGATCTTTGCGTTCCCCGCAATCGGCGTGGCATGGGCCAGCATCTCCAGCATCCCCTATGCGATCGCCAGCGCGGCCGCCCCGGAGGGCAGGGGAGCGCATGTCATGCGCCTGTTCGGTTTCTCCACCGTGATCCCGCAGGTCATCGTGACGATCGGTCTGGCGGTGATCGCGCCGCTCTGGCTGGGGGATGCCAGCAATCTCGTCCTGATCGGCGGCGGCGCGATGATGGCCGCGGGCGGCCTGATCGCGCTGGCCATGCGCAAGCGGTTCGATTTAGCCGTCGAGCCGTGGTGATCGGTCAAAGCGCGGCAAATTCTGCCAGCAGTGGCTGAAACTGCTCCATCGACGGAAATTTCTCGAACGAATGCGTGGCGCCGCCGACCACGGCCCAAGGAAGCGCTTCGCTCGTATAGTTTTCGATGAACGGGGTGACCCATGAGGGGTCGTCGAGCATCGTCGCGCGGACGTTGACGAAGCCCATTGCCGGCTCGAAGTCGGTGTAGACCCAGCTCTTGCAATAGTCGCAATGGTGATGGTGCAACCGGTCGCCGTGCAGTCCGCCGATCACGGGATCGCCCGCCATCACGGCGAAGCCGCCCTGGGGTACCGCGACCGAGACCGAATAGGCGCCGCCGGTCATCTTCTGGCATCCGGTGCAGTGACACAGTGCCGTGAACATCGGTGGCGCGGTGATCGCGAAACGGATCCGGCCACAGCGGCATCCCCCCTCCATCGGCAATTTCCAGTCGGCCATGCTTGCCTCCCCATTCGGCGTTTGCCAGACTGAAGGCCAGTCAGAGGGGAGCGGTCAATGCAGTTCGCGATTTTGTGGCCGACGATCGCGCTGGTGGCGCTGATCTTCATCGTCTGGGCGACGATGTTCTGGCAACGTTCGGTACATATGAAGAAGAACCCGCCGAGCGCCGCGGACTTTGCTGACGGCGCCGCGGCGATGCGCTATTTCGCGCCGGTCGAAATGCCCGCTAACAATTTCCGCAACCTGTTCGAAGCGCCGGTTCTGTATTTCGCCTTGGTCCCGCTGCTGATGATCACGCATCAGGCCAATCACATTCAGGTGATCCTGGCCTGGAGCTATGTTGTGCTCAGGGCCGCCCACAGCTTTATCCACATTGGGCCGAAGAAGGTGCCGTTGCGCTTCCTGCTTTACGCCGCGTCGTGCGCGGTGCTGCTGGCGATGTGGATCGGCTTTGCGGTCGATGCCTGTCATGCGCAGGCCGTGATCGACTCGGTCGCGGTGAACGAGCTGATCTAGACCCTAGGCGGCGGCTTCGTTCGGCGCGTCGAACATCTTGAATTCCTTCGGTCCGCCCAGCGCGGGCTGGACCTTGGCGCCGCCGGTCTGACCCGAGAAATGCTTGAGCCGCCCATCGACATGGGCACCGTTTTCGAGCGAGATCGTCTCATACTCGACATCGCCGGTGATCCGCGCACCGGCTTCCACCGTCAGCTGACGGACGCTGACCGCGCCGTCGATCGTCCCGGCGATGCGCGCGCTGTCGGCGCGGACTTCTCCCTTCACGCGTGCGTCCGCGCCCAGTACCAATGTACCGCAGTCCAGATCGCCATCGATCTGCCCCTCGACGTGCAGATCCGCGGTCGCGCGGACATTGCCTGAAATGATGACGTCGGGGCCAAGCACCGAAAATCCGTTGGCGCGCTTGCCATTGGTGGCGGGATGGTTGCCGGGCGCGGCCGCGGCGCGGCCGCTTTTGTTGAACATTTCCCTACCCCTTATTTCCTGCGATCCCGATTCGGCAGCAGGCATACCATGGCGTTTGGGGCCGCAAAGGCCCGATGCGTCAGGCCGGGTATATGCCGAGCGAATTCAGCGGCAAGCCGTTGTCGTTGGCTGGCGAGGCGAGGAACGGACGCGCGACCATCACCGTCGCCGTGACCATGGCTACCGTGCCGATGACCGCGAGCCCATCGATTCCGACAAGATAGGCGGACAGACCGAGCATCGACCCCGCCTCGACCAACCCGGCAATGATCCAGTTGCGACGATTGCCGTGCGCGAGCGCCAGCACCAGCGCCAGCACGTCGGCGAGGAAGAAATAGCGCTCGTGCATCCGGGGCAACAGTCCGACGGTTACCAGCGTGACAAGCAATGCCGCCGCGATCACCTGTTCGCGAGCCGGCGGGCGATGCGCGAAACGCGCGATCAGCCACGCCGACGCCCCGATCGCGCTCGCCATCGCCAACCCGGTCAGGGGCAGCGCGCCGATCAGCGGCAGCGCCTGGGCGATTGCCCAGATATTGGGTGCGTTCATCGACAGCGCCGGGGACCAGTCGGCCTGACGGAAATAGATCGTGGCGATGTCGGCGAGGGGCCACCCCATCAGCACCGCGGGCACCATCGCCGCGACAAACGTGAGGGGGGCAATCGCCCATAGCCGCCACGGCACTTGCCGACCGATCAGCAGCGCGACGATCAGCGGCGCCGAAAAGACCGGCTGCAACTTGATCGCAACCGCCAGCCCGCACCAGGCAAGCATGGCGGCGTGGCGTCGACCGACCGCGGCGGTCAGGCCCATCACGCAGGCCGCCGCCCACATCGCGTCGCATTGCGCAAAGAGATCCGAATTCAACGCGACGCTGGGCAACGCCATCACGATCAGTGCCTTGCGTCCGGGCAGCGGCGTATCGAGCGCCACCAGCAATCGCCACACCGCTGCTGCCAGCATAAAGGTGCCGGCCAGCGAGAGCAGCTTGATCAGGATCACGGGGTGCACGAAAGGCGCGGCGAGCGACGCGATCGCGAGGAGATAGAGGTAGGGCGGGGTGTAATTGCCGAACGGCGCGGCGAACGACGCGACCGGACCGGTGGCGCGGATATGATCCAGCCACGGCAGCAGGTAATCGACCATGTCCTTGGTGAAATTGTCGAGCATCAGCCAGAACATCGCCGCCGCCACGATTAGCGCGAGCACTGCAGTGCGGGTGATCTGATCGGGCGCGGACATCGCGACCCGATCTAGCCGCACACGGTTAGCACCGCGTAAACGCCCGAACGCCGACCGACCATTGACCGTATCTCCGGCGCTCGTTATAGGCCCGCCCGCTCACACAGCCACTGTGCCGTGTGCGCAAGAGCTGAACGCTGCCGGAAGACGCGGGTCCCGGGGGGTCGAGAGATTCCCATGGACCCTTTTCGTTTTCTCCAAGGCTCCCGGCAAAGTAACCGCCAGATCATTCTGGTAACACAAAGGTGAAGGGCTTCATGCCAACGATTAACCAGCTGGTCCGCAAGGGCCGCGACCCGCAGAAGGCCAAGTCCAAGGTCCCTGCAATGGAGCAGAACCCGCAGAAGCGCGGCGTTTGCACCCGTGTCTACACCACCACCCCGAAGAAGCCGAACTCGGCTCTGCGCAAGGTGGCCAAGGTTCGCCTGACCAACCAGCGCGAAGTCATTTCGTACATCCCCGGTGAAGGCCACAACCTTCAGGAGCACTCGGTGGTCCTGATCCGTGGCGGCCGTGTGCGCGACCTTCCCGGTGTGCGCTACCACGTGCTGCGCGGTGTGCTCGATACACAGGGTGTCAAGGATCGCCGCCAGTCGCGTTCCAAGTACGGCGCCAAGCGTCCGAAGTAAGCCGGTCGGCTCGATAGCCGATCATTAAATGGCTGAAGTTTAGAAGGAAATTGAAATGGCACGTCGTCGTCGTCCCGAAAAGCGGGTCATCCTGCCTGATCCCCAGTACGGGGATGAGGTTCTCTCGAAGTTCATGAACAGCGTCATGCTGGACGGTAAGAAGTCGGTCGCCGAAGGCATCGTCTATACCGCCATGGCCACTGTCGAAACGCGCGCCAAGAAGGACCCGCTCGGCGTGTTCCACGAAGCGCTGAACAACATCAAGCCGGGCATCGAAGTCCGGTCGCGCCGCGTTGGCGGTGCGACGTATCAGGTGCCGGTCGAAGTGCGCCCCGAGCGTGCTCAGGCGCTGGCGATCCGCTGGCTGATCACCGCTGCGCGTGCGCGCAGCGAGAACACCATGTCGGCCCGTTTGTCGGGTGAATTGCTCGACGCGTCGAACAACCGTGGCAACGCGGTCAAGAAGCGCGAAGATACGCACCGCATGGCCGAAGCCAACCGCGCCTTCTCGCACTATCGCTGGTAATTGCCCGACCGTCCCTTGCGGCGGTCTGGCACCGGTAATTTTGTTACCTATATATTGGGAGGTCGGATCGTCCGGCCTCCCACATCGCTAAGGAAAGCACGTCATGGCCCGCAGCCATCCGCTCGACCGCTATCGCAACATCGGCATCATGGCGCACATCGACGCCGGTAAGACGACGACGACCGAGCGCATCCTGTATTACACCGGCAAGTCCTACAAGATCGGCGAAGTGCATGAAGGCACCGCGACGATGGACTGGATGGAGCAGGAGCAGGAGCGCGGGATCACGATCACGTCCGCCGCCACGACGTGCAAGTGGCGCGCCGAAGAGGGCAAGGGCGAAGAGCATCTGATCAACATCATCGACACCCCCGGCCACGTCGACTTCACGATCGAAGTCGAACGGTCGCTGCGCGTGCTCGATGGCGCGGTTGCGTGCTTCGACGGCGTTGCCGGCGTCGAGCCGCAGTCCGAGACCGTCTGGCGTCAGGCCGACAAATACGGCGTGCCGCGGATGTGCTTCATCAACAAGCTCGACCGTACTGGCGCCGATTTCTACTTCTGCGTCCAGTCGATCATCGATCGTCTTGGCGCGACCCCGGCGGTGCTCTATCTGCCGATCGGCATGGAAGGCGGCTTCAAGGGCCTGGTCGACCTCGTCGAGAACCGCGCGATCATCTGGCTCGAAGAGTCGCTGGGCGCGAAGTTCGAATATGCCGATATTCCTGACGACATGAAGGACAAGGCCGCCGAATACCGCAACAAGCTGATCGAACTTGCCGTCGAGCAGGACGATGCGGTGATGGAAGCGTATCTGGACGGCAACGAGCCCGACGTCGCGACGCTGAAGGCGATGATCCGCAAGGGCACGCTCGCCATGGCGTTCGTGCCGGTGGTGTGCGGCTCGGCATTCAAGAACAAGGGCGTGCAGCCTCTGCTCGACGCCGTGGTCGACTATCTGCCCAGCCCGCTCGATGTTCCGGCGATCAAGGGCGTGCTGCCCAACGGCGACGAAGATTCGCGTCCGTCGTCGGACGAAGCGCCGTTCTCGGCGCTGGCGTTCAAGATCATGAACGACCCGTTCGTCGGCACGCTGACCTTCGCACGCATCTATTCGGGCAAGCTCGAAACCGCGTCGCAGGTGACCAACTCGGTCAAGGACAAGAAGGAAAAGGTCGGTCGCATGCTGTTGATGCATGCGAACGAGCGTGAGGACATCCAGGAAGCCTATGCCGGCGACATCGTCGCTCTGGCGGGGCTGAAGGATACCACGACGGGCGATACCTTGTGCGCGATGAACGCGCCGATCATTCTTGAGCGGATGGAATTCCCGGATCCCGTCATCGAGCTGTCGGTCGAACCCAAGACCAAGGCCGACCAGGAAAAGATGGGCGTCGCGCTCAATCGGCTGGCGCGCGAAGATCCGTCGTTCCGCGTGTCGACCGATCACGAATCGGGCCAGACCATCATCAAGGGCATGGGCGAGCTCCACCTTGAGATCCTGGTCGATCGCATGAAGCGCGAGTTCAAGGTCGAAGCCAATGTCGGTGCGCCGCAGGTGGCATATCGCGAGTATCTGAAGAAGCCGGTCGACGTCGACTACACCCACAAGAAGCAGTCGGGCGGCACCGGCCAGTTCGGCCGCGTGAAGGTGAAGGTCACGCCGGGCGAGCGCGGTTCGGGCATCATCTTCAAGGATGAAATCAAGGGCGGCAATATTCCCAAGGAATATCTGCCCGCGATCGAGAAGGGTTTCCGCGAGACGGCGGCCACGGGATCGCTGGTCGGCTTCCCGATCATCGATTTCGAGATCGTGCTGTATGACGGCGCGTATCATGACGTCGATTCGTCGGCGCTGGCCTTCGAAATCTGTGCCCGTGGCGCCATGCGCGAAGTGGCGCAGAAATCGGGCATCACGTTGCTCGAGCCGGTCATGAAGGTCGAAGTCGTCACCCCGGAGGATTATCTGGGCGACGTCATCGGCGACATGAACTCGCGTCGTGGCCAGATCCAGGGCACCGACACGCGCGGCAACGCGCAGACGGTCGAGGCGATGGTCCCGCTGGCGAACATGTTCGGCTACGTGAACTCGCTGCGGTCGTTCACGCAGGGCCGCGCGAGCTACTCGATGCAGTTCTCGCATTACGACGAAGTGCCCGCCAACGTTGCCGACGAAGTGAAGGCGAAATTGGCGTAACGCGCTCTGCGCTAGGGCTGGCGCAACCATTAAACACCCGCTATGGGCCCGCCTTCGCGCGAGTCCGGTCGCGGATTTCACGAAACGTATCCCAGAAGGTAGGAAACAATGGCGAAGGCAAAGTTTGAGCGGAATAAGCCGCATCTCAACATCGGCACCATCGGTCACGTCGATCATGGCAAGACGTCGCTGACGGCTGCCATCACGAAGGTTCTGGCGGAAACGTCGGGCGGCGTCGCCGTTGACTTCGCCAACATCGACAAGGCGCCGGAAGAGCGCGAACGCGGCATCACGATCTCGACCGCACACGTCGAGTATGAGACCGCAGCGCGCCACTATGCGCACGTCGATTGCCCGGGCCACGCCGATTATGTGAAGAACATGATCACCGGCGCCGCGCAGATGGACGGCGCGATCCTGGTCGTGTCGGCCACCGACGGCCCGATGCCGCAGACTCGCGAGCACATCCTGCTCGCGCGCCAGGTCGGCGTGCCGACGATGGTCGTGTTCATGAACAAGGTCGATCTGGTCGACGACGAGGAAATCCTCGAGCTGGTCGAGATGGAAATCCGCGAGCTCCTGTCGAAGTATGATTTCGACGGCGACAACATCCCGATCATCCGTGGTTCGGCGACGTGCGCGCTGTCGGGTTCGGATCAGAAGCTCGGTCAGGACGCCGTCCTCGAGCTGATGAAGGCCGTCGACGAATATCTGCCGCAGCCCGAGCGTCCGCTCGACAAGCCGTTCATGATGCCGA
>JAZJYW010000007.1:138111-251587 GCA_040390165.1 Pseudomonadota bacterium | reverse complement strand
TCGGGCTCAACCACCCGATGGGGCCGCTGACGCTCGCCGATTTCATCGGGCTCGACACCTGCCTCGAGATCACCCGCGTGCTGTTCGAAGGCACCGGCGACCCCAAATTCCGCCCCGCGCCGCTGCTCGTCAAATATGTCGAAGCCGGCTGGTACGGCCGCAAGACCAAGCGCGGGTTCTACGATTACACGGGGCCCGAGCCCGTTCCGACGCGGTAAGGGAAGCTGCGATGAGCATCGACGACACGATCATCGACACCCCCGATGGCCCGATGCGCTGGGCCGAGTGGAAGAAGAAACACCCCGTCCAGCTGCCCTCGCGCCGCACCAAGGGCAAGAAACTGCCCAACAAGGTCAAGCTGAGGACCGACGAATAACCGTCAGGGAATCAGCAACCCCGCCAGCGCGGCCGACATCAGATTGGCGAGGCTCCCGGCCATCAGCGCGCGGATGCCGAGCTTGGCGATCATCGGGCGCTGGTTCGGCGCCAGGCTCCCGGTCGACGCCATCTGGATCGCGATCGAAGAGAAATTGGCGAAGCCGCACAGCGCGAACGTCACCACGGCGGTCGTATGCGGCGACAGGTTCTTCATCTGCCCCAGATCGATGAACGCGACGAATTCGTTGAGCACGACCTTCGTGCCGAACAACTGCCCGGCAGCGCCCGTTTCGTTCCACGGGATATTGAGCAGGTACATGATCGGGGCAAAAACATAGCCGACGATCAACTGGAAACTCAGTTCGGGATGACCGAACCAGCCGCCGATTCCGCCAAGGAGACCGTTGGCGAGCGCGACCAGCGAAACGAAGGCCAGCACCATCGCCGCCACCGCCACCGCGATCTTGACGCCGGTCTGCGCCCCCGACGCGGCCGCCATGATGACATTGGCGGCACGCTCCTCCTCGGGGTGCCCCTCGGCCAGCTTGATCGCGGCGTCTTCATGCGCGAGCATCGACTTGCCATCTTCGAGCGGCAGTTCGCCGGCGGGCACGACGTCGTCGGGCATGATGATCTTGGCCATCAGCAATCCGCCCGGCGCCGACATGAACGACGCGGCAAGGAGATATGGCAGCGCAGTTGGCCCGAGCAGCAACGCATAGGCAGCAAGGATCGTCCCGGCGACACCCGCCATGCCGACCGTCATCACCGCGAAGAGTTGCGACGGTGTCAGACTGGCCAGATACGGCCGGATCACCAGCGGTGCTTCCGACTGACCAACGAAGATATTGGCCGCCGCGCACAGCGATTCGACCTTGCTTACCCCCACGATCTTCTCGATCGCGCCGCCGACCCACCGCACGATCAGCTGCATCAATCCGATATGATAGAGGACCGCGACCAACGCCGCGAAGAAGATGATCACCGGCAGCGCGCCCATCGCGAACGAATTGCCGAATTTGGGATCGGTCGCGAGCGCGCCGAAGATGAGGTTGGTGCCTTCATGCGCGTAGCCGAGCAAGGCGGTGACGCCTTGCGCCATCTTGCCGATCACGCGCTTGCCGGTCTCGGTATAGAGCACCAGCACCGCCATCGCGACTTGCAACGCGAACGCCGCGCCCACGACGCGCAGCCGGATCGCCTTGCGATTGTTCGAGAGCAGGAAGGCGATGAGCAGAATGACGGCGATACCGGCCAGGCCGATCAGGATACGCATGGAAAAGTTGGCCCCCTAGGCTTCGAACAGCCGCGGACTATGGCGAGAAAACAGCGCGATGCACAGCCCTTGGCGCGACGCGTCCGAATCGGAGCAAAAGCCGGTCCAAATCGGCGTCTCGTCTTGATAGCATCGGGCCATGATCGGGACGCTCCGAGTCCCGTCTCGCCGTGGGGGAGCCGATGCCATGAGGAAGACACTGGGAATCGTTGCCGTCGTAGTGGCAGCTTTTGGCGCCGGACCGGTGCTGGCGGATAATGCGATGAAGGTTTGCGGGGCGAAATATCAGACGGCGAAAACCGCAAAGACGCTGCCCGCCGGACAGACCTGGGCCCAATTCCTCAAGGCGTGCCGGGCCAGCCTGACGCCGGCACCGGCGACCGCGGCGAAAGCCCCCGCCGGCGGCCTACCCTCCGCCGCGCAAACCGCGATGCGCGCGCGACAGCGTCAATGCGCCGCGCAGTGGAAGGCGGACAAGACCGCCGGCAAGGTCCCGGCCGGGCAGACCTGGCCGCAATATTGGAGCGCGTGCAACAAGCGGGCGGCCTGATCGCCGCCCGGGTTTGACGCGGACGGAAATCCCGTTAGCGTCCCCCCATGGAAACACCCGCACCCGCGATCCCGCGCTCGCTCTTCGTCTTTTCGATCCTTTATGGCGGCATGGTCTGCATGGCCGGCGTGCTGGGGGTCAAACAGGTCGCGCTGGGGCCGCTCGCGGTCGAAGCGGGGATTTTCGGCTTCCTGTTGCTCGTCGTGCTGTCGAGCGCGGTGGCCGAACTGCACGGGCAGAAGACCGCAACGGCGCTGGTGCGCTTCGGCTTCGTGCCGTTGCTGGTCTCGGCGGCGCTAATCCAGATCGTCCTCGCGCTGCCGAACGATGCCGGCATGTATCCCCCGGCGGTCGCGGCGTTCCCGATCGTCGTCGGGCAAAGCGTGCGAATGATGCTCGCCGGGTTCATCTCCTATGGCATTTCGCAGACGCTCAACGTCTTCATCTTCGGCAAACTGAAGGGCAGCGAGGGTCAGGGCCGGCTGGTGTGGTTCCGCGGCATGGTGGCCAGCGTGATCAGCCAGATCGTCGACACGATCCTGTTCATCAGCATCTCGTTCTACGGCGAACGGCCGATCCTTCAGCTGATGGAGGGACAGATGCTGACCAAGGTCGTGCTGTCGATCGTATTGGTGCCGTTCCTGATCACCGGGTTCGTGGCGTTGGGCAAGCGGCTGGATCGCGCGTAAAGCCCTCCCCTTCAGGGGAGGGGCTGGGGTGGGGCAGTGCCCCAAGCGCCGCGCACGTGGATAGGCCCCACCCCCAACCCCTCCCCTGAAGGGGAGGGGCTATTTGGCACCGCTTCCGCTTGGCCAGCCATATCGCTATGGGGCTCCCCATGACCAACCACGCCCCTTCGCCCGCTTTGCTCGCCAAGGCCGAAACGCTCGTCGAGGCGCTGCCCTATATGCAGCGCTACGCCGGGCAGACCTTCGTGATCAAATATGGCGGTCACGCGATGGGCGATCCCGAAGCGCAGCGCGATTTCGCCGAGGATGTGGTGTTGCTCAAAGCCGTCGGGATCAACCCGGTGGTCGTCCATGGCGGCGGGCCGCAGATCGGCGCGATGCTCAAGCGGCTGGGGGTCGAATCGTCGTTCGTCGGCGGGCTTCGGATCACCGACGCGCAGACCGCAGAAGTCGCAGAAATGGTGCTGGCGGGCAAGATCAACAAGGAAATCGTCGGCTGGATCGCCGGGCTGGGCGGCCGCGCGGTCGGGATTTCGGGCAAGGACGCCAATCTGGTGCTCGCCGAAAAGGTGTCGGGGCGCGAGCCCGATCCCAATTCGGGGATCGAGCGCCATGTCGATCTGGGGTTCGTCGGCGAGCCGGTGAAGGTCGATCCGTCGATCCTCAACAACCTTGCGCGCGACGGCTTTATCCCGGTGGTCGCGCCGGTCGCGCTCGGCGCCGACGGTCAGACCTATAACATCAACGCCGACACGATGGCGGGCGCGATCGCCGGCGCGCTGGGTGCGACGCGCTTCTTCCTGCTGACCGATGTGGCGGGCGTGCTCGACAAAGCGGGCAACCTTCAGACCGACCTCGACCGTGTCGGGATCGAAGCGCTCAAGGCCAACGGGACGATTTCGGGGGGGATGATCCCCAAGGTCGATACCTGCGTCAAAGCGGTCGAAGCGGGGGTCGAAGCCGCGGTCATCCTCGACGGGCGCGTGCCGCACGCAATGCTGCTCGAAATCTTTACCCGCACCGGCGCAGGCACGCTGGTCCGCGCCTGAATCGCTGACATCTTGCCGGGCCGCCCCGGCTTGGTGTATCAGGCATCTATAACACCGGAGGTCGCATTGGGTTCGTTTCTGATCATGCTGCTACAAATCGTCGAGATCCTTCTCGACGTCGCGTGGTGGATCATCTTCGTTCAGTTCGTGATGTCGCTGCTGATCGCGTTCAACGTGATCAACACGTACAACGATTTCGTCGCGAGCGTGTGGCATGCGCTGAAGACGATCACCGAGCCAATGTACCGTCCGATCCGGCGGATCCTGCCGACCGCAGGCGGGATCGATTTCTCGCCTATGGTGGTGCTGATCCTGATCCGCATCGTCAGCTATGCGGTCATTCCCTGGCTCTACGGGCTGATCCTAAAGAGCGCTATCTGACAGGCTGGCGCGCGACGCCGAGCGGGATCGAGATCGCCGTCCGCGTCACGCCGCGGTCGTCACGCAATTCGCTGGAGCCCGGACCCGACCATTTCGTCGCACGGCTGAACGCGCCGCCGGTGGAGGGCGCCGCAAACGCCGCGCTGATCGAACTGGTGGCCAAGAGCTTCGGCCTGCCCCGGCGCGACGTCCGCCTGATCGCGGGCGACAAGGCGCGGCTCAAGCGGCTGGCGATCGCCGGTGACACCGCAACGCTGGCGGAGATCGCCGAGGGGCTCTATCAGCCGCAGTCATGACGGCCACGATCATCGACGGAAAAGCCTTCGCGCTGAACTTGCGCGAACGCATCGCCACGCAAGTGGCAGCGTTCCACGAAGCGGCGGGGCGCGCGCCCGGCCTCGCGGTGGTGCTGGTCGGCGACGACCCGGCCTCCGCGGTCTATGTCCGCAACAAGCACAGGGCGACAGTCGGTGCCGGGATGGGCAGCTTCGAGCATCGCTTGCCCGCCGACACATCGCAGGACGATCTGCTCGCGCTGATCGACACGCTCAACGCCGACGACCGGATCGACGGCATCCTCGTGCAATTGCCGCTCCCCGATCATATCGACGAGCGGGTCGTCACGACGCGGATCGATCCCGACAAGGATGTCGACGGCTTCCACCCGGTCAATGCCGGGCGGCTGGCGACCGGTCTAAACGGGTTCGTGCCGTGCACGCCCCTCGGCTGCCTGATGCTGCTCAAGGACCAGCTCGGCGACCTCGCGGGGCTCGACGCGGTGGTGGTCGGGCGCTCGAACATCGTCGGCAAGCCGATGGCGGCGTTGCTGACGCGCGAAAGCTGCACCGTCACGCTGGCGCATTCGAAGACGCGCGACCTGTCGAGCGTGGTCAAGCGCGCCGATATCGTCATCGCGGCGGTGGGCCGCGCCGAAATGATCAAGGGCGACTGGATCAAGCCCGGCGCGACCGTGATCGACGTCGGCATCAACCGCGAGGCGGCGGAGAGCCCTGGATCGAACGGACGGCTGGTCGGCGATGTCGATTTCGCCGGCGCGATGAGCGTGGCCGGGGCGATCACTCCAGTGCCCGGCGGGGTCGGGCCGATGACGATCGCGGTGTTGTTGCGGAATACATTGGTGTCGGCATGCCGTCGCGAGGGTGTGCCGTACGACAAGGACGCGCTGTGATTCTGTTTGCGTTTCTTACCGCGGTTTTTGTTCGGGCTGAGCCCGCCGAAATCCGCTGGAGCTCTCTTGCTTCTGCCGCTTCCCCGGCGAAGGCCGGGGCCCAGCTGCAAGCGGGTCGTTACTGGGCCCCGGCCTTCGCCGGGGAAGCGTCCTTTTTCGGGCTCGCAGCGGACAAGGATGGGCCGACAGGCTCAGTCAGCTCAACTCCCATTGAGGCCGAACGCGCGTTCGCCGCCGATGCGCAAACACTCGGCCAATGGACCGCATTCCGCAAATGGGCGACCGCCGACGCGACGATGTTCGTGCCGCAACCGGTCAACGCGCAGGACTGGCTGAAGGATCGCAAGGACCCGGCCAAGGCGATCGATTGGTGGCCGACCGCGAGCTATATCTCGTGCGACGGCAAGGTCGCGGTCAACACCGGAGGGTGGAAGCGCCCCGACGGCAGTGTCGGTTATTTCACGACGATCTGGCAGCAGCAGGCCGATGGAGGGTGGAGGTGGGTGCTAGACTTGGGCGATACGACGAGCCGAGCGCTCGACCGACCTGCAAAACCGGCGATACGCAAGGCGACCTGTCCCGGTCCACAATGGTCACCGACACCGCATATGCACGCCGGGCCGCTGGGCAGTCCGATGATATGGGAAGCAGATGGGTATTCGGCCGACAAATCGCTCTCGTGGCACTGGATCAAATGGTCCGGCGGTCCGCTGGAATTGACGGTCAGCCTGACGCGGAAGGGCAAGCCCTCCAAGGCGGGCCTCTCGGGCGGTGCGCGTGAACAAGTCATCTTCGATCGCGTGACGTCGTCCAAATGATCGAACTCTACCTCTCCGCGCTCGTCACCTTCTTCGTCGTGATCGATCCGCCCGGCTGCGCGCCGATCTATGCCGGGCTGACCAACGGCGCGAGCCCCGAGCACCGCCGAGCCATGGCGATCCGCGCGGTGGTGGTCGCGGCGATCATCCTGTTCGTGTTCGCCGCGGTCGGCGAAGCGCTGCTCAAGGCATTGGGCGTCAGCCTGTCGGCGTTCCGCATCGCGGGCGGGATCATGCTGTTCCTGATCGCGCTCGAAATGGTGTTCGAAAAGCGCACCGAACGCCGCGAGGATCGCGCTGCCAAGGTCGCCTCCACGCCCGAGATCGAGGACGTATCGATCTTCCCGATGGCGATGCCGATGATCGCCGGGCCGGGATCGATCGCCTCCGTCATGCTGATGATGAGCCGCAACCACGGCGTGGAGCGAGTCGCGGTTGTGCTGGCGGCGCTGGCGACGATCCTGATCCTGACCTTGCTCGCATTGCTCGCGGCGGGTCCGATCATGCGCTTTCTCGGCGCGCGGATCGAAGCGGTGATCACGCGCATTCTCGGCGTATTGCTCGGCGCGCTGGCGGTGCAGTTCGTGATTGACGGGATCAGGATCAGCATGGGGCTGAGCTGACCCGTCATCCCAACGAAAGCTGGGATCTCAGGCAGTGACATACGGCATGCGACCCCAGCTTTCGCTGGGGTGACGCCGGCTCAATTGATCCGGAACAGCCGGAGCGGCGAGTCCTTTGGCAGCGTGAGTGGCGTCAGGAACGGGAATTGCTCGCCCTTCGCCATGCGGTCGTAGAACCCGCCGGGATTGCGCGCGCGATAGATCGTCGATTCGGCCATGTTGGGGCACAGCAGCAGCAAGGTCGCGCCGTGCTTCGCGGCAATCGCGCGGAATTGTTCGGGGCTGCCGCCAAACGCATGCTGGACGTCGAGGATCGCATCGCCGTTGCGATGATACGGCCCGGCCACTGCTTTGTGATGCGTCACCACGATGATCCGCGGTCCCAGATCGACGAAGCTCAGCACCGTCGCCGCGGGATACCGATTGAGCGCCGACAGGTTGCGGATCCCCGGACAGCGCCCGCTCGCGGTCTGGATCGTCTGGCTGCGCTTGTCGGGCTTGTCGATCGGCAGATACTGGATTGAGAGCGCGCTGAACGTGCCCGAGGCGAACAGCACGACCATCACCGGGCCGAGCACCCGCACGAATACGTTCGAACTGCCGAACAGGAGCGGCACCGCGATCCAGATCAGCGCCGCCGCGCCCGGCACCGCGAGCAATTGCGCGGCGGGGCCCGCGCGCGTCTGCCACAGCAGCATCAGGCAGGCGAATAGCGTGAACAAGGTCACCGCGATCCACCCGACCATGATCGGCGCACGGTCGTCCCATGCGCGCTTGGTCGCGACGCACGCGCCGAGCAGACCGATCAGCGGCAGCGTCACGATCGGGAAAGCGACGCGGAACGGGTGTGTGTAGACCGGCTTGGCCTCGCGCACATTGTTGAGCCAGTTCTTGACCAGTTCGGGCGAGGCTTGTTCGGGCCGACCGAGGCATTGCGGGAACAGCAAGGCAAACCCGATCACGATCACCGCGCCCGCCGCCAACGCCAGACCCAACCGCACCAGCCGCGACGTCGGATTGAGCCGAGCGAGAGCGAACAGCAAAGCCCCCGCGGCGATCATCACCGTCAGATAGACCGGGGTCAGCGCATCGCAGCGCGGCACCGTATTGGCGTAGGACGCGAACAGCGCATAACCCAGCGCGGTGCCGCCACCGAGGCTGAGCGCGTAGCCCTCGACCCGGCGCGCTTCGTCGCGGTTCCAGATCCATTGCAGCGCGATGATCGCCCCCGCCATCGCGGCATAGGGCATCATCTCCAGCCCGATCGACAAGCTGACCGCACTGGCTGCGCCAACCAGCACCCCGCCGCGTCCGCCCTTCGGGTCGGACAGCCCGGCAACGGTGAGGCTCAGCATCGCCAGTTGCCAGCCATGATGATCGATCCGATCGGGCGCGAACATCGTCATGGTCGAGTAACAGGCGAACAGCAGCAGCGCGATCGCGACCGGCCATGAATGCCGCCCGACCAACCGCCGCACCGTCGCACCCAGCCCGAGAAACGCGATCGCCAGCGGCAGCAGCGGCGCGATCCCGCACGCCAGCCGCTCGGCCTCGGGCGTGCCGACGACCGGCCGCAGCAACACGATCAACCCGGCGATCGGCAAATCGACGATCCGGCTCCAGTGGATGTCGAAGCCGCCCGGCGGGTTGAGCGAATAATTGCGCAGGTCGAACCACGCTTGCCCGTTCAACAGCGCGCGGACCTGCATCAGCCGCATATTGTCGTCGGTGTCGCCCAGCCCCAGCGCCTGGATCTGGCCCCATTGCGTGCCGACCGACCAGAAGGCCACGACGCACCACGCCAGCAAGGCATATCTGATCCAGTGGCGGTCGATCTCGGCGATCAGGTCTGCCCAACGCTGTTCGATGCTCGTCAAAATGCTTTCCTCGCGCCTCGCAGCGCATTAGGGCTGCCGCGACCTCCAGGGCAAGTGCGTGACGGCGATCCATCGACAAATTGAAACATGGCGGGAGAGCGGGTTGCTCGGCCAGCTGATCCGCTTCGGTATTTCCGGAGGGATTTCGACCGTCATCTATTCGGCGGTCTATCTGCCGCTGACACATTGGGTTTTTCCCGGCGCACACGCGGTCTATGCCGTGCCGTTCGCTTTTGCCGTCGCGGTGACCGCGGGATATTTCCTCCACAGCCGCTGGAGCTTCAAGGGGCACGGCACGCGCGATCCCGGCGGAGCGCAGCAAGTCAAATTCGTCGCGGTCCAGGCATCGGGCGTCGCGCTCAACGCGGCAGTGACCTGGATCGGCACCGCGTTGCTCGGATATCCCGCCTGGGCGCCACTGCTGCCGGCCGTGCTGCTCGCGACGATTTTCACCTTCATCCTCAATCGCTGGCTGGTATTCGCCTGATGGCCAAAATCTGATGGACCGCATCGTTTACGACCGCATGGCGGAGCATGATTCGACGCATTGGTGGTACACCGCGCGGCGCGACATCCTGCACGATTATGTCGCGCGCTATGCCGACTTGCCCAAGGACGCCCGCATCCTCGAGATCGGCTGCGGCACCGGGCACAATCTGGTGATGCTGGCGCAATTCGGCGATGTCGACGCGATCGAAATCGATCCCGCGGCGCGCGCAATCGCGACCAAAAGGCTGGGCAAGCCGGTCAGCGCCTCGCCTTTGCCCGACCTGCCCGGAATTGAGCGCGGTACATACGATCTGGTCGCGGTGCTCGACGTGGTCGAACATATCGAAGACGACATCGCCGCCCTCAAGGCGATGAAGGAGTGCCTGAAACCGGGCGGGAAGATCCTGATCGCCGTGCCGGCGCATCAGTGGATGTGGTCGGCGCACGACGTCGTGAACCACCACCACCGGCGTTATTCGACCAAGTCGCTGAAGGCCGCTATCGCCGCAGCGGGGCTCGAACCGAAGAAGCTCGGTTACTTCAATTCGCTGCTTTTCCCGCTGGCTGCCGCCGCACGGATCGCGGGCCGGATGACGGGTCGCGACGACAGCGACGATTCGCCGCCGCCGGGCCCGGTCAACAAATTGTTCGAAGCGATATTCCGGCTCGAACGCCATCTGGTCGGGCGCGTGCCGTTGACCCCGGGCGTGTCGATCCTGACGCTGGCGGTGCCGAAGATCTGAACCTCCCCTCCCGCTTGCGGGAGGGCTCGGGGGAGGGCATGTCAGTCTTCCGTGATAGCCTGGGCAGACGCGGACACGCCCTCCCCTAGCCCCTCTCGCGAGCGGGAGGGGGACCGAGGCTCGGCGCGATACCCGAGCGTCGCCTTTCCCTGGCATGGCCCTTCCACGTCCGACACCAGATACAGCGGGCGGTGTTTCGATTCGACATAGAGCCGCCCGAGATATTCGCCGATCATCCCCAGCACGAACATCTGCACCGCGCCCAGCAGCACGACGATGAAGGCAAGGCTGGTCCAGCCTGCCACCGCCGATCCCGACAGGAAGCCGATCGCGATATAGATCAGCAGCAGCCCCGACGCCGCGGTCAGCGCCAGCCCGACATGGCTGGCAAAGGTCAGCGGCTTGGTCGAAAACCCCGTCATCGCGTCGAACGCGAGCCGCAGCATTTTCGACAGCGGGTAATTGGTCTCCCCGGCAAAGCGCTCGGCCCGATCGTACGGGAACGGCACCTGCCGGAAACCGACCCACGCGACCATCCCGCGGATGAAGCGCGCCTGTTCGGGGAGCGACAGAAACGCGTCGAGCGCGCGCCGGCTCATCAGTCGGAAATCGCCGGTATCGAGCGGGATCGGCGTATCGGTCACCCGGTCGAGCAGTCGATAGAATGCCGCCGCCGTCGCCCTCTTGAAGAACGTCTCGCCATCGCGCTTGCGGCGGACGGCATAGACCACGTCGGCATCCTCGGCCGCCATCATCCTGCGCATGTCGCCGAGCAATTCGGGCGGATCCTGCAAATCGGCGTCGATGATCAGGATCTCCTGCCCGCTGCACAAATCGAGCCCCGCGGTCAGCGCCAGTTGGTGGCCGTGGTTGCGCGACAGGTTGATCGCGACGAGCCGCGGGTCACTGAGCGACAGCTGCTGCATCATTTGCCAGCTGGCGTCCTTCGACCCGTCATTGATCAGAACGAGCTCATAATCCTCGCCGACCTCCGCCTTGGCGGCGGCCGTGACGCGCGAGTGAAGCGTTTCGAGGCTCAACGCCTCGTTATAGCAGGGGACGACGATCGAGAGTTTGGGACGGTTCATGGCGCCGCTCCTTAGCGGTCGGGGGTGCCCGCGTCATCGGGTTTCGTATCGGCGGCGGTCGCGGCCCCGCGCGCCTGCTCCTTGCGCCGCTTGAGGTTGGCACGGAGTTGCGCGGCAAGGCGCGCGGCCTTTTCGTCGGTGGCGGGCATGCGCAGCGGCGTAGACCCTGTTGGCCCGCCTTGACAATGACCGGGGTGGCGGACATAGGCGCGCCTCGCTTGTCCCCGAGAGGGTTCACGTGTGCTGCCGTAGCTCAGTGGTAGAGCGCATCCTTGGTAAGGCTGAGGTCGTGAGTTCAATCCTCACCGGCAGCACCATTTTCTCCTTATAAGTCAATATCTTAGAACATCCCCTCGGGGGCCCATGAGCCTCGGGCTACCACCGGGCTACCACCAATTGGCTTTGCAACTCCGTCTTCGGCTGCGACAAGGCGTTGCAGTCATACGCCAAGCCGACGCGCTGCAGCGGTCTGTCCGGTGTTGGCGCGCGCGGCGTCCATTGGCAGGCCCTCTGCGACGCGGCGTGCGACTGACGTTGATCGCACCGCCGACGTGGCGCTGGACGATGGTCTGAAACGATGTCCATCGGATATGCGGATCACCGCGGCCACGTCGCACAGCCCGAGGAGGCGATCGGGGTCGTGGGAGTGCACCGCCGCGGCAAGCCATGTGCAGGCCGTGCCTGGCACGAACAGCTTGATCACGGGGACCATGTGCGCGGCGAAGAGGTCGCCGCTGAGCCACAGGCGGCCGTTCTCGCGGGCCCGTTCCAGCTGGTCCGGGTTGAAGACCTCCATTTTCCCATTCCTGGTTGATCCACCGGCGGGGCTGTCTGCGTGCAGCCTTCTTCTTCTGATCCCAGCAACCTCATTTTCAGACCTTTCGACCAAGTTATGCCGAAGCGACCCGCACCCGCATAACTTGCGCAATATTATCGTCTTCTTGGCGGGAAGGTCGTTGGACATAGGGCTCGACGCGGGGCAGACTGAGATGACGGGGGGTGTGCATGCCATTTTCGACGAGTCTGATTGACCCCGCGGTCGCGCGCTACGAGCGTGAGCGCGATCGGTATCTGAAGTTGGCGGTGCGCGTCGCCGAGATCTGCCAGGCGGTCATCGTCGAGGGCGACGCGGTGCGCGCGCAGGTCACGTCCCGCACTAAGACGCCCCAGAGCTTCAGAGGCAAGCTCGAGCGGTTCTCGCGCCAGGACGACAAGAACTACGCGAGCGTCGATGAGATCTTCGAGGGAGTCACCGACTTCGCCGGCGTGCGCGTCGCGACCTATAGCCCGGAGCACGAGGGGAAGGTGACGCAGCGCCTCTGCGAGCTCTTCTCCGGGCCTGAGGGAACCACCACGGACGTTCACGTCGATGCGAAGAACAAGCTCGATCCGGAGAGGGCACGGTTCTACCGCGCCACGCACTGCCAGGTGCATCTGCGCGAGGAGGACCTTGTCGGCAGCTACGAGAACCTTCGAGGCGCGAGTTGCGAGGTTCAGGTATGCTCGATGATGGCGCACGTGTGGAACGAGATCGAGCATGACATCGGCTACAAGCCGGAGGGAGGCGGTCCCGGCCCTGCCGAGATGGGCCTGCTCGAGGCGCTCGGCCATCTGACCCGGTCGGGTGATGCGTCGATCACCCGCCTGCTCGAGGCCAACGAGCTGCGGCTCCGCAGCCGTCAGGGGGAGTTCAGCGACGTCCACGACTTCGTGGCGCGACTTCGCGACCGCTTTCCGGAGGCCGATCTCTCCGTCAACGCCGGACAGGCGTATGACGCGGCCCAGCGTCTTGGGATCAAGTCCCCGGATGCGTTCGAGGGGGTCATTGGCGCTGCCCTTGAGGCGAAGTCGGCAAAGCTCGCCGTGCGTGAGTTCAACCAGTCCGCCATCGAGCTCGGACGATCCGACGCGCGTCTGAACATCGCCTCCGCTGACCTGATCACCGTGATGCTGCTTCCCCCGCTGGCGCAGCTTAAGTCGGAGGATCGCAGTGACACGGCGGGGCGGCTGAAGTCCGGTCGTCTGGCGGTGTTGCTGGAGGTTGCGCGCGAGATCGCGGCACGCCCATTCGACCCGGAGCGCCTCGCGGGCTGATCATGTCGACGGCGCCGCTAGCCCTGATGCCCGCGCATGTGGGCGTGCCACTGGAGCAGTTCGTGGAGGACCGGCATCCCTCGGTCCGCCTGCGCAATGCCCTTCAGTGCGCCGCGCGGGAGGGCGCGATTCCCTTCGCGACCGTGGACGCCTATCTCGCCGATCCCAATCCACAGGCGGCCATGATGCGCTGCGTGAAGAACCTCGGTCGTCGCAGTGCGAACGAGCTCGACCGGATCATCCGCGTCTCGAGATCGGAAGGCGGCCCGTTCAGCGTGGTCGATCCCGGTGACGTGGTGACGACCGATGAGATCGACGATCTGCTGGCCGCGGTCTCCTCGGAACTATCGACCGTCCCGGCGCGCGCTGCCGTTCGCGACGTCCGCGAGGGCGGACGGCTCGAGCGGCTGCTGGAATCGCAGATCGGCGAGATTCCTGTCTGGACGCTTTGCAACGACATCGAGATCGTCACTCCACAGATCACGCGTGTTCCAGGGATCGGCCAGGGCACGGTCAGCGACCTCGTCGCGGGGCTCCGACTTACGGTTTCCCGTGTGATCCAGCGCAACGGCGTCCGCAGGGCGCTCCACGACGCTGTTCTGATACGAGTGTTCGGTGACATGGAAGGGCCGATATGGATGCCCGAGCCTGAACCTGATCCCGAGCAGGTCTCGACTGCCCAGACGGTGCGTGCACTGCTCGACGGGATGACGGTGGCGCAGGCATTCTCGTCGGAGGTGCTCGCGGCCCGGCTGCGTCAGCTCGTGTGGATCCCCCAGGTATCCAACGCCGCGGTGGCCGAACTGCTCCTCGACCGACAGGGCTGGAATGCCCGGCTGGGTCGCTTCGGCAACATCGGCCGGACCACGATGCTCGGCTTCTGGGACGTCTGCTGGCGAAGGCTCGCGGCGGCCGCGACGGGACTGTCGGTCGAAGAGCGGAATGAGCTCGCGCTTTCGCTTGGCATCGAGCCCGAGCGTCTTGTGGCGCGGGACGATGACCTGCTCGCGATGGCGGTCTCGGAGGGCGACGATTGCGCCGAGGTCGCGGCCAGGGTGGCGGTGCCCAGGGAGCTGGACGCGCTCGTGCAGTTCCTTTTCGAGCGCATCCAGTCCCGCGACGTGCCGGTCATCCGCCGTCGCTTCGGACTCGATGGCGCGCCGCCCGAGACCCTCGAGGAGATCGGCGGCGGCATGCGAGTCACGCGGGAGCGGGTTCGCCAGATCGAGAAGCGGGGCCTCCGCGACATGGCGCTGATGTCGCGGCGCGTGCCCCTGAGGCAGGCGATCGATGATCGCGCGACCCGGACCTGGACCGAGCTCGCGGGCGACGGCGACGTGTTGCTCGAGACCGAGCTCTACGTTCGCCGCCGGCACGTCGCCGGCGCGACGATGCTCTCGCTCGAACTGCTGGGTCTCACGCTCTCCGACTGGCTGGACGAAATGGGCAGCCGCTTCGACCATGGGTGGTTGAGCGTCGGGGCGGACCGTCACCCGGTCGACCATGTGCTTGGGCATCTGGACGCTTCTGGCCTTCCCGCTCTGCCCTGCGCGGTCGATGACCTTGGGCTGGATGCGCCAGCAGCGACGGTGCACGCTGCGCTCCAGATCGGTCTGGATCTCCGCATCCACGCTGGCTACGCGGTCGAGGGACGGTTCAGTGTCCGCCCGCGCAGGACGCTTGGCGTCCACGCCCTCCTGAGCGGCAGCAGATCGCCATTGCCCTCGGCAGAGCTGCTCCGCCGGTATCGCGCATGTGTGCCGGCAGACCGGTGCTCGCAGCGCGACCTTTCCATCGTGATGAGCGAGGCATCGCACCTGTTCCTGGAGATCTCCGAGGAGCGCTGGATCGCGCTTGGGCGTGCCGGCACCGTGCCAGTGGCGGCGACCCTCACGGGCGAGGAGGACGAAGAGCAGACTGCGGCATCGGAACTCGACGGGAGCCTTGCGGCGGCCCTGGTCGCGGAGCTCGAGAAGGCCGGCCCTCAGGCGCTTGGCCAGCTGACGACGAACCCACGCCGCTGGCTGCCGCGCGACCGTTCGGTGAACAGCATCGGGCCGACGCTCATCATGCGCCCTGACCTGTTCATTCGCCTCCTCCCAGGCGTCTACTGCCTGCCGCAGCAGGTGCCGTCACACGAGGAGGTGGTCGCCGGCGAGATCCCCTATCTGCTCGATGAGACGCAAGCACGGCTGTTTGCGATGGCGCGCCGTGCGGGCGAGCCGTGGGGCACCTTTCCGCTCTGGACGCCGGCTGCCGAGATGCGGTTGTGCCGCTGGGCGGACCGGTCAGAGGACGGCGAGCTACTTCGTAGCCTGCTCGCCATCGCCACGATCGATGCCTGGCCTGCCGATGCGGACGAACTGTCACTGTGGCGTGATCGCAGGAGGAGCGAGGCGAGGTTCGATCTCTTCGCGACGCTCCGGCCGGGAGCGCTCGAGACCCGTCCCGCGCTGGAGCGGCTGTTGGCTGCCTTGGTGGATCTCGACGAGGCGCGGGCCACCAACTGGATGGCGCTCAACCGGGTCGATGGGCGGCGCATCGATATGCACAGCGGATGCGCGCTCCTTGGCACCCTCATAATGCTCGGCGCCGTCTCGCAGCCGGACCAGTGCGTGGAGTGTCCCTGGCAGCTACCCCACCCGATCGTCCCGGCCCGCGCCGCCGAGCTGCGTTCGATGCTCGCCACCGAGTTGCACCGCACTGGGTCTCTCGAATGGCCGTCGGCGCCTGGCGCATCGGTCGCTTGCGCAGTGCGATCCTCCGAGGTGGCCGCTCCGTCGTGGCTGGACCTACGTCGCTTCCGCGCAGCCTTCGACACCGTGGCCGTACCAGAGCGTGAGGTTTCCGCCGCGGTCTCCATGGCCGATGTCTCGGCCGCCGGCTCGCGCCTGCTGGCCGAGCGCCGGATGGGCGATTTCCTTGACTGGCTGGGTGAGCAGTGACCGTCGGCTTGGATCAGCCAGTTCATCCCACACCGCTGCGTGATGTCCTGCGAGATCACTATCGGAGCGGTCGGGACGAGCTCGGCGACGCGTTCTTCGGTCCTGTCCTCTCGTCCGCCACGCTCTACCGCCGCTCCGTCGGGTTCTTCTCGACGAGTGCGATGGCGAGCTGGGCCGAGGCCCTGCTCCGCATGGCGGCGGACGACCTGGAGGTAAGGCTGATCGCGTCACCCGAGCTGCAGCCGCTCGATCTCCAGGTCCTTCGTGGGCTCGAGGCGCCGGGTGCCCGTGATGGCCATCGCGCGAAGCTCGCCGACCGCGTCGTGGAGGAGATCATCCTGCTTCTCGATGCGCCGGGCGATGCTGCGAAGAGAGCGTCCGTGTTCGCTTGGCTGGTGGCCACCGACCGGCTCAAGCTGAAGTTCGCGTTCGCCGAGCACGTGGACGACGCACGGATGTATCACGAGAAGATCGGCATCGTGTCGCTTGTTGGCGGGGACCGCATCGCCTTCACGGGCTCGGCGAACGAGACCGCAGCGGGAATGCGGCGGAACTACGAGTCGATCGACGTCTATCGGAACTGGGTCGCCGCCGAGCGCAGCCGCGTGGAGGTCAAGGAGCAGCAGTTCGACGAGGCATGGTCCGACGCCGCCGAGGGTCTGCGCGTCCTGGCGCCCAGCCCGGCGGTATTGGAGCGTCTGCGGGCGCGTGCGCCTACGAGCGCTCCTGGCGGTAAGGATCCGAGCGCGGGCGCCGACCCGAGGCCGTCGCGATGGCGGCATCAGGATGAGGCCGTGGCGGCGTTCGCGGCGGCTGGCGCGGGCGTGCTGGAGATGGCCACCGGGACGGGCAAGACGCGCACGGCGCTCCGGATCCTGACCGACCTAGCCAGTGCGGGCGATATCAGATCCGTCGTCGTGACCATGGATGGGACGGACCTGCTGGATCAGTGGGCCGGTGAACTTGAGGGCTGGTTGGGCGAAACTCGCCGCCGCTGGATCATGTACCGGCAGTATGGGCGTCACCATGACGTGGACGAGTTCCTGCTCGAACCAACCTCGTCCTTGCTCGTCATCTCGCGCACGCAACTCCCCAAGCTGATGCGGGGCCTGTCTAAGGCAGACGCGGCCCGAATGCTGATCATCCACGACGAGGTTCATGGGCTTGGGACCCCGTCGCTCGTCCGCGAACTCGCCGGGACGCATGACCGTTTCAGATACCGGCTTGGACTGAGCGCTACACCAGACCGGGCCTATGACCAGGTTGGAAATCAGTTCCTTGAGAGCGAGATCGGGCCTTCGCTCTACAGCTTTCCGCTCGAGGCGGCGATCGAGCGCGGCGTCCTGAGCGAGTTCGACTATGAGCCTCTCCACTACGATCTCACCGATGGTGACCGTCAGCGCCTTCGCCAGGTCTACACCAAGCAGGCGAGCCGGCGCCGCGAGGGTCGGCCGATGAGCCAGGAGGAGGTCTGGACCGAGATCTCCCGCGTCTACAAGACCGCCGAGATGAAGCCCGCGGTGTTCGCGGATCGATTGGCGGAGGACCCGTCCATCCTCCAGCGCAGCATCGTCTTCGTCGAAACGAAGGAATATGGTCAGCCGATCCTCGAGATGATCGACGGCTACACCCACCGCTACCGCACCTATTATGCCGAGGATGACCGCGCCCATCTCGTCGCGTTCGCGCGGGGCGAGATCGATTGCCTGATCACCTGCCACAGGATTTCGCAGGGGATCGACATCCAGTCGCTCAACACCGTCGTGCTGTTCTCGTCGGCACGCGCCCGGCTGGAGACGATCCAGCGGATCGGCCGCTGCCTGCGGGCCGATCCCGCCAACCCGCACAAGCGGGCCCGGGTTATAGATTTCGTGAGGCCGGCGCAGCCCGGCGACAAGGAGCCAAACGCGGACCAGGACCGCTGCATCTGGCTGACCGAGCTGTCGAAGGTTCGAAGGGAGGAAGAGAGTGCCGCTTGATTCAGCAGTGGTCCGGGCCTTGCGCCAGGCCGTCGAGGAGGAGGGACAGCCACCGGTGGTCGCCGAGCAGCTGCAGGCGTGGCTTCTCGCCGTCGGCGAGGGCGATGCGAGCCTCGACGCGCAGATGCAGATCTACGACGTCCTTCGTCAGCAACTCGCGCTGGGCGACGACGATGAAGATTAACCTGCTCGGCTGGTCCAGCGAGGGCATGCGGTGTCCGGACGTCAGGGTCGATCTGGCCGATGGCATGCAGGCGTCGCGCGTGTCCCTGGTTCAGATGCCCAACGGCACCGGCAAGACGACCACGCTGACCCTTCTCGAGGCCGCGATGAACGGAGCGGCGACCAAGTGGTCCGAGACCGAGGTCCGCGACATGCGTCGGGCTGGTGACGACCGCCACAAGGGCTCGTTCGTCGTCCGGCTCGCCATGGACGGCAAGCCGCTGACCTTCGAGCTAGTCCTCGACTTCCAGCGCGGTGTGGCGAGCTACCGCACCACCAACCCGGGCAGCGGCGGCGTCCAGCCGACATGGTCGCCGCCGCCATCGGTCCGCCGCTTCCTGAAGCCCGAGTTCCTCGACCTCTTCATCTTCGACGGCGAGTTCGCTGGGAAGCTGTTCGACCAGCGTGGGCTGGAGGCGGAATACGCCATCGACGCACTCTGCCAGCTGTATGTGATCGAGGACGTGTCGCGGTTCGCCGACGAAGCCTGGAGCCGCAAGGCGAAGCAGGTGCCGGTGAAGTCTGAATCCGGACTTCAGCGCCTCCAGGATGCGCACCAGGCGTTGCAGAAGCGCAAGGCCGAGGTCATCCGGTTCCGGGAGCAGGCCGACACCGGTGCGACGAAGCTCCATGCGGACTACGAGGACCTCGACAAGCGCATCAAGGCCAAGCTCAGCGGCGGTGCCGCGACGCGCGAGCGCTTCGACGCCGCGCAGGGCGAGCTTGCCACCGCGGGCGCCCGGCTTGCCCGTGCGTCCGGCGAGGCGATGCAGGCGCTGCGGATGCCTCTGGCCCTGCATCCTTCCTTTGGGCGTGACCTGTGGCAGCTCAAGGAGGGGCTGGACCGGTTGCGGTTGCCGGAGAACACGTCGAACCAGTTCTTCCAGGAGCTGCTCGAGGAGCCCGACTGCATATGCGGCCGGGAGATGACCGAGGGTGCTCGCGAGGAGATCCGCGCCCGTTCGGAGCTCTACCTCGACTCGCCCGAATACGGCATCATCAATGCCATGAAGACGGACATCGAGGCCGTCGGGCAGGAGCAGGCCGAGGGTGGCCTGTCCAATGCGTTCGGGACCGTGGTGACGGAGCTGGCGGAGGCCCGGCGCGCCAAGCGGCTCGCCGACCAGGACGTCGAGATCCTGAAGCAGCAGTTGAAGGACAGCGGCGACGCGGACATCCAGACCTGGGAGGATGAGCAGGCCACGGCGATGACGAGGCTGCAGGAGTGCCGCGCGCTGATCGCGAGCATCGACGCGGTGGTCGACGAGGAGAATGCGGAGGATCCCGACACCTGGTCGCTCGCGTCGCTCGAGCTGCAGCTCAAGCAGTCCGGTCGTCAGATCGCTGAGATCACCGACACCCTGACGCTGCGCAGGCAGACCGAGATGATCGTCCGCCTGCTGAAGCGCACGCTCGATCTGGCGCGCGATGAGATCAAGGGCGAGCTCATCGAATCATGCAACGACACCCTCGCCAAGGTGCTGGTCAACGACCCGCTCCGCATCGCGGGTATCGACAAGTCCCTGAAGCTGTCGGGCCAGTCTGGCGCCAGCGTCGGTCAGGTTCTGTCGGTCGGCTACGTCTTCCTCATGAACGTGCTCAAGCGTGGCAACAACGAGCTTCCGCTCGTGGTGGACAGTCCCGCCAACCCGATCGACGCCGGCGTGCGCCGCCGGGTCGGTGCCCTGATCCCGAAGCTGACCGAGCAGTTCGTCGGCTTCACGATCAACACGGAGCGCGAGGGCTTCGTGCCCGCGCTCCACGAGGCGGCCGGCGGCGACGTGCGCTACCTGACGCTTTTCCGCCGGACGCCCGGCACCGAGAAGCTGATGGTGAACCTTCCAGCTTCCACGACCGTCGGCGAGAACTCCGTGCTCGTTCACGATCGGCAATTCTTCGAGACGTTCGATCTCACGGACGAGGAGGCCTGACATGGCATACTTCCGGCTGCGCAAGGACGCGGAGAAGTGGTTCGGCGAGATCTCGGACGCGCCCGAGATCAAGGTGAAGTGGGACATCTACTACATGTGCCTGATGGCGGGTTTCGCATCGGGCCGCTCGAGCGAGGCGCCTGCGACGGACATGGTCGAGCGGTTCGTCGAGGAATACCGGCCCGTGCGCCACTTCCTCATCGGCCTGCTCGTCGTCGCCGAACTAAGGCTCACCAAGGTCGACCTGTCCAACAAGGTCCAGGTGCGCGAGCTGTTCCGCAAGCTGGTCCAGCCGAATGGCACCAACGATCTCACCGAGATCGGCATGAAGCGAATGAACGCCTACGCCAGCGGAGGGTGGGAATACCTCGCCGAGAGCCGCGACCAGCGGCCCTACACGGTCGAGGAGTTCATGCAGAGCTATCCAAAGCTGATCGACCGGGCGATGGAGGAGGTCGGAGCCAACGGCTAGGGCAAGTGTGCACTGGGCGGCGATCTGCTCAGCGACTTCTCGGCGAACTGGTCGATGCGAAGACCGCGCTCGTCAGTCCTCGAATGCCTATCGATGCGTGACCTTCGTCAGTTTGATCCACGGCGTGGGCCTGCGCGTGTAGATGCCGTGGTCGTCCGCCGGGACGCCGACCACGTCGCCGCGGGCCGCGAAGAGGACGACGTTGGTCCCGCCCGTACCCGTCGCACTGGGATACCGGATGCCATCCAGTTTGACCCCGCCGAACTCGACGTCGCGGAGGTATTCGGTGAAGACTTGGGTCGGTAGGTAGTCGACGTGGACGCGCTCGTCGCGCGGCACGGGCTTGACGATGTCGTCCCTGAAGTCGTGCAGGAACGCGAGCTTCAGCCTGCGCGAGCGCGAGCCGTTCGCGAAGAAGCCTGGTATCCGTGGTAGTTTCGACAGGTCGAGCAGGCTGACCGGACGCGTCGTGCGGAACTTGCCGACCGACGCGCGGCGCTTGCGCACCTCGGAAAGGGCGAGGGCCTTGTTGTCGGCGCCGTAGAACATCGGGATCCCCGGCGGGTTCATCCGGTTCGACTGAAGCGCCCTATCTGCGGGCGGCGGGCCGAGATCCGCGGCGTCGGTGAAGCGCTCGCCACGCTTGCGCGGTCGGGCGCGGTAGAGCGCCAGGCCGGCCGGAACCTCCTTCACCAGATTCTCGCTGTCGATCAGCTCCCTGAGCTCATCCAGGAATTCGGCCGGCGACCGGTCGTCGGGGTCGTTGTGCGTGGACTTGCCGAAGTTCTGGAAGAAGTAGCGCCGCTGGTGCTTGACCGTGTTGCAGAACTCCTCCCACGAGAACTTCAGGCTCTCGTCGGGGTCGAGCGACGTCCAGTTCGGCGAGCACCACAGCTCGTCGCCGATCGCCTCCGCGAGCGCTGTGCCGAGCTCCTCCTCGCCGGCCCCGCGCAGCGGCAGCCCGATGTCCTCGATCAGCGCCTCCCAGGTGTTCGACACCGACGACCCCTGGTAACCGCCTTCGCCGCTGTCGTAGGGAAGCTCGTTGACCGCCTCGGCGTAGTTCCTGCGGAGGATCCTCTCGAGAAAGTCCGCCATGCCCCACACCGGCATCACCGCGACCTTGCGCGACTGGCAGAAGGCGCACCGTCCCTTCTGGCCGTAGCGCCGGATCACGCGCTTGAGGTCATCGTCGCCGAAGCACTCCACGCACAGGAAGCGCGTGTCGGTCGGACCTGCCTGCATCGATCTGTCTAGCATCGCCGGGCACCCCTATTGCTCTCAACTGCGACCGGCGTGGCCGCATGTCGGATTGACTGTCGAAAGACCAAGGGTGGTCGGGGCGAAAGGGTTCCCTTGATGCGAAAATAAATTGGCCCCGCACTTTTTCCTGCAACCGATGCCCGCGTCGCACCCCTATGTCGGGTGCAGGATCCCGACATGCGTCGGGCGATCCTGCGTCTTCCGACCAACTTCATCCGGTGCCACGCGCAGTGCACCCCACCAGCCGTGCTGGGTGCGGGGTTCTCCCGCCCGCACCCAGCCGTCACCCGTACCGCTTGACCGCCTCCCGGATCAGACCCGCGGTGAACAGGCCCCAGTGCGCGCGGAGTTCGCCATAGGCGTCGTCGGGATCCGCGTGCATGTTCTCCGCCTTGGCATACGCCATCAGCAGCAGATCCATACCCACGCTCAGGCGGTTGAGCAGGGTCGAGACTTCCGTTGCGTCGAGCTCCTCGGGATCGACCTTCGCCATCGCCTTCAGCGGGGCCAGCAGTTCCGACATGAACGGATGGCGGTCGTTGACCGACACGACCGCCTTGCCGCTCAGGTGCCTGATGTCGACCATCTCCTTGCCGGGCCACTGGCCATTGACGATCGTCACCGCCCGCTTGTCGAAGCTGTCGCGCACCCAGTTCGCCTTCTCGTCCGAGGCGGGGTCTTCGGGGTCCAGCCCCATGTCCGCGACGATCTGGCCGAGGGCGGCGTCGATGTCCTCGTCGGTCGTGTCGAGGTTGGCGCGACCTGCGGGCGCCGTCTGCTCGAACCCGTCGGCGATGTCGTGCGCCGGCAGGTGCTCGTCCCCGGTCTCGCTCTGCTCCTTCTGCTGGACCTCCTTCCAATAGTCGCGGATGTCCTTGCGCGCGCGCTTGATCGGCTTCTCGAGCGACTTGCGCAGTTCCTCGCGCAGCTTGCTGACCGGCTCGGCACCGCGCTTGACGTTGCGCACCTGGAAGTATTCGTCGAGCGCTGCCGGGAAGTCGATCTCGACGCCGATGTAGCGGTCGATCTTCTCGCCGCCGCCGGGATAGAGCTTGGGCACGAGGTCGTAGTAGATCTCGCGGCCGTTGCGCAGCATGCTGACCTTGGACTCGTTGTCGGGGATGTGCAGCTCGGCGAACCCTTCGCGGCCCTTCGAGGCCCGCCCGCCGAGGTTCTGCTTCTCGCGAAACTGCTTCGGGAGCAGCGTCACGGTCCACTTGACGAGGTGGCCATCGATCTTGAACTCGTCGTTGTCGACGATGTCCGCCTTCGGCACGTCGGGGAATTTCGCCGTGACGCGCGGATTGTCGAGCCTGAAGAGCGGATCGTGAAGGGTGATCACCTGGTCGTCGAGATCGATCCGCAAGCCGTTGTCGATGAACCGGCGGTAGGCGCGAGCCAGGAACTTCTTGAGCGCCTGCACCTTCTCGGCGACCGAGGTCCCGAACCTTCCACCTTCCTGCAGACGGTCGATGTTGCGCCAGATCACGAGGGTGCCCGCAGCGAACGGCTCATCGGTCCCCGGCACCTTCAGCAGGTTGGCGAACTCCTCGGGCCAACCGGCGTCCTCCGCCACCGTCAGGTCGGTCTGCTTGCCCGAGCGGACCTCGGCGAGATCGAGGTGCGTGCTGAATACGCGGTCGTCACCCTTGACCTTGGTATGCACCTCCACCCGCTGCGCCTGGCTGAGCGACGCCAGCTTCAGGCCCATGCCGAAGCGGCCCAGGCTCTGCCGGCTGTTGTAGCGCGAGGAGTAGCCGAGCGAGAGCACGTTCGCGAGCAGGTCTGGTGGAATCCCCTGTCCGTCGTCCGCGACGCCGAGCTCCACGATCGACCCCGCATCGTCGCGGATGGTAGCGATGCGGATGTGCCGGGCGCCGGCCTCGTAGGAGTTGTCGACCAGCTCGCCGGCGGCGGCGCTGAGGTCGAATCCTGAATCGCGCGAGCTCTCGAGCGCGTGCTCCGCCTGGGTGAGGGGGGCGTGCGGGAAGTCCGCCGCCGCGTCGATGGTCTTATCGGTGGCCATGTTCTCTTCTCCTGCTTTGCTGGGGCGGTCGCAGATCCGTCCCGGCGGGTGAAAGGGTGTGGTCCGCCCCGCGCCGCGCCGCGCGGGGCGGACGAGGTTCAGGCGCTCCCCCAGGCCGTGCGGGCCCGCTGGCGTGCCCGGCTCAGCCGGACCTTCGCCACCTCGTAGCTGACGCCGAGCGCCTCGGCGACGTCGCCTGGGCTGCCACCGTCGAGCGCGATGCCCAGGATCTCCCGGTCGGCGGCCGTGCTGCGGCGGCGGACGCTGTCGATCACGTCTGCGCGCAGGACGTCGTATGCCTCGCCGTCGGAGGTTTCGCTCGTCGAGCCATCCTCGGCCATGACGTCGATCTCGCCGATGTGCTCGGTGAACAGCGCGGCGCGGCGCTGCAGCTTCTTGCGCGCGTCGCTCATCGCGTTGCGCTCGAGGTGGAAGGGATTGCCGGTCCGGTCGGGCTGGCTGAGGAGGCCGTTGAGCGCCTCCTCGGTCTGTTCGGCGCGCCAGGGCTGCAGGCGGCCACGCATCAGGCTGCCCTGCAGACGCAGGACCGCCTCGGTCAAGTCATCGTTCATTTCTCTTCCTCAACCTGGCTGTGGCCACCACTGGGCGGACACGGCTGTCTTCGGATTGACGCTCATTACTCGGAACGCGCCCGTCTCGCAACGAACACGGCTTCCACAGTCTCAAGGGGTGCGGGGACGGCAATGGTTGCGCCGGCGTTCACCGTGGCGATCCACGAAGCGCCCCCTTCACGCCATTCCCCGGCGTGGCTACGCAGGGGCATGTGCGGGTCGCCGCGTCGGGCAAGCGGTCCCGCAACTCGAAAAGACGTTGATCCTTACCACGGACGACTACCGGGAAGTTAATGCCGATCTGGAAGGCGTCGCGCTGCTGTCATCGCGCTCGTTGCTACTCGTCAACGACAATGATTTCGGCGTTGATGGGGTGCGAACGTGGTTCTGGCGCATTGATCTTGCGTCGCTTCCATCATTCGTGAAACGGCCGTGACCGACGCGAAGGACAGGCGCGGCCACAACCCTCTCTCGGCGTTCCTCGTCACGCGTGTTACCTGGTGCCGCGCGGTCCTTGCGGTTCACCGCCTGATCCGCTGGTACCTGTATCGGCTGTCGTTTCAGTTGCTGCGACTGACATTCTGCCTCAGCCGTCAGAACCTCAACCCGGACGCGAGGCTCATATTGTCGGCCTCGCAATGGCTTCGACACGTCGCGGCAGGACGATAGCCTTCGGTTGGCGTGTTCCGGCGTCATTCCCCCGTGCTGTCCTTGGCGGCATCGTGCAGGCGTGCGAGTTCGGCGACCGACGTGACGCCCATTTTGTGCATGACCCGGGCCCGGCGCACCTTGACCGTGATCTCACTGACTCCGAGGCGCGCGGCGATATCCCTGATCTTCAATCCCTGGGCGGTGAGCGTCATCACCTCCTGTTCGCCTGTGTTCAGCAAGGTCAGCCGTTCCTTCAGGTCGGCGGTCCGGGCGAAACGGGAGCGCTGCGTCGCGTCGCGTTCGTTCGCGGCGTTCACCGCGTCGATCAGCGCCTGATCGTTGAACGGCTTGGGGAGAAAGTCGATGGCGCCCGCCTTCATGGCTCGGACCGACATCGGAATGTCCCCATGCCCGGTAACGAACACGATGGGCAGCGTGATACTGCAGGCCTGCATCTCCACCTGTAGGTCGAGTCCGCCCAGGTTCGGCATCCGGACGTCGAGGACGACGCATCCCGGGCGCTGCTTCGCATCGACCTCCAGGAACTGGCGGGCGGAGGTGTAGGAGACCGTCGCGATCCCGACGGAAGCGAGCAGGTCGCTGATCGCCTCGCAGACGGCCGGTTCGTCGTCGATGATCCGCACCAGGGGACGATCGGCTGTTTCTTCGAAGATTGGATCGGTCATGCCGGAGACCTCGGTGCGATGGGGAGAAGTATGCGGAAGGTGGCGCCCCCGCCTGGGGTCGGCCGATAGGAGATGCGGCCGCCATGCGCCTCGACGATCGCCTGGCTAATGGTGAGGCCGAGCCCGGTGCCGCCCTCCTTGCTCGTCCAGAATGGCTCCCAGAGCCGCTGCTCTGCTTCCTTCGAGAGACCTGAGCCGTTGTCGATGACGTCGATCGCCAGCCACCGCTCATCCTCCTGCCATGCCACCACCTCGATCGTGCGGAAGGGCGGCTCGACCGCACCGAGCGCGTCCATTGCATTGAGGAGCAGGTTGCTCAGGACCTGCTGGATCTGGACCCGGTCGACGAAGATTGCCGGCAACTGCTCGTCCACGTCCTGGACAAGCGTGATGCCGTTGCGGGAAAGCTCCGATCTGGCCAGCGCCTCGCAATCTGCGATGAGCGCCGCGACGTCGGTGCGCTCGGGCGCCGGCTCTTGCTTGCTCGACAATCGGCGCACACGTGTAATGACCTCCGCGGCGCGTTGTGCGCCATGCGTTACGCGATCGAGAGATTCCCGGGCCCGCGCGATGTTGGGCGGCTCCGCATCGAGCCAGCGACGGCATGCTCCGGCACTTGAGGCCACGATCGACAGCGGCTGGTTCACCTCGTGCGCGATCGACGTCACGAGTTCGCCGAGATTCGTGATCCGCGACAGCCGCAGGAGCTGGGCCCTGGCTTCGTGCGAGGCCGCCTCGAGTGTCACCATTCGCAGGCCGAGATAGGTCGTGACCATGATGGCGACCACGCTAATCGCGAGATTAATGAGGCCTGCCTCAGGCGAGCCCGATCGCGTGAAGAGGCAGCTCAGGCCCGTCAACACTACGCAGACTAGCGCCAGCCCCACGACGAGCCGCCGGGGAAGCATGCGGACGGAGATGAGGATCGGGACGACGTAGAACACGGCGACCGCGATCTCGAAGTCGGTGACCGTGTCGCCGATGAAGATCACGACGAGAAGGCCGATGATCGCCACGGGAAACCACAACGGAAGCGGGCGTTGCTGGTTGTCGTAAGGCATTCGGTCTTTCCGTTCGTGTCCGGCCATGGCGAGTCATGATGGCGGTGCCGTACGCCATCGTCGATCGAAGAAATCGCGCTGGCGAATCACTTGTCGGCTCCAGGGACCTGATTCAGCAATATACCTTTATCATCCGAAGTATATAAGACCAATATAGTGTAAACGATAATACACTTCTGATATACAAACGTATATCGACCCCAAGTTAATTCCAATAATATTGTACATTCCAGGCGGTTTTATATTGCCGCATCGGAATCGCCCCACTAACGGACGCCCTGTCAGGCGCGCAGCGATACTTGTCGCGGCATTAGACCTGGCGGCAACAAACAGGTGATTTATCCAAGGCCGATCTAAATCAACTGCCGGAGAAGGCGACAGTAGGGGCTCGCGCTCCCACTCGCCTGCGGTCGGCATCGGTCTGGATTGGAGGGCTTAGCGAGTTACCTCGCGACGCTCCCGTTCCGGACCACCAATCCATTCGTTCGGAACAAAGGGAGGTCGTCATGGCCTTTGACAACTACATCATCCGCCGGCGCCACTTGGCGCCCGGCATCCGCTCCTTCCGCAGCGAGGGCGGCATCCGCTGGTGGGATCCGATCCTGCCGGCGCGGGCGTGGCTGCGCGCCGAGGCCTTAGTCGAGAGGTCGGTGCGCACGCTGATCGACCGCGGCGTCCGGTCGCCGCGACGCCTGAGGTTCGGGATGCGTGTGTCGGCGTCGTTGTCCCGGGCCGCATTCAATTCCCGGCGCTTCTGGGCCGGCAAGTTCGGCCGACGAGCCGGATAGCTCCCGCCCTCGACCACGAAAAATCGAAGCCCATGCGTGGAGCAGATCCAGCTCCGCAGCAGATCGCGCGCGCCTGCCGGGCGTGCCGAAAGACAGGTGTGAGATGAAGAAACTGTCCATGTTGCCGCATCGCCTCGCCGGCGTCCTGTTTCCGATCAATCCCCGCTCTCGTAGGCGCTTCGCCTCTCTTCACCAGGATAGGGTGGACCTCCGCACAGGCTCCGGCGTGGCGAGGACGGGACCGCTCGGTGAAGCTCTCGCTGCGTGTAAGGCGCAGGAGGGCGGGCTTACCAATGCCGAGGCGCGTGCTCGCCTGCGCAATCTCGGCCCGAACGAGGTGGCCCATGAGAGGCCACCGCATCCACTCACCCAGCTGGTGTCAGCGTTCAACAATCCCTTCATCTGGGTTCTCGTCGTCCTGGCGGTCATCTCCTACGTCTCCGATCCGACCGATCTGAAGCCGGTCGTCATCGTCGGGGTTATGGTCGGGCTGAGCGTCGCGCTACGCTTCTGGCAGGAGTTCCGCTCGGCACGCGCTGCGGCAGCGCTGAAAGCGCTCGTCAGCACGACGGCTTCGGCCATCCGGCGCGACCACTACACTTCGCCGCCGCGCCAGCGCGAGATCCCGGTCCGGGATCTCGTCATCGGCGACATCATCCATCTGTCGGCGGGGGACATGATCCCGGCTGACGTCAGGCTGGTCCAATCTCGTGATCTGTTCGTCAGCCAGGCGATCCTGACCGGAGAGTCGCTCCCGGTCGAGAAGTACGACACGCTCGGCGCTGTCGCCGAGAAGTCGGCCGTGACTGCCGCGCCAGCGGCCCAGGGTGACGGCGGCTCCCCACTCGAGGCATCCCACCTCTGTTACATGGGAACGAACGTCGTCAGTGGGCAGGCGACGGCACTGGTCGTCGCAACGGGTGCCGACACCTACCTGGATTCGGTCGCACGCGCGGTCGTCGGCAGGCGACCGCCGACCGCCTTCGACCGTGGCGTCAATAGCGTGACCTGGATCCTGATCCGCTTCATGGTGGTGATGGTCCCGATCGTCTTCGTCATCAACGGGGTGGCAAAGGGCGACTGGCTGGAAGCGCTGCTCTTCGCGATCTCGGTCGCGGTAGGTCTGACGCCGGAGATGCTGCCGCTAGTCGTCACCGCCAACCTCGCAAAGGGCGCGGTGGCGCTGTCGAAGCGCAAAGTCGTTGTGAAGCGTCTGAACGCGATCCAGAACCTCGGCGCGATCGATGTGCTGTGCACCGACAAGACGGGCACCCTGACGCAGGATCGCGTGATCCTGGAATACCATCTTTCGCCCGAAGGCAAGCGCGACGACCGCGTGTTCGACCTCGCATGGCGCAACAGCATCTACCAGTCGGGCATGAAGAACCTGCTGGACGTAGCCGTAGTCGAGCACGGCGCCGACCACGGCTACGGCAACGACATGCTGGTCGGCCGTCCCAAGGTCGACGAAGTGCCCTTCGACTTCGTGCGCCGCCGCCTGTCGGTCGTCGTCGATGAGGGTGCCGGAGAGCATCTCATGATCTGCAAGGGCGCGGTCGAGGAGATGTTGTCGATCTGCACCGACGTACGCGACGACTTCGACGTCCATCCGCTCGATGACCAGCGGCGGACTGAGATGCGTGAACGCGCCCACCAGCTGAACGAGGACGGCCTCCGCGTCATTCTCGTCGCTACGCGCCGGTTCGGCTTCGGCGCGACGCAGGCGCTCTATGATGCCTCAGACGAGCACGATCTGGTGCTCGAGGGCATGCTCGCATTCCTCGATCCGCCCAAGGAGAGTGCTGGCCCTGCGATCGCGGCGCTCCGCAGTCAGGGTGTCGATGTGAAGATCCTGACGGGCGACAACGCAATCGTCGCTCGCAAGATCTGTCGTGACGTCGGGCTCGACGTGGGCACGCCCCTGCTCGGCGACGAGGTCGAGGCGATGGATGACACTGCGCTCGCCCTGGCGGCTCGTCGGACAATCGTTTTCGCAAAGGTCTCGCCACTGCAAAAGGCGCGGATCGTCCGGGTGCTGCAGAGCGCCGGTCATACCGTCGGCTTCCTTGGCGACGGCATCAACGATGCTCCGGCCCTGCGCGACGCGGACGTCGGCATTTCGGTCGATACGGGGGCGGATATCGCCAAGGAGTCCGCCGACATCATCCTGCTCGAGAAGAGTCTGACCATCATCTCGGACGGCGTGACGATGGGGCGCGAGACGTTCGGCAACATCATCAAGTACATCAAGATGACGGCGTCCTCGAACTTCGGGAACGTATTTTCAGTGCTTGTCGCGAGCGCGTTCCTGCCGTTCCTGCCGATGCTTCCGATCCAGCTGCTGATTCAAAACCTCTGCTACGACATCTCTCAGCTCTCGATCCCTTGGGACCGGATGGATCCCGAATATCTTACCAAGCCGCGCAAATGGTACGCGGGCGACATCGCACGCTTCATGGCCGTGATCGGGCCGATCAGCTCGATCTTCGACATGGTCACTTTCTACGTGATGTGGACTGTCTTCGGTGCGAATACAGTCGGCGAGCAGGCGCTCTTCCAGTCGGGCTGGTTCATCGAAGGGTTGCTGTCCCAGACGCTGATTGTCCACATGATCCGAACGCGGCGGATCCCCTTCATCCAGAGCCGGGCGACATTGCCGGTGCTGCTGCTGACGAGTGCGATCATGGCGATCGGTATCGCCATCCCGTTCACATCTCTGGGTGCCGCGGTCGGCCTGGTGCCGCTTCCGTTCTCCTACTTCCCGATCCTGGTTGCAACGCTGCTTGGCTACTGCATCCTCACCCAAGGCATAAAGACCCTGTACATCCGGGCCTTCCGAGCCTGGCTGTGAACCGGCCTGCATCATCCGCCGCCGGACCCAATCTGACGACTGGGTTCGTATCCGCCAGGTTCCAGGGACGCTTCCCTGGAGCCGATGCTGGGCAGCGACTTCTGGACCTTCCGCGCGCGGAAGGTCCCAGCTGACAAAGACCCGCCAAGTTCGAACCCGCCTTCGGGCGGAACGCGGCCACCTTCGCCAAAACCCTCCTCTCCTCCGCTTATTGAATAGGGAGCTTAACCGTGCGCCATCCATTCTTTCTCCTCAGCGCAAGCGCGGCGGCGCTTGCGATCTCCTTGACTCAGGCCGGAACGGCGATAGCCGCGCCTGGCCCCGTTCCCGCCGCGCAGCCATCCGCCAAGGCGGCGTCAACGCCGCCAGATGGCGAACCGGTGACCGCGACGGCCGACGCTCCGATCTCCGACGACACCGCTGGCTCGCCTGACATCGTCGTCACCGGGCAGCGTCGCGTGAGCACAGGGACCGCGCGTCCCGTCGCCGCCGGGGAATATGGGCTCACCAAGGAGGACTGGTCCGACGTGTTGTCGGGCACGAGCGCGCTAGCGCTGGTGAAAAACCTGCCGGGTGTGACGTTCACCTCGACCGACGCTTATGGCCTTGACCTTTCGGACGGCTTCCTGCTGGTCCGAGGTTTCCGCCAGAACGAGGTGGCGATCACATTCGAGGGTATTCCGCTTAACGACGGCAGCTATGGCAGCGTAACCGGAACAGCGCCGCTCAACATCGGCGTGACGGCGAACATCGGCGCGGTCCAGATCTCTCCCGGATCAGCCAGCGTCGACGCCTTCTCGAACTCGGTGGACGGCGGCGAGGTGCGCTATTCGCTGACCAATCCCAAATCTACGCCTGCGCTGGAGGTCACCCAGGGCTACGGCAGCAGCAACACCTTGATCACGAGCCTGACCGGTCAAACGGGCCAGATCGGCGGCAACGGCCCGAAGATCCTGCTCGGCGTCGAGCGGATCTCGAAGGATAAATACACGGGCGCGGGCACGCAATACATGCTACACGCAAACACGAAGGTCGTGCAGGACGTTCCGTGGGGAGATTTCACCGCGTTCTTCTCATATTCCCGCGCCGAAATCTGGGGTTACAACAACACATCCTTCGATATGTTGTCCAAACTCGGCTTCAATGGGACCGACATCCTCTTTCCCGACTATGCACGGGCGATTTTCATCGCCTCGCCGCAAAATGCCAACGCGTCGTGCGGAGCCTATACCTGCGGCGATCTGGCCGCGCTCACCCCTTATGACACTGGTCAAGCGACCGACGATTTCCTCGGCAATCTGACGCACAACTTCCGACTGTCGGACAAGCTCTCGGGCAGCGTGATGGGCTACGCCGCCATTAGCGACTCCAACATCGAAATCGCGGACGTCACCACCCCTTCGCAAACCGGCGCCCCCTTTTCCTCGCAGGTGTGGCAGACGCGGCCGAAGCGCTTCGGGGGCACGGCCAGCCTGACCTATGAAGCCGGGCGCAATACCATCTCCGCCGGCCTGTGGGTCGAGCGAACCACTTCGACGTCGGAGCTCGCCTGGTACAACCAGCCCCTACTCGGACATGGCGCCCCGCTCAAAGCGATCGGTCCTTACGATACCTATGGACCGGCGTTCCAGATCGCGAACCAGTCGCGTTGGAAAACCAACTCGCAGCAGGCCTATCTGCAGGATGTATACAAGCCGACGGATACGCTGACGATCAAGGCCGGCTTCAAGGCGGTCGATTTCTCGACCAGCGGTGGCGGGATCGGCCCCGATCAGGCACCGAACGGGACGCTCAGCGCGCGCGATGCGTTCCTGCCGCACGCGTCGATCGACTGGCAGCCAGATGCGCGCACCTCGCTCTACGCCGATATCGGCGAGACGATGACGGGCTACCGCGTATCACCGCGCGGGAATATCGGGCCGGTGTCGTCAGCCTGGGCGGCGGACACCCAGGAAATCTTCGACGAGGCCCGCGCCCTGCTGCGACCCGAGAGGGACTGGAATTTTACGGTGGGTGGCTACCACAGCTTCGGAGCCGTCACCCTCAATCTCGATGCCTATTACGGCCTCGTGTTCAATCGGCTGCTGAACGGGGCAAGCGGCCCGCAATTTGATCCTGTGCGCACCGTTGGCATCGTGCCGCGGTCGAGCCTGATCGGCGGCGATGCGATCATCGACGTGAAATTGGCGTCTTGGCTGAACGCTTCGCAGTCGGTTTCCGTCAGCAAGCTGCGGTATGAGGGCGACCTTGTGACGCCCGAGGGAAACAGCCCCTTCAAGGGACACTATCAGCCGGGCTATCCCGGCGTCTCTCTGATCACGCAAGTGTCGACGAGGCACGAGCGCCTCGAGGCAGGTCTCACAAGCACCGTCTACCTTGACCAGCCATTTACCTACACGAATGACATCTATGTGCCGCCCTATTGGCAGGTGAACGCGCACCTGTCGTATCACTTGCCGAACGCCCACCGCTTACCCGATCTTGTGTTCCGTTTGGATGTGAACAACCTGCTTGATCGCGATCAGATTGGTTCGGTCGGCATCGGTGGATATTCTGTGTCCGGTGACCTTCAGACCTTCATGAGATCGGCGCCACGTCAGCTTCTGCTCACCCTCACGTCGACTTTTTAAAGTGGATCCGCGCGGGGCCATGGCGCACGAAGTCTCGAGACGGGCCTGCTGGTCTCGAACGCTCCCGGCAACATTCGAAAAGGGGAGAACAATGTTCTGTGTGACCCGCGTGGTGCACCTGCACGCGCCCGCGTTCAGCCGATGCCTGCTGCTCGCAACCTGCCTGCCTCTCGCGCTCACGGCCTGCGGGCGAGGTGACGCGACCGGCGCGACCGATCCGGCGCCGATCGTTGTCCGCAGCGGCGATCGGAACTTCGTTCCGCAGGCATCGCCTCTACTCCAGCGGATCGCCACTGGCGCTGCGACCGCGGCGGCGGGGGACGGGCGCACCCTCGACCTGCCGGTGACGGTCGGGGACGTCGACCAGAGCTTCCTTGTCGAGGCCCAGACGACTCTCCTTCAGGCGCGCCTGGCGCTGCTGTCCGCCCGCACGACTCGGCTGTCGGACATGGTGGAGCTTCTCCAGGCGATGGGGGTGATTGGGAGGCTGGCGTTCCTGCATATGCAAGCGCCACTCCAATAAAGCAGGCGGAACGATGACCACGCAGCTCGACCTGACCGAATCCCTGCGGCTCGTGCTCGGGCTCGGAACAGCCTTCGTCCTCGGTACCCTTATCGGCCTGGAGCGCCAATGGCGCCAGCGCACGGCCGGCTTGCGGACCAACGTGCTGGTGGCCGTCGGTGCCGCGGCATTCGTTCACCTCGGCCTGGAGACGGCCGGAGCGGATGGCGGCGCGCGGGTCATCTCCTATGTCGTGTCGGGGATCGGCTTTCTCGGCGCCGGCGTCATCATGAAGGAGGGTACGCAGGTCCGCGGTCTCAACACGGCGGCGACGCTCTGGGCGTCAGCCGCCGTCGGCGCCTTCGCGGGGATTGGCCGTCACGTCGATGCGGCGCTGGTGACGTTGTTCGTGCTGGCGGGCAATACGATGCTTCGTCCGCTGGTCGATTTCGTCAACCGCCGTCCGATCGCGGCGTTCGACACCGAGGCGCTCTACCGTGTTCACGTCATTTGTCCGGTCGAGCAGCTCTCAATGGCGCGCGACATGCTCTATGATGAACTGGAGACCCATAACTATCCTGTACGCGAGATAGAGACGCTGGCGGAGGGGGAAGCCTCGGTCGAGCTAGCGGCGGTATTGCTGCCCACCAGCGTCGATGGCGATGACCTCGACCGAATTGTCGCGCACATCAGCAAGCGCCCCGGCATCATCAGCGCGACCTGGACGGTGAGCACCACCAACTGAGGATTATCCACCCTGGCCTCGACCGTAGGTAGCCAGTCAATTGAGAGGTGCCTTCTATAATGGCCGGAGATAGATTCGATGCACGCTGAAACTGCCGTCCGGTACGGCCATGGCCACAATTTCCTCGGCCAGGGTCAGGATAGGCTAACTGGGCCACCAAGCTCGGCGAGGGCCCGGATCCCATCGAGCAGCACGATGGTCGCGCGGCAGTCGTCCTCGTTGTAGTCCAGGATGCGCTGCTTCACCGCCGGATCACCCGTCTGGACCCAGCGGTGATACCACTCGATCGAAGCGGTGCCCGACGGGTCGGTGTCGCGCCATGCGAAGCCCAGACTCTTCGCCAGCGTCTTGATCGAGTGGTTGTGCGTCGGCCATTCGGTCGCCCGGGTCACCACGTCGAAGTAGAGGTCGACCGAGCGCGGGTGGGTGAAGATCGCCTCGATGTCCTCGGCGCTGCAGACCTCGGGGTATCGCGCCTGGAGCTTGCGGTACATGGTCCGCTCGTACTTCGAGTAGTAGATGATGAGCGCGCCGGGCTGCCCGGCCATGAAGGCGATCGCCTCGGCGAAGGCCTGACGTTCGCCCTCTGCCGTCGGGGCATCGGCGTAGAAGGCGGTGAACGTCTCGCTCGCCGGGTCGCGGTCGCGCCGCGTGACGAAGCCGTGGAGGTAGACGCAATCGCGCATGGGGTCCGCCTCGATGTCGAAGAAGAGTTCGACCGCGCGGACGGGCAGTTCGACGGGCGCGCGCAGGAAGGGCTTGGCGTCGGGCGTGGTCAGCAGCCGCGCCCGCGTGTGGAACAGCCGCAGCCGTTCGGCGCCAAGCCCGGCGAATACCGTCTTGGAGCCGTTGACCAGCGCCTCGGGATCGCTGCCGGCGAACTCGGCGAGGCTGCCAAGCGTCGGCGCCATGCGATCCCGTAGCGCCCTTCCGAGCTGGGGGATGAGGCTGAGGTCGCCGGCGGCCACGAGCTCGCGCCGGCAAGCGCTGTGCCAGTGGCAGAGCCCGCACGCCGATGACAGCGCGCCGCGCGTGACGAGGCTGCGACCGAGGACCGCCCGCACCTCGTCGCGGCAGCGTTCATACAGTTCCCACCAGGTCTCTTCGGTCCGGATGCCGCGCCGCTCGGTGAGTTCGTAGCGCACGCGCTCGCCGCGCACGTCCCAGATCTCCGCGAACCGCCCGGCCGAGCGTCCGAGGCGCTCGAGCACATCGACGTAAAGGGCGACCTGCACCGCGTAGTGGCCCTTGGGATTGGCGTCGGCGCCATCTCCCTCCTCGCCGCGGCCGGACTTGATGTCGGCGGGCATGTACAGCTCGCCGATGCGGACGAGCAGGTCGGGATCGCCCAGCAGGTCGTCCGCGGCGATCCGGCCGCCCTGGATGATCGGCGCGCCCGCATCCATCGCCGCCAGTGTGGCGGCGACGCGGTCCCCGTCGCGCGCGTCGATCAGCAGGCTTCCCTCCGGCAGTCCGTCGATGACGGTGCGCTCGAAGACCGAGCCGCGTTCCCAGAGCATCTTCACGAACGGGCTCACCGCATCGCGGCCTGACTGGTCGCCGAAGCGGTCGAGGAAGACGCGGTGCGGACAGGAGATGTGATCGTAGAGCTGTGTTGCCGTGATGTGCATAGCGCTGCCCCCTAACCGGCATTGTGCCGGTGTCGCTGGGGTCAGGGGTTCGAGCGCAGCAGTTGTTGCACTGGGGCGGATAATGCCGGGCGGCCGATTGCTGTCAGTCCGCTCCCGGCTTTGATCAGCGACCAAGGGATCGTAACGCCGCACCACGACCGGCATGCCGGCGCTCGGCGAAGGAAAGAAAGTCAGCGACTCTTCCCCCGCGGCCCACCTGCTCGGGAGAGCTGACAAAACACCATCTCCCCGATCATCGCGATGCCCCCGCGAGCTTGGTCGGTTGTGGTCCATTGTCCCAGCCGCCTCCCAGCGCCTGGAAAAGCGCTACCGTGTCGCTGAACCGTGCGGCTTGGGCTTCGATGACGGCGAGGCGCGCCTCGAGATAGGTTGTTTGCGCCTGCAAGAGGAAGGCGTTGTCGACGTCGCCCAGTGCGACCCTACGCTTGCCTATGGCGAGGCTTTCCGCTGCCGATCGTTCGGCGCGCGATTGAGCCGCTAACGCTTCACTATCCGACCTGATCGCCTCCAGTGCATCGGCGACATTCTGGAAGGCGATCAACACGGTCCCGCGATACTGCGCCGCCGCCTGGTCGCGCAGCGCGCGAGCCGCGCTGGCGCGATGCTTCAGGGTGCCCGCATCGAAGACAGGCTGCAGCAATCCGGCGGTCAGGTTGTAGATGAACCCCCCAGGCGCCGACAAGGCGGCGAACGTCTCGCCGGCCACCCCGGTGTCGGCGCTCAGCGTCAGGTTCGGCAATCGGTTGGCTATCGCCACGCCATATTGGGCATTCACCGACCTGAGATTTTCCTCGGCGATGCGAATATCCGGCCGCTGTTCGAGCAATTGTGCGGGCATGCTCACCGGCAGATCGCGTGGAAGGGTGAAGGACGCGAGATCGAACGTGGCCGCGGGTTGATCGCCTGGCGCGCGACCGAGCAAAATGGCAAGGGCGTTCCGTTGTTGCGCCAGTGCCTTGCGCAGCGGTGGCAGCGTCGCCTGTGTCTGCGCCAGGGCCGCATCCTGTGCCACGACGTCGCCGCGCGCGATCGCCCCGAGCTCGAACTGCTTTTGCAGCAGAGCGCGCAAGCTGGCCTGACCTTCGGCAAGGTCTTCGGTGACGGCGAGTTGGCCTCGGAGCGCGGCTTCCTGCAGCGCCGCATTGACGACGTTGGTGCTGAGGGTGAGATAGGTGGCCTCGACCGTCAGGCGCTGGGCCTCGACCTGCGCATGGCTCGATTCGATGCCGCGACGGATGCCGCCGAACAGGTCGGGTGTATAGCCGACGCTGACCTGACCCGTGTAGATATTGAAGACAGACGCGCCCGATTCTTGCGGGGAGGCGACCTCGGCCGGGACCTTCTGGCGGTTTCCAGTCACGCCGACGCCGACCGTGGGGAAGAGCGCGCCGCGATCGGCACGGTATGTCTCCTGTGCGGCGCGCAGCGCCGCCTGCGCGGCTTCGACATCGGGGTTGGCGGCCATCGCCTCCTCGACGAGCGCGGTCAGGGCCGGCGAGCCAAGCGCCGTCCACCACTTCGCCGAAGGGCGCCCGCCGACGAGAAAGCGCTGCGCGTCGCCCGTCGGGATCGGGATTGCCGTCGTCTGGGCTGGCAAGGGCACGGCGACATACCCCTCGGACAACGGCAAGGGCGGGCGTTTGTAGTCCGGGCCGACGGTGCACCCGCCGAGCCCGACGGTCAGCGCGGCGACTGACGCGACGCTCCGGATGTTGACGTTGATCATGACAATGCTGGCTCCTGAATGCAAACGACGCGGCGCGCCGCGCGCCGCTCGACTTGGCGTTCGATGAGGAAATAGATGGCGGGGACAAGGAACAGGGTCAGGACGGTGGTGAGGATCAGCCCGCCGACGACAACGGTTCCGATCCCGCGCTGGACGTCGCTGCCAACGCCGGTGGCCAGCGCGGCGGGCAGCATCCCGACCGTCGCCACGGTTGCGGTGGTCAGGACCGCCCGCAGCCGCTCCGATGCGCCCTCGATCACGGCCTGGACAAGCGCCAGGCCACGATCGCGCGCCGCGTTCAGGTTGGAAACCATGAGGATCCCGTTCTGAACGGCCACACCGAACAGCGCGATGAACCCGACGGCCGATGCAACATTGAGCGTTCGCCCGGTGAGGTGGAGCGCAACCAGGCCGCCTAGCGTCGCGAGCGGCACCAGCCCGAGCACCAGCAGCGCGTGCCGGAACTTGCCGAACAAGGAGAAGAGAAGCACGAGCATCAACGCGACGACGATCGCGAAGATGATCCGTAGCCGTGCCTCCGCGCGGCGCTGATTCTCGAACTGGCCGCCAAAGCTCAGTTCGAACTTGCTGTGGTCGTACTTGACCTGAGTATCGATCTTCTGCTGCGCTTCAGTGAGGAAGCTGGTCAGATCACGGTCGCGATAGTCGAGCTTGACGGTCAGATGCCGGCGGCCGAGTTCGCGGGTAATCGTGCTTTCGCCGGTCTTGAAATCGATCCGGGCAACCGACGAGAGCGGCACATGCGCGCCGTTCGACGCGGTCAGCACCAGGTCGCCGAGCCGGTCGACATTGTCGCGCGCTTCGGGCGGAAAGCGTACGGCGAGATCATAGGCACGCTCGCCAACGCTGATCTGCGAAATGCCCTGACCGCCAACCGCTGTGGTCAACAGGTCGGAGACATCGGCCACGTTGATGCCATAGCGCGCAATCGCCGCGCGATCGATCTTGACCACGATCTGCGGTAGCGGTGGCTCCTGGTCGATCGCGACGCCATAGGAACCGCGCACGGTCTTCAGCACGCCCACGATATCTTTGGCGATCCGGCGACCTTCCTTCAGGTCGTCGCCGAACACCTTGACCACCAACTGGCTGTGCGCACCGGCGATCTTGTCGTTGACGCCGTCGATCATCGGCTGGCTGAAGCCGATTTCGTATCCGGGAAGTTTGCTCAGCCGCTCATTCATGCGCCGGATCAGCTCGTCCTTGCTCTCGCCGTCGGGCCATGTGTTGTAGGGCTTCAGCCCAACGCTCGCTTCGATATGCGATGGTGTGAAGGGATCGGTTCCGTCGTCATTGCGGCCGGTCTGCGTCACCATGTTCGAGACTTCGGGAAACTTGAGCACTTCCGCGCGCAGGTCGCCGGCCATCTTCTTGGCGGTTTCGAGCGAAATGCCGGCCGGCATGGAGACTTGCAGCCAGAGCGAACCCTCGTCGAGTTCGGGCAGATACTCGCGACCCACGCTCGCCCCCAGGCCCACCACCGCGACCGCCGCCATTGCAGCCGTCACGACCGCGATCCGGGGGCGATCGAGCAGTCTGGCGAGCCAGCGCCGATAGCCGATATCGACGCGCTCGAGCACGGGATTATGGAAGACCTTGCGCGGCTTGCGGAACGCCCGATACGCCAGAGCCGGAACCAGCGTCAGCGACAGGACAAGCGCGCCGAGCAACGAGAATCCGACGGCATATGCCATTGGCGAGAACAGCTTGGCCTCGACCCGCTGGAACGCGAACAGCGGCAGATAGGCAGCGACAATGATCAGCGTCGCAAAGAAGATCGGCCGCGCCACCGATACCGCGGAAGCGCGGACCTCGTCTTCGGACAACTCCGTCTCGGGATGCGCCTCCCGCCGACGGAGGATGGCCTCGGTCATCACCACCGCACCATCGACGAGGATACCGAAGTCAATCGCGCCGAGCGAGAGCAGGTTGGCGGAGACGCCCGTCAGGTGCATCAGCCCGAAGGTGACGAGCATCGCGAACGGAACGACGACCGCGACGATCATCGCCGCGCGTGCGCTGCCGAGGAAGAGGATCAGCACGATGATGACGAGCCCGATGCCCTCGAACACGGTGTGCGAGACCTTGCTGATCGTCGCGTCGATCAGGTTGCTCCGGTCGATATACGGAACGATCCGCACATCCTGCGCCTTGAGCTTTGCGTTCAACTCGTCGACCCTGGCATGGAGGCCCTTCATGACTTCGGATGCGTTGGCACCCTTGCTAAGCAGCGTGATCCCCTCGATGGAGTCGTTGTTGTAATCCTTGCCGAGGATGCCGTGGCGTTCCTGGTTCGCCAGCCGGAGCGTGCCGAGGTCGGACACGGTGACGGGCGTGCCGTTCTTGGTGCTGACGACGACGGCGCCGATGTCCTCGAGCGTCTGCAAACGGCCGACGCCGCGCACGACATATCCAAGCTCGCCGCGGTTGAGAACGCTGCCGCCGGAATTGCCGTTATTGGCGATGATCGCGTCCGTGACCGTCTTCAGCGTCAGATTGTAGCGCGACAGTGCCGCTGGATCGATTTCGAGCTGATATTGGGTCGTGACGCCGCCGAAATTATTGACACCGGCGACCCCCGCGACAGAGCGCAGGGCCGGGATAACCGTCCAGCGCTGGATCTCGGACAGTTCGCGAAGCGTCTTGGTGTCGCTTTCCAGCGTGTAGCGATACATCTCGCCGATCGGAGACGTCAGTTCGTCAAGACCGGCCTCGACGCCCCCGGGCAAGGCGGCATTGGCCATCCGCTCCTGCAAGCGATCGCGCGCGAAATAGTCATCGGTGCCGTCCTTAAAGACGACGGTGATCAAGGTCAGGCCGAAGGCGGTGCGTGACCGCATCATGGCAATGCCCGGCGTGCCGTTGAGCTCCCGCTCCAACGGTACGGTGACCTCCTGTTCCATCTCCTCGGCGGCGAGGCCGGGCGACTGGGCGATGACTTGCGAAGTCGTATCGGCGATGTCGGGATAGGCCTCGATCGCGAGTTGGGTCCATGAATAATAGCCGAAGATCGCGATCAATACCGCGATCAGGGCGACGACGAGGCGTTTCGACAATGCGAAGCCAACCAGCCGGTCAATCATTGATCAGCACTCCGCCGCGCACGACGACGCGCTCGCCTGCTGTCAGGCCCTTTTAGATGACGGTTTGCGCGCCAAGGCTGTAGTCCGCCCGCACGGTGCGGGCGATGAACGTCCAGGGAGCGACCTCGACATAGACCTGATTGCCTTCCTCCTTGAGGACGAGGGCGCTGGTCGGAACGGTGACGACGGGCGCACTCGGCGCGTCGAAGGTAACCGTCGCGAACATTCCGGGCTTCAGCCGCTGGCCGCGATCGGCAAAGGCGATGCGAACCTTCAGTCGCCGCGTGTCCGGATCGAGAATGTCCTCGACGAAATCGACGCGGCCCCGCATCGGAGCGTCGGGATAGGCCGCGAAGTTTACGGTGACGGGCTGCCCCGAACGGACGGAGCGCGCATCCTTTTCGGGGACCGCGACGGTCACGAATACCTGGCTGAGATCGGTGATCGTCATCAGGGGCTGCGTTGCGTCGTTCCAGAAAGCACCGCGCGCTGCAGCCAATTCCGTAATGCTGCCGCTGCTCGGTGCCCTGATGACCAACACCTGGGCATCGCCTTGACGGCCGAGCGGCGCGCCGACGATGCGCAGCTTGGCGGAGGCGCTGCGCAGTTCGGCCTGTGCGCCGATATATTCGCTCTCGGCCTGCTGCACGTCCTTCTGCGCGCCGCCGCCGGCCTCGAACAGCGCGCGTGCGCGCGTGCGGCTCTTGTCGGCAAGCGCCAGTGCGGAAACGGCGCGCGCCTGATCGGAATAGGCCTGAGCAAGATCAGCCGACACCATCGTGAGCAGCACCTGGCCAGCGCTGACCCGCTGGCCCAGGCCCACGTTGAGCGAAACGATCCGGCCCGTCAGCGCGGGTGCGACTTTCGATTGGCGTGAGGGGTCGGCTTCGACCGACGCCGGCAACTGCAGCGTCCGGCCAGCAAGAGTCTGCGCGACCACGCCTGTCGCCATGCGTGCGCGCAGGGGAGATCCGGTAGGTATGATGATCCGGTCGCCGTTGCGGATCACGGCGGGTTGCGTTGCTGGAGCCGCCGCGGACTTGTCGCCGCTGCACGCAGTGATGCCGGGCACCATGCATCCGAGAAGCATCAGGGCACGCAAGTGCCGCCAGGGCGCACCTGTGGTTCGTGAGAAGACAGTCTCATATCGCATCGCTAGTTTCCTGTTCATGATGGTGGCATCGCCGCCAGGACGCGCCAGATTGGTTCCGACAGTTTTTATTGATGGTCTTTGCTGGCCAGTGCTGCAGCGGCGCGGAGGTTGAGGCGCATCGCGTCGAGGCTCAGTCCCGGCTCGCGAAGCCCGGCCAGCGCGCCCGCGCGCAGGAGGCCGCGCGAGGCATTCCGCCAGAACCGCACCAGGGCCGCCCGATTGGCTATCGGACGGATCACAGCCATGCCTCGAACTTGGCGATGTACCAGCGCTTCACCAATTGGGTCAGGACGCAATAGCCGAGCAGTATCGCCACGAGGAACGGGAAATACGCGAGCGGCAGCGGTACGAGGCCGATCGCAGCACCCAGTGGCGAGAACGGTATCGCGATCCCGATCGCCATGATCGTTCCGGTCAGGAGCAGCACCGGTAGCGTGGCCGTGCTCTGGAAGAATGGGATCTTCCGTGTGCGGATCATGTGGACGATCAGGGTCTGCGAAAGCAGGCCCTCGATGAACCAGCCCGACTGGAACAGCGCCTGTTCGCCGACGGTGTTCGCCGAAAACACCTTCCACATCAGCCAGAACGTCGCGATGTCGAAAACGGAGCTGATCGGCCCGATGAACAGCATGAACCGGGCGATGTCGCCCGCGAACCATTTGCGCGGGCGCGCCAGATATTCGCGATCCATCCTGTCCCAGGGGATCGAAAGTTGCGACACGTCGTAGCAGAGATTCTGGATCAGCAGATGGATCGGGAGCATCGGCAGGAACGGCAGGAACGCGCTCGCGACCAGGACCGAGAATACGTTCCCGAAGTTCGACGAGGCGGTCATCTTGATATATTTGAGGATGTTGCCGAACGTCTCGCGACCCATCAACACGCCCTGGTCGAGCACCATCAGGCTCTTCTCGAGCAGGATGATGTCGGCCGACTCCTTGGCGATGTCGGCGCCGGTATCCACCGAGATTCCAACATCCGCGTCGCGCAGCCCGGCGGCGTCGTTGATCCCGTCACCCAGAAAGCCCACGGTGTGGCCATTGGCTTGGAGCATCCGAACGATCCGCGCCTTCTGCAACGGTGACACCTTGGCGAAGACGATGGTGGCATCGACAACGGCGCGAAGCTCGTCATCCGACATTGCCTCCACATCGCGACCAAGCAGCGGTGTGCCGCTATCGAGCCCGACGTCGCGGCAGACCTTGTGCGCAACGATGGCATTGTCGCCGGTCAGGATCTTGATCGCCACGCCCTGTTCGCGAAGCGCTGCGATTGCGGGGCCGGCGCTTTCCTTCGGAGGATCGAGGAAGGCCAGCATCCCTTGAACCATCATTTCGGCTTCGTCGGCCACGACATAGGCGGGCGCGGAGCGAGAGCTTGCCGGCCGGGGGTCGAACCGGCGGGTCGCGACTAGCACGACGCGCAGTCCGTCCTCGTTCAGCGCATTGGCGCGGGCACGAAGCGCGTCGCGTCGTGCCTCGTCGAGCGAATGCGTCATTTCCCCGTCGCGCACGCGGGTGCAGATCGCCAGCATCTCGTCGACGGCGCCCTTGCAGACCATCAGATGATCGCCGCGCCTATCCTCGGCGACGACCGACAGGCGTCGCCTGACGAAGTCGAAGGGGATCTCGTCCACCTTGCGATAGCGTGTCTCGACCGAGGGCAGATGCGACTTGTGGAGGTTTCCGTGCTCGATCACCGCGGCATCGAGCAGGTTCTTCATGCCGCTCTGGAACGTGCTGTTCAGCCAGGCATAATCGAACACGCGCTCGTCGCGCACGCCGTTTGGGCAAAGATGGTATTCGAGGATGACGCGATCTTGTGTCAGCGTCCCAGTCTTGTCGGTGCAAAGCACATCGATCGCGCCGAGATTCTGGATGGCATTGAGCCGCTTGACGATGACCTTCCGCTTCGAAAGCGCCACCGCTCCCTTGGCAAGATTGGCGCTCACGATCAGGGGCAGCATTTCCGGCGTCAACCCGACCGCCACCGAGATGGCGAACAGCAACGCCTGCAGCCAGTCACCCTTGACGACGCCGTTGATCACGAAGACGAACGGCACCATTACCAGCATGAACCGGATCAGCACCCAGCTTACGCTGTTCACGCCCCGGTCGAATGCCGTCGGCGGCCGACGCCCGACGACCGCGCGCGCGAGCGAGCCGAAATAGGTGCGGGCGCCGGTCGCGACGACCATCGCCGTTGCCTGGCCACTGACGACGTTTGTGCCCATGAAACAGGCATTGGCGGAATCGAGCGGCGAACTGGATGCGGGTGCGGGGCCGGCGTCCGCCGACTTCTCGGCGACCGCGCCGAGCGTGTCGTATTTTTCGACCGGCAATGATTCGCCCGTCAGAATCGCCTGGCTGACGAATAGGTCGCGCGAACTCACCAGTCGAAGGTCGGCGGGAACCATGTCACCGGCGGACAAGTGGACGATGTCGCCCACCACCAGATCGCGTATCGGGATTTCGCTCTGGCGCGGGGAGGAGGTCGGATGATCGCGACGCGCAACCGTGGCGGTGGTTCTAACCATCGCCTTCAGCGCCTCGGCGGCCCGAGACGATCGGAATTCCTGCCAGAAGCGCAGGCCTACACTGAGGCCGACCATGACTGAGACGATGATGACCGGCTTGAGGTCGCCCGGATCCGACAGATAGGAAATCGTGGCGAGCGCGAACAGCACCCAAATAAATGGGTTATTGAAGGCCGACGCGAGCTGGCGGAGCCAGTGCGGCGGCCGTTCGTGGGCCACCTCGTTGAATCCGTCCGTCCGCAGCCGCCTCCTTGCCTCGGCCGAGGTCAGGCCGGCATCGCTGGACTGCAGCAACGTATAGCATTCATCCAACCGCGCGCGCGGATCAGGCGCGCCGTGTCCGCTGCCGTTGTCGTTCCGAGCGCCGGAACCGGACGTTGCAAGGTGGTGGGACCGCGTCTCGGACAACGGCCATGCAGCGCCAATGATGCGCGGAAGGAATGCAAATGTTTTCATGTTTCACCCGCCGACGACTTCAGCCGCGGGCGAGCAGACGACATTCAGGTGCTGCGCACCCCGGCCGGCCTCGCCGCAGCCCGATAGGACGCGGTTCTCAATGGTTGGATTCGTGTGATTGCGGTGCCCGGCCGCGCCGCGACGGCGGCGCGGCCGGGGCGACTAGACCCGTCTTCCATACAGGGTCTCCTCGCATCGGCGCGGCGCTGCGGAGCGCGGCAAAAGGGAGAACGGCGCGACCGACGATCGCTGCCCGTCACAATCCTCGTGCGGGAGTTGTGACCACCGGGCGACCAACTCGCCATTCATTGGATCGCGAATCCAGGCCATGACGAGTGGCGCCGGGCGGGCCGCGCGGGCAACTACCCGGAGAACCAGGCGCAGGGTCACCGCGGGCGTGAAGGCGCCACAGCGTGCATCGCGGATGCTGATTACGTTGTTCATGTCTCACCTCATGGTCGGCCGCTCAGGACCCCACGGGAGACTGGTGATCAGACTCGGCCGGGCGTCCTTTGCGGCGCTTTCTCTCGACTACTGTCGCTAGGCATTGGTCTGATTTCACTCCTATGATGCGCCCGGCTACAAGAGCGTGGACGGGGCATCGGCTTACCAAGGCAACATACGAGTCGCCGCGGTCGAAAAGGCGGATATACCCTACCCAGGTATTGTTCAAGAGGGCTTTGCGGATAAAATGACACACCTCTCAAGAGAGACTCAAAAACTGCTGAACCGCATCAAGCGGATCAAGGGGCAGGTCGAGGCGATCGAGCGCGCGATCCAGTCCGATGGCGAATGCGCGCGAGTTCTCCAGCAGGCCACCGCTTGCCGGGGCGCACTCGAGGGCTTCATTGCCGAGGTCATCGAGGATCATATCCGTGAACACATGGTAGATCCGAAGGCTTCGCGCGATGATCCTCGCGTCCAGGCCGCAGAGGAGTTGGTGGCGATCGTTCATTCGTATCTTACCTAGAAGCGTCGCCCTGTTATGTGCGGATAGACCTGGGCCTGGACTGACCAGGGATCGTTCTGGGGTTCCTACCTGACGCACTGTTGCGGCTCGACACTCCGGAAAAGGCCTGCCGGAAGCGTTGGCTCCCACCAGTGCATCGATTGCGTTCGCGGGTCGTCATAGAACCGCGCTCACACTCCAGGTAGCGCCCTCGATCCCTGGTGACGCGGCCAGCGCATCGCAGACCGCATCCAGCGCGGTTGGGTCGGCGGTGGTCGGGATCAGCGTCGCCGCCAGCTCGACACTGTCCTCGGTGTCTGTGATGACATCGATCGACTGAATCGGATAGTTGATTGCCTCCAGCTTGTCCGCCAGCAGGTCGCGGGCATCGGTCACCACTTCCGGCGCGCAGACGACATGGATTCGGTAGACAGCCTCGGTCGTGCCGGCATTGACCGGCTGGCGATTGATGTAGTTCACCAACGGACGGAGCATCGTGTTGCCAGCTAGCACCACGACCGTCACCGCCGCACCCTCGGCGAGCAGCCCGGAGCCGCAGAACGCGCCGACCGCCGCTGACGACCAGAGAGTCGCTGCAGTGTTCAGTCCTCGTACCTGCGCGCCCTCTTTCATGATGACGCCGGCGCCCAGGAAGCCGATGCCCGAGACCACGTAGGAGATGATCCGCGTCTCACCGTCCGCACCGAGCAGCCGGCCACCGAGATGGACGAATGCTGCGGCACCGACCGCGACGAGAACCATCGTCCTCAGGCCGGCGGTGCGCTGGCGGATCTGCCGCTCGAATCCGATCAGCGCACCGAACAGGAAGGCCGCGCCGAGCTTACCCAGGATGATCAGAAAATCATGGCTGCTGGTCGCCAAGTGCGTCATCGCCACTTCCCTCCCCAGAAGCGCCAGGAATTATATCCGGCTCGTGACATTCGCGCGGACAGTCGCATCGCGACGAAGATGCCACGCCGCCAATAGAGACCCGAGCGCATGAACGCCCGGACCAACTCGAGCATCAGGCCTGCGGCATACAGCCATGCGCCCGCGGGAAGCATAGGCTCCCACCAGCTGACGGGTTTGCGAAGATGTGCCATCGGTCAGACACCTCAGTGCGACCGGTCCGACGACACCTGCCTGGTGCGCAGGGTGATGTTCGTGCGGTGCCGCATCGGTGCGACCAAGCCGCGCAAGATCCGCCCGCGATAAAGCGGTGCCGCCGCCAGGGCGGCGCAGATGGCAGAATCGCGCCGGATGGCGCGGAACTTCAGGGTGGTCATGGCGACCTCCTTTTTTCGGACTCAAAGACTCGAGCCCGAAAGCAGGGTCGCCTCAGATCGGCACGTGCGCCGCCCGAGGGCCTGTCCGGACCCGGATGATCCCGGCGATGTGCGTCAGCGAAGCAAAGCCTCGACTGTCGCCGTCGCTGGGCAGGGGTTTAGATCGAGGCCTCATTGTCTTCCTGTGTGTGGATCGGCCCCGCATAGGCGGGGCCGGCCGAACCTTGTTGGCGATTCGACTGCGCCCCGTTATGCCCTAGGGGAGTATAGATCAAGTTATGCCCTTGGAATGGTGTGCCATGGCGAGAAAAGAAAGGAAGGAGCTCCTCGGCCGTGTCACGCGCCTGTCAGAGAGGAGCTTTTGAATGCGATCGAAGAGGTGGAAGGAATGCGTGCGTGTCCTGCAATCGACGCTGATCGACCTGGCAGCGTCGCAGGACGATTCACAAATCCAGGCGGCCGAAATGCCGGGCGAAATCGTGCACGCCTATCTGGCCTGAGAGCGCACTGACAAGTTGCTCGTGCAGACTGAGAACAGGGGATTCTATGACGGTCGCTGCTGCCTATCTATATCGTCACGGCAAGCGCGTTCGCGAGGTCGCGATCGATGAGAAGGTCGACTGCGCGCATGACAAATCCGAATTTGTCTGGATCGGGCTGTTGGAGCCGTCCGAGGAAGAGCTCCGGACGCTTCAGGACACTCACGGGCTTCATCCGCTTGCGGTCGAGGACGCGCTACGAGCACACCAGCTGCCGAAAGTGAATGTCTACGGCGACCAGCTCTTTGTCGTTGCCCGGACCGCGCATCTGGAAGACGACGTCATTGCGAATGGCGAGACCGCGATCTTCGTCGGCGAGAGGCACATCATCACCGTTCGGCACGGCTCGGCGCGTGCGCACACCGCGCTTCGGGCGCAGCTCGAGGCTGCCCCGTCGCTGCTCAGCCACGGCGTCGATTATGTGCTGCACGCCATTCTCGACTTCATCGTCGATGGCTTCCTGCCGGTCGTCGAGACCGTCGAGGAAAATGTCCTCAAGATGGAGCAGCGCGCACTCGACAACTTTCTCGATCGCGATGAGGTCATGCGTATCTTCACACTGCGCCGCGAGCTGATCCGGTTCCAGCGGATGCTCGGCCCGATGTCCGAGGTCTGCAGCCGGCTCGTGCATCTCGAATCACCCTGCCTCGACGTCGAGGTCAGGCCCTATTTCCAGGATGTGCTCGATCATGTCCGCCGCGTGGAGGCGATGGTCGGCGATCTGCGCGAAATCCTCACCTCGGTGTTCGAGGTGAGTCATCTGCTCGAACAGCAGCGGCAGGGCGCAATCACCCGCCAGCTTGCGGCCTGGGCCGCGATCCTCGCCGTGCCCACGGCCATCGCAGGCATCTACGGCATGAATTTCGAGAACATGCCCGAGTTGAAGATGCGATACGGCTATTTCAGCGTCATCGGCGTCATCGGCGTCCTATGCGTTGGGCTCTTCATCCGATTCAAGCGCGCGCGCTGGCTATGATGGAAAGTTCGCGCACCCGGCAAAATCTACACGTGGTCGCCGATCAACAAGCACGTCGCGGCTCCGAATGGCTCTCACCAAATATCATTGGGCGCGGTTGGGCTTGTGCAAGCCGTCATTTGAATTGTTGCGCGTCACCCTGTGGTTGCTCTGCCTTGGCCTCGGGAGCGATGCCGCCCTGGTTCTGAGGGTATCGCAAGGCCTGCGCCACTTGGTCACCGGACGGTGGGCGCGAAAATTTCGTCATCGAAGCATATCCGCCAGAATTGCGTCGCGGCTCCCTCAATCCCGAAATCACTGTCATTGGCGAGCAGCAATTCCCGGGACGACAACAGGATCATGCCTTCCAGGTCTCCGCATATCCCGGGGCAATCGTCGGTGGAGAGGATGAGGGTCTTGGCGAGCAGAGGCACGCCCGCTTCGATCAAATCCCCGCGTGACATCTGCTCGAGCGTCGGGCGCGAGGCGGGCTCGGAGAACGATCTGCCGATAGCGAATTCGGGCGCCAGCCTGACGCGGTAGATCTTTGTCGAGAGCGTGATCCGTTCCAGCACCAGCAGGGTATCGTCACCCAGCATCACGAGTTCGCTGACTTTCACATCGTCGCGCTTCACCTTGCCAGCCGCGGCGTCGCGTCGAAACGAATCCGGATCGTCGAGCGGGTAGGCATATTCCGCGACGAGCGTGCCGTTGGCGGGGTCGAGGCACCAGATGCGGAGGTGGCTGCTATGCTCATGGGCTTTGCGGTCAGGATGCGCGAGCGGACTCTGGAAAGCGACGAACAGGCTCGTGCAATCGTCCGACACGGCAATCGCTTCAAAGCCGCGATTGAGCTTGCGCGCACTGGCCAGTGCCGGGAGGACGGGTTCGACGGAATGGCCTGCCTCTGCGAAGTAATCTCCGGTGCCGGCCGGAACCCAGCGTTTGAGCACCGTACCCGATCGATCGACACGCAGGAGCGACGGACCATATTCATCGGCGATCCAGAACGTCCCGTCGGGCATCGCGGCAATCCCCTCGGAATCAGCGCCGTTTGGATCGGTGGCGAGCGGTTCGCCCAGTAGCGTAAATACGGGTTCGAACTCCGCGTGCGGGCTTGCGGGTGTAGGAAGCCCCGTCACCAGGCGACCCGCAGCGTCGTGCAGCGACACAACCTCTTCAAGCACGATCTCGTCGCCGATCAGCCGAAAGCGGGCAATGGCTGGTCCCACGTCGGGCAACGGCATGATCTTTGCGCCGTCAATCCCGGCAAGCTCGCGCACCTGTTCAAGGCCGTAGCGATGCACGGCGTCCTTCGGCTTGATGTTGGGACCGCGATCTCCCACCCCCCAGAAGACGCCGGCCGGGTCTCGTTGAGAGCGGCACAGTCCCGATGTAAGGCTGCGTGTCAGCAACATGCTCCCGACGGGCATCTGGATTTCCGCAAGGACAGTGTCAGACCAGATGCACTGCTTGATTTCGTAGCTCATCATCGCGCGCTAGGCCTTTCGTTGCGGCTGCTCAATGTCGTCATGCCACCATCACAGGCCCGCTTCGAGATGGCTTTGAAGAGCCTGATAACCCGTCGAAGCCATCCCTTACCGAGCAGCGGCGTGGATGCGGCTCATCTTGCCGGGCACTTTTCCATCGCTGGACGGCGTCCCCATTGCGGTTGACTCTATCCCCTCCCGGGGGATAGGAACTAGCCCATGGCCGACAAGCACATCCACGAAACCCATCCCGCCATCGTCAAGCGGCTGAATCGCGCGGGCGGGCATCTGCGCGGCATCGTCGAGATGATCGAAAATGGCCGCGCGTGCGTCGATATCGCGCAGCAGCTTCATGCGGTCGAAAGGGCTATCGGCCAGGCCAAGCGGACGCTGATCCAGGATCATCTCGACAGATGCCTTGAAGACACGGTCGGAGCGCTGCCGCGTGAGCAACGCCGTCCGATCGACGAGTTCAAGGAAATCACCAAATACCTTTGAGGACGACCGATGCCATCCTTTGCTGAGCTCCTCCAGCAGGGCGCCACCCATGCCTGGCTGTTCATTCCGAGCGCGATCCTGCTGGGCGCGCTGCACGGCCTTGAGCCGGGTCACTCGAAGACGATGATGGCCGCGTTCATCGTGGCGATCCGGGGCACGGTCACGCAAGCGGTGCTGCTGGGACTCGCCGCGACCGTTTCCCACACGATCGTGGTGTGGGGGATTGCGCTCGGCGGAATGTATCTGTGGCAGGGCGTCGATGCAGAAGTCTTCGAACCCTATTTCCAGCTCGCTTCCGCCGGCATCATTATCGCTGTCGCGCTGTGGATGCTGTGGCGCACCCGGCGGGACCAGCGACGCGCCAAGGCCGCGTCCGGCGGCGAGGAACATCATCATGGCAACCACGCTCCTGCGGACGATGTTCGGCGCATCGATACCGGCCACGGTGTCGTTGCCGTCGAGATATTCGAGAATGATGTGCCGCCGCGCTGGCGCATACGCACCGAGCAGGGGCACGCATGGGCCGCAGGCGACGTGACCATGGCCACCGAACGTCCCGATAGTGCTCGGCAGGCCTTCGCCTTTGCCGATCGCGGCGCCTATCTCGAATCCATCGACGAGATTCCCGAGCCGCACGAGTTCATGGCCCGGCTCAGTCTTGGCCATGACGGGCACGCACACGATTATGACCTCGCCTTCGTCGAAGACCATGATCACGGCCATGATCACCTCCACGAGGAACTGCGAGGGCTCGATGTCGCGACGGGCGGCTACCAGGATGCGCATGAGCTGGCGCATGCCAATGACATCCGCCGCAAGTTCGCCGACCGCAACGTGACCACCGGCCAGATCATCCTGTTCGGCCTGACAGGTGGTCTCATCCCGTGCCCGGCGGCGATAACGGTCTTGCTGCTCTGCCTGCAGCTCAAGCAGCTCGCGCTTGGAGCGATGCTTGTTCTGTGCTTCTCGGTCGGCTTGGCGCTTACGCTGGTGACGGTCGGGGCTACGGCGGCGCTCAGCGTGCGGCATGCCTCAAAGCGCTTCTCCTGGTTTGGCGCGGTGGCGCGCCGCGCGCCCTATCTGTCCAGCGTCCTCATCATCATCGTTGGTCTGTATGTCGGCTATCAGGGTTGGGCCGGCCTCGGCTGGCATATCATCTAGTTTTCGCTTCGTTGCCCTTGCAGCGCCGCCATGCGATCCATTGCCCGCCCCCTGGATTCACCTGGAGGCTCGACAGGAGCACGCGGCCGTTCTTGAGAATGCCAAGTGAGCCCGCCTGCACGTCCGCGGCGGTCAGCACCTCGTTGATCTCGCGCTCCTGGACCTGCTTGGATGCCAGATCCCAGCGCCGGCTCAATCTCAGACATACGTCAGGCGTCAGTTGGCCTCCCCGCCGCCAGGGAATAGCCTGTCGTAAACCCGCACCAGCTCGGGGACGGACTTTACCCGCATTTTGCGCATCACATGACCCCGCCGCGCCTTCACGGTGATTTCGCTGACATCCAGCCGCGCGGCGATCTGCTTGTTCAGCAAACCCTCGACGACAAGCTCCATCACTTCGCGCTCGCCGGCGTTCAGCGTGCGGTTCAATTCGAGCAGTTCTGCAGTCCGGGCCTCCTTTCTGCGCCGCGCGCGATCCAGCTCGATCCCCCTGTGGATGGCGTCGAGTAGCGCCTGCTCGTCGAACGGCTTCGACAGGAATTCGATCGCGCCCTGCTTCATCGCTCTCGCGGTCATCGCGATATCGCCATGGCCGGTGATGAAGATCACCGGCAGCCCGATCCGAAGGCTCGCCATCTGCTGCTGAAAATCCAGCCCGCTTTGGCCGGGCATGCGGATGTCGAGCACCAGGCACCCGGGCGCATCGGGAATGCCTCCGTCGAGAAACGCCTGGGTCGATCCAAACGACCGCGTGTCCAGCCCGACCGACGCGAGAAGATCCTCGAGCGAGGTGCGGATCGATGGGTCGTCATCGACGATATGCACGACCGGCAGGAGAGCATCGGGCTTGCCCCGGGGATCGATCATCGCCTTACCCCTTCGCCGGAAGGCTGATGCGGAACAGTGTGCCGGCGCCCAGCTCCGGATCGAGCCAGATGCGGCCACCATGGGCTTCGACGATCGCCCGGCTGATCCTCAATCCGATGCCGGTGCCGCACTCCTTGGTCGTCCAGAACGCCTCGAGCAGCCGCTGCGCGCCGCGAGCGACAGCCCGGCACCGGAATCGCCGACCGAGACGACGACCGAGCCGGCGCCGTCTCGCGCCGAGCTGATGTCGAGCGAACGCCGCGCCTGCGGCACCTCGTTCATCGCATCGATGGCGTTGAGAACCAGATTGCCGACGACCTGCTGAATCTGGATCCCGTCGGCCAGTACCGGCGGCAACGCTCCGGCCAGTTCGAGCCGAAGCGAGATGCCCTTGCGCTCGATTTCGCTGCGCGCCAGCGCGATGGGCTCGTTGACGTCGATCCACGCCCGCTGCGGCTTCTCGCACCTCGCAAGGCCGCGCACACGCGCGACCACGTCGCTGGCGCGATTGGCCTCGACAACGACGCGCTCGACCGATGGACGGGCTTTTTCGGTATTCGGCGGATCCTGGTCCAGCCAGCGGAGGCACGCATTCGCGCTGGTGACGGTCGCGGCGAGAGGTTGATTCACTTCGTGTGCGATCGAGGCGCTCAGTTCGCCCAAGGTCGTCAGCCGCGCGATTCTGACCAGTTGCGCGTGCGCTACATGCGCGGCGGCCTCGGCCGCGACCATCTTGAGCGCAAGAGTAGGTGGTGATCGCGATTGCCGTGACGCTGATGCCGAGATTGATGAAGCCAGCCTCGCGCGAGCCGGATGTCGTCAGCGCTGAGCTGAGGATCGTCAGTGCGACGCACAAGCCGGCGAGAATGACGACGTCGCGCCGCTGGAGCAGGCCGACCGCGAGCAGGATGACGGCAATGTAGAAGACCGCGGCGGCGACCTCGAGGTCCGTGATCGTATCCAAGACGAAAACGCTGCCGAGGAGCAGCGCGATGACCTCCACCCCCGCCGCGCGTCGGGATTTTGGCTCGAGGCGCATTGCATATTTCATCGACAATCCGTCCGCGCCTTCGAGAAGCGGATCGTTGTTTCGGACGCCCGCAAGCAGTTTGCAAGCGTGGTCCGCAAAGATCTAGTTGCGCCCGGCCGGATAGACTATTTTCCATCCAGCTCGCAGAAGGAATCAATATACGCATTTATACTGTGAATATACATTAGTATACTTTAGTGATACTTGATATTTCTATCTCGTGCTTGTGTGTATCTCAGTAAAGGGCGAGAGTGGTCTACATCATTTCGATCACTCTCCTCCTCGAAGGAAGGGACACCAGCATTTGATGCGCCTCGGACAGTTCCGGACCGTTTCGGCGATCGGCCGCGAGGCGCGATCGGGTCCGATCGCCAGGATCGCTGCAAGGAGCGCAAGCGTGCGGCGCATGTTGTACAGGCTTTCGCTCGAGCTTCTTCGGCTCGGCCTCTTCGTGCGGCGGCTCGGCCTCGGGTCAAGCGGGTTGCTGATCCGGATGTCGCATTCGGCGCGCCGCGCTGCGGCTGGGCGGCCCAGGCGTCGATCCGACGCGGGGCGGCCGCGCGATCGTGACCTCCCGCAGGATTTGTCCTGACCGACGAGGTTGAGGCCGAACGCTGATCAACCTCTACAACATCGATAACTCAGGCCGCGCGTGACCGGATTGCAAGCAGCGCCGCTACGAGGTCCGGAGAGCCGGTTCGTTCGGGGATCAACCGCTCGTAGGCGGCTGTCAGCGGCGTTTCGATACCGCAGGCCTTAGCTTCAAATCCTGTATCGCTACGCGCGAACCGACGATGTCTGCGGCGGCGTCCCGGCGGATTCAGCCGGTTGGATTCTGGGCGCTGCCCGCAGGCGGCGCACCCTCGAACAGCTCGGCCAGGCTGACGTCGAGCGCGGTTGCGATCTTGGCGGCGGTCCCGATCGACATGTTCTGCCTGCCGCGCTCGATGCGGCCGAAATAGGCGCGGTCCATGCCGACCTCCTTCGCGAATCCCTCCTGGGACGCGCCCCGCGCCTCGCGCAGGCCGCGCACCCTGGCACCCACGGCACGGAGGAGTTCGTCGGACATGAGCCGACGCTAGCACTGCGCCCGTCCATTCCCAAGCCGTGCAACCTCCTACCGCCCCGCGCCCCTATGGGTGTTATAAGTCCCCGGTCGTTGAATCCCGGTGACAATTCGAGTGGGGAAAGATGGTGGGAGAATCTCTAGTGCCGGCGATGCGCGTGTCCTTCCGGAAGTTCGAGGATCTCGAAGCGGTCTTCGAGGAGGTCACCGTCGACTGGGGCCTGTGCGCGTCCGAGCGCGAGGCGATCCGCGGGACCGCGCTGACGCCGTCCGGGCGTAGCAGGCGGTCTTCCTTCGTCGCCGAGCGGATGGCGCTGGTGATCGAGATCGACTGGCTGCTCGGCAGCCGAATGGATGCGAACGAGATCCGCCTCTGGGTGCGGCGCCGGGTCGCCGGCGTCTTCGGCAGCTCCCCTCTGGACGACATGTTCGGCTCGACCGACCGCCTGCGCCGCATCCGCGCGATGCTGGCGCTGGAAGTGTCGCAGTGATCGCTGCCGACCGCAGGCATCACGCCTGCCCAGCGACAGGCGGCGGGCCACGACCCGTCGCCCGAGCGAGGGGACCACCATGAGCAGGAGGGCCGGATGGCCGACGAGAACGCGATCGAGATGCGCGCGATGATGGCGCGATGGGAGAGTCTACGGGCCCGTTGGAGGCTTGAGGCGCATGAGGAGGCCGGCCTGCTGGGCGGTGCCGCCCTCACGGGGCCGCTCGGCGACGTCGCCAGCTGGCACGCGGCGCGCATGGAGCAGCGCATGCGGTTGCTCATCGATCTGGCCACCGCCCTGGACGCCCTGCTCGTTGACGGAGCCCGCATCCGCAACTGGCTTCGCCGCCCGCTGGAGTCGACTGGCGGGCGTGCGCCGATCGACGCGATGGCGTCGTCGGTCGAGTGGATCCGCCAGTTCCGCGGCGTGGCCACGGACTTCGCGTCGTGACCACGGCCATCACCACCGGAAAAGTTCGCCGTGGTCTAGTTCTCGACGTCGAGACCCGGATCGACCGCCGCGCCCTGCGCGCCTCGGGCCGCCACGCGTCGCCGCGCGGCATGCCCACGGGTCTGCAGGTGATCGTCGCCGCGGCGATGCTCTCGTTCGAGATCGGTGCGGACGGCATCTGCCGTTCCTTCGCGCTCCGCTCCGCGGACTGCGCCGGATCGGGGGAGCGCACTCTCATTCGCCTCCTCGACCGTGAGCTCGCGCGCCTCCACGAACATGATGGCGCGCTGGTCACCTTCAATGGCAGCCACGATCTCTCGATGGTCCGGCTCGCGACACTCAGGCACCGCGAGTTCGCGTCGAGCGGCGCTGCGCGGTGGATCGCCGACGGCCAGGGCCGGCACGATGACCTCATGCTCCAGTTGAGCGGCGACCAGGCCAGTCGGTGGGCGAGCCTCGCCGACCTGTCGGCGGCGCTCGGGCTCCACGCACCCGGCGAGGTCGTGCTCGGTGCGCCGGTAACGACGCTCGAGGTGGCGAAGTGCGAGTTCGACGTCGTTGTGACGATGGCCCTGTACATGCACGTCCTCGCCGAGCGCCAAGGCTCCGACGAGGCCCTGCGCCTCGGCATCCCCGCCCTCGCCGCCATGGTTGCAGAACGCCTCGATCGTTCGCCCCATCTGCGTTCCGCGCTCGAGGGTCGGCTGTTCCAGGACTACGCGGCGGTCTGACCGTGCCCCAAGTCCACAGCACCCTGGTGGAATGGTGGAGCGCCAGGTCCGATGCCGGCGAGCACACCGGGCGGTGGTTCGAGGCTGGCGACCGGGAGACTGCGCGCGCGCATGGCCTGGCGGTCGTGGATGCAGCATGGACTGCGCGCGTCCGCATCAGCCACCTGGTTGATGATCAGCCCGTCGCCGTCGCCGACGCCGACCGGCCCGCGCTCATGTCCTGGAAGGTGACGCGGGATGCGGTCCCCGGCCAGGTCGAGGGTCCGCCGCTTCCGCCGAGATCGCCCGACGATGTGCGCCGGGAGGTCGTGTGCGGCTGCCGTGACGCGCTGTCGCTCGGCCTGCGGGCCGGCATGCTCGACCGGCACCGGGTCGTCGACCTCCTCCACGAGATCGACCGTTCGTTTGATCCGGGCATGCTGGAGCACGAATAGCCCTGCCGCCTCCCGATCAAATCCAGCGTTCGGCGCGCGGCCCGGACTAGATGTCCTGCACCGGCGTGCCGATCTCGCCGAGGATCGCGTCGACCATGGCTTCGCGAAGAAGCTGAGGCGTCTGGACCGCGGTGGTGATGACCAGGATGTCGGCCGGGCTAGGCTTGTGCTGCGACCTGTCGCCCAACGCCCCGATCCAGTGCAGGTAGACCGCGAGCGCGGCCTCCAGCGTCCTGCCCCCGACATCGACGTGGGACAGCGGACGGCCGTCAGCGGTCAATGCCGCCGCCAGTCTTCGGATGGTGCCGGGCGACAGCTGGGGCGGGTTCTCCTCCGGAAGCGGAAGCGCCGCGCGCAGCACGGCGAGTGCGTCCGCTAGCGCCCTGCGTCTGCTGTAGCCGCCCTCTGCCCAGCCGTCGGCCGCTGCCTCTGCGATCGACGCGGAACGGCCGCTCACCTTGGAAGTCGCGCCGTCCAGCGAGGCGATCGCCGCGAGGAACTCGGCGGGATCGATCGAGCGCCTGAGCCCGGGCACCAATGCGGCCGCGTCGGCGAGCACGGCGGCGGGGTCGATCAGCATTGCCGAACGCCAGCTGGCGATCCCTCCACCAAGAAATTCGTCGGCAGGCAGGAGCTCGATCGAGGTGAGCAGTTCGCCGCGACGGACCGTCTTGCCTGCCTCGTGCAGAGCGGCGGCATCGACGACCAGCAACGGCCGCTTTGCGCGGCGGGCGGCGTTCCCGCTGCGGTCGTCGATCGTCCGCGCGGCCGTGGCGAACGCGGCGCCGATGGTCGCCCATTCCGTCCGCACGATCTCGGCGATCACCCCAGGCGGCACGCGGAGCCGCAGCAGTTCGAACGCGACGAGGAGCTGGACGATCTGGTCGACGCCGTAGTCGGCGCGCTCGCCCGAGCCGACCCGTGGGCCGTTGGGGAAGCCGAGCCGGGAGAAGTTCTTGATGCGGGATTCTGTGGCGACGGCGCGGCTGCGCGGCAGCGCGTGCAGGCGCTCCAGCAGCTGGAGCAGGTCGCCGTATCTTAGTTTCAATGCCCGTCCTCCCCTTTCGAGATAGGACGGGACGGCCGGGTCGCCAAGCGGTGGTTTCGGTGGCGGTGGCGTGACAGGGGTTCGCTCGGGGCGGCGAGCAGCCCTTCGAAATCAAGCGTGTCGCACAAGTTAAGTGGGACCCCATGGGGTCTCGGATTTTCGCCACATCTGGCTGCGCGGAACCAGCCGATTAGTGCGTTCGCGCGTGTGGGTAATTCCTCCCCTCGGCTGGCCTCGTAAATCCGTCTCACTTAACTTGTGCGACAAAATGCACTTCCGCAGGTGTTGAAATACACTTATCAGTGCTGTATAGCACTATTATGGCCAGTGCCGCCCGATCCCTAGCGCCCGCAGTGGCGCCCCGGCAGCTCGCCACCGACCCGGCGATCGGCGGCAACGTCGTGCGCCTCAAGCCCGCCACGCTGCCGCGGTCGACCCTGCGCCGTCTTCCCGAGCGTCCGCGCAGGATTGGCTTCGCCCCGTTCCGGCTGGTCGTCGCGTCGGACGGCACCTTCCACATCTTCGGACACGGCGGCCGCCACGCGGTGCTGAGCGCCTTCGCGGAGGAGTGCCGCACCGAGTATCGCGACATCGCCGTCGGCCTGCGCACGATCCGCCTGCTGCTCACCTTTGTGAACACATGCGTCGCGACGCTGCCGAATGCGATGGAGCTGATGTTCCGCGACGTGCAGAGCGCACGGGCCGCCTATCGCCACTACGTAAAGCGGCGGGAATGGACGATCGAGAAGGGCAAGGGCCCCCGGGGAGGTTTGTGGATCCACACCGGGGACGACGCGCGCTCCTACGAGAATGCGCTCACGGTTCTCGCGCTTTCCCGGCTCTACCGGTTCCTCGCCGAGCGGGGCGAGTTCGTCGACATCGACCCGATGCGCATGGACGCGGACAAGTCGCGGCTCGAGCCGGGGCGGACGCGCGTCGGCGTGAAGGATGAGAACGGACGGATCACGCAGGACACCGACCTGCTGTTCCGCACGCCGCAGGCGGAGCGCATTTCACCTAGGACGAACGATCCGTTCTTCCTGGACAGGATCCTGGAAGCGGGAGACGAGGCTGGCTGGCCGCTCGTCGTGCGCGCGCTGGTCGAGGCGAAGGGCCGCTCGGGCGGCCGCGACTTCCAGCTTCGGCCGATGCCGCTGTACAACTGGCTGGTCCTGGGAAAGGGCGACTTCATCCATTCGCCCGGCAAGGGCAGCAAGGGAAAGATCGTCAACCGGTGGCGCGTGAGCTCAAGGTTGCGCGTCACGCTGGTCCAGTTGATGGACGAGACGTATCCCGAGCATGGTGGCTACGCCGGTCTGTGCAGGATGGCGCGGTCGCCCAAGGGTCGTGAGGTGCTGCGCACGCTCTGGATCTTCACGCTCGACAAGTTGCAGCCTGTCAGCTTCTCCTACGTCAACGACGGCTGGTTCAGGCCCATCATCGAGCGGATGGGCATGCGGGCGGACCTGGGCGACGGAAACGGCGATCCGGTGCAGCGATGGGTCACGATGCACTGGCTGCGTCACGAGTTCACCAACGATCTCCTGCGTCGGATCGATGAGTCCGGCGTGTCGCGCAAGGACAAGCTGGTGCAGCAGATCCTGCTGGCGAAGTATATGGGCTGGAAGAGCGCCCAGGCGATGCTGGAATACTATGGCCGTTGGTTCTTCAACAAGGAGGTGGATGTCTTCATCGCCGCCCAGATGGAAGCGTCGAACGACAATTCGCTGCCGGCTGCCTTCGATGACGACTTCGACGCGGACGCGGTGACGGAGGAGGAATATGAGGGCGTGCGGCAGGTCATGGGCGGCCTGCTGAAGCGGGTGGCGCTACGGTGACGGTCATCCGCTACGTCACCTTTTCCCAGTTGTGTCAGACCCTCGGCTGCGGGTTCGAAACGACGAACCGTCTGCTTGCGCTGGTGGACATCGCCGACTTTGGCGAGGAGCTGCCCGAGGGCGACGAGGGGCGGCGGCGCGCCCACAACGCAAGGCGCGTGAGACTGAGCGAAAGCATCACGTGCAAGCGCGATCTGTGGGACGCGATCGGTCGGGCCGGCTGGGTGATCGATGGCGAGGAGGGCCTCGCGCGCTACCGTGCATTGCGCAGGCTGTTGGCGGACAAGCACACCGAACATCCGCCTGAGGCGGCGCTGGCTGCGCTGGCGCTGGAGGGGCCGAAGGCGACCAAGCACCAGATCTTCAACCGGCTGGGCGGGACTTTCATAACGATCGGGCCGGTGATGAAGGTCATCGACCGAGAGCTTGGTCGTCGGGCCAGCGAGCCGAGGCGGAGCATGAACGCGAGGGAGCTTCCGGTCGAGGAGTTCGTGAGACGATTTCCGCAGTTCGCCGATCTCGAGGCGACGTCGGAGGACCGTGAGTTTCCGGGCCGGCCCAAGCCCTCGGCCAAGCTGCTCGGGAGGGTGGAGTTCATGCGGTCGCCCGAGCTCGCCGAACTGACCGGGCTGCTGCTGATGGTGGCGCCCGATAGGATCATGGAGGCCTCCGCCAACCACATCGTGCGCATGCTGGAGAAATTGGATGTGGTGGCGGACGCGTCCGAACCGGCTCTGGGCGACGCGCTGGTGGGCCGTCTGTGGTCGGTGACGATCGAGAACCGCCTGAGGCTCCCGTTGCCGCAGCGGAGCACATTGAACAAGGCGTATGACTGGATGCGCAACACGTTGCGGAGGTGGTCGGACGACATCCCCGCCGCACGGCGCGAAGTCTTTGAGCGCCTGATCCCGCCGCCCCTTCCGGAGACCTTTGGGGAGGCGGCGGCCGATGTCGAGGAGGATGCCGACCGCGAGAAGGGCGACCGTCGGGCAGTGACGGCGGAACCGATCTCGAAGCGGCGCGAGCAGTTTTTGAACATTGCCGAGCTCCGCTTCCGGCAGACCGACCGGCTGGTCGACAAGGTCGTGTCCGATCTGAGGCGGATCGATCGCGCGCTCGCCGCCGGCGAGGTGATCGAGTTCCCCGTCACGGTGAACGACACGCACATGGTCATCCGGCCCGACGCGGGTGGGATCGGCAACGGCTCGCAGACCATCAGTGTCCAGATCGAGACCGAGCTCGAGCTGTGGTTCCAGTGCGCGCGCGCGCATATCGCAGCCGGCGCAGCCCCGTCCCACAGCACAGGCTGGGATAAGTTGGACGCGGCACGCAGGCAGATGCTCCAGCCGAGGTCGGAGGACGAGGAGCCCCATGTGAACGGGCGCGATTGGACGCCGGACGTCGCGCGCAGGTTGAGGGTGATCTACGTCGCGACGCGGCCGTCAAAGCCGGGCGGGGAGCGGGTGGAGCCGTTCTGGACATCCCTCTACAGATCCCGCCTGTTCGACCAAAGTCGGGACATCACGTCGGCCGAGCGTGCTGAGCGCAAGGCGCTCGTGAAGGCCATCGGCTTCGATCCGTTGAAGGCGCCGGTCCCGGGCCTGGTCGCCGACACGACCGAAAATGGCAAGGCGCTGGTGCGCGCCTACCGGCGATACGTGTCACGCGAGCGGTTCATCCTGCCTGCCGAGGAGCTACGCCATGCGCTGGCGGTTGGCCGCGTGGTTCTGCGCCCGGAGCTGATGCGCGGCATGCGCATCGGCGAGAGCTCCCAGGCGCGCACCGACGAGGGCGCGTTCGACTTCAGGAAGTTCGACGGGAAGATCTTCTACTACCTTTCCGTCGTCCCCAAGATGGCGGGGGGACGCTCGCGACGGATGGTCCTCGATCCCACGACCGTCGAGGCGTTCGAGCGGCTGCGGGTGATCTCGGTCGAGCGCTGGTTCCCTGACGAGGGCGACATGCCGCTGCGGGAATACCAATACAGGGAAAAGAAGCTGCCGGCCGCGCGCTACCTGCTCGCAAACGAGACGCGCACGCTGATCTACGCCGAGATGAACCTGTGCCTGAGGATCCTGACGATCGGTGTGATCAGCTCGACCAGCCACAGCTACAAATATGGCTTCGCGGCCATGCTCAAGCGCGGCGAAGCACCGGACGCGATCCTGCGCCGCGGCCTAAACCATCGTGCGGACTCACCGGTTTCGGACGTCTATGCGCAGTTTTTCGCCGATCATCAGATCGACGCATTCATCGCCGAGCAGATGGAGGTCAGCCGGAAGATGGAGCTCGACTACGCCCTCCTGGATAATTGTGCCGCACATGGCTGACGCCCGCCCCAGATCGCCGCGTGAACTGCGGTCCGTCCCCGTCGCTGGGTCGACGGGCGCTGACCCGTGCCCGACCGATGGCGCCATGCCGCTCGCACCTTCGGGCCTGCCGGCCCGCTTCGGATTGGGCTCATGGGGTGGCCGCCGGCTGGTGTATCGCGGTGACGGGGAGCTCGAGGCGCTCGCCAATGGCGAACTGCACGTCGTGCTGCTGGACCTGCTCGTCAGCATCGCGCGGTCCAGGGCGGATCTGGAGGGTCGCGCGATCGACCGGGAGGGCGACATCGCACGGGCGAAGAAGGTCGTCGTGATGACGGCGGAGAAGGCTGCGGTCGTGGCGCGCACGGCGGCGGCGGTGCCGAAGGCGTTGAAGGCGCTCGCGCGCGCGACGCCCCCGGTTCCGGTCAGCTTCGTCGAGGTGCGCGACTGGCTCGCCGACAAGGGCCTCAATATTCACCGCTCGACGCTCTACCGTCGTCCCGAATACGCCAATCCGATCCTCATCGCGATGGGCAGGCCGCCGATTGACGAGGCCGCGACGGAGGCGACGGGTGACCCCGAATACGCGCGGGTGGCGCGCCTCACCAAGCCGGAGCTGGTCGAGGAGATCAGGCGGGCGCGCCGGACGCTAAAGGCCGCCGAACGCGAGTTGGCCGACTTCGCGAGCACCTTGGGCAAGCTATGATGGCCGACGACGAAGGCGGCAGGTCACCGTCTCGGCCACGTTGCCGCAAGGTCACGCAAAGCCGAAGCGCCACGCTCGCCCGGACTCGTAGCGGGACGGCGCAACTTGGCTAGAAGCCGAAGTTGGCCGACAGGAGGGCGTCACACCGCTTGGCGCGGTTGTCCGCGAACCAGGCGGCGAGGTCGTCCTCGCCGAGGGTGCGGCGGGCGAACAGTTCGCGGCCGAGCCGTTTGATCGCGGGCCAGTTGCGGTGGACGGCCTCGTCCGCGATTTCCATCAGCGCGCGAAGCGCAGCCACTGGGTCGCCAGGCTGGAGATATTCCATGTTTTCCCTGATCCGCTGGAAGTCGCCGTCGACGTCGAGCGTCGCTGGAGCCAGAAAGGCCTCGGCGTTGCGGTAGAAGTCGAGCGCGGGCACAAGGCGATTGCGTTGACGGTGTCGGCATTCGGCGATCGGGCCGGCGATGGCGACGACGACCTCGGCTCCCGCCTGCCACTCGAACCCGGGGCGCACGTCGTCGGGGACGCGCGACAGGGGCAGCTCGCTGATGGCGATCTCGCGGCGGCGGCACCACCCGTTGGCCTCCCCGGCGTCGTTGACCCGCAGGCCGAGCTCATAGGGCTCCTCGAGATGCAGCAGGGCCGAGAACGCATAGGCGTGACCGGCCTCGTGCATGGCGAGTTCCAGCGCGGTGGGTCTGTAGAAGCTCAATTGGATCTCCGTGCGGAATGCCGGCGTGAGCAGGTCTTATCGTGTATTGGTTGAGAAACCGCTTGGGCGCACGACGTGGACCGGGGCGGTTGGCCGCGCGCGGCGCGCATAGTCTCGGTCGTGTGCATGGTCAGAAAACTCCTTGAAGTTGCGGCGAGGACGCGGAGCCGGGCTGGCGTCGCTTTTCCAATTTCCCCGACTTCACAGCCCGATGCTCATGGCAGGGGCGTGCTCGCGCGTGGGCGCGCTTCCGTCATCTCGCCGTCGGAAGGCCGGTCTGCTTGGGTCAGGGCCGCGTCCGCGCTATGCCTGGGTGCGGCATGTCATCCTCCAATCCCCCGGTGAAGCATCACTACATTCCGCGTTTCCTGCTCGCGCGGTGGGCGATTGACGAAGGGCGGCTGTGGCGCGTGACGCGTCCGGTCGCGGAGCGGATCGCCACCAAGCATGTCGCGCCTGCCGAGATCGGATACGAGCGCAACCTCTATGCCGCTCGGGGGGTGGCTGCGAATGACGCTCAGATGATCGAGCAGCGATTCATGTCTCCCCTCGACGCGCAGGCGGCAGAGGCTCACCGGATTCTCCTCGACGGCGGAGCCAATCGGATGTCACGGCTCGAACGCAGTGCGTGGAGCCGCTTCGTCATGGCGCAGTGGTTCAGAACTCCGGCGGGTGTGCGCCACTTCAAGGAGGCCTACGCGCTGGCGCTCGCGGCGCCGTTCGATGGTAATGACGATGGACCGGAGGCGCTGGACGGCGCCACGGTTGACGTCGTGGCCATGCTGGGCGCCGACGGCGTCGAGAACGCGGCGCTGCGGCTGTTGATGGAGTTCAGCGACGACCCCGAACGCGGGCACAGCATGAACAACATGCATTGGCGGGTGCTTGAGACTTCAGGACGCCGCGAACTGCTCCTCTCCGACGCGGCTCTTCAGCATTCGGTAGCGGGCGTCTTCACCGACCGGGGTTGGATCACCATGCCTATTGCGCCTGACCGGCTTTTCGTCGCGACTTTCCTCGGAGAGCTAGGCCAGGTGATCGCCGAGCTGCCACGGCCCGAGCTGGTCCGCCGCAATAACCGCGCCGTCGTCCGGCGGGCGTCGGTGTTCGTCGGTGCCAGCGACCTCACCCAATTGCCTTTCCTCGAGCGGCACTTCGGTGCGGAGGATCACCTGACGATCATCGGCGGCATCGCGGACCGCTATCGCGAAAGCGCGGGGAAATTGCCCTGATCAGGCCACGGCGTCGTCTCGCTGGTCGATCGGAGGCCAGATGCCCGGCCCCTTGAACTGAAGACGGGTCAGGATCTGGCAGGCCGTCATCTCGTCGTCGTCGGAGCCGTATTCGAACCGTCGCACGTCACCCTCGTGGATGATCCAGGCCATCGCCTGTACGAGGTGGAGTAGCAGACGCGCGATCGAGTAGTAGCGGAGGACGCGCAGCTGAGCGGTTGTCTCGTCCTCGCCCCAGTCCGCGTGTCCGGGCGCCTCGTCGCCGCCATGGAAGGCGAAGTTGCGGAACTCGCGGGCGAGCTCAGCTGCCGCGACCAGGCCGGCGACCCCGAACTTCGCTTCCACCCTGTCGCAGCGATCGTCCATCAGACCGCCATGGCGGCACTGGAACATCGCATTGGCGACCAGGTCGTCGATGCCGGGGAATTCAGCCGATAGTTGCGGCCGCGCTTCGAGCAGGCGCCGTCCGCGCTCGCCGTTTCGCTGCTCCCGCCCGAGCTTGACCAACTCGTCCGGGGCGGTTTCCGAGACGATCGCCTCATAGGCCTGCCAAACGAAGTTGAAGATCATTACCGCAGCAACATACTTCGAGGCCATCTCGCTGCGACCGCGCTCGAAGTCGATCGCTGGTTCGCACATCGCGAAGACCATTGGTTCCTCGACGTGTCCCGTGTCCGCCTCGATATCCTCGATGCTGGCGGCCATCCGTAGCGCGTAGAGCGTGCTGCTCCACCGCGACGGCTCCCACGTCGCGATCTCCTCCATGTTCATTCTGACGATGACGCGGTGGAGTTCGGCGATGTGAGTTCGGAACGGTAACAGGCGGCTGCGGGGGCAGTTGGCGTCGCCGCAGCTGCAGACGGCTGCCTGGTCTGCGGGGTCGATGGCGCTGTAGCGGCTGACCAGCTCGCCGCGCTCGTCCCGCGCCCACTTGGCGTAGTCCTTTCCGATCCGGCTCATTCGTCGTCCCGCCTTCTGGCTTCAGTTCTGGGGATCCAGTCTTGGTCCAGGCGGGCGAGGTCGCGGGTCAGCCGCTCGTGCCATGCCCGGTCTTGATGCCGGAAGCCCCAGCCCACCGCCGCGATCTCGCCGACGATGCGGGCGACAAGCGCCGCGATGGCGGGGACGCCGGACACCTCGAGCGACCACGCCATAGGCTCGAAGTGGGTGAACTGGTTGCGGACCGTGTCGTGGAAGCGTCGCAGCCAGGCGATCTCCGCGTCGCTGATCGCTATGCCCGCGTCGTTGCTTCGGTCGCCAGCCGAGTTCGGCTTGCGGATCGCCTTCAGGAGGTCCGGCAATGCCATGAGGTAGGTCTTTGGTGCTCGTGCGCCGGGATCGGAACGTGAGGCTTCGAAATAGGTCAGCCACTCGCCGGCGTTGCGCTCGGTAACCGCACCCACGGGCGCCATCGTCATCGTCAGGTGGCAGACACACGCGCCCTGGAGCGCCGAGTGCAGCGCCAGCGCCACCCATTTCCATGCCTGCGGATCGTCGGCGGTCCACGCGGTGGCGCGTAGCGCGTGGCGCAGGGATCCCGCAACGTCCTCGGCCTCGTCGGTCTGGACCCAATTCTCGGCCGGCACCATCACGCGAACCGGCCGGCGAAGATGCGCAAGGCGGCGTTGATCGCGTCGCGATCTGGTGAGAAGTGCGCCTCGCGGTGGCAGTTCGGGCATAGCGCGACGCAGGTCCATACGCGGTCGCTCACCTCGACCCCCAGGATGTGGTGCACGTCGAGGAAACCGGGATAGGCCCGATGCTCACCGCATGACTCGCGCTCGCACCGCCCCAGCGCGCGTTCCCGGACTGCCGCCCGCACTCTCGCATCGCGCGGATAGCCGGAGCGGACTTGCGGCTGCCGTTCCCCGCCGTCCCTGCCGAGCGGGTCGCCCGGCGCGGACAGGTCGTCGAGCGTGTCGGTGTCCAGCGCAGTGGAGTCCTGCCTCGGCAATGCTAGCACGTTGACTACCCCGGGCCAGTCCCAGAGCACTTTCGCTACCGCGGCGGTGTCGGGGTGGCGATCGTCCTGCAGCCACAGGCTGGGGCTCGACCCGTTCGCCGCGTGGTTCTTGGTCTGACGGCCGGCGAGCCCACGCGACAGAAGGTCTGCGCTCACGTCGCGCTGGCGGGCCCAGATCGCCGGGATCTCCACGCTCGGGATGAGCGCAGCGAGAACGATGGCATCGCGACTGTCCTGCACCAGCAGCACGTGCGTGTGGCGCTCACGCTCGTGCCGCGCCGCGATGTTAGCGAGCGTCTGTACCCAGCCGCCTTCGTCGAGCCGGGCCTTGAGCTGTGCCGCCGAGTAGAGATCCTCACGCGCATGGCGACCGTGGCGTCCCCAGCAGAGCCGCACATGGATGCGCATTGGCGGGCCGGCCGGCAGGTGCGCTTCGATGACCTGCGTGATCGCCGTGCCATGCGCGATCCTGGGTTGCCCCGTGACGACGAACCCCTGACGTTCGAGTAACGGCTGCACGCGATCGCGGGTGACGATCTCGGCCTCGATGCTCTCTGGCGACCTGAACGCGCGCTTTGCCAACTGCCCGCTCCCCGTGACTCGACCGAAGCGCCGGTGATAGCGTCGTTCGGCACGAAGGAAAGCCGAGCGGACCTGTTCGCGCGCACCCCGTGGAATAGGTGTCGGAATGGATTTGATGTCGCTCGCCGTGCGCGAGGGATGTTGATACGCTGGCGGTCCGGCCGGCACGTCATGCGCCCGCCGTGTCGGAGCGGGGGCTACGTCATGCGGAATGAAGCCAGTTCGGGTGCGTTCGGCGTACGTGTGATCGCGGGCACGCGCGCGGTGTTCCTCGCCATCGACGTGGAGCCCGAGGCGAGGGCGGGTCTGCTCGGCTTCGCGATCGGGCGGGTCGCGGCGAATGGCGACTGCGACTGGCTCGAGGGAAGCAAGGTGTTCCCGACCGTAGTTCCGCACCCGGCGCCAAAGGACAAGTTCCCGACCGACCGGCATCCGATCCAGAGCCTCATCTGGTCCGACTTCGAGGCGCTGCCCGGCAAGGCCGTGAAATACCGCGTGCAACCGATGTATGGCAGTCCCACCGCGCCGCAACTGCGCGCGGGTGTCGAAGTCGAGGCCAGGACCGAGGACCCGACGCAGGGCACGCACGGCATCTACTTCAACCGCGGCGCCATCGCGTCGCAGGCCTTCTCGGAGCACTTCCAGAACAAGCCGCCGAAGGACGAGGACGACCCCTCCGACCCCGAGGTCGTGTGGCTGGCCCGCGGCACCCTGAAGGCCGCGCTGGACTATATCGGGCGCGCGCAGGCAGGCGACGAGCTCAGGGTCGCGGCATACGAATTCACTTACGTGCCGATCCTGCTTGCGCTCAAGGCGGCAGCGGCACGCGGCGTCCATGTGGGAATCGTGCACGAGGCCGGCACCGAGACCAATCCCAAGACGAAGGCAAAGGTGCTCACGAGCGCGAGCAAGACCGCCGCGAAGGCGATCAGCAAGCTGGGACTGGACAAGCAGGCCAACCTCACGCTCATCGACCGCACGAAGCGCGCGAACATTCCGCACAACAAGTTCATCGTCTGGATCAGCGGCGGCAAGGCGCGCGAGGTCCTCGCCGGGTCGGCGAACTTCACGTCTTCCGGGTTCATCGGACAGACGAACGTCGTGCACATCGTCCGCGACGAAGGGGTGGCGCAGGAGTATCTCGACTATTGGGAGCAGTTGGCACTCGATCCCACGTCGCCAGAGCTTGCGAAATGGACGACCGCCCACACGCCCCCCGACCAGCTTGACGCTAGGACCGCATCACCCGGCATCACGACCTTCTTCTCGCCGCGCGAGAACGACGACATGCTCGACTGGTACGCGACGCGCATCAGGGGCGCCGCGGACACGGTCATGTTCACCGCCGCATTCGGCGTCAACAAGACGCTGGCCGACGAATTCGGCGTGCCGCGGCCGTTCGTGAGGTTCATCCTGCTGGAGGACGAGCCGGACGCGAAGCTCAACGCCGCGATGGCGAAGGATCCGAACGTCTCGGCCGCATACGGCTCGATCCTCGCCGACTACGCGAAGGGGAAGAAGGCCTTCCCTGCGACCAGCCTCGATGAGTGGTTCCTGAAGGAGGAGCTGTTCCGCAAGCAGGGCTTCGTTTTCTTCATCCACACGAAGTTCCTGCTGATCGACCCCTTAGGCGAGGACCCGATGGTCTTCACCGGCTCGGCGAACTTCTCGACCAACTCGCTGACCGAGAACGATGAGAACATGCTGCTGATCCGCGGCGACACCTCGGTTGCCGACATCTATCTCTCCGAGTTCGACCGGATCTTCCGCCACTTCCAGGCGCGAGAGAAGATCAACAAGACCGCGGAGCAGGGTGGGTCGCTCACCGATGCCAAGTTCCTCCGCGAGGACGAGAGCTGGCTGGACGATTACGTGAAGGCGGGAACGCTCAGGTCCAATCGCCAGCGGCTGTTTTTCCCGGCGTGGCCGCACTGATCGGGATGTCGGCCAGCTCTTCGTATGCCACGTGGGGAATGGACGCTGGGTCGGCTGCCGGTCGGTCGATGGTTTGCTCGACAGTGTCGAGCCCCTTAGGAACAGTCTATCTCGACCGGCAGCGGGGGGCTGATTAATTGGCAGGTGGTGTAGGCGGCAAGGCCAAGGCGGGTGCCGCGAAGGCGAAGGTGCGCAGGAGGACGCCAGCTGCCGTGCACGGCGCGGCGGTGGATGAGGCCAAGGTCTATACCGAGCCCTTCGTCCTGAACCCGGTGAAGTGGAAGGCCTACAAGTCCACGGCGCCGCTCACCTGGAAGCATGTGGATTTCAACGCCGCGTCGCGCGTGAAGGTGCCCAAGTCGCCGGGCCTGTATGCCTTCGCCGTGCAGCCGCCGCATGCCGACTTTCCGCCGAGTTCCTGGCTGTTCTACGTGGGAGAGGTCGGCGCGACCGGTTCCGAGGCGAGGACGCTATGGCAGCGCTACAAGGAATACCTCGTCGAGCTGGACGAGAGCATACGCGCTAAGGTCGGTTCGTTCATCTTCAGATACAACGGCTTCGTGCGCTTCTATTTCTGCGAGCTCGACCCGAAGACGGCGGACATCAAGGCGATCGAGAGCGAGCTGATCTCCGCTCTGTGGCCGGAGGGCAACATCAGGGATTTCAACGTCGGCTCGGCCGGCACGAGGCGGGCATTCGGATGAAAAACGGACCGATCCATCTCCCAGCCCTTTCCGCCCAGATGGGCGACTGGCGGTATTTCACGACCGTCATGCGTCTGCGCGATGCCGCCCAGCGCATCGAGTTCGCCAGCGTCATCAACGAGGTCCGGCCGAACCGACAGCTCTCCGACCTCATCCAGCGGTCGCTGAGGGAGGGCCGTGCCGCCGAGATCGCCAAGTATCTCGTCAACGAGGGCGACCACTTCTTCAACTCGCTCGTCGTCGCTGTCTACGGTGGCGACCCCGAATGGATGGAGTTTGACGTGACGCCGACCGTCGGGGTGCGGTCGCCGCGGACGAGCGACGAGATACCGGACTGGGCCCGCTCGGCGTTCGGCTATTTGCACCTGTCGGGCGGGGAGACGCTCTTCGCGCTCGACGGCCAGCACCGGCTGGCAGGCATCAAGCTCGCGGTGCCCGTCAAGGATGCCATCGGCGACGAGACGATCTCCGTCATCTTCGTGTCGCACAAGCGCACCGAGATCGGGCGCAAGCGGACCCGCAAGCTCTTCACCACGCTCAACAAGATGGCGAAGGCAGTGAACAAGTCGGAGATCATCGCGCTCGACGAATCCGATACCGGGGCGATCATCACGCGACGCCTGGTGGAGGAGCATCCCTTCTTCTCGCGTGGGCAGATCCTGACGAAATACGGTTCGGCCAACCTGTCGGCCACCGACGCCCAGCACTTCATGACGATCATCAAGCTCTACGATGTCGTCACCTTTCTACTGAATTACGTCGTGACCTCGCTCGATCGCGATGCGCGGGCCGAACTGCGCTTCGTCCGTCCAAGCGATGCGGACCTGCAGAAGCACTATGCGAACGTGGTCGCATATCTTGAGAAGCTCATCGCCAGCATACCGGAGCTGAAGGAGTATTTCACGAAGACGGGGGCCGAGGCGAAGGCCGTGATCAAGCGCGAGCGCTTCACGAACCGGAATGTCCTGTTCCGCTCGGTCGGCCTCGACATCTTCCTTCGTCTCACGCCGCCTCTCGTGAAGATGGAAGGCAGCATCAAGTCGGCGATCGCCGTGCTCGCCATCGCTCCGAGGCTCTTCACCGACAAGCCGTATCGCGATGTCCTCTACAGCGTGGGCGAGGGCAAGATCCTTCCGGGCCGCACGCGGCTTACGCTCAGGCTGATGAAGCACATGCTCGGCTTCAAGGACAGCGACCCCGTGCAGCTCGCCAAGACATATGCCGAAGCGATCAAGGAGGACCCGGCCGCGACGAGGCTTCCGCGGCGCCTGCCCGGTCGGGCGTGACGGTCAGGCGGCGAACCGCCGCAGCTCGCCGACTGCCTCGATCAGCGCGTCGGCGAACATGTCGAGCTCGGCGGCGGTCGTGAAGCGGCCGGGCGACACGCGGAACGCCTGCCGGGCCCGCATTGTGTCGCCGAACATCGCGAGGAGGACATGGCTCGTCTCGACCTTGTCCGTTGAGCAGGCGCTGGACGCCGAGAAGCTCGCGACGTCGCGGAGCCGGTGCATCAGCGCGAGCGGCTCGACGCCGGCGATCGACAGCGAGCAGTTGCCGGGGATGCGATCAGTCGGATGGCCGTTGAGCTGCACCCCGTCGAGCGAGGACGCGATGCGTGCGCCGAAGTCGCGGCACATCGTGGACAGTCGTTCGCCTTCAGCCCGGCCATCCTTGGCGCAGATCGCGAGCGCCTCGGCCATTCCGACGATCAGCGGCACGTTGAGCGTGCCGGACCGGAGTCCGCGCTCCTGTCCACCACCGAAGCTGACCGCGGACAGTCGGGCGCGCGGCGAGCGCGACCGGGCGTAGAGTGCGCCGACACCCTTGGGCCCGTAGGCCTTGTGCCCAGAGACGCTCGCGAGGTGCACGTTGCTCGCCACCACGTCGAACGGCCCGTGCGCCATGATCTGCGCGAGGTCGGTGTGGAACAGGACGCCCCGCAGCTCGCAGGCGGCGCCGATGGCGGCGATCGGCTGAATCGTGCCGACCTCGTTGTTCGCGCCCATCACCGACACCAGCAGCGTGTCGTCGCGCAAGGCCGATGCGACCTGATCGGGATCGACGCGACCGAACTCGTCAACCGGGAGTATCGTCAGGTCATAGCCCTCGCTGGCGAGCTGACGCATCGGCTCGAGTACTGCCGGATGCTCGATTGCGGTCGTGACGATGTGGCGGCGGTCCGGCTGCGCGCGCGCCGAGCCGAGGATCGCGATGTTGTTCGCCTCGGTGCAGCTGCCGGTGAAAACGATCTCATTCTCGCGCGCGCCCAGCGCGCGAGCCACCTTGCCGCGTGCCTCCGTGACGGCGGACTGGGCGGCGTGGCCATGCGCGTGCTCGACGCTGGACGGGTTTCCGAACACGCCTGTGAAGTATGGGATCATCGCATCGACGACGCGGGGATCGGCGGGCGTCGTGGCGTTGTGGTCGAGATAGACCGGTGCGACGTCCGCGCTCATGCCGCCGCCAGCCTGGCGATATCGGCGGGCGACTTCGCGCGCACCGACAGCAGGCCCACGCCCCTGTGGATGTGCGACGCGAACCGCAGGACCAGCTCGTCGTTGGACAGCGGCTCGCCGTGACCCTCGTCCTCCTCGACGAACCGCACCATCGCGCCGACGATGCCGGTCAGATCGGCGGTGAGCGTGTAGGAGTTGAACTCCTTGCCCTTGTCGTCCGGCGCGCGGATGGTCCCGACCGGGCCGTCCTCGAGGGACATCATCGCCGCGATCCGGCACAGCAGGTTCGGCGTGAGCCCGGTGCGCTGCTGGAGCGAGCGAAGGCGGCTGGTGGCGTCGAGCGACGCGTTAAGTTTGGTGTAGTGCACGGCCGACCTCCTTCCCGTCGCCGAAGTATCCCGGGACCACCGAGGTGGCGCGGCGCTCTGAATCATAGTCCAGCCGGTAGGCGTGACTGACGCTGCCGCCGAGCTTGGCGAGGAGCGCGTCGTCGATCTCGGTGTCGGTCGAGAGCACGATCACCTGATGGCTGGCCTCGGGGAAGTAGCGCTCCACGAGCGCGGTGCGGTGGTCGAGGTCGAGACGGGCCAGCGGCGTGTCGATGATCATCGGCAGCGGCCTTCCGCTGGTGCGTGCCAGTGCCCACAGCATCGCGATCGCGTAGACCTGCTTCTCGCCAGCCGACAGGCTCGACTTCGGGATCTCGCGCCCGCCATGGTCGATCAGCGTAGTCTCGAAGGTGGCCGGGTCGATACGCGCGTCGGCGATGAAGTCGTCCTTGCGCGATAGGTGGTTGAAGCGCGACACGAACGACCGCTGAAGCTGTGCGAGCTTCTGCTCGAGCAGCCGAGCCTCGTACTGCTCGAGGGCGACGCCGGCGCGCTGCGCCAGGCTCGCCCGGCCATCCGCGGCCTTCGCCTCGTTCTGCGCGCGCGTGAGCTTGTCCAGCGTCCGCTCGGCGGTCAGGCGCCGGAAGTCGAGCTGCTTGAACTCCTCGGTCCGCGTGCGCAACCTCGCCTCGGCCTCCTCGGTCTGACGCTCCGCCAGCGCGAGTTCGTCCGCGAGCGAGCCGGCGCCGTGGCTGCGCGCTCGCTGGAGGTCGGCCTCGATGGTCGCGAGCCGCTCGGTCTGGACCTCGAGTTCCGCGGCCAGGAACGCCGCCAGCGGCGAGACGGTGTCCCGCACCTGTCCGAGCGCGTCGAGGAGCGCGTGTCGGTCGGCAATCGGCACCGACTTGAGTGACGAGCCAATGCCGGTCGGGCGCGTGGCCTCGCTCGCCAGGAAGCGCTCGATGTCGCGCCAGTGTGCGTCCTTCCAGGGAGCCTGACGTTCCGGGTCGCCGATGGCGCGCCATGCGAGCAGGCGCTCGCGTAGCGCTTCGGCCTCGCGCGTCGCAGCCGCGTCGGTCGATGCGCCCAGTGCCCGACCGATGCGAGTGACGAGCTTGGGCGCCACGGCGAGCGGAAGGAGGGCGCCCGCCAGCTCGCGCAATTCGTTCGTGCGTCGGGTCAGCTGCGCCTTGGCCTCGTCCCTTGCGGCGTCGAGCTGCTCGCGGCGGGTGGCGGCATCGCCACCTTCTGCGAAGTAGCGCCTCTTGGTCTCCGCTGCATGCGTCGCCGCCCGTGCGGCGGTCTCCTCGAGTTCGGCCAGCTCGTCCGACATCTGCCCGACTTCGCGCTTTAGCGCCTCGTGCTCGCGTTCGGCGGCCTCCAGCCTAGCGGCCGCACCGGCGTCGCTGCGTTTCGAGTGCCGGGCGAGGAAAAGCGCCAGGTCAACGCGCAGACGGCCGACCAGCTCTATGCCCAGCAGGCCCCGCACGGCCTCGGCGAGGCCCTCGTGCGAGCCGTCGTGCGCGATGTCGGCGATCTTCTCGCCGTCGAAGAAGAAGAACTGCGAGACGCCCGGCGGGACGAGGTCCTGCAGGAACTGGTGCCATTCCTCCGGCGGGACCGACGTGACCAGTGCACCGTCCTTGTGCAGAGCAAGGGTCTCGACGGCTTTGCTACCGCGGCCGGACCAGCTGCGGTCGACGCGGAACCGCTGGATGACGCCAGCCTCGGCATAGTCGAACTCCAGGCCCACCGAGGTCATCTCCGGTGTGGCGCCATCGGTGCCGACGTGGACCCGCGACAGTAGGTAGCGTTCGTATTCGGCCTGGCCAACCCGGGCGCCCAGGGCGCGCTTGCCGTAAAGGGCGAGCCGGACCGCCTCGAGGAGCGTGGTCTTGCCGGCGCCGTTCTTGCCGCCGATCAGCACCACCGGGAGGTCGCGGTCGGCATTGCGGCCGGGCACGAGGTCCAGCATCTGGCGCCCGGCGTATAGCCCGAAGTTCTCCAGCGTGATGGTCCGCAGGATCATCGCGTCACGCCTTCTGCATCGTCGACTTCATCGAGCGCGTCCGGGTCGACGTCCTGCCCGCTATCGCCCAGAAGGGCGACCCGCTCGGCCACGATCTCGTCTATGTCGCGCCATTCGCGGCGGAAGGCACTCTCGATCCCGGTATGGACGCCGTGTCGGCGTTTGAGGCCGTGCGACGCGCGCTCGATGTCGAGCAGCCGCACGACCAGCTCGGTGGGCACGCCGTTCTCGGCGCACACCGTGTCGAGCAGCTCACCGTCGTCGGCGGTGAACGCGACCGCGTCCTCGGACACCCAGTTCAGGTCCTTGCCGAGCACCTCGCGAACGATGTGGGGGACGGAATCCTCCCAGTCACCGCGCTCGGTGCGCCACAGGCGCCGGATCTCATGGAGTTCGGGCTCCGTGATCAGCGTGGTGTTCTCGCCCTCGGGGGCGTTTGCCTTGATGTCCTTCTGGGTGACCAGGAGCTGCCTGAGCATCTTACGACAGTGCGTCATCGTGTAGGGGCCCGGCATGGGGCGGGCGGTCTGGCCGATGAAGGACACGGCGCCCGAGCGCCGGCGCGGCTCGCGGAACTTGAGCTTGTCGTCGGGAACCTGCGTCTTGGCGAGGTTGTCGCGGAATTCGAGCAGCGGCGTCATCCACTCCTCGCCGGAATCGATCATCGCCTCCATCGCGCGGTCACGCTCGACGACGGTGCAGACCCAGCAGCCGAAGCGCGAATTGCCGCACGACGGCGTGGTGTCGTCGACGACCAGCGGGCATTCGCCCGAGGCCGCGTTGCGGTACATGGCGACGAGGTCGCGATTGTCGTTGCCCCAGGGCGACTGCTCCTGGAGCAGGTAGGTCCACACCTCGTCGGTCGAGAAGTCGGCGATCGGCGCGTAGACGAACGCGTTCAGCAGCGACGAGTGGCGCGAGAGGCGCGAGCCCGGAATGCTGTGCAGCGACATCACCTGGGCGCGGGTCGCCGATTCCTGCGAGCGCACGCCGAGCACCATGACGACCTCGCCGAACTCGGCGACGCGGCTCTTGATGAACTCGTTGGCCGGCTCGATCTTCAGCCGCTCGGTGCACCAGCGGAACTTGCGCGATGGGGCCGGATACCCGCGGCCGAGCAGGTTCACCCAGAAGCTGCGGTCGACGTCGGGCACGACCTTGTGCGGCTCGAACGGCATGCCCTGCTCGAGCGCGGCCTTGCCGATCCGCTCCAGCGACACGTCGATGTAGCGCGAGACGACCGGCGTCTCGACCAGCGTGTCCGAGCTGATCACGTAGACGGGCTTGCGACGTTCCTCCGGCGGCAGATCGGCGAGCGCCGTCCAGATCAGCTGCAGCGCGGTTGTCGAATCCTTGCCGCCGCTGTAGCCGACGACCCACGGCCGCCCGTCCGACTTGTAGATCTCGCGGATCTCGGCGCGCAGCGAGGCCAAGCCCTTGCCGTCGATCGCCGCCTTGCCCTTACTCATTCGCACATTCCCGTTTTCCGGACGGTAGCCTCAATCACACGCTCCGTGAATCCCATAACTTGCCGTTGGACCGGATTTGGTCGCGATGTGGCGCATATGCAGCGGCGGCTGTCCACGCATCGTGGCTGCGCTATTCAGGTGCGACGTGATCGCGTTGGTGGGAGGGGGATTCGATGTCTGACCAGGATGCGGCGGCAGCGCCGCCCAAGACCGACCGCGACCGCCTGGAGCGGCTGCGGACGTTCCTTGAGACGGGCATGACGATGAGCCACGTCTACCAGCCCGTGATGATCAGGACGATTCTCGAGGGCGGCGGCGCGGCGTCCAGGCGCCAGATCGCCGCCGCGTTCTCGGCGGCCGACCTGAGCCAGCTTGAATATTACGAGCAGGTGCTCGGCCGCTATCCGGGGCCGGTGCTGCGCAGGCGCGGGATCGTCGAGCTGGAGCGCGGCGTGTACCGGCTCGCCGCCGACCTGCAGCGCATGGACGAATGGCAGCGCGCCACGCTCATCGCGCTGTGCGACGCGCGGATCGCCGACTTCGTGTCGCGCCGCCAGGCGGCGATCTGGGCGCACCGCTCGGGCAATGCCGACCCGTTGCCGGGCACGCTCCGGTGGCAGGTGATCTCGCGCGCCCGCGGGCACTGCGAGGCGTGCGGCATCAGCAGCGAGCTGCGCGCGCTGGAGGTCGACCACATCGTCCCGCGCTCGCAGGGGGGATCGAACGACCTGTCCAACCTGCAGGCGCTATGCAGCCTGTGCAACGTCCAGAAGCTCGACCGCGACCAGACCGACTTCCACGCGGCCCATGCCGAGATGCGGCATCGGCACGAGGACTGCAGGGTTTGCGACGCCCTTGCCGCCGACGGCGACTCGCTGGCCGTTGTGGTCGATCTGCCGATGGGCCGCGTCGTCGCGCCGCGGCGGCACGGCGTCGGCTGGCTTGGTCTGTGGCAGCCCGAGGTCAACGCGCTGAGACGCGCCGAGCTGGAGGCGGACCCGCCGAGCGGGTCGGCAATGGCGACGGTGATGATCGGCGCCGGGGATGGCGACGCCGGCCATCTCGTAATAACCTACCGGATATGAGGAAACCCAAGGCAACCCCGGCGCCGCCGCCACCCGTGTCGCCGCTCGACCCGACCGATGCGCTGGCGCTCGCGTCCTATAATCAGAACTCCGAGACGTTCCGGGCGCTGAATGCGCTGATGTGGCAGATCCCGCTCATCGCGATGACGCTGACGGGCGGACTGTGGTTCGGCGTCGCAAGTCTGTCGAAGGACAGCGGCCTGGCCTTCCTGCGTCCACTACTTCTCCTGCTCGCCGGCATCGGCGACCTGCTGCTCATCGTCATCCTCGAACGGCTCCGCCACATCATCGGCGAGTATCTGAAGTGGCTCGACGCCGCCCAGCCGCGCGGGTTCGTCGCGGCCGAAGGCAAGGGCCTCAAGTCGAAGAAGGTCGTGAAGGTCTGCTTCCAGATCATGCTCGGCTTTGCCGCGGTGGCCAGCATCGTGCTATTCGGCGGCACGATGGCCGCCACCCTCGCCGATCCACTGGGCACGAAGCCCCGCTCCGTCGTCGAGTGGTATGACGCGCATGCGCGCGAACTCGCCGACGGCTACGAGGGGCTGGACGCGGCCACGACCCACCCGCGCCTGTTCGAGATGCTTCGTGGCGTGAAGGGCGCCCGGATCCTCGACGTCGGCGCCGGCACCGGGCGCGACGCCGCCGCGCTCGCGGGCCTCGGCCATCACGTCACCGCCGTCGAACCGTCCGCGGCGATGCTGCGGCTGGCGCGCGGACTGCATCCGGGCAACGACGTTCAATGGATGTCGGACGCGATGCCCGCGCTGGCGAAGGTGAAGGGCACGTATGACGTCGTCGTGCTCAGCGCGGTCTGGATGCACGTCCCGCCGGCGGACCGCGTCGCGGCCTTCAACCGCCTGGTCGACCTGCTCGCTCCCCGTGGGCGCATCTACATCACGCTGCGGCTCGGGCCGGGCGACCTCGACCGCGCGATGTGGTCGGTCAGCGCCGCCGAGGTCGAGCGGCTGGCGTCGGCGCGCGGTCTGAAGGTCAGCGATTTCGGCAAGCAGCCGGACCTTCTCGGCCGGGACGACGTGAGCTGGCAGACGTTGGTGCTCGTCCGAGACTGATTTTCCGGCCGGAGAGTGTTGGCGGCGCGAACGGGATGGCTCGAAGAGAACGGCCGCGCCCCGGCGTGGGGCGCGGCAATGGGTTAGGCCGCTTTCATCTGGAAGATGCTCAGGCCCGGCGCATACGAGGCCACCTTACGCGATCGCGCGGCCAGGTCGCGGGACGCGCGCACGGTGCAGGCAGCGAGGTTTGCCACGCGCCCGTGCCTACGTTCGAGTCCTTGCTCACCGATCGCGAAGTGGAAGGTCGCCGAGACCGCGCCGCGCGGCACGAGCACATACTTCCCGTCCGCGTCCAGAGCGAGTGCGCAGTCCCGCGTGGTCTGAGCGCCGCCGTCGCCGTCCGCCATCGACACGGTGAAGCAGACCGGTCCCTTCGCCGTCGCGCTGCGGCCGAATTCCAGCATCACCGCGCAGAAGCCGCTCATCGAGGCGGCCTCGAAGATGCACTTTACGATCGCCGGGTCGCCGCCCTTTCGTGCGCTCGCGAAGATCGTCCGCGAGTAGCGGCCCGCGTCGGCATCGACGAATCCCGCTTCCATCAACTCCCGGGCCGCTTGGGCATACCGCTGCAGTTGCTCGTGACCAGTTACCATTCCTAAAATCCCTTCGCTGTTGGGCCGCGCCGCAGGCTTTTCCCATTTACCTGCTGAGCCACTTCAGCGTCTTCTGTTCGAGAGGCGCTGTTGCGCCACCGCCGAGGTCGTCGCGCACGACGAGGCCCCCGGCACCGCCTGCCAGCACGATTTGCCTGCGCTGCGATTCGCCTTGATCTCGCGGGTGATCAGCCAATGAAGGCGGCGATCGCCGCGACGGCGGAATAGAGGCTTGCGATGGCGCCCGCGACCACCGCGGTGCCGACCACGGCAAGTTCGGTCAGTTGCGCCGCTCGCTTCACCAGCGGGGTGGAGGCGATCCGAAAGATTTGGAGCTGGTGGGACTCACGGCGCCACCCCGCGCCTCAGATCAGCGCCACGGCGGAGTCTGGCGACTTGCGCTTGACCCATAGGTCCGACGTCCGGGTCATCTCGATCAGGTCGTCGGGAAAGCACCGGCCCTGGAATGCGAGCGCATCGTCGAAGCTGCCGTGCAGCCACTGGTCGTATTCATCCGGCATCAGCAGCACGGGCATCCGGTCATGCACCGGGCGGATCGCCTCGTTGCAGTCGGTCATCACGCCGGAATGAGCCGGGTGCGGTGTTGGCGGATGGCGGGTGATCGTCGCTGCGAGCGAGGGGAATGCTCGCCATCAGGAGCCGACGATGGCATCTCGGCGGCATGACGACGCAGACCGTATATGATCTCACCGCCCTCATGGCGTCTCTCGACGCCCAGGGCGAGCATCCGGACCTGGTCGAGGCGATCCGGCGTGCCGCCGACCTGTCATCCGCCCACCGCGATCTCGACGAGGCGCTTGAGGCGATCCGGCTGCTTCGCCGGCTGACTAGCGGGTTCGACGACACCGCGCTGGACGATTCCGATCTGACGACGATCGTCGGCTCGCTGATGACCAGCGCGATCATCCTTTACGCCAGATCGACCGACACGACCCCGATCGACAGGCGGCAGTGGTTCGGCGAAGCCAAGCTGCCTCCCAGTCTGCGTCCCGTGCATCGCGAGTTGATGCGGCTCCGGAACAAGGAGGTGGCCCATTTCGGAAAGGGGCAGTCCGTGGACGGCGCGCCACTGCTTAGCGAAGCGCTCGTGCTGCGTCCCTTCGACTCGAATTACCCCATCGGCCATCTCTCGAGCAGGGCACATAACCGGGCCGCTCTGGCGCGTCGCGCCGAGAAGCTGCTGGAGGCGGTGCTGGAACTCGCCCTGGCGGCGGTCAATGAGCGTCACACCGAGGTGTTCGCACTGCTCCGCAGTCTGGCGGAGGCCCGTGACCCGGTCATGGCGCTTCTGCGGTCGATGCCCTTGACCGATCCTCGGCTTGTCGCCGCGGAGACCTCGACCCAGACGGCCGGGGCCCGGCCAGGCGCGGCGAGGAACTTCAGTCGTGTCGCCGTTGTCGAGATCCATGACACCCCTCCGCCAGAGGACGATCAGGCGGCGACCTGATCTGGCCAGCGGCGTTCACGACGCCGCGCGCCGACCGAAAGCGGCGCGGGTTCCAGGGACCGACGCCTTTGGCCGCTGCGTCGGTGAGCTGCACCTATTTCACTCCGGTCGACGAGATCCCGGACGGGAGCGGCACCAGCCCGATGCGCGCCTGCCTCGATGCAGCTGCGCGAGCGTAGTAGCATCGCGGGCTCAGCGTCGAGTGCTGGAGATAGCGACGGTAGTCGGCATGAAACGGCGGGCCCACGATCCCTTTCGCGTTCTTGGGGCGCCACCGCTCGCCCCCCGGGGTCGTAGGCAGCAACGGGACCAGGCGGTCAGCCAGTTCGACAACCATGCTCGGCGGATCGGTCGGTGTGCAGGCTGCGGAGCGTATCGGCACCTGACGTCCGGGGCGGCATGCTCAGTTGACACCCTTGTTCCGCGCCGATCGACGTCGGAACTCGCGGGTGTTCCGCGGAATGTCGTTCGGCACTCTCCAGGCCGCCGACATCAGGAGCTTCCGGGCATCTGCTATGCCCCGATCGCGATCAGGGCCGGTCTCCAGGTCAGTGACTCGGATGAGCGCCACTCCGTCGAAGGAGAAACCGAAGTCCTGGTCTTTCGGCACGAGCAGGACGAGCCGTTGGTCCCGGTCCGCCCACAGGTGGCACTCGGGCCAGGTCAGTATCGTGCCGTTTCGATCCTCGCACAGCGCGATGTTGACCGGACCCTCGAACTCCCTGTCCGGCTCGAACTCGAGATGTATCAGGTCGATATCCTGTTCGGCGGTGATGCCCGAGAGGTCCTCCTCGGTCACCCAGCCGGGAGGGGCGTAGGTGAACATCACGGTTACGCGGCGATCATCGAACGGCACCGGCGCCTTGAAGGGCATCAGACTTCCAGCGGCGATGACGAACTTCTCTACGATGTCGAGATTTAGCTTGATCATTTTGGGGGCCTTTCCTCCGCCTTCGGCGGACAGCTTTTCTCAATCCTCCAAGGAGGCAACTACGTCCTTCTCGGAGGGCTGGGTGGGCACGGCGCCTTGCAGTCGGGGCTGCCCACAATGGTCGTGTCTATTCGGTGCGGGTGACGTTCACGGTCACCATCACCATGGTCGCCAGCGAACTAGTGCATGGACTTCCTGCTCCGGCATCCTGCACCTGGGATGGGCCGATGGGCCGCCTCAATCATGGAATACATCGTCAGCATCTCGTCGGCGCAGTCTCGAAGATCTGGAGAGAGGGCGCGCCTGTGCCACAGCTCGCCCGCCCGGTTGATGCCGGCCAAGACGTCGTCGACCGGGTAGCCCGCGACGCGAACCATCTTTCCGCCGGGGTTCACGGTGAAGTGGCAGCGCTCGTCCTCGATGTCCGAGACACCCGAGAGGATGGGCTGCGTGCCGCCAGGGGCGCACAGCAGTCCCGCGCGCCTGTGTGCGCGGGCCGTCCCGCGATCGAAGTAGACCACGGCGATCATCCCCGTCGGCCTGCCGGAACCGTCGGCATGGCATCCGACGTGGACAAGGTCGCGCCCGTCCTTCTCTGCTGCGAGGACGATCAGCTTCATCTCCTCCTCGTCCGGCTCGAATCCCACCTGCACGCGAGGTTCCGGCGCCTGCATGTCCCGCCCGCGCTTCCCCGCGATCAGCAGCGCAGCCGCCGCCGCGTACCGCTTCATGGTGGCGACGGTCGCGGGATTGGTGGTGACGATCAGTCTCTGCAGGTCCATCCTCAGCTTCTCGTCATCCATGACAATTTCCCAGTCTGAATTAGTGCGCGCGCCATGCGATGACGCCGCTATGGTGGTTCCAAGTCTATTGTTTCCGCTGCCGGCGGTGACGAAGTCGGCCCCTAGGTCTTTGCCTCGCCGACGAGCTTCGCGACGTGTTCCTCCCCGCGGCTGATGAGGTCGAGTGCCGCCGCGCGGTCGAGGGAGGCCGTGTGGATGGTCGCGACCTCGCCGATCGTGGCCGACTTCAGTTTGAGTCCTACCCCCCAGGCTGCGAGCATGTGCACCAGCCTCGGTCGACCGGGGTCCGTGCCTATGAAGCGCTTCCAGCTGTCGATCGGCGCGGGCATCTCGAGATAATCGAGTATCGCCTGCAGGCGGGCCGCCCGCCGCCGGTGGAGCTTCTGGCCGGGCTCGACGGCGAGGAGGACGCGGGCCCGCGCGAAGTACGGCCCCGTGCCGAAGAAATCGCTTTCCTTCCGTCTCGGCAGGCGTTTTGGATCGCCCTCGTCGAGGGTCTCCCAGCCGAACGTGCTCTCGAGCTCCACGAACGCCTGCGCCAGCTGGGCGCCCTGTTCCGACTGCTCCGCGGCTGCGGTCACCGCGTCGACCACCGGTCCGCAGTCCAGCGTGACGTGCGGACTGCCGGGGATCGCGTCGGGCAGGGGAGACGCCCACGTGCCGTCCTCCGGGGACTCGTTGAGCGCGTCGATATAGATGCGCACGATCGGCGACCGCTTCTTGTCGCCAGCTGGGCCGTCGCCCGATGCGAGCTGCCATGCTGACAGGCAGGCCCTCGCGATCTCAGGCCAGTTCGCCACTACGATATCGACGGCGTATCCTTGAGGTATTGAGAGCGAGTTCAGCTCGTAGATAGCGCAGATCGCCAGGGTGCGCGTCAGGTCGTAGCTGACCCGATTGCCGGTCTCGGTGAGCAGTCCGTCGCTCGCGAACTTCGGGCGGAGCTTGCGGAACCGGCTGACGATTGCGTTACCTCTGCCGCCGACCAGTCCGGAGAGCAGCGACTCCAGCGCGCCATATTTCAAGGCGAACGGCTCGTCTCCATCTTCACGCGTCTTGGCCATTCCTCGGTTCCCGTTGCAGTTGATCAGTATTCGGACGTCGACAGGTATCGCCTGCCCCGGCGCCACGCCTCGAGGTCTTCGCGCAGGTAGTATATCCCCTTGCGCTTCCACCGGCGCTGGTAGGGTGGCCCATCGCCGAGCCCCCTGAGTTTGATCAAGAAGCCCTCACTGCAGCGGAGGAAGTCCGCTGCCTGACGGGTGGTGAACTCGCCATGTCCGACCGACAGGTCGCTCAGATCTAGGCACGAAGCGCTTTCCATACCGGCATTCTAAGACCCAGTAGGATACAAAGTCAAGTCCGTATCCTACAGGGTCTTAATTTGCGTCGTCGGCCTCCCGGCGCGGGCGACGGCGACGGCGCGCCCGCGTGCGTCGCGCCGGGTCGAGCGCGCGGACGCCCTCGACGTCACCGGCGCGGAAACACGCCACCGCCTTCTCGACGAGTTCGCCCCAGCGGCCGAGCGCCTCGGCCTTCTCGTCATAGTATTCGTAGAGGTGATAGATCCGCGCCACGCCCGAGAGCTTCTTCCCGATGGCGTGGTTGAGCACCGCCTCGGAATGCATGAGGTCGATCCCGAGACCTTGGCATCCCGTCGCCAGCGAGCGCCGAATGTCGTGGATCACCCAGTCGGCGATGCCGTCTGGGGTCAACTCGCGTGCGTGGGGATTTTCGGTCAAGACGCGCTCGATCTCCTCGCCGATCTGTTCCTTCAGCTTGCTGAAGCCGCTGATCCCGACCTTTCCGTTGGTCGTGAACACGTGCCCCTTGCGCTTGCCGGGATCGGGCTGGATGTCCTCGAGAAGCTCGATCGCCTGCTCCGACATGGGGACGATGTGGTCCCGGTCTGCCTTCGTGCGCGCCCGGGGCAGGAACCAGTCGCCCGCCTCGAAGTCGAACTCGCTCCATGGCGCGTTGGCCGCCTCGCGTAAGCGCTGACCCAGCAGGATGAGCAGCCGGTAGAACGAGCGGAAGGGCTCCTCCAGTCCCTCGAGCGCCACCCACAGGACGACGAGTTCCGACAGGGAGAGGACGCGCGTGCGGCTCGGCTCGGGGTAGGGACGCTTCACGCCGTCTACCGGCGAGAGCTCGATCGCGCCACGTTCGAACTTGAGCCAGTTGAAGATCTGCCTGAGCCACTTGTGCGCCTTGTTGGCGGCGGACCCGCTGCGGTCCCCGATGGCGTCGAGCGCGTCGGTGACGTCCTTCTTCGTGATCTCGTCGATCGTCTTGTCGGCGAAGGCGGGCTTTAGGTCCCGGTCGAGGACGCCGCGGATGTCCTTGCTGCTGCGCAGACCGTCACGCTTGACGTGCTTGCTGAACCAGTCGTCCGCCATGACCGCGAACATCCGCTTCTCGCGCTCGCCGGCATCGGCTTGGGCCTGCTCCTTCTCCGCCTCGCGCTCGGCGACGAGGTCGCGGCCCGATCGGACCTGCGTGAGCAGTTCGGCGGCGCGCCTGCGCGCTTGATCGACTGTCCAGGGAGAGCCGTGCTGGCCGATGGTGACGGTGCGGATCGGCGTCGTCCGCCCGCCCATGCGATAGCGCAGCAGGTACGTACGGACTCCGCTTGCCGTGACCCGCACGCCGAAACCCTTGACGTCGGCGTCCCAGATCATCGTCCGCTTGCCGCTGGGCGGCAGCGGGGCGTCGTCCACGATTGACTTCGTCAGGCGCCTCGGTAACTCGTCGTCGTCCTTCGCGCCGCGCTTGCGTGCCATGCCATTTCCCTCGCGAACCGGTGGCCTGAACTGGCTACCACCGGGCCATCACGCGGAAGTCAGGTGTGCTCCGCGGTGATTTGCTAGGATTAGGAATAAACCAGTGGCCCCAACGAGTTACATCCCCGCTGAGCCGCTGTGATGAGCTACGATGAGCTACGAATTCCGATGATTATGAGTTCAGCGATTCTTGGTAAGGCTGAGGTCGTGAGTTCAATCCTCACCGGCAGCACCATTTTCCCCTAGTCGCTGGTTCGTTCCATCAGCGGGGCGAAGCGGGCGACCTGTTTTCCGACCAGACAAAGCTGTTCGACCACCGCGGGGTCGGTCGCGCCGCCCTGATCGTCGAACTTGGTGATTTGCGTGTTGATCGCCGCCGCAAACGGCGTCGGCCAGCCCCTCAGCGCGTGGACGATCGAGCGCAGCGCCGCAATCGTGCTGCCGGTCGCCTGCCAACCGAACGCCGTCGCGATCAGTCCGACCGGCATGTCGGCCAGATAGGGCCGTTCGTCCTTCGCGGTTTCCTCGAGCAGATCGAGCGCGTTCTTGACCACGCCCGATATGCTGCCGTGATACCCCGGACTGGCGATGATCAGCGCGGAGGCGCCGCGCACGGCATCGACGAAATCGCGTTCGTGCGGGGTGCGTTCGGTCGCCCGCGGATCGTAGAGCGGCAGCCGCGCCATGTCCTCGCCACCGAACAGCCGCGTGGCATAGCCTTCGCGTTCGACCGCATCGAGCGCGATCCTGAGCGCGCGTTCGGTCGACGAGACCGCGCCGATCGTCCCGCCTATTCCCACCACCAGCGGCATTTCGGTCATTTTCGCACTCCCTGTTCTGCCGCCGATAGCCGTCCCGGCCTCCGGCCTCAATCCATCGGGGCTTTGCGTTGCCAATCGTTCTGCTAGGTTCGGCAGAGCGGCGACATCCGGAGGGCGGGGTTGCGCCATCTGTATTACTCTCGTAATACGCCTAGCGGCCTGTTTGGGCCCAGTGGACATTAGCGGATGCGCGACGACCCTATCGACCCCAGCCAGCGGCCGGACCCCAAATGGGGCGCGCATTCGGCCTATCCGCCCGAACTGGCGCCGGTCGGCGCGCCGTATCCGCCCGATGGCGGCTACACCACCAACCTGCCGGTGGTGCGCAAGAAGGTCCGCTGGGGACGCCGGATCGTGCGCACGCTGGCGGCGATGCTGGTCGTGTTCATCCTGCTGGTCGCCTATCTGGCGGTCACCGCGCCGCTGTCCAAATCGCTCCAGCCGCCCACGCCGCCGTCGGTCACCTTGCTCGCCAGCGACGGGACGCCGATCGCCAAGCGCGGCGCGATCGTCGGCAAGCCGGTCGATGCCGCCAAACTGCCCAAGCACGTCACGCAGGCGTTCATCGCGATCGAGGACCGCCGTTTCTATTCGCATTGGGGGGTCGATCCGTGGGGAATCGGTCGCGCGATGCTCCACAACGTCACCTCGGGCAGCACGCAGGGCGGCAGCACGATCACGCAGCAACTCGCCAAGAATGCCTTCCTCACCGCCGACCGCACTGCCGTGCGCAAGCTGCGCGAGGCGCTGATCGCGTTCTGGCTCGAAGCGTGGCTGACCAAGAACGAAATCCTGTCGCGCTATCTGTCGACGGTCTATTTCGGCGACAACGTTTACGGCCTGCGCGCGGCGGCCGAACATTATTTCAACGTCGAGCCCGAGCAACTGACTGTCAGCCAGTCGGCGATGCTCGCCGGGTTGGTCAAGGCACCGTCGAAACTGGCGCCGACGGGCAATTTGCAGGGCGCACGCGACCGCGAACAGGTCGTGTTGGGCGCGATGGTTGCCGCCGGGTTTCTGACCAAGGATCAGGCCGATGTCCGGCTCGCCACGCCGCGCCCTCGGCCGGTCAAGATGCTCCCCGACGGCACCTATTTCGCCGATTGGGTGCTGCCGCAGGCGCGCGACACGGCGGGCGACCTGAGCCAGGAAGCCACCGTCACCACGACGCTCGACCAGCGGCTGCAAAAGGCGGCGGAACATGCGGTCAGGCGCGCCGGGCTCAGGCAGGCGCAAGTCGCGATCGTCGCGATGCGCCCCGATGGCCGCGTCGTCGCGATGGTCGGGGGGAAGGATTACGCCGCCAGCCCGTTCAACCGCGCGACGCAGGCGCGACGCCAGCCTGGGTCGACCTTCAAATTGTTCGTCTATCTCGCGGCGCTGCGATCGGGGCTGACCCCCGACGACATGATCGAAGACGAGCCGATCACGATCGGTACGTGGAGCCCCAAGAACAGCGACGGCAAATATGAAGGGCGGATCACGCTGCGCCGCGCGTTCCAGAAATCCTCCAACGTCGCGGCCGCGCGGCTGATCCAGAAGGTCGGGATCGACGCGGTGATCAAGGCGGCGCGCGATCTCGGCATCTCCACCCCGATCCCGCACGAATCGACGATCGCGCTGGGCACCTCGACCGTCTCGCTGCTCGAACTGACCAGCGCGTTCGCGGCGGTCGCCAATGACGGCTATCCGGTCGGCGCGCGCGGGCTGGAGGCCGACAGCGAAAAGGGCTGGTTCGCCAGCGTGGTCGGCAGCAGCAAATCGTTCGGCGGCAACATCCGCGCCGAAATGCTCGACCTGTTGTCGGCGTCGGCGACCAGCGGCACCGGGCGGCAGGCGGCGCTGACCGTCCCGACCTTTGGCAAGACCGGTACGACGCAGGACAATCGCGACGCGTTGTTCGTCGGCTTCGCCAAGGATCTGGTGGTCGGCGTGTGGGTCGGCAATGACGATAACACCCCCAATGCCGGGCTGTCGGGCGGGGGCTTGCCGGCGCGCGTGTGGAAGGATTTCATGCAAGCGGCGCTGGGGCTCGCTCCGCCGCCGCCGCCGGTCGAGCCGTCGGTCGATCTGGGCAATGCGACCGATGGCAATCTGACGATCGATCCGGGAGCCGGACCGTTGCCGGTCGAGGGCAATATCCAGGGCATGGGGGTCAATCTTCAGGTCAAGAAAGACGGCACGATCAAGATCGGCCCCGCGCCCGACACCGGCGATCGCCCGCCGCGGCCTCCGGCCGAGCCGAACGGTCAGCAATAGGCCGGTATCCCGGACTTGATCCGGGGTCCATGTCGCACTGTACGGTGGAGGTGCGGATCGGCGGATGCCGGATCAAGCCCGGCAGGACGACTGGGGCGTTGCGGCGTTTTCCCCTTTCCCTCGGCAGCATGATCGGGAAATAGGCAGCATGCGCTTCTTCTCCGACAACGCCGCCCCGACCTGCCCCGCCGTGATCGATGCAATGATCGCGGCCAATACGATCGACACCGCTTACGATGGCGACCGCTGGAGCCGGCAGCTTGACGGGCGTTTCTCCGATCTGTTCGGGACCAACGTGCGCGTGCTGTGGACGCCGTCGGGCACCTCGGCCAATTGCCTTGCGCTCGCCGCGCTCTGCCAGCCGCATGGCGCGGTGGTGTGCCACCGCGAAGCGCATATCCAGAACGACGAAGCGGGAGCACCCGGCTTTTACCTGCACGGCGCCAAATTGCTGCTGGTCGATGGGCCGGGCGCGAAAGTGACGCCGGATGCGGTTGGGGACGTGCTCGGCGCTATTCGCAACGACGTGCATCAGGTTCAGGCGCACGCGCTGTCGATCACCAACGCCACCGAATATGGCCTGACCTACACGCCCGACGAAATCGCCGCTCTGGGCGATCTCGCCAAAGCGCGCGGGCTGGGATTCCACATGGACGGCGCGCGCTTCGCAAATGCTGCGGTGCATTTGGGCGCGGCTCTGGCCGACCTGACATGGCGCGCCGGGGTCGATGCGCTGAGCTTCGGCTTCGTCAAGAACGGTGGGATGAGTGCCGAGGCGCTGGTTTTCTTCAAGCCCGATCTCGCCGATGCGAGCCTCTATCGCCGCAAGCGCGCCGGGCTGCTGCTGTCGAAGGGGCGCTTTCTCGCCGCGCAAATCCTCGCGATGCTCGATAACGATGTGTGGCTGGCCAATGCGCGTGCCGCCAATGCCGGGGCGGCGCTGCTGGCAAGGGCCGCAGGCGACCGGCTGGTCCATCCGGTCGAAGCCAACGAAGTGTTCCTGCGCGTGACCCCGCACGAAGCTACGGGCCTGCGCGCGCTCGGGTTCGATTTCTACGACTGGGCGCCGGGCGAGGTGCGGTTGGTCACGTCGTGGGATCAGACGGAAACCGCGATCAGGCCGCTGGCGGATGCGATTGCCGCGTTGCCCTAACCGTTTTCCCGCGAAAGCGGGAATCCAGGATCACAAGCGATGAAACGTGTAACTCTGGGCTCCCGCCTTCGCGGGAGAACTGCTGTGGCGTTTCCATAGGCACACCTTGTTACCCGACAAGCAGAAGCGGGGTTGTCGCGCGGCCCCGTAACGATACAGCGGCCTGACATGTCGCAAACCCAAAAGCCGCGTTCCGCCAGCCTGTCGGTGCTGATCCCGTTCGGCATCGTGACGCTGATCTGGGGTTCGACCTGGCTGGTCATTCGCGACCAATTGGGTGTGGTCCCGCCGAGCTGGTCGGTGTCGTACCGCTTCCTCGTCGCGGGGATATGCATGAGCATCTACGCGCTGATCCGGCGCGACAGCTGGCGGCTCGGCCCGCGCGGGTTCGCGTTCGCCGCGGCGCTGGGGCTCGCGCAATTCTGCCTGAACTTCAACTTCGTCTACCGCGCCGAGCAATTCATCACGTCGGGACTGGTGTCGGTGGTGTTCGCGCTGCTGCTCGTGCCCAACGCCGTCCTCGCGCGGATCTTCCTGGGGCAAAAGCTCGGACGCCAACTGATCGTCGGGTCGAGCGTGGCGATGGCGGGGATCGTCTTGCTGTTCGTGCATGAGGCGCGGAGCGACCCAAACGGATCGCAGGCGGTCCTCGCGGGGATCGGCTTCACCTTGTGCGCGATTCTTTCCGCCTCGACCGCCAACGTGATGCAGGCGACGCCGACCGCGGCGCGCTATCCGATGGGATCGATGCTTGCAGTGGCGATGCTGACCGGCGCGGCGATCGACGCGATGTTTGCCTATGCCACGGTCGGCCCGCCTGTCATCGAGTTGCGCTGGGCCTATTGGGCCGGCATCTTCTACCTCGGCATCTTCGCCTCGGCGCTCGCCTTCCCGCTTTACTTTGGGGTGCTGCGGACGATCGGCCCGGCCAAGGCAGCCTATTCGAGCGTGATCGTTCCCGTCATTGCGATGCTGCTCTCGACAATCTTTGAAGGCTATCGCTGGTCGGGGCTGGCGGTCGCGGGCGCAGCGCTGGCGGCAGCAGGGCTGGTTATCGCGCTCAAGGCACGCAGGCCCAACCGGTAATCGGGATAAGCCGGTCGCCAGCCAAGCATGCGCTTCGCCTTCACATTCGAAACGCGGCGATTCTCGGCATAAAAGGAGCGCGCGGCGGGCGAGAGGGTCTCAAGCGCAACGAAGGGCGGTGGTTCGACATCCAGCAGCATGCTGGCGAACTCGATCACGACGTCCTGATTGGCCGGTAAGTCGTCCGAGAGGTTGTACGCCCCCGCCGGCGCGGCGAACCCGGCGATCACGCCGCTGGCAATGTCTTCGACATGGACGCGACTGAACACCTGATCGGGCAACCCGGTGCGATGCGCCTTGCCCTCCGCGACGCGATCGAGCGGCGAGCGACCGGGGCCGTAAATGCCCGGCAGGCGAAACACGCGCGCGCCCAGCGCCAGCCAGTCGGCGTCCGCGCGATTGCGCGCTGCCCGGCGTCCGGCAATCGGCGCGCTTTCGTCCACCCACGCACCACCAGCATCGCCGTAAACGCCGGTCGAAGAAAGGTAGCCGAGCCAATTTCCGCTATCGGCCAGCGCCGCGCCGTAGTGCGTCAACACCGGATCGACCTCGCCCGGGGGGACCGACGACAGGATATGCGTCGCGCGGCCGATTGCCGGAATCACACGCGCGCGGTCGTCGAAATCGAGCGTCCCCGCGCTGCCGGTGGACGCGATCTCCCACCCCTCCAGCCGGGCCGCGACCGCACTCGCGGTATAGCCCAATCCGAAGATCAACACGCGTCGCTCAGCCACAATCGTTACCCCGGCATGGTGCCGGGGTCCGCGTCTCAACCGTGCAAATCGCCCGTAGTGGCTCGGCGGATGCCGGGACAAGCCCGGCATGACGGTGGGAGCGACGGGGCACGATTACATCGCCCCATAGCCGCCAAAATAGGTCCCGAAATAATCGCCCTTGTTCCAGCGCGGGCGCTCGTCATTGTCGGCGATTTCGCGCGCGATCGTGTAGTTGACCGTGACGAACCGCACGCCTTGCGCCCAGTCGAGCGGGAGCGAGATTTCGTCCGACGGCTTGTGGTAGTTATTCGCCATGAAATACTCCCACGCCGCCTTGCCCGCGCCCTTCTGCCCCGGCCACAGGAACACCGAAGGGATGCCCTTTTGCACGAAGCGGAAATGGTCCGAGCGGACGAAAATGCCTTCCTCCGGATTCGGATCGGGCGACATCGACACGCCGAGCGACGCGACTGCGCGATCGACGATCGGTCCGAGCGTCGAGCGCGGCGCGCCGAACACGATCATGTCCTCGAACGGATAGGTGATCAGCGGCATGTCGAGGTTGACGTCGGCGACGATCGATTTGAGCGGCACGGTCGGGTTGTTGGCGAAATAATCCGACCCGATCAGCCCCTTTTCTTCCGCCGTGACGGCGAGGAACATCACCGTGCGGCGCGGCGGTTTGCCCGACGCGATGAAGCGTTTGGCTTCCTCGATCAGGCTGGCGATGCCGATCGCATTGTCCTCCGCGCCGTTGTTGATCGTGTCGCCGGTCTTGTCGGGACGACCGACGCCGATATGGTCGAGATGCGCCGACAGGATGACGACGTCGTTCTTCAGCCTGGGGTCGCTGCCCGGGATGATCCCGATCACGTTCGACGATGGCATCGGCTTCGTCTCGGTCCTGATCGCCACCGACAAGGTGCCTTTGAGCGGCACGGGGACGAATTTGGCGTCATCGCTATCGGCCGCCTTGCGCACCTGATCCCACGACACCCTGGCGCCGGCGAACAGTTTTGCCGCGCCCGCCATCGAGACCGTGCCGAGCACCGGCACGCCCTCGGTCTTGCCGCTGCCGTCGGGCCGCGCCCAGGTGACGCGCGGACGGTCGTAGAAACCGGCGAGCGCGGCAAACGGGAAGTTGCCGCGTCCCGTGCGCGGGCTTTCGATCTGGATCGCGCCGATCGCGCCATGCTCTTCGGCGATCCGTGCCTTGGTCGCCGCGCCCGAAAAGAACGCGCGTTCTTCGCCGTCATAGCCCTTGGGTGCGCCGCCGACGAACGCGACGATCTTGCCGCGCACATCGACGCCCTTGTAATCGTCGCGCTGATAATCGGGCGCGACGATGCCGTAGCCGACGAACACGACCGGGGCGCTCAGGCTCGTCTCGGCCCTGGCGGCGTTGGGCGAGGGGAAGAAGTCGCTGCCGAACGCCAACGTGGCGGCGGCACCGCCGGTCGGGGTCCACACGAAATTGCCCTTGTCGGCCAGTTTGTAGCTGATCAGCGGCACCTTTTGCAGATACCCGCCATCGTCGCCGCCCGGTCGCAGCCCGGCGGCATAGAATTGCGCCGCGACATATTGCGCGGCGATATCGAATTCGGGGCTGCCCGCCTCGCGCCCTCGCATCGCGTCGCTGGCGAGGAACATGACGTGCGCTTTCATCGCCGCCTGATCCGCCGGAAGTGGCGCATTGACGCGCTCGTTGATCGACCGGACGCTTTCCTTTTGCGGCGCGGGCGGTGCTGCGGGAGTCTTGCTCGTTTGCGCGACGGCGGCCCCCGCTGCGAGCATCAAAGCGACCCCGCCGATCAGTCTGAACATGGCTTTCCTCTTGGCTGTCCCTGCGCTCCCGCGTAGCACGGCGCGGAAACATGGCAACACGTCTGCCACGAAAATGGAATTCGAATGATCGACGCTCAGTCCGCCCTTGCCCAGCCCCACGTTACCCGGCGCGACGCGTATCGGGCGCCCGATTGGCTGGTCCCCGACATCGCGCTCGATTTCGACCTCGATCCGGCGGCGACGCGCGTCAACGCGGTGCTCGACGTGACCCGCAACGGCGATCACGACCGCCCCTTGAGGCTCGATGGCGATGGACAGGTGCCACGCCAAGTGCTGGTCGATGGCGTAGCGCATAACGACTGGCGGATGGACGGCGACACGCTCGAGATTGCGCTGACCGGCACCGCGCACCGGATCGAGACCGAGGTCGAGATTCACCCCGACCGCAACACGCAATTGATGGGGCTCTACGCCAGCGGCGGCAATCTGTGCACGCAGTGCGAAGCCGAGGGCTTCCGCCGCATCACGTTCTTCCCCGACCGACCCGACGTGCTCACGCGCTATTCGGTCAGGATGACCGCCGACAAGAAGCGTTTTCCCGTGCTGCTGGCGAATGGCGATCCGATCGCGCAGGGCGATCTGGCCGACGGCCGCCACTGGGCCGAATGGCGCGATCCTTACCCCAAGCCCTGTTATCTGTTCGCGCTCGTTGCGGGCGATCTGGCGGAGAATCGCGCGACCTTCACGACCATGTCGGGCCGCGAAGTCCAGCTCGGCATCTGGGTCCGCGCCGCAGACGTCGGGCGCACCGCGCACGCGCTCCATGCGCTCCGGCTGGCGATGGCATGGGACGAGAAAGTCTATGGCCGCGAATACGATCTCGACGTGTTCAACATCGTGGCGGTCGACGATTTCAACTTCGGGGCGATGGAGAATAAGGGGCTGAACATCTTCAACAGCCGCTACATCCTGGCCGACCCCGACACCGCGACCGATTACGATTACGACGCGATCGCCGCGGTCGTCGCGCACGAATATTTCCATAACTGGTCGGGCAACCGCGTGACCTGCCGCGACTGGTTCCAATTGTCGCTGAAGGAAGGCTTCACGGTCTTTCGCGATCAGGGCTTTTCGGCCGATCAGGGGTCGGCGGCGGTCAAGCGGATCGAGGATGTACGGGGCTTACGCGCCAGCCAGTTTCCCGAGGATAACGGCCCGCTGGCGCATCCGGTGCGCCCCGAAAGCTATATCGAGATCAGCAATTTCTACACGGCGACGATCTACAACAAGGGCGCCGAGCTGATCCGCATGATGGCGACGATCCTCGGCCCGCAGAAATTCCGTGCCGCCACCGATCTGTATTTCGATCGCTTCGACGGCACCGCCGCGACGTGCGAGGATTTCGTCGCGTGCATGGAGGACGGCGGGGGCACCGACCTGACCCAGTTCCGCCGCTGGTATTCGCAGGCCGGCACCCCGCGCGTGTCCGCCGCGCTCACGCACGATGCCGCGTCGGGCCGCGCCACGTTGCGGCTCGCCCAGCATACGCCGCCGACCCCGGGCCAGTCGGTCAAGGAACCGTTCGTCCTCCCGCTCAAGGTCAAATTGTTCGGCGCTGACTCGGGCGAGGCGCTGACGAGCGAACAGCTCTACATGCTCGACCGTCCCAATGCGGAGATCGCGTTCGAGGGCCTGACCGAAACCCCGGTTCTCTCGATCAACCGCAGCTTCTCCGCGCCGGTAGTGATCGAAAGCGACCGGTCGGCGGCGCAGCTCGCCTTCCTCTCGGCGCACGATGACGACCCGTTCGCGCGCTACGAAGCGATGCAGCAATTGATGCTCGACACTTTGGTGACGGGGACCCGGCACGGCCGCGCCGATCATGGCCCGGTGATCGAAGCCGTGCGACGGACGCTCACGAACCCCGCACTCGACCATGCCTTTGTCGCCGAAGCCGTGCTGCTGCCCTCCGAAAGCTTCATCGGCGACCAGCTCGATTGGGTCGACCCCGACGCGGTGTTCGCCGCGCGCGAAGCGCTGCGCCGCGACCTTGGCAAGACGCTGAGCGACCTGTGGCGCGCGGCTTATGCGGATGCGAGCAAGAGTGGCGGCTTCGTCTATTCGCCCGCCGCCAAGGCCGGTCGTCGGATGCGGACGGTCGCACTGGGGTATATTGCTGCGAGCGGCGCAGAGGATGCGGCCCACATCGCCTTCGCGCAGTTCGAACATGCCAACAACATGACCGACCGCCAGGGCGCGCTGACCACGCTGGCCAACGGCAATTCGGACGAGCGCATTGCCGCGCTCGACATCTTCTACAATCGCTATTCGAGCGATGCCTTGGTGCTCGACAAATGGTTTCAGACTCAGGCGCTGTCGGCGCGCGACGACACGCCGGACGTGGTCGCCGACCTCGCGCGGCACCGCGACTTCAGCCTCGCCAACCCCAACCGCGCGCGGTCGCTGGTCGGCGCCTTTTCGGTCAACCAGCGCGCGTTCCACATGGCCGGCGGCGCGGGCTATCGCTTCCTCGCCGATCACCTGATCGCGCTCGACAAGCTCAACCCGCAGACCTCGGCGAAACTGCTGCCGCCGCTGGGGCGGTGGCGGCGGTTCGATGAAGCACGCGCGGCGTTGATGAAGGCAGAGCTCGAGCGGATTCTCAGCACGCCGGGGCTGAGCAAGGATCTGTTCGAGCAGGCGTCGAAGAGTCTGGGCGGGTAAGCCATCTTAGCCCCTCCCCTTCAGGGGAGGGGTTGGGGTGGGGTCTATCCGCGGGCGGCCGCCTCGGTGAGACGGCACCGCCCCACCCCCAACCCCTCCCCTGAAGGGGAGGGGCTTATCGACTAAAACAACCGCCCGCCGTTCGGCACCGGCTTACTCGGCCCGAACAGCACGACCTTCCCTTGCGCATCGGGAAACCCCAGCGTCAGAACCTCGGACATCATCGGCCCGATCTGGCGCGGCGGGAAGTTGACCACGGCGGCGACCTGACGACCCACCAGTTCGTCCAGCGTATAATGCTCGGTGATCTGCGCCGACGACCTTTTCACCCCGATGGGCTCGCCGAAATCGATGCTCAGCTTGAACGCCGGCTTGCGCGCCTCCGGGAACGGCTCGGCCGCCACGACCGTGCCGATCCGGATATCGACCTTCAGGAAATCGTCGAACCCGATCGTTTCCGCCGCCGGCGCGCCCGCATCGTGGTTCACGTGCATCGCTCAGAAATTCACGTCGTCATAATGCGGCGCGGGCGGGATGCCCTCCATCCGCTCGCTCAGCATCGGGCGAAAGCTCGGGCGGCTCTTCATCCCCGAATACCAATGCTTGGTCGCTTCGTGGCTCTTCCAGTCGATCCCGCCGAGATAGTCGACCACCGAAATCTGCGCCGCCGCCGCGAGATCGGCGAGGCTGAGCGTCGATCCCGCCATCCAGTTATGCCGGCCGAGCAGATAGTCGGTGTAATCGAGATATTCGACCGCCGACTTCATCGCTTCGCGCAGCACCTTCGCGTCGGGGCTGGCCTTGGTCACGATGCGCTTGATCATGCGTTCGCCGAGCAGTTTCTCGGTCACGTCGCGAAAGAAGAACGTGTCGAACCACGTCGCCAGCCGGCGGATCTCGGCGCGCTGGACCGCGGTGCCATTGATCATCTGCGCCTTATCGACCGTCTCTTCGAAATATTCGCAGATCACCAGTGAATCGATCAGCCGAACGTCGCGCGCGGCATCAGCGATCACCGGGGTCTGCCCGGCCGGGTTCATGTCGATGAACTCGTCGCGCCGTTCCCACGGATTCTCGCGCACCAGCGTATAGCCCACGCCCTTCTCCCCCAGCAGCAAGCGAACCTTGCGCGAGAACGGACACAGCGGGAATTGATAGAGTTGCCACATGCGCACGACTTTAGCTGGACGGCGCGACCTGCGGCAAGTGAAGCTTCACCGTCGGAAAATCGGCGTCGAGCGTCTGGCCTTCGTCGAGTTGCACCCCGAAGCTGTTCAGAAACATCGATACCTGCGTGTATTGCCCAACGGTGAAGACAGCATCCATGCGCTGCTTCTCGCTCAGCCCGGACAAGCCGGCCCAGGTCGCGTCGCTCACGAAAAAGTCGCGCACCAGATCGTCTGCCACCCGAATCAGCGCAGCATCGGCGGCGTCCCAGCCCGCCGCGTCGGGGCCCAGCTTGATCCGTTCGATGTCCTCCTGCGTCAGGCCGCATTGCAACCCGATCCGCGTGTGCTGCACCCATTCATAGCCAGACCGACACAGCCAGCCGGTGCGCAGGATCAGGATTTCGCGTTCGCGCGGCGGAATCGAATTGTCTCCCGACAGGATATACCCGCCCCACAGGTTGAAGCGCTTCAACGCTTTCGGCGCGCGCACCATCGTGCGGAAAATGTTGAGCAAAACACCACCATTGGGCACCGCCACGCCGCCGCGCAGGGGAGCGACGACTTCTTCCTGCTCGGGCGTCAGCTCGCTGTCGGCGAGCGGCGTCACCCGCGGTTCAGTCAGTCGCATCGTCCTCTCCTGCTCGGCCGTTTCGGCTCTTAAGTTGACACTAGCTTCACACTATCGCGGTGTCTTGCCCGGCCCCGACTATCGGGCAGCGCGGGGCGAGCGCGATCATCGTGAGCCTCAGGCTGACACGCGAAATCCAACATTGCCAGCTTTTCCGTGCTCCTGCGAAAGCAGGAGCCCAGAGCCACGACCGGCTCGCCCGATAATCCTGGGCTCCTGCTTTCGCAGGAGCACGGGCTCACTCCGCCGCCTCGAGCTCCTGCGTGTCGTCGAGCGGATGCGTCAGTCGCGTCAGCATTTCCTTCGGCACGATCTGCCAGAATTTGTCGCGTGCGCGGTCCCAGTCGTCGAGGATCGATTGCGACCAGACGCTGTCGGTGGCGGCGGCGTGCGCGCGGACGAGGTTCCTGAGCACAGCCTCCCAATGCGCCGAGGACAACCGTTGCCAGACGATGCTCTCGCCATTGGCGCGGCGCGCGAAGCTTTGCCCGGGGTCGTAGACGAACGCCATGCCGCCGGTCATGCCTGCCCCGAAATTGGCGCCGACCGGGCCCAGCACCACCGCGACACCGTTGGTCATATATTCGCACCCGTTCGCGCCGCAGCCTTCGACCACAACGGTCGCGCCTGAATTGCGCACCGCGAAGCGCTCGCCCGCTTGCCCCGCCGCGAACAATTTGCCGCTGGTCGCGCCGTACAGCACGGTGTTGCCGATGATCGTGTTTTCCTGGCTTTGCAGCGGCGACGACACCACCGGGCGGACGATGATCGTGCCGCCCGACAATCCCTTGCCGACATAATCGTTGGCATCGCCGAACACTTCGAGCGTGATCCCCTTGCACAGGAACGCGCCAAGGCTTTGCCCGGCCGAACCGCGCAGCCGCACGGTGACGTGCCCGTCGGCGAGCTTGTCCATCCCGAAGGTGCGCGTGATCTCGCTCGACAGCCGCGTGCCGACCGCGCGGTGCGTGTTCCGGACCGAATAGGTCAGCTGCATCTTCTCGCCGCGCGAGAAAACGTGCGCCGCGTCGCGGATCATTTGCGCGTCGAGGCTGTCGGGGACTTCGTTGCGCCACGTCTTGCCGCTGAAGCGGCGCTGATCGTCGTCGGCATCGACCTTGGCGAGAATGGGGTTGAGGTCGAGATCGTCGAGATGCTCGGCGCCGCGGCTGACCTGGCGCAGCAATTCGGTCCGCCCGATCACCTCATCGAGGCTCTTGAAGCCAAGCCGCGCGAGGATGTCGCGCACTTCCTCGGCGATGAAGGTCATCAGGTTGATGACCTTTTCAGGAGACCCGGTAAACTTGTCGCGCAATGCCTGATCCTGCGTGCAGACGCCGACCGGACACGTGTTCGAATGGCATTGCCGCACCATGATGCAGCCCATCGCGACGAGGCTCAGCGTGCCGATGCCGAATTCCTCGGCGCCGAGGATCGCGGCGATGACGATGTCGCGCCCGGTCTTGAGCCCGCCATCGGTGCGCAGTTTCACGCGCCCGCGCAGGCCGTTGAGCGTCAGCGTCTGGTTGACTTCGCTCAGCCCCATTTCCCACGGCGTGCCGGCATATTTGATGCTCGTCTGGGGCGAGGCGCCGGTGCCGCCATTGTGCCCGGCGATCAGGATCACGTCGGCATGCGCCTTGGCCACCCCCGCCGCGACGGTGCCGATTCCGGCCGAGCTGACCAGCTTGACGCACACGCGGGCGCGCGGGTTGATCTGCTTGAGGTCGTAGATCAGCTGCGCAAGGTCTTCGATCGAGTAGATGTCGTGGTGCGGCGGCGGACTGATCAGCGTCACGCCGGGTGTCGCATGGCGCAGCTTGGCGATGAATTCGGTGACCTTGAAGCCGGGCAGCTGCCCGCCCTCGCCGGGCTTGGCGCCTTGTGCGACCTTGATCTCGATCTCGTCGCACGCATTGAGATATTCGGCGGTGACGCCGAACCGGCCGGAGGCGATCTGCTTGACCCCCGAATTGGCGTTGTCGCCATTGTCGTAGGGCGTGTAGCGGACGCTATCCTCGCCGCCTTCGCCCGACACGGCCTTGGCGCCGATCCGGTTCATCGCGATCGCCAGCGTTTCGTGCGCTTCGGGGCTGAGCGCCCCCAGCGACATGCCAGGGGTGACGAAGCGCTTGCGGATTTCGGTGATCGCTTCGACCTGATCGACCGGCACGCCCTCATTGGGGAAGTTGAACTGGAGCAGGTCGCGCAGATAGACCGGCGGCAGATCGGCCACGCCGCGCGAGAATTTCTGATAGGTCGAATAAGAATCGGTCGCGACGGCGGTCTGGAGCAAATGCATCAGCTGCGCCGAATAAGCGTGCGTCTCCCCGCCATAACGCTGGCGATAGAAGCCGCCGATCGGCAGCGACGCCACCGCCGGATCGTACGCCTTTTGATGGCGCAATTCGGCATTGAGGTGGAGCGAGGCATAGCCCTCGCCCGAAATCTTCGCGGGCATGCCGGGGAACAGGTCGGCGACGAGGCTGCGGCTGAGCCCCACCGCTTCGAAATTATACCCGCCGCGATAGCTGGAGATGACCGCGATCCCCATCTTCGACATGATCTTGAGCAAGCCTTCGTCGACCGCCTTGCGATGGTTGGCGAGGCATTGGTCGAGGCCGAGATCGCCGAACAAGCCGCGCGCGTGCCGATCGGCGATCGAGGCTTCGGCGAGATAGGCGTAGACGGTGGTCGCGCCGACCCCGATGAGCACCGCATAATAATGCGTGTCGAGGCATTCGGCGGTTTCGATATTGACCGAACAATAGGAGCGTAAGCCCCGACGGACGAGGTGCGTATGCACCGCCGCCGCCGCCAGCACGCCGGCGATTCCGACCTTATCGGGGCCGATCGTGCGGTCGGACAGGAACAGCTCGCTCTTGCCTTCGCGGATCGCCTGTTCGGCCTGATTGCGAATCCGCTGGATCGCGGCGCGCAGCGCATCGGCGCCGCCGCCGGGGGCGAAGGTGCAGTCGATCTCCGCCGCCGCGTCGCCGAAATGCGCCTTCAGCTTGGCCCAGTCGGCGCCGGTCAGCACCGGGCTTTCGAGCACCAGCACCGCGTCGCGGCGCTCGCCCGTATCGAGGATGTTCGACAGATTGCCGAAGCGGGTCTTGAGCGACATCACATGGCGTTCGCGCAGGGAATCGATCGGCGGGTTGGTGACCTGACTGAAATTCTGCCGGAAGAACTGGCTGATCAGCCGCGGCTTGTCCGAGATCACCGCGAGCGGGGTGTCGTCGCCCATCGAGCCGATCGCTTCCTTGGCGGTCTCGACCATCGGCGACAGGATCAGCTCCATGTCCTCCATCGTCTGCCCCGCCGCGACCTGTCGCCGCATCAGCTCGGCGCGGTCGAAGCGCGTGACAAAATCTCCCTCTCCCCTTTGGGGAAAGGGTGGCCGAGCCGAAGGCGAGGTCGGGAGAGGGGCAGAACGATCCGCCTCGCCACTGCCCCTCTCCCCGGCCCTCTCCCCGGAGGGGAGAGGGAGCTTCAGGTCGTCGAGCGTGATGAATTCGCCGACCATCTTGGCGTAGTCATGCTCGCCCGCGATGCGATCCTTGACCTCGCGGTCGTGGAATAGTTTGCCTTGCTCCAGGTCAACCGCGATCATCTGGCCCGGACCCAATCGGCCTTTCTCGACGATCATCGTTTCAGGAACGACGACCATCCCCGCCTCCGACCCGACGATCAGCAACCCGTCGCTGGTCTGGGTATAGCGCAGCGGCCGCAGCGCGTTGCGGTCCATTCCCGCCACCGCCCAGCGCCCGTCGGTCATCGCCAGCGCGGCGGGGCCGTCCCACGGCTCCATCACGGAGCCGAGATATTTGAACATGTCGAGATGCGCCTTGGGCATTTCACCCTTCGCGCCCCACGCTTCGGGGACGAGCATCAGCTTCGCGGTCGGCGCGTCGCGCCCCGAGCGGCAAATCGCTTCGAACACCGCATCGAGCGCGGCGGTATCGCTCGCGCCCGCCGGGATCACCGGCTTGATGTCTTCGCTCGCTTCGCCGAACGAATTGGCCGCCATCTTGATCTCGTGGCTGAGCATCCAGTTCTTGTTGCCGCGGATCGTGTTGATCTCACCGTTATGCGCGAGGCAGCGGAACGGCTGCGCCAGCCACCATTGCGGAAAGGTGTTGGTCGAATAACGCTGGTGAAAGATCGCGACGCGGCTTTCGAAGCGCGGATCGCGCAGGTCGGGATAGAAGACCGACAGGCTCTCGGCGAGGAACAGCCCCTTATAGACGACCGAGCGACACGACAGCGAGCAGATGTAGAAACCGTTGATCTGCGACGCGATGACGCGCTTTTCGATCCGGCGGCGGATGAGGTACAAATCCTTCTCGAATTCCTCGATCGAACGCTCCTCGGGCAGCGGCCCGGCGATCATGATCTGCTCGATCTCGGGGCGCGTTTCCTGCGCCTTGCGCCCGATCACCGACACGTCGACCGGCACCTGACGCCAGCCATAGATCGTATAGCCGGCCTCGATGATCACGCTTTCGACGATCGTGCGGCAGCTTTCCTGCGCGCCCAGATCGGTACGCGGCAGGAAGATCATGCCGACCGCCAGCCGGTTGGGCATCGCGCGGTGGCCCGAGGCGTGGATCGCCTCGTCGAAGAATTTCATCGGCAGGTCGATGTGCAGCCCCGCGCCGTCGCCGGTCTTGCCATCGGCATCGACCGCGCCACGGTGCCACACGGCCTTCAGCGCATCGATCGCCGACTGCACCACGCGCCGCGACGCCTGCCCGTCGATCGCCGCGACGAGCCCGACGCCGCACGCATCGGATTCGAATTCGGGACGGTACATGCCGTCACGGGCGAGGCGGGCGCGTTGGTCGATAATCGGGCCACTCATGATGCGCTCGCGCCAGCCAGCGTTTCCATCCTTTTCGCGAAATCCTTCGCCCGGTCCTGCATCCCTTCGAAGGATTTTGCCATCATCGCGCGCTGAGCGGCCATGACCGCCGGATCGGACATGACGGCGGGCGCCTCCTCGGCATAGGCTCGTCCGGTAGGCGTGTCATAAAAACGCTGCAGGTCAATCAGCTGATCGATCGTAAAACGCCGCGCATACGCAATGGCCATCGCGTCAAAAAGCGAGGGCATGGTCTCGCGTGCCAACCGGAGCGAACGCTCGGTTTCGTCGGAAATGAACTTGAGCATCTCCGCGCGCATCGCCGGTTGTTTTGAGAATAATTTAGCGAATTCGGGAGATTGCTCGAACGAATCGCGCATGTTGGCCATCATTGGGCGGATGATCGCCTCGATCATCGCGTCCCGCTTTTCAGGCGGCGAAATCTGATCGATCAGTTGACGCGCAAGTTTCAGTCTGGCGGGATCGACCGAGTCGGCGCTGGTCGTCGGCGTGGTCTGTGCCAACGCAGACAACGGAGTGAGGAGCGCGCAGAATGCCAGTGCTTTTATGATCTTCATGCCGCTTTCCTCTCGCTTGCCGCCTTCGCCCGCAGATATTTCTCCATGTTCGCCGCGACGTCGCGTCCGTCGCGCACCGCCCACACCACCAGGCTCGCGCCGCGCACGATGTCGCCCGCCGCGAAAACGCCGTCGAGGCTGGTCATCAGCGTGGCGTTGTCGATCATCACCGTGCCCCAGCGCGTCACGCCGAGTTCGGGCGCGCCGAACAGGCGGGGCAAATCCTCGGCGTCGAAGCCGAGCGCCTTGATCACCAGATCGGCGCCGCGGACTTCGCCCGTGCCGTCGGGTTCGGGCGCGCGGCGGCCGCTCGCATCGGGCGCGCCGAGGCGCATCTTGCCGATCGTCACGCTCTCCACCGCTTCGCCCCCGCCAAAGCTTTCGGGCGCGGACAGCCAGGCGAACTCGACACCTTCTTCCTCGGCATTGCCGACTTCGCGCTGCGACCCCGGCATGTTGGCGCGGTCGCGGCGGTAGAGGCACGCGACAGAGGTCGCGCCCTGGCGCACCGCGGTGCGCACGCAGTCCATCGCAGTGTCGCCGCCGCCGACCACGATCACGCGCTTGCCGGCCGCGTCGAGCGATCCGTCATCGAACGCGGGGACGGCGTCGCCGAAGCCCTTGCGGTTGGAGGCGGTGAGGTAATCGAGCGCCTCGACCACGCCACTGGCCTCGACGCCGGGCGCCGACAGGCCGCGCGCCTTGTACACGCCGGTCGCGATCAGCAACGCGTCGTGGCGCGTGCGCAACTCCTCGAGCCCCGCCTCACGCCCGACTTCGAAGCCTTCGTGGAACACGATCCCGCCCGCCATCAACCGATCGACCCGGCGCATCACGATCGGCTTTTCCAGCTTGAAGCCGGGAATGCCGTAGGTCAGCAGCCCGCCCGCGCGGTCGTGCCGGTCGTAGATGTGCACGTCATACCCCGCGACGCGAAGATACTCGGCGGCGGTCAGCCCGGCCGGGCCGGCGCCGATGATCCCGACCGACTGGCCGCGCGGGCGCCCCGGTGCGAGCGGCTCGACCCAGCCATTTTCCCACGCGGTGTCGGTGATGAACTTCTCGACCGACCCGATCGTCACCGCGCCGTGGCCCGAAAATTCGATCACGCAATTGCCTTCGCACAGCCGGTCCTGCGGGCAGATGCGGCCGCAAATCTCGGGCATGGTCGAGGTGGCGTTGCTCAACTCATAGGCTTCGCGCAGCCGCCCCTCGGCGGTCAGCCGCAGCCAGTCGGGGATGTGATTGTGCAGCGGGCAATGCACCGAGCAATAGGGCACGCCGCATTGCGAGCAGCGCGCCGCCTGATCCTCGGCCGATTGCACCGCGTAGCGATCGGCGATTTCGCGGAAATCCTCCGCGCGCGCGTCGGCATCGCGCTTGCCCGGATAGGCCTGCGGCAGATCGACGAATTTGAGCATATCACCGGCCATCGCCCGCTCCCTTCGAACCGGTCGTTAGCTTCATTTCGATCGCTCGTCACGTGGAATCAGACAAATAGGACAGCATAGCTGCCGCTATATTAGCCCGATTGTAGCGCTTTCCGGGTCGAACGACGATCTTTCAGCGATATTAGTCCTATATCGGACCTACTTAAGCAGCAACACGAGGGCGAGCGCCCCTACGGCGATTCGGTACCAGCCAAACGGGCTGAACCCGGTTTTGCCGACCAAGCCGACGAACCATTTCACCACGACGAGCGCGACGAGGAACGCGACAACGAAGCCGATCGCAATCGCACCGATGCCGACACTGTTCGACGCCATCAGTTCGTGCCGCTTGCTCACCAGCTCGAGTGCGGTCGCGCCCATCATCGTGGGGATGGCGAGAAAGAAGCTGAATTCGGCGGCCGTGCGGCGCTCGACCCCCAGACTGAGCGCACCGAGGATCGTCGCGCCCGAACGGCTGACCCCGGGGATCATCGCGAGACATTGGATGAAGCCGATCCCGACGACTTTCGATAACGGGATTTCGGCCACCCCGGCGACGCTGCCTTCCTTGACCCAGCGTTCGATCCCCAGAATCGCCACACCGCCGACGATCAGCGCGACCGCCACGGTGAGGGGCGATCCGAGCATCTTTTCGATCTGTTTGTGCAGCACCAGCCCGACCACGGCGGCGGGGATGAAGGCGACGAGCACGTTGCGGACGAAGCGGATCGACACCGGATCTCGCTTCAACAATCCCTGACCCACCGCCCAGAAGGTGCGCCAGTACAGCGCGACGATCGCGAGGATCGCGCCCAATTGAATGACGATGTTGAACAGCGCCCAGTACTTGGAATCATAGCCGAGCAATTCGCTCGCCAGGATCAGATGCCCGGTCGATGAGACCGGCAGGAATTCGGTCACGCCCTCGACGATGCCGAGGAGGATGGTGGTGATCAGATCGTGCAATGAAAATCCCCCGATGGGCGTGAAATCAAATGGCGGCGCGCGTCCCGAACCGGCCGGCCTTGCGATAGCGCACCAGCCAGCCGCTCGCGACGGCCTCCATCGGTGTGCCGGCGATCCCCAGCGCCGCGAGTCCGGGCAGCGTCCCGCTGGCGATATTGTCCGTCGCCAGCATCTTCCACTGATCGCGCTTGATCGGCGCGCCGGGCAGGAAGCCGACCAGCGAGAGCAATTCGCCCGCGACATCGGGCAGTTCGAGGATCGTGGGATTGCGACCGATCGCGGTCGCCAGCCAGCGGATCAGCGCGCCCATTTCGATCACTTCGGGTCCGGCCAGCTCATAGGTCTTGGCGGCCAACGCGCCGTCGCCGACGACTTTGGTCACGGCGCGCGCAATATCGACGACATGGACCGGCTGAAACTTCGCGTGGGCACGCAACACCGGCACGACCGGCATCCCGGCCACCATCGCGGCAAAGCGGTTGAGGAACTGATCCTCCGGGCCGAACACTACCGACGGCCGCAGGATCGTCGCGGCGGGAAACGCTGTGCGCGCCGCCGCTTCGCCCGCCGCTTTGGTGGCGTAATAGCGCGAAGGCGAGTCGGCGTCGGCGCCAAGCGCCGAGATCAGGACGAACGCTTCGGCTCCGGCAGCACTCGCCGCTTCGGCCGCGCTCCGCACGCCCGCCACGTGCAGCCCCTCGAAATTCGGACCCCAGGTGCCGACCAGATAGACGACGGCGTCGGACCCGGCGACGGCGCGCGCGACCGTGTCGGGTTTGGTCACGTCGGCCGCAACGAACTGGGTCTGGCCGAGCCCGCCCAAAGGCTTGATGAAAAAGGCGCGACGCGGATCGCGCTCGACGATGCGCACGCGCGCGCCGACGGCGAGCAATTCCTGCGCGATATAGCGGCCGAGAAAACCACCGCCGCCGATCAGCGTTACCAGCTTGTCCTTCATGGCCGAATCCTCGTGGCGAAACCGTTCGCCTCCCCATGCCGCGTGGCGCGCGCGCCGACAAGCCGGGCGTGGCGCTCAGCCGTTCGCGACGGGCTGATAATGATCGGCAAGCGCGACGAGCAACTCATCGCCCGTGGCGCGCGCCACGATCGGGCTCCACACTTCGATCGTGTCGCCGGTGCAGACCAGCAGCGCGCGGTCGCCGATCCGCCCCTGCGCGCGCATCATCGGCGAAAGAGTCAGCCCGCCATCGGCACCCAGTATTTCCTCTTCGGCGAACGCAAGGAGCCGCCGCCGATTGGCCGAGTCGGCGCTGAATGGATCGCTCGCCATGTCCTCCCGCGCCCGCAGGCGGTCGTCGATCCGGTCGGCAAAATCATGATCGTGCAGCCGCAGGCACGGATCGACCGGATGGCGCGCGACGATCACCGCGCCCCCGGACGCACGCGTCGCCAGCACGGCGCGAAGGCGCACCGGCAGCACCAGCTTTCCCTTGGCAGTAACGATACAGAACGCATTACCCAGCAACAACGCCACAACGACTCGCTTTTTAGTGAAGTTGGGCCGGAATTAGCTGATCCGGCCGATCGAGCCATCTCGCGTCAAATACTGCCAGGGGTTTTACTGTACCCGGTCGAATCCGACCGAGTCGAAGGGAGAACGGACGCGGGCCGTATCTTTACTATAGTGGATTCCCAACGTGGTTAACCATTCGCATCGGCCGATACGACTCCGGGAACCAGGGACCGATTCGGGGCAGCACATGTATGGCCGCTGACGACGCTGGCGCAACTGTGTCTGGCCATCGGCTTTGCCGCGACGCTGGGCAAGAAATGGATCGCGCTCCCGCTCATCGCGGTTCCGCTGCTGGTCGCGACGGTTGTCGCGGTCGAGGAAATCCTGGGCGTCTCGCTGGGGTTCGACCTGCTCGTGTTCCCGCAAAAGATCGCCCGGGTGACGGCGCAATATCCGGGGCGTCCCGGCGCCAATTCGATATTCGGTTTCGCGCTGCTGGGCGCCGCGCTGCTGCTCGTTCGCCGGTCCCGTCCGATTCGCGTGGAAGTCGCCAACCTGCTCGCCAGCATCGCGCTGTGCATCAGCCTCTATTCCGCGGTCGCGTTGCTCTGGGCCAGCACCGCGCCACCGGCATATCAGTTCTTCGTCGCGCCGTTGCCGAGCAGCATCGCCACGCTCGCGATCGCCACCGCTTTCCTGTGGTGGCAGCACGAATCGGGCTGGTCGTGGTTGATCGTGGCCGGCAAATCGCGCCAGCCGCTGGCCTGGCTGGTGCTGCCGATGGCGGTCGTGCTGCCGGTGCTTCCCTTCCTGGTCGAACGCTGGATCAACCGGATCGGGGCAACCTCGGCACAGGGAGCGAACCTGCTCGCGGTGCTGGCCAATTCCGCAATGGTCGGGATCATGCTGTTGTTCGCGGCCGGGCGGCTACGCCGGCAACGCGGTGCACTCAACGATCTGACCGAAGCGCTGGACACCGCGGCAATCGTGTTGACCCGACCGGATGGCGAGATCCTGCACTGGTCGCGGGGATGCGAGGAACTCTATGGCTGGTCCGTCGCCGATGCCGTCGGCCGCAACAAGCGCGACCTGCTCAAGTCGCGGGCTGCCGATGATGGCCAATTCCCAGTGCGGGTCGAGGACGGCGACGGTGAGTTGATCGAACAGCGACGCGATGGCTCGCCAGTCAATGTAGTCGAACGCCGCCGGACGTTGTCGCGCAGCGACAGCGAATCGATCGTCGTGCTCAAGATGGTCGATATTTCGGCGCGCGTCCGGGCTGAAAGCGATTTGAAGGCGAGCGAGCAACGACTGATGATGGCGGCCGAGGTCGACGAAATCGGCGTGCTCGAATGGGAGGTGGAGAGCGGCGCATTCCGCTGGTCGCCCGGTTCCGAACAACGGCTGGGCGTCCCGACCGGCAGCATGAAGACGATCGACGACTGGCGCGCGCTGGTCCATCCCGACGATGTCACCGCCATCTTCGCCACCGTCGATGAGGCAACGGCGCAACGGCGCGAGCGCTTCACCTTCCAGTTTCGCTTCCTTCAGCCCGGCGAAGCACCGCGCGCGATCGAGGGATATTGCCGGTGCGTCTACGACGCCGATGGCATGCTGTTGCGCACCGTCGGATCGATGCTCGACGTCACCAAGCGCAACGCCCGCGAGGCCGAAATACGCCTTCAATCGATCATCGACACGGTGCCGGACGCCACCGTGGTGATCGACGAAAACGGCATTATCCGCAATTTCAGTCCCGCCGCGGAATCGATGTTCGGGTTCAGCGCAGCCGACACGGTCGGCAAAAACGTGAAAATCCTGATGCCCGACGCGCTCGCCGCCGAACACGATGCGGCGGTTGTTCGATATTTCGAGACCGGGGTGCGCAACGTGATCGGCAAGACGCGCGAACTGACCGCACGCCGCAGCGACGGCAGCTTCTTTCCGATGGAAATCAACGTCGGCGAGGCGCGGTTCGGGAACGAGCGCATCTTCACCGGCATCATCCGCGACGTGACCGATCGGCTGGCCAACGAAAAACGGCTGAGCGATCTGAACGCAGAGCTCGCCCATGTGTCGCGCCAGAGCGCGATGAGCGAACTCGCCGCCGACCTGGCCCACGAACTCAATCAGCCGCTCAGTGCGACCGCCAATTTTCTGGCCGCGGCGCGGATGCTGCTCGCGCAGGGCGAAACGGGCGAACGCGTTGCCGACCTGATGCAGATGGGCGAAGAACAGACGCTGCGGTCGGGCGAGATCATCCGGCGACTGCGCGATTTCCTGACCCGCCGCGATGTCGAGATGCACTGCGAATCGCTCGGCGATGTCGTGCGCGGTGCGGTCGAACTGGTGCTGTTCGGGGTCGCGCAATCGGACATCGCCATGACCTACGACCTTGATCCGGACGTCGACGCGATCTTCGTCGATCGCATCCAGATCCAGCAGGTGCTGGTCAATTTGCTGCGCAATTCGGTCGAGATTTTGCGGACCTTGCCCGCCGAGCACGCCAAGGAAATCGTCATCGCATCGCACCGGGCGCCCGACGGCATGATCGAGATCGCCCTCAGCGATAACGGGCCGGGCGTCCCTTCGCGCCTGACCGATACGCTCTACGAACGCTTCGCGACCACCAAGAAGGGCAGCGCGATGGGGATCGGGCTGTCGATCTCGCGTCGCATCGTCGAAAGCCATGGCGGCACGCTGAACGCCGCCAACGGACCGAATGGAGGGGCGGTGTTTAGTTTTACCCTTCCGCCAATGGAGGAGCTAGTCGATGACTCGCAGCATCTATCTGGTCGATGACGACGACGCCGTGCGCGCGTCGTTGCACAGTCTGTTATCGCTCCGATCCGACCTTGTGATCCGCAATTTCCGCTCGGGCGATCTGTTTCTGGCGCAAGCCGCCGAACTCGACCCCGGCGCGCTGCTGCTCGATTATCATATGCCCGGCACCCACGGCCTCGACGTGCTGCGCCAGGTCAACAGCGCCTGCCCCGACAAATTCACGACCGTGATCCTGACCGGAGAGGGCAATATCGAACTCGCCGTGCAGGCGATGAAGGCCGGCGCGCTCGATTTTCTGGAGAAACCCTATAATGCCGATGCGCTGCTGGCGGTGGTCGACCACGCCTTTAATCGGATCGAGAATAGCGCCGGTGCCGCCGCGCAAACCGATCAGGCGAAAGCCCGGATCGCCGCCTTGTCGCCACGCGAACGTGACGTCTTGATGGGGTTGATCGAGGGGCGATCGAACAAGACCATCGCCTATAACCTGACGATCAGCCCGCGTACCGTGGAAATCTATCGCGCCAACCTGATGACCAAATTGGGCGTTCGCAGCCTGTCCGAGGCGTTGCGCATCGCGTTCGCGGCCGGGATCATCCCGCCGGCGTAGCAGCGCGCCATTTGGCCAAAGTCGCCGCGACCTGCTGTACGGCGTCACGGCGCTGCAGCCGGATCACGCGATCGCCGGGCTCTTCGCGCGCCTCGCCATTCAGCAACACGACGCGGTGCCATCCGCTGTCGGCGAGGATGCTGGCGAGCCGATCGTCGAGCATCGCCAGATCGGCAATCATGATCGCGCGATGGCGCGCCAGCCGTTCGAGCTCGGGATCGTCCAGCCCATGTGACAGCGTCAGGACATTTTCCCCCTGCATCGTCAGCCGCGCCGCCAACGCGCTGCGCAGCCCGTTTTCGGCGATCATCAGCACAATGAGGTCGACCGATGTCACGCCGTTCGCCCCGGCTGGAGGTGGGAATGGCGAGACTATCCTGGCCGGTCGAATCCGTCGGCTCCGGTAAACTACCTAACCGCAGCTCCGCCCCCGGGGTCGCCGGTGCGGGGTAAATACGGAGGCCAACCGATAACTTCCCGCAACCTCGCAGCTCCATACGGAGCGACCGGCCAGGGAGAGCAAGGGTGTCAGTGGTCAACTTCAGTCGCATATCCTTCAATCCCTTCCTGTCCGGCCAACTCGCTTTGGCCGTGCTCGGCATGGCAATCATGACGGTCTTTCCACGCGCAGGCGGTGCGATGCTTTTGGTCCCTCTCACATCGCACGCCGCACGCGAACTGCCTCGCATGTTCGATGGAAAAACGCGTCCGATTGCCGCCGGGCCGGTCAGGGGGTCGTTCGTCGTTATGGCCGACGATCCGGCGTGGAGGGCGCTCCTGTTGCGGGGCGTCCTCCCGCTCGCGGCGAGCGCCCGGACCTGCGGTGCCCATGCCGGCCGTTGAAACCCGCATCGTCGAGGGCGAGCTCGAAAAGGTCAGGGCGCGCGGCGTCGTGCTGCTCCTGATCGGCGCCTGGATCTGGGTCGCGGCGCTGGCGCTGGTGCTGCTCGTGTCCGGATCGGCAACGGTCCTGGTCGCGGTGATCCTCGCGGCGATCAACACGACTTGCCCGACGGCGATGTGGTTGCTGCATCGACGCGGCGCCACGTTGCGCTCGGTTTTGGCGATCAGCTATGCGGTGCACCCGGCGATCGCGGTGTTCCTGCTCGATGGCCAGACGTGGCAGATGGACGCCCATCTCTATTTCCTCGTCGCCTTGGCGGCGCTGGCGGTCATGTACGATATTCGTGCGCTGGCACTGGCGACGATAACCATCGCGATGCATCACCTGATCGTCTGGGTGTTCGTCCCCGCACTGGCCTTCGACGGCGCAGCCAGTTTCGAACGGATCGGCATTCATGCCGTGGCCATGGTGCTTGAGTTTGCGGTGCTCGCGACGCTGACCTGGCGATCGCGCCTGCTCGTCCTTGAACTCGCAGCATCGCGCGGCGCGAGCGAACTGGCGGCGGAGCAAGCCAATCGGCACCGCCTGGCCGCCGAAACGGCGTTGGCAGCAAAAGCCGATGCGGAGCGACGCGAAGCGACCGAACGCGACCGGCGCGAATTTGGCGAACAGCAAGCCCGCGCGGTGCGCCGCCGCGAATTGATCGACATCGCCGACAATTTCGAAACGGGGGTGACCGAACTGGCGACATCGCTTGGCGCCGCCGCGGAGCAATTATCGCAATCGGCCGAGACGTTGAGCACGCTGGCGCATGAAACCGACGGTCACGCGACCGACGTGGCGTCGGGGGCGAAACACGCTTCCGGGGCTGCGCGTGCGGTGGCCAGCCACGTCACCGCGCTGTCCGGCGCGATAGCGGATATTCATGAGCGAACCGGCCAGCAGGCGCTGCGCGCCGCGCAGGCCCGGGCATCGTCGCTCGCCGGAAGCGAAGCGGTGCTGATGCTCGCCGACCGCGCCTCGCGCGTCGAACAATTTGCCCAGACCATCGGCGACATCTCTACCCAAACCAATCTGGTCGCGATCAACGCTTCGATCGAGGCGGCGCGCTTCGGTGAGGCCGGCAAGGGGTTTTCGGTGGTGGCCGGCGAAATCAAGATGCTGGCGGCACGGGCGGGGGGCGAAACGCGGCAGATCGAGGCGTTGACCAGCGCGATCCGCGACAGCGCGGTGCTGGCCGAAAATGCCCTCGACCAAGCCGGGCAGGTGCTCGACGACGTCGCGCGGACCGCCGCCGATGTGCGTGAGGCCGTGCACTTCCAGCGCAGCAACGCCGACGCGATCGAGCTCAGAGCGGCGGATTTGGCCACGACGAGCGATCGCTTTGCATCCGGCATCGACGCGCTGGTGGGGTCGGCGGACGCCACCCGCTTGCTCTCGGCGCAGGTCCGCGACGCCGCCACCGGGCTGCACGGCAATGCCGGAAATCTGCTCCGGTCGACCCAGATGTTTGTCGCCGAATTGCGCGCGACGTGAGGAGAGACTTGTGTCGAACATTGTCGTGATCGACGACTCGCTCACGGTGCGCGCGATTATCGAACAGATATTGCACAAGGAGCGCGATCTGGTCGTCATCGGGTCGGCGAGCGACGTGCCGGGCGCGCGCGCCCTGATCGAACGCTATCACCCCAGCGTGATAACGCTCGATCTGGCGATGCCGGGGATCGACGGCATGGCCTTTCTCGATGAACTTGCCGGCCAGCCGCATGCGCCGGTCGTGGTCCTGTCGTCGCACACCATTGCGGGCTCGGACGCCGAACGCGCGGCGCTGGACCGCGGCGCTGCGGCCTGTTTCGACAAGGCGCAGCTGGTCCGACAGGGCGGCAAATTCGCCCGGGTCATCCGACACGCGATCAAGACGGCGCATCCGCGCAAGGCGGCCTGAGCGCGATCAGAACAACGCGCGCAGTCGTTTCACCATCGCCGCGTCCGCGACATTGCTCCGTCGATCGCCGATCGCCCCGGGCCCGGTATTGCCAGCTTCGAAAAAGCGCGCTTGCTCGGGCTGCAACGCGACGCGCGCGCCCGTCGCATCGCCATAGCTCATCTCGGTCCAGCCGCGCGGGGCGATCTGCGCGCCCATGATGCAATCGAGATACGCCGCCATGCCCAGCGCCTGCGGATCGCCATAGCGCCCGTCGGCAAAGCGCCGCGTCGGGCGCCACGCGCGACCCAGAAACACGCTTCCCGCGGGCACGCCCGGTTCGGCGGTCAGGCGACAGCGATCGAAGATCAGCCCGGCGTCGCGGTCGGTCCGCGTGCTGGGGGCGGCGATGCACCCGCCCGGCGGCTGGCCCGGCGGGCGGTCGCGCGATCTGATCTCGCAGTCGCG
>JAZJYW010000007.1:0-138101 GCA_040390165.1 Pseudomonadota bacterium | reverse complement strand
GGCGAAGGCGATCAAGCAATATACCGTCGTGGTCACGAAATCGACCGTGCCCGTTACCAGACAGGCATCGAACAGCGCGCGCCCGGCGTCGACCAGCAACGTATCCTGGCGTCCAAGGATGTCGGCGTTCAGGACTTGCACGCTGTCGCTGCCCGCGCCCAGCGCCAGCGCCACCGCTTGCTGCCCGCCGGGCCGGTCGCCGAGCATGGGTCCGCCACGCTGCGCCTCGGCGACGGGATCGAAACCGTTTTCGATCGTCAGAGCATCGGCGCGAAATCCCGGTGCCAGCACCGTCAGCGTGGCGCTGCCGAATGTGCCCCACGGTTTGCCATCGGGGTCCCCCAGTCCCGCCGCCGCATCGAAACTCAGGCGTGTGCGCTGGCGATGTTCGCCGACGATCGCCACGTTCGCGCTGCGGATCGTGAGCTTCTCGCGCCACTCCCCAGCGCCCAGCCAGATCCGGAAAGGCCCGCCGAGCGGGGCAGCAGCCAACGCCGCGGCGAGGGAGTCGAAGCGCTTGCCGCGCGGCGTTTTGCTGCCGGGCTTCGCGACAACGGCGTCATAAGCCGCTTCGCCCGCCCATGCCCGCGGCGTCAGCAGCGCCGCAGCGGCGCCCGCCACCACCGCGCGGCGATCAGGCGCGGGGCGCGGGAACAAGGCTGTTCAGATAATCTTCGATCGCGGTGTAGCCGTTGCCATCGGCGTCGCTCGCGCTGTCGTCCTTCGCCGGGTTGAGCCCGTGCGCGCGTTCCCACGCATCGGGCATGCCGTCGCGGTCGCGGTCGGCGGGCGCCTTGCCCTTGGCCAAGTCGGGCCAGCCGCCATCCTCGCCTTGCGTGTCGATCTGTTTGCCGGTGCGGGTTTTGACGCCCTCGACGATGCGCAGGTCGACGGCATCGCGGCTGCGCGACGCTCCGGCGAAAGCGAGCACCAGCGCGTAGGAGGACGCGGCGGACTCGCACGCGACCGGCCCGACGTCGACCGGCCGGTCGAGCCGGTACCCCGGCGATTGCAGCCCGCTGACCAGCGACCAGGGATCGGCCGGGACCGTCCCGTTCATGCTGTTTCCGGCGAAAAAGGCATGCGCCAGCGCGTTCGATTCGTTGAACGCGATCGGCTTCACCGATTGCGGGCCGGCGACGTAGCTGTTGTTGACGAAATTGTACCGCGCCAGCGTCGCCTTGTCGGCATTGTAGCCCGAATAAGCCTTGCCCCAATTGTAGAAGACGTTGCAGCGGAAATCGAAGAACGCGCCCAATGGATCGACGTCGGGGCCGCTGTAATTGCCCGGGCGCGGCATCCGCGCTTCGTGATTGGCCCACAGATTGTGGTGAAAGCTGATCTTCGAGCCCCGCCCGCCCCGGATCAGGCTGCCATAACCGTGCTCGCCCTTGGCGTGGAGCGAATGCGTCAGCGAATCGGCGATGATCGACCATTGCACGGTCAGATCGTAGAAGCCCTGTTCGGGCTTGGTGTAATTGGCCGAGGCCGAGAGCGTCTCGTCGACCGACCAGCTCGCCGAGACGTGATCGAGGATGATGCGGTGCCCGCCGACGATCCAGATCGCGTCGCTTTCGGTTTTCGATTCGTCGCCCAGCCGCGAGCGGATGAAGCGGATCACGACATCGTCGGCATCGACCTCCAGCGGATAGTCGCGCAGCGTGATCCCGCCGCTCGGCGCGGACTGGCCGGCGATCGTAATGTTGGGCTGCACGATGCGCAGCGGCTTGCTGAGCTTGATCGTGCCGTCGACCGCGAACACGATCGTGCGCGGGCCGTTGGCCTCGACTGCCTCGCGCAAGCTCCCCGGGCCGGCATCGGCGAGCGAGGTCACCGTGATGACCCGCCCGCCGCGCCCCCCGGCGGCAAACCGGCCAGCGCCCTCCGCCCCGGGAAAGGCGAGTTGCGGGGGGGCACCGGCCAGCGCCGCGGCCGGCGCGGCTGCGATCAACGAAATCGCGAGGACGCGCCCGCCGGGCATCAGAACTTCACGCGTGCGCCGACGCGGAAAATCCGCCCCGATGCGCCATATTGCGAGACCACCGGATTGTCCTGATACGCCTCGCGGTCGTTGGTCTGGTTGGTCAGATTCTGCGCTTCCGCACTGACGCTGAACCATTTGGTGATGGCATAGCTGGTCGAGGCATCGAGGTTGAGCGTCGCCTTGCTGAAAATGAAGTCGTTGACCAATGGCGCGGTGCATGGGCCACCGGGCACGTTATTCCCGTTGACTGTCGCGGGCGATGCCGGGACCGGCGAGACCAGACCCGGCGAGCACGGTCCGGAGGCGATCGGGAAGGTCGTGCTATACCCCTTGCGATACGCCGCCGAGACGCGCGCACGGAACTTCGACGACTGGTAATAGAGCGTCGCGTTGAACGATTGCGGCGAGACGTTGAGGAACGGCCCCTTGGCGGTGGTCTGCGGGACCGCCGCGGTGGTCGCCGTCGCCGCCGCGCCGGGATCGAGGATATAGTTGAGCTCGGACTTGATGTAACTGTAGTTCAGGATCACCCCGAAATTCTTGAGGAAGCCCGGCAGGAAAGTGAATTCCTGCTGATAATTGACTTCGATGCCGCGCAGATACCCGCCCGGCGCGTCGCGGAACTGGCGCACGTCGAACGGGTTGCCGGCGTCGATATAGGCCAGCGAATTGGCGTTGGTGATGCCCGCACGGATCGACGCGATCGCGTCGGCGGTGAGGAACGACGACAGCGGCGTGGTGAAGATCACCGTCTGCGGGAAGGACTTGATGTCCTTATTATACGCCGCGACCGACAGCATCCCGCCCTTGGCGAAATACCATTCGATGCTGACATCCTCGTTGGTCGCGCGGAACGGCGACAGCTTGGGGTTGCCGATGGTCAGGCGAGCGCCCGAGCTGCTGCCGTCGGTCGGCACCGAAATGCCGCTGGTGATCGGCGACAGGTTTGACAGCAGCGGGCGCGCCATCACCTTCGATGCGGCGAAGCGGACGATGACATTCCTGATCGGCTCATAGTTGAGATTGATCGAGGGCAGGAAGTCGCGGTAATTGTTGTCGCCGGTGATCGGGCGGCCGTTCTGCGTGTTGCCCACCGCATAGACCGCGGTGAACGCCTCGCGGCCCCCGATATTGCCGCGCAGCGTCCGGCCGAACAGCGGGACCTTGAAATCGAGCTGCAGGTACAACCCGCGATCCTGCTCCTGCACCGAATAGCGGTTGGGCGCGCCCGACCGCTTGTTGGTCAGCGTCCAATCGCCCCATTTGTTGATGCAGTTGCAATCGAAATTGAACAGCTTGCGGAAGGCGTCGATGCTCGGCGCCCAGAACGACGTGACCGTCCCCGCCGGGGTCTTGATGCCTTGGCCGAACTGGATCAGTTGGCCCGTCGCCGCGGCGTTGGTGCCGGCTTCAAGCAGAGTCGGGTTGAGCGTGTCGGTGTTGCGTTCCCACAGGTCGGTGAAGAAATCGAACTGGCGATAGGATGCGCCGAAGCCGAGGTTGAACTGGTCGGACAGCTTCCAGTCGAAATCGGCCTTCGCGGTCTTGAACGTGTTGCGCACGGTCCGCTCGTAATGGCGGATCGCCGAGAAGCCCTTGACCGTCTGCCAGCTGTTGGGATCGGCCGCGTCGAAACCCAGATCGATCACCGGCATGCTGCCGCCGCCGCGCTCGTCGTAGACAAACGTTCCGGGCGAATCCATGCGGTTATATTCGACCAGCAGGCCGGTGGTGTAGTTGGTCGAGCGCGACTGGCCGTAGATCGCGTCCATTTTGAAAGTGTCGGAAAAGTCGTGCTTGATGTCGATCGACCCCTGCCAGAAGGTGGTCGTGTACGACGCCGCGTCGGCGCCCGAGCGGAAGTCGACGTTGCGCAGCTTCAGGTAATCGGCGACGCCATTGGTCACGTTGGCATCGAGCACATCGACCGCCGGACGGCCGATCAGCTCGCCGCGAAACGCCAGGCCGTTGCTGCTGGGAATATAGCCGACCGAATTGGGGTTATTGTAATAATCGTACGGATCGAGGTTGAACGGGTTGGTGCTGTAGATATTGGCCGTACCCGAATTGGTACCGCCCGGCGTGATCGCGGCATTGCCCAGCACCGAGGGGACCAGCACCCCCGCTGCGTTGAATGCGGTCGAGAAGGCGGGGGTGGTGCCGTACATCGCCAGCCCGCAATCCTGCGACGGCGCGAGATCGCTCGTCGCCGCAGGCGTGCAGATGCCGGGATAAAGGCCGCGCGCGGTGTTGGGCGTCTGCCGCCCCACTGCGGTGTTGTAGGTCGCATTGGTGTTGTTGCGGTTCAGGCCAACGGTCGAGACCTGATAGAAGACGCTGTCATTCTTGTAGCGCGAGAAGGCGCCGTCGACGCTGATCGTGGTGCGATCGTCGGGCTGCCACTGGATCGATCCGGTCAGGCCGAGCCGCTCGTTCTTGACGTTCTGTTGCTGGATCGTCGCCAGCGCGGGAATCCGCACGACCGAATCGTCGAAGCGCCCCGGGGTGTTGTACGGCGCGCCGGGATAGAGTTTGGCGTAAGCGGCGGGGTCCGACCCGGTCTGGAAGGCGATCGCCTGAGGGTTGGTGATGGCGGTGCCAAAGGTCGTGCCGACCGGCGCCGAAAAGCCCGCGCGCTGCGGGTTTTCGTTCCCGAGGAAATCCGACTGGCGATAGAGATAGTCCGACTGGCCCGGCTGGCGCAGATACGAATCGATTTCGTTGTCGCTCTTGCTGTACGCGCCCGACAGCAGGATTCCGAACCGCCCGCCGGCAAAGCGGCGGCTGATCAATCCGGCGATACGCGGGCTGTTCGATTTCGACTGCTGGTAATAATTATCCTCGACCGACAGCGCGAACGCGCCCTTTTTGTAATCGAACGGTTTACCCATGGTGAGGTCGATCGTCGCCCCGAGCGAGCCTTCGTCGGTCTCCGCCATCGGCGTCTTTTGTACCTTGAGCGAACTGAACAGTTCCGAGGCGAAGGTGTTATAATCGAACGCGCGACTACGATTGGGCGCGGTCCCCGAATCGTTCGATCCCGCGGTCGACAGCGCCTCCAGCCCGTTCAGCCGGGTGCGGTTGAAGTCGCCGCCCAGCCCGCGCACGGTGATCGTGCGGCCTTCGCCATTGTCGCGGTCGATCGACACGCCGGGCAGGCGCTGGAGCGATTCGGCGAGGTTCGCGTCGGGGAAATCGGCAATGTCTTCGGCGCTGATCGCGTCGATCTGAACGTCCGAGCTGCGCTTGAGGTCGAGCGAATTGCGCAGCGACCCGCGGAATCCGGTGATTACGATGTCTTTGGCATCGACCGGCGCGTCATCCTGCGGCGCGGCGGCGGGCGCCGGGACGGCCGGGGTCGTCTGGGCCTGCGCGATTGACGGCGTAAAGATCGCGATCGCCAGCAGTGACACGCCGGCGCGCAGAAGCTTCCCCTGAACCATTTCCCTCTCCCCTGTACGACCCCGTCATGCGCGGCGCTCGCCCCCTAATCTCCCAAATTGTCCACCGGTGTCAATACACGAGTGTCGATCGCCGAATTCGCGCTCAAGTAAGAATAGAGCGCGCGCCCGCTCTTTTCAGAGCGTCCGCAAACGGTTATAGACACCGGTGTCAAGCCCAAGCCGCTGACTTCGGGAGAGGATGCGAATGAACGCTTTTGCCCGCGCCGGACGCGCATCGTGATCGGGTTTCTCGCAGCATTCCTGCTTCAGGCGGCTGCCATCGCACCCCCGCCTGCGGATCCGCCGGTGGTCAGAATCAAACCCTCGAAAATCATCCTGGTCGGCGATTCGACCACACAGGTGAACAGCGGCTGGGGCGGAAGTTTCTGTGCGACTCGAGTCACGTCGTTCGCGGCGTGCGTCAATCTGGGGCGCGGCGGACGCAGCACCAAAAGCTATCGCGCCGAAGGATCGTGGGACCTCGCGCTCGCCGAGATGAAGACCCCCGGCTACGTCACCACCTGGGTGTTGATCCAGTTCGGGCATAACGACCAGCCGGGTAAGCCGGGGCGCTCGACCGACCTCGTCAGCGAATTCCCGGCCAATCTGAAACGCTATGTCGAGGATGTCCGCGCGGCGGGCGCCAAACCGATCCTCGTTACCCCGCTGACCCGGAGATTCTTCAAGGACGGCCAGATCACCCGCGACCTCGACCCCTGGGCCGACGCGGTGCGCAAGGTGGCGAGGGAAATGAACGTGCCGCTGATCGACCTCAACGCGCGCTCGGCGGCGATCATTCAGGCGATGGGCCCGGCGATGGCCGGACATTATTCGCTCGGCCTGCCCGATGCGACGATGATGGCGTCAGCGCTGGGCGGGAATAGCGGCGAAAAGCCGGTCGGCACGCCCGCACCGCCGCAACCCGCGCCCGCGCCGTTGCCCGACGGACTCCCCAGGGTCGGCGTGCGCGGCGATGGCTTCGATTACACCCATCTCAACCGCGACGGCGCCGATCTGTTCGCCGGGGTGGTCGCGATCGAGCTGGCGAAAGTGCTGCCCGAAATGCGCCCGATCCTGATCCCTTAAGCCGAGCGGCCGCGCGCGGTCACCGGCCAGATATCGACCAGCGTCTCGCCGCGCACGACGTGATAGGCGTCGTAGAGGTTGACGGTCGGATCGCAATGCGGCGTGATCAGCGTCACGCGGTCGCCCAGCGCGGGCGACGCCGCACCGTCCGGTGCGACCAGCGCGCCGTGTTCGTCGCCGGTGAAGCGATAGCTGGTCCCGGTAGCCGCCCCGGCAAGGATAAGCGGCGGCCCGGCCTCGGTCGCGAGCGCTTTCAGCCCGGCATCGACCGTCACCATGCCAGGCGTGTTGGCGCTGATCACGCGCGTATCGACCATCAATGCGGTGGCGAATTCGGTGCCCAGATCGCAGTCGCGATATTCGCGATCCATGAAGACGTACGATCCGACCTGCAGTTCGCCGAGCACCCCGAGTTCGGCGTCGATCCGGTGCGACCCGGTCCCGCCGCCGGTGACGAGCGGCGGCGCGAGGCTGGCTTCGGCCAGCGCGGCGAGCACGGTTTCGAGATACGCGCTGCGATCGGCAATCGCGGCGCGGCGATCGGCGAAGGTCGCGATATGCTGCTGCGACCCGCAATAGAATTGGACGCCGCCATAAACGAGCGACGGCGCGTCGGCGATCTGGAGGGCCAACGCGACCGCGGCAGTCGCCGAGGCGACGCCGGTGCGGTGGATGCCGGGGTCGATATCGACCAGCACGCGGATCGGCTTGCCATTGTTCGCGGCGGCGAGCGCCGCGACGGCGTCGGGATGATCGGCCACCACCGCCAGATCGGCGATCCGCGCATTGAGCGCCACCAGCCGCTCGACCCCCATCGACGTCACCACGGGGGAGGTGAGCAGGATCGACCCGATGCCACCGTCCGCCAGCGCCTCCGCCTCGCCCAGTTTCGCGCAGCACAGCCCAACCGCGCCCGCCGCGACCTGCATCTTGCCAATCGCCGCGCTCTTGTGCGTTTTCGCGTGCGGGCGCAGTGCCAGCCCTGCCCCGCGCGCCCAGTCGGCCATCGCCGCGATGTTCGAGTCGAGCGCGTCGCGGTCGAGCACCAAAGCCGGTGTGTTGAGCCGGTCGCGCGACCCCGGCTGACCGATCAGATGGCGATGGAGCTGCTCGCTGGGCGTCATGCGCCCTTAGTCCTTCACCCCGCCGCGCTTGTCGAGCGCTACGCCAGCGCGGCGGTGACCTTTTGCTCACACGCTTTATGCAGCGCCCAGAAATCCCCCACCCCGCCGCCGCTCAGTTTGGCGTCGAGCACCGCCAGATGCGAGGTCCAGCCGCCGCCGAAACTGGCCGCCTGATCGCGATTCTTGATCCCGCTATGCACCAATGTCAGCAGCGTCCCGCCGTCCGCGGTCGGTGCCAGTTCGAACGTCGCGAGCGTATCGCTGCCCACCCCGAAGGTGAACGCCAGGACGTGCGGCGGCTCGATCCGCACGATATCCTCGGTCCAGCTTTTGCCCTTGTTCGCGGCGAAGCGTTCGGGCATCGGCACATCGCCGTCGGACAGTTGGTCGTGATCGAAGACGAATTCGATCTTGCCGCCGACCCGCGCGTCGATCGACCCGCCCATGAACCAGCGCGCGCGCAAATCGCCGTCGGTCAGGTATCTCCAGACGGTTTCAACCGGCGCGGGCAGCGTGCGTTCGAAGCGAAGTTCGGTGGCGGTGATGATGTCGGTCATGCTTTGTCTCCAATCGTTCGGGACAGCGTGTCGAGGATCGTGGCCCAGCCCTTTCGAGTCTGGTCCTCATACGCTGCCCATTCCGGGTCCATTTCGTGCGTGAGCGTCAGTCGCCCGCCGCCATCGATCGCGACGATCTCGATCGTCACGCGAGTCCACGCGCCCTCGGGCGCGGGGTCGGCGCCGAACAGGAAGACGAGACGGCGCGGCCGATCGATTTCGAGGAATTTGAGCCGGTGATGCGCGTCGCCCGACGCGCGCCGGTCGACGATCAGCGCCCGCCCGCCGACGCGCGCGTCGATCTCGCAGGTCACGATCTCACCCTCCGGCGTCGCGAACAGGAAGCGCCGCGCAAGCGCCGGGTCGAGCCAGGCGTCGAACACGCGTTCCGGCGACGACGCAATGTCGCGCGTGACGGTCAGGACGACAGGATCGGTCATGCCTGATCCTCGGCGATGATCGCCTCGAGCCGGTCGAGGCTGGCGTTCCAGAAGCTTTCCCATTGCCGCAGCCAGCGATCGGCTTCGCCCAGCCGGTCGGCCTTCAGCCGGCACAGCTGCTGCCGCCCCGCCTTGCGGCGTTCGATCAGCCCGGCGCGTTCGAGCACGCCGACATGTTTCGCCGCGCCCGCGAAACTCATCGCGTGCGGCGCGGCGAGATCGCCGACCGAACGTTCGCCCGCAGCGAGGCTGGCGAGCATGGCGCGACGCGTGGGGTCGGCCAAGGCAGCGAAGGTAAGATCGAGTTGTTCAACCATATGGTTTAATTATCCGTTGCCGTATGGATTGTCAACCCATCGGTTGAACGATGTGGTTTTGCGCGAGCCGGCGTTCCCGAATCGGCGGCAAACTTCCTTGCGTGGGGCAATCCCGCCCGCCAAACATGCCGTCGGGCTGGGTCGCTTTGGGGGAAGTATGGCTATCGCTGCGTGGGACGCCGGGATCGACGATTGGGAAGACGAACTCGACCGGCCCGACGGACATCCGCTGATCGCCAGCGCACTGGGCGCGGTGGTAATCATCATGGTGTCGCTGTTTGCCTGGGGACTGACCCCGGTCGATGTGTCGCAGCACGCCGCCGCGACGCTGATCGTCGCGCTCGTTCTTGCGGGCGTCGTCTGGAGTGCGGCCTGGTATCTGACGATCCGCTTCGCATCACCGGCCTGGCTATTCGCGGCGGGCGCGATCTTTATCGTGGTCGCGCTGGCGATGGCCGGGCTGACGATCGCCGGGGCGATCGTCGCGACGCGCGTCGACGTTGCGACGATGCAGCGGATCGGCGTCGATTCGGCCGGCCTGCCGTCGCTGCCGCGCGGCACGCGCCAGGGGCCGATCACCCGACGAACGATGCGTTTCTATCGAGAGATGGTCGACCAGAATCGCGCGCGTAATCTGTTCTATTCGAAGTTGGGGATCGACAAACTCACGCAAGCCTGGGCGCTGACGGCGAACCCGGCCTTGATTCAGGATTGCGAGCGTTTTCCCCGGTCGCGGCCCGAACTCGACGCGATCAACAACCGTATTCTGGACATGACCAAAACGTACCGCGCGGACTTGGCGACGATGATCGGGGACAAGAAGCTGCTGCAACAAGTGCTGACCGGGCTCGACGTCAATTTCAGCGTCGGCGGCGCGCGCCGCGACCATCAGGTGCAACTGGTCCACGAGCAACTCGATCTGGCGAGCAAGATGTGCGTCATTCTCGCGCGCAAACGCTGGCGGCCGCAAGGCAATATGATCGGCTTCCTCTCGACCGGCGATCTGGCCGGGTATCGCGCGCTGGCGCAGCGCTGGGATGCGGTGCTGGGCGAACTGCGCGGAACGCCCCCGCCCGTTCCGATGCCGATGGCGCCCGGGCCTTAGCCCGCGGGATCGGGATCGTCGGGCGGGGTCGGACCCTGCGGCCCCGCGCCGCCGGGACGCTGCCCGCCGCCGCGGCGAAATCGTCCGGCCGGGGGCGCGGCCAGCCGGGGCAATTCGTCGCGCGCGATCCGCCCGTCATGGTTCTTGTCGAGGATCGCGAACCGGTCGATCGCGGCGTCGCGAAACTCCTTGGGATCGACGCCGCGATTCAAACTGGTGTCGGCGACCGTCACCGGCTCGGGATAATCGAAGAACGAAAAGCGTGCCGCGCCGCGCCGGGTGTCGCCGTAGCGCGCGGCAGCGGCGCCACCGCCCGCGCCGCCGCGGTCGCCGCCAAAGTCACCGCCGCTGCCGCCACGCCGACCGCCGCCACCGCGCCTGCCACCGCCGCCGCCGCTGCCGCGCCGCGGTCCGGCGCCCGCCATCGCTCCCTCGCCGCCGGTTCGGATTTCGGGCGCGAGCACGGTCTCGTAATAGTCGATATCGTCGGGATCGATCTCGCCATCCTTGCCGCGGTCGAGCGCCAGGAAGAAGCGGTCGGCGTCGGCGACGAACTCGGCCAGGGTCAGTGCGCCGTCATGATCCTTGTCCGCCGCATCGAACCACGCACGCACCGGGTCGGGACCGCGAAACGGTTCGCCCATCGGGCTGATGAACAGCCGCCCGCGCGGGCGATCGTCGTCGGGCTTACCGGATCGCGACGGCGGCATCGGCGGCAGGGTCCCCGCCAGCGGCGGCACATCCGGCGCGGCGCTCAGCGCCATTCCCATCAGAAACCCGATCATCCCGCTCACTCCCGGTCACCGTCGTCGGCGACGCTAGGAGCAGTTTGTCGCAAGGGTGTGTCGGCGCGGTCAGTCGGCGAATAAGAGTACCGGCGTCTCGAGATACTTTTTGAGCGCCTGAACATAGCTCGCCGCGTCCCAGCCATCGACGACGCGGTGGTCGCAGCTGATCGACAGGTTCATCAATTTCGCGCGGACGATATCGTCGCCGACAAAGACCGGGCGTTCGACGATCTTGTTCGGGCCGATGATCGCGACTTCGGGGCGGTTGATCACCGGCGTCGTCGCGATCCCGCCGAGCGGCCCGAGCGAGGTCACGGTGATCGTGCCGCCGCCCATTTCGTCGGGCTTCAATTTGTTCGCGCGCGCCGCTTCGGCCAGCCGGGTGATTTCGGTCGCCAGTTGCCAGACGTTGCGGTCCTGTGCGTCGCGGATCACGGGCACGGTCAGGCCGGCATCGGTCTGCGTCGCCATGCCGAGATGCACCCGGCCCGAGCGCGTGACCACCCCGGCTTCGTCGTCGTAGCGCGCGTTGAGCATCGGGAAATCGGGCAAGCTGCGGCAAATCGCGACGATCAGCAGTGGCAGCAGGGTCAGCTTGGGGCGCTGGCCGCGATTGTCGTTCAGGTCGGCGCGCATCGCTTCGAGCGCGGTCACGTCGATTTCGTCGACATAGGTGAAATGCGGAATGTTGCGCTTCGACGCCGCCATATTCTCGGCGATGCGGCGGCGCATGCCGATGACCTTGATCGCCTCGTCGTCGCGCGCACGGCTGGCGTGCGGCGCGTGATAGCCCTGCCCCGACCCGTAGCGCAGGAACGCGTCGAGATCGGCGTGGCGCACGCGGCCCGAATCGGCTTTGATCTGCGACAGGTCGACGCCGAGCTCCCTCGCGCGGTCGCGGACCGCGGGGGAAGCGAGGATCGATATTCCCCTCCCGCTTGCGGGAGGGGTTAGGGGAGGGCTTGTTTGCTCGCTGGCGGAAGGCTGAATAACAGGCCCTCCCCCGGCCCCTCCCGCAAGCGGGAGGGGAGAAGCTTCATACGCCGGCCTGTCACCCTCGGCGTCGGCAACGCCCGGCGTCTCCGCCTCGAACTTTTCTTCGTCGTTATCGTCCGCACCGAGCTGCTCGGCGACTTCCGCTGCAATATCGACCGCGACCTCACCCTCGGTTTCGATCACCACCAGCGCCGCGCCGATCGGCACCTGATCGCCGACCTCGCCCGCCAGCTCGATCACCGTGCCGGCGACCGGCGATTCCATTTCGACCGTCGCCTTGTCGGTCATCATGTCGGCGAGGCCCTGGTCCTCCTTGACCGAATCCCCGACCTTGACATGCCACGCCACGATCTCGGCCTCGGCAATGCCTTCGCCGATGTCCGGCAGCTTGAAAACGAAGCGCGCCATCGTCAGTCCTTCAGTATCTTCTTGAGTGCCTGGCCGATCCGCACCGGCCCGGGGAAATACGCCCATTCGAGGCTGTGCGGATACGGCGTGTCGAACCCGGTGACGCGTTCGATCGGCGCTTCGAGGTGATAGAAGCAGCGTTCCTGCACCAGCGCCGACAGTTCCGCGCCGAACCCGCTCGTCCGCGTCGCTTCGTGGACGATCATGCACCGCCCGGTCTTCTTCACCGACGCCTCGATCGTCTCGATATCGAGCGGGACGAGCGTGCGCAGATCGACGATTTCGGCGTCGATCCCCATCTCCTCGATCACCGCCAGGCAGACGTGCACCATCGTGCCGTAGGCGAGGATGGTCAGCGCCTCGCCGCTGCGCACGACTTTCGCCTTGCCCAGTTCGATCTTGTAATAGCCGGTCGGCACCTCGCCCGCGGGATGCGCCGACCAGTTCTTCGACGGACGGTCCCAATAGCCGTCGAACGGCCCGTTATAGATCCGCTTGGGTTCGAAGAAGATCGTCGGGTCGTTATCCTCGATCGCCGCGATCAGCAGCCCCTTGGCGTCATACGGCGTCGACGGGATCACCGTCTTGATCCCCGAAACGTGCGTGAAAATGCCTTCGGGCGACTGCGAGTGCGTCTGCCCGCCGAAAATGCCGCCGCCGAAGGGCGAGCGCACCGTGATCGGCGAAATGAACTCGCCGGCTGAGCGATAGCGCAGCCGCGCGGCCTCCGATACGAGCTGATCGAGCGCGGGATAGATGTAATCGGCGAACTGGATTTCGGGCACGGGGCGCAAGCCATAGGCGCCCATCCCGACCGCGACGCCGATGATCCCGCATTCGGTGATCGGCGTGTCGAATACGCGGGTCTTGCCGTATTTCTCCTGCAGCCCCGCGGTGGCGCGGAACACCCCGCCGAAATAGCCGACATCCTCGCCCATCACGATCACATCGGGATCGCGCGCCATCACCACGTCCATCGCCGAGTTGATCGCCTGAATCATGTTCATGCGGGCGGTGGGCGGCACGTCTTCGGTTACCCCCGCTTCGGTTTCAATCACGTCGCTCACCGCAAAAACTCCGTCACCCCGGGCTCGACCCGGGGTCCCGCTACGTCCGTCCCGCGCGAGAAAGCGGGACCCCGGCTCAAGGCCGGGGTGACGAGGGAGGTTGGAAAGGTCGTCATCACTTCCGCGCCCATGGCCGTCCACTCGCTGTTTCCTCGGCGATCATCTGCGCCTGCTGTTCGCGCAAATGCCACGGCATCTCTTCGAACACCCCGTCGAACAGGCTGTCGAGCGGCTGGTGCAGCCCGTGGCCGAGGATGCCGTTCTTTTCGGCTTCCTTCTGCGCGGCCTTGACCTGCTCGGCGAGGTCGAGGTCCTGCGCGGCGTGGCGCTCCTCGTCCCATTCGCCCAGCGCAATCAGGTGATCCTTGAGCCGCTTGATCGGATCGCCCAGCGGCCATGCGGTGGGTTCGCCGGCGCTGCGATATTGCGTCGGGTCGTCCGACGTCGAATGGCCTTCGGCGCGATAGGTGAAATGCTCGATCAGCGTCGGCCCCTGATTGGTCCGCGCGCGCTCGGCCGCCCATTCGGTCGCCGCATAGACCGCCAGCGCGTCGTTGCCGTCGACGCGCAGCCCGGCAATGCCATAGCCGATCGCGCGCGCCGCGAACGTGGTCGCTTCGGCCCCCGCGAAGCCCGAAAACGAACTGATCGCCCATTGATTGTTGACGATGTTGAAGATCACCGGCGCGCGATAGACGGTGGCGAAGGTCAGCGCCGAGTGGAAGTCGCCCTCCGCGGTCGATCCCTCGCCGCACCACGTCGCCGCGATCCGCGTATCGCCCTTCGCCGCGCTCGCCATCGCCCAGCCGACCGCTTGCGGATATTGCGTCGTCAGATTGCCCGAGATCGAGAAAAAACTCGCGTCGCGCACCGAATACATGATCGGTAATTGCTTGCCCGCCAGCCGGTCCGCGCTGTTCGAATAGATCTGGTTCATCATGTCGACCAACGACCAGTCGCGCGCGATCAGCAGCCCCTGCTGGCGGTACGACGGGAAGCACATGTCGTCGCGCTGGAGCGCATAGGCCGCCGACACCGCGACCGCCTCTTCGCCCAGACACTTCATGTAGAAACTGGTTTTGCCCTGTCGCTGCGCGCGGAACATGCGTTCGTCGAACGCGCGCACCAGCGCCATGCTGCGCAGCATACGGCGCAGCATGTCGGGGGTCAGTTTGGGATTCCACGGCCCGACCGCGCGGCCCTCCTCGTCGAGCACGCGAATCATCGAATAGGCCAGGTCGGCAAAATCGAGCGCCTTGTCCGCCGTATCGGGCCGACGTGCCGCACCCGCTGCGGGCACATCGACCGCAGCAAAGTCGACCGTGTCGCCGGGCCGGAACTTGGGTTCGGGCACGTGCAGCGTCAGCGGCTTCAGATTGGCGCGCGGCATGTGGCTTGCCATGGGCTCTCCAGCAAAATCCTACCCGGCAAACGCACAAAAGCGGGCTTCGGAGCCTTGTTATAAAATTTCAACGGGCTTGGCGAGTCTTGCGCGTGTGCCGGGTTAGCCGCGCGGCGCGGACGATGTGCCGCGTGCTCCTGCGGAAGCAGGAGCCCAGGGTCACGCGCGATCTTGTTTTGGGCTCTGGGTTCCTGCTTTCGCAGGAACACGGGACTACTCCACCGTCTGCTCGATCACCCCGAAGATCGGGTGATGCTTGTCGTCTTCCGCCCAGATCCGCACCGTGTCGCCCTTCTTGAGAAACGGCGTCACCGGCTTGCCGCTGTTGATCGTCTCGATCGTGCGCAGTTCCGCGAGGCAGGAATAGCCCACGCCGCCCTCTGAAATCGGCTTGCCCGGCCCGCCATCCGAGTCGCGATTGCTCACCGTCCCCGAGCCCACAATCGTCCCCGCGCCGAGCTTGCGCGTCTTCGCCGCATGCGCGACCAACGTCCCGAAATCGAAGGTCATGTCCTCGCCCGCTTCGGCACGACCGAAGGGCTGGCCGTTGAGATCGACCATCAGCTTGCGATGCAGCTTGCCGTCTTTCCACCACTCGCCCAGCGAATCGGGGGTGACGAACACGGGCGAAAACGCGCTCGCCGGCTTCGACTGAAAGAATCCGAACCCCTTGCCCAGTTCGCCCGGGATCAGATTGCGCAGCGACACGTCGTTGGTCAGTCCGACCAGCAGGATCGCGTCGAGCGCCTGTTCGCGCGTCGCGCCCAATGGCACGTCGCCGGTCACGACCACGACCTCGGCCTCCATGTCGCAGCCCCAGTCTTCGTCGGCGAGCGGGATCGGATCGCGGGGGCCGAGAAACCCGTCCGATCCGCCCTGATACATCAGCGGATCGTGCCAGAAGCTGTCGGGCATCTCGGCGGCGCGCGCCTGTCGTACCAACGCGACATGGTTCACGTACGCCGACCCATCTGCCCATTGATAGGCGCGCGGCAGCGGCGACGCGGCGTCATGTTCGTGGAAACGCTCGAGCGGGATGACTTCGTGATCGAGGTCGGTCTGAAGGACGCGCAGGCTGGGCGCCACGCGATCCCAATCGTCGAGCGCGGCCTGAAGATTGGGGGCGATATGGCTGGCGTCGGCGTACCAGGCGAGATCGGTCGAAACCACGACAAGACGACCGTCGCGTCCGTGCTTCAGGCTGGCCAGTTTCATGCGCTCTCCTAATTTTGCGCCACCTTACCCATAGCCTTTGCGCGAAGTCGAGCGGCCTTTCCCCACGACCTGTCGAGTCTGCCAGTTGACGTTCGCGGAAACCGGACGCACGGTCGCCGCAAAACACACAGGAGAGAGTGATGACCCCCGACAGCGTTCCCGGCCGCTTCGCCTACAACGAAGATCACGAAGCGTTCCGCCAGACGGTGCGCTCGTTCCTGCAAAAGGAAGGCGTCCCCAACGTCAACCAATGGGAACAGGATCGGCTGGTGCCGAAGGAATTCTGGCGCAAGGCGGGTGAGATCGGCATGCTCTGCCCGACCGTGCCCGAAGCCTATGGCGGCCTGGGGCTCGACTTCGGCTATAATTCGATCGTCAACGAAGAGCTGGCGTATCAGGGCGTCCCCGCCGGGTTCACGCTCCAGTCGGACATCGTGTCGGGCTATCTCGAACATTATGGCTCGGAAGAGCAGAAGAAGCAGTGGCTCCCGCGCCTCGTCTCGGGCGAGACGATCACCGCGATCGCGATGACCGAACCCGGCACCGGCTCCGACCTTCAGGCGATCCGCACCTCGGCCAAGAAAGACGGCAATCATTATGTCGTCAACGGCAGCAAGACGTACATCACCAACGGCCAGAATGCCGACCTGATCCTGGTCGTCGCCAAGACCGACCCCGACGCGCAACCCGCCTATAAGGGCATGTCGATCATCCTGATCGAAAGCGACCGTGAGGGCTTCAAGCGCGGGCGCAAGCTCGACAAGATCGGGCAGGACGCCGCCGACACGAGCGAATTGTTCTTCGAAGACGTGCGCGTGCCGATGACCAATTGCCTCGGCGAAGAGGGCAAGGGCTTCATCTATCTGATGAGCCAGCTGCCGCAGGAACGCCTGTCGATCGCGGTCGGCACGCACGCCAGCGCGCAGAAAGCGTTCGACGAAACGGTCGAGTTCACCAAGACGCGCAAGGCCTTTGCCGGGATGGTGTTCGATTTCCAGAACACCAAATTCGTGCTCGCCGACCTGGCGTCGAAGCTGCAGGTCGGCTGGGCGCATCTCGACTGGGCGATCCAGCGCCATCTGAAGGGCGAACTGACCCCAACCGAAGGCGCCGCGGCGAAGCTGTGGCACACCGAGCTGCAATGGGAAGTGATGGACAAGTGCCTCCAGCTCCACGGCGGCGCGGGCTATATGAACGAATACCCGATCGCCCGGATGTGGCGCGCGGCGCGCGTGTCGCGGATATACGGCGGGACGAATGAAATTATGAAGGAATTGATCGGGCGCAGCCTCTAGGACCGGGCAGGCCGGCCGGCGGACGGCGCCGGCCGATCCAGCCGCCGGCTGCGACGTCCGCGCTCGCCGTAATTGTCATCGCGGGCGAAACACGATATTTTCGGCGCATGATTCGGATCGCCCTCCTTGCCGCCGCCGCGCTGTCGCTCGCGCTCCCCGCCGATGCGCAGGACAAGGTACCCGACGCCAAGGGCGATCAGAGCGATATCATCGTCAACGGACGGCGCGACCGTGATCGCGACAAGCAGGTCGAGACCTTCGTCAAGTCGCTCGCGCCGACCGGCGACAGCGGCCAGCTCGCGCGCTGGAACGGGCAAGCCTGCGTCGCGATGGTCGGGCTGTGGCCCGAACGCCGTGCGTACCTCCTCGACCGGATCGGAGCCGTCGCGAAATTGCTCGACGTCAGTTACAAACAAGCGCCGAAGTGCGCGCCCAACACGTTGATCGTGTTCACCACAGACGCCGACAAATTTGCCGCTGACGCGGTCGACAAATATCCCGACCTGGTCCGCAATGGAATGTACGGTCGGCCATCGCGCAAGGAACTGGCGCGTTATGTGGCGCCGCGCCCGGTGCGCTGGTTCACGATCAACATGCCCACGATGGCCGACGGCCAACGAGTCGGCTCGATGGACGCCGACGGTAAGGTCGATGTCGAACCGACGATCATCCCCGCGTCGCGGATTCGCACGCGGATCCGGATGAACACGTTCGGCGGGCTGATCGTGGTCGATGAAGGCAAGGTCGGCGGGATCAAATGGCCCCAACTGGCCGATTATCTTGCGATGGTGATGTTCGCCCAGCCTCAGATCGACGGCAATTTCGCCGGCGCCGACAGCGTGATGGCGATCTTCGCGGCGCGCGACGCCGGGAAGCCGGGACCAGCGGGACTGACCCCGCAGGACCGCAGCTTTCTGACCGCGCTGTATCGTACCGACGCCGACCTGACCGCGAGTCAGCAACGCGGCGTGATCGGGGACAAGGTCAAGAAGACGTTCAAGGCCCAGTGATCGGGCGACGCCAGGGAGTCCGCATCCATGACCAAGCCGATCCTCGCCGCAGCCGCGCTGCTCGTCGGCCTGACCGTCGCGGTCCCTGCCTCGGCGAAGGTCGCGCATTGCGTGATCGAGTCCGAAGGCAGCAGCTATGACGGCCCGTGCAATTATGTCGTCGCCAAGGGCGGCACGTTTACCGTCACCCCCTTGCGCGGGCGCTATATCGGCGGCGAGACGCTGAGCATCACCGTCTACATGATCCGCACCGGCGTCGCAGAGGTGCGCGGGCTGACCGACGCGGGGATCAATTCGCGTTGGGGCGAAGCCCGCCGCTCGCGCCGCGACCGCGCGTGCTGGGTGGGCGAGGACTTTTCGGTGTGCGCTTACTGAGGGGAAACCGGCGCTGCATTGACTTTTTGCACCGCAACATGCATATGGCCGCTATCGAGGCGTCTAGCAGCGTGATCGTGATGTCGGGTTCGCCCGGTGCCACAGGCTCCGCCTCGGTCGCTTAAGCGACAGGCTTCCCAAGTCACGCGGGGTGTCATTTTACCCCCGCCGCCCGTGCGCCGTTTCGGCGCGCGTGCCGCATATCGAAGAGATTTCATGTCCAAATTCGCACATCTCGGCCTCGCCGAGCCGCTCGTCCGCGCGCTCGAAGCCAAAGGCTATACAATCCCCACCCCGATCCAGGAGCAGGCGATCCCGATCGTGCTTCAGGGCGGCGATCTGCTCGGCATCGCGCAGACCGGCACCGGCAAGACCGCGGCGTTCGTGCTGCCGTCGATCCAGCGCCTCGTCGAAGCGCAGAAGCGCGTGCTGCCGACGCATTGCCGCATGCTGATCCTCGCCCCGACGCGCGAACTCGCCAGCCAGATCGCCGAAAGCGCGATCGCCTACGGCAAGTTCAGCAAGATGTCGGTCGCGACCGTGTTCGGCGGCACCAGCATCAACAAGAACCGTCAGGACATGAGCCGCGGCGTCGACATCCTCGTCGCCACGCCGGGCCGTCTGCTCGACCTGGTCGAACAGCGTTTCGTCAGCCTGACCACGATCGAAACGCTGGTGCTCGACGAAGCCGACCAGATGCTCGACCTCGGCTTCATCCACGCGCTCAAGAAGATCGTCCGGATGGTGCCGCGCGCGCGCCAGACCCTGTTCTTCTCGGCGACGATGCCGGCGTCGATCCGCGAACTCGCGAGCCAGTTCCTCAACGACCCGCAGACCGTGTCGATCAAGCCGGCGGCAACCACCGCCGAGCGCGTCGATCAGTACGCCACCTTCGTCAACCAGTCGGAAAAGCAGGCGCTTCTCACGATGACGCTGAGCAATGCCGCGATCGACCGCGCGCTGGTGTTCACGCGGACCAAGCACGGCGCCGACCGGGTCGTGCGGCTGCTCGGCGGCAACGGCATCCATGCCGCCGCGATCCACGGCAATAAGAGCCAGCCGCAGCGCGAACGCGCGCTGGGCGCGTTCAAGTCGGGCGAGATCAAGGTGCTCGTCGCGACCGACATCGCCGCGCGCGGGATCGACGTGTCGGGCGTCAGCCACGTGATCAACTTCGAAATCCCCAACGTGCCCGAGCAGTACGTCCACCGCATCGGCCGCACCGCGCGCGCCGGCGCCGCGGGCATCGCGATCAGCTTCGTGGCGGACGACGAAAAGCCGTACATCCGCGACATCGAGAAGGTGACGCGCCAGAAGCTGCCGCTCAAGGCATTGCCGGAAGGCTTCCTCGCCGAAGCCGCGCGGCTCGCCTCGGTGCGCAAGAACACCATCGGCAACGACCCCGCGCCGCGCGAAGAGCGCCCGCGCGGGCCCTCCGGCACGCGTCCCCCGCGCAAGACGCACGATGCGCGTCCGACCGGCAACCGCTTCGGCGGCGGCGGTGGCGGTGGTCGTCCGGGCGGCGGCGGCGGTAACGGCGGCGGCGGCAATCGCGGCGGTCGCGGTCGCGGCGGCGGTCGTCCCGGTGGCGGCGGTGGCCGTCCGGCGGCGAACGCGTAATTAGCAGGGGGCGTCGGAGCGATCCGGCGCCCCTTTTTTTGCCCGTCACCCCGGCCAAAGTGCCGGGGTTTGCCGTGCATCGGGCAAGGGCATCGCGCGTGGAGACGCGGATCCCGGCACAAGGCCGGGATGACGGCTGAGGCCCGCGGCTAAGACCGCTCGCTCAGCCATTCCTCCACCGCCGCGCGTTCGGCGCGCAGCTTGTTCGCCGGCTCGGTCGTATCCTCATACCCGATCGCCATCCCGCAAAAGAGCATCCGCTCGGGCGGCGTCCCCAGAAAGCCTTCGATCGTGGTCGGATACACCGCCCAGCATTCCTGCGGGCAGGTCGCCAATCCCGCTTCGACCGCGAGCAGCATCACGTTCTGCAGATACATCCCCAGGTCGCTCCATTGCGGCGGCCCCATCCGCCGGTCGACCGTGCAGAACAGCGCCGCGGGCGCGCCGAAGAACTGAAAGTTCCGCGCGAACCACATCCGCCGCGCGACCTTGTCCTCGCGCGGGATGCCGATATGCCCGTACATCGCCTCGCCCAGCGCGAAAGTGCGGTCGCGATACGGCGCGACGAACTCCTTCGGATAGATCTGGTATCCCGGCTCCTCGGTTTCGCCCGCCGCCAGCTTCGCGGCCATGATCGCCTTCAATTCGACGATGCTGTCGCCCGACACTAGGTCGATATGCCACGGCTGGATATTGCCGCCGCTCGGCGCGCGCGCCGCCTTCACCGCGATCTCGCGCAGCAACCCGGCATCGACCGGGGTGTCGAGGAATCCGCGCACCGACCGGCGCGCCGCGATCGCTTCGGAAACCGTCGTCATTCACCCACTCCCGTTCGCCAGCCACCGCCCGCTAGAGCGCACTCGCGGCTTGCGCGCAATCGGCACGGCACCTACGCCGCGCGGCAAAAGAGAGGGAATGCCGATGCCGATCACGATGTTCAGTTTCGTCGCGATGTATGACCGCGTGCTCGAAGCGCTCGATCACTTGCTTGGCAAGGGCGCCGATTTCGCCACCGCGCAAGGGCTCGATCCCGACGCGATCCTCGACTGGCGGATTGCCGACGATATGCACCCGCTGCGGTTTCAGGCCGAAGTCGTGATCAGTTTCCCGCGCCAATGGACCGCGCGCGTCGCCGGACTGCCGGTGCCCGACCGGCTGGCCGGCACCGCCACGCTGACCGAACTGCACGCGGGCATCGCCACCGCGCGCGCCGAGCTTGCCGCGCTGACGCCGGAGCAATTCGCCGGGCGCGACGACGTGCCGCTGACGGTTGCGATCACCGACACGCTGACACCGACGCTTCCGACTGAACAGTGGCTGTCGGTCTTCGCCACGACGCAGATCTATTTCCACCTGTCGATCGCCTACGCCATCCTGCGCCACAAGGGCGTGCCGATCGGCAAGATCGATCTGTTCGCCGGGCGCTTGTAACCACATGCCCAGACCAGCCCCGTGGCGGCTCGACCCCGCCGCTTATCCGCACCACGATCTGATCCAGACGCGCTTCGCCGATCTCGACGTGCTTGGCCATATCAACAACGTCGCCTGGGCGGCGCTGTTCGAAACCGCGCGCGTGCGCTTCTTCGGCACGATTCTGGGCAGTTCGCCGGGCCGCAACCGCGGGCTCGTCGCCAATGTCGAGATCAACTACCTCGCCGAGGGCAGTTTCCCCGGCGAAGTACAGATGACGCACGGCATCGGGACGCTGGGCAACAGGTCGTGGCAGGCGATGGGCCTCGCGCTGCAAAACGGCGTGCCGATGGCGACATGCGACGTGACGATCGTCACCACCGGCGGCGCGATCGACCCCGATTTCCGCATCGCGCTTCAGCAGTGGCTGGTCCGCGCCCCTGCCGGGCAATGACCGCCGCGCCGCTCCTTGTCGGTAATGCCGGGCTCGTGCTGACCACGCCGTTCCTGCCGCATCTGTTCGCGCTGCTCGACCTGACCACAGCGGACGATGCGGGACGGCCGGGGTGGCGCTCGCCCGACGCTCAGGCGCGCGCGGTCCGGCTGACGCAGATGCTCGTCGACGGCCGCGACGATTCGCCCGAGGCCGAACTGGTCCTCAACCGGTTATTGTGCGGGATGCCCGACGACGCGCCGGTCGCCGCGATCGTGCCCGACGCCGCCGAACGCGACGCCTGCCACTCGTTGCTGACCGCGATGCTCGCCAATTGGCCGGCGCTCAGCGGCTCCTCACCCGCAGCCTTGCAGGAGACCTTCCTGCAACGCGAAGGGCGGATCGGGCAAAGCGACGCCGGGCCGAAGCTGACCGTCGAGCGCAAGACGTTCGACGTGGTGCTCGCCAGCATTGGATGGAGCTACTCGCTGGTGCTCCATCCCTGAATGCCCCAACCGCTAACGGTAACCTGGGGCTAGTATCGACATTCAGGCGTGCCCGGCATCTAGCCCCTCCCCTTTAGGGGAGGGGCTTTAAGAGCACGCTGAATGTCGGTTCACCCTAAAGCCGATTCAGCGCGCGACGCACTTCGCGGCGCCGGTGCGGCGATATTGCGCATGGAATTTGGGCATGTTGCCCGACCGTTCGCCGAAATTGGTCCCGTCGCCCAGATACAGGTCGAAATTGCGCTCGCTGCCGTCGCTGCCCCCACCGTCCGAATAGATCACCAGATTCTTCGTCTCGGCGCCCCATTTGCCGTGGCCGCGCAGCGAATCGGCGGCGGCATTCTTGCCGAGGAAGCGGAACAGCACGGTGCCGCATTTACCCTTGTCGTCGACGCTGACGCCGCAGAAATCGCCGCCGCATTTGGCCACGTCGATCGTCTTGTAGAACCGCCCGCGCTGGGTGAAGACCGGGCGCTCTTCGTTCACCACCCAGCGGCCGTAATAGAGCGGCGTTGCGGCGTCGCCCGGTGCGCCGACGGCCGTTGCCGGGCCCGCCAGGGCCACCGCACCGAGGCCGGCAGCGGCGAGCATCGACAATCCGATGAGCGACTGGAATAAGGTTTTCATGGCGAGCTCCCCCCTGACAGCGACGACGGCCCGCGCGTTCAGGCGAGCCTCTATCGTGCTGCTTGTATCAGCGATGGCGGGCCTTGTATTGTACACAGCCGCCAGGGCGATGCTGTCGGCGTTCGCCAGCGACGACTTCCCCGAAGCGCTGGCGGTCAAGGTCGAGCTGATGCCGCTGATCTTTCCGGTGCATATGGTGACCGGTGGGCTGGCGCTGGTGTTGTTGCCGTTGGTGATTACCTTGCGCCGACGGCCGAAATGGCATCGCCCGCTGGGACGGATGGCGGCGGCCGACGTACTGATCGCGGGGGTAACGGCCTACCCGGTGGCGTGGGTCGCGCCGGTTACGACCGTGTCGGCGGCGGGGTTTTCCGCGCAGGCGAGCGTGTGGCTGGTGCTGCTGGCGGCGGGCATCTGGAATATTCGGCGGCGAAGGATCGACACGCACTGGCAATGCATGCTGCTGATGACCGCGACCGCGTTCGGCGCGGTGTTCTTCCGCGTGTTTCTGGCGCTGTGGACATTGGTCGGGTCGATGCGCTGGTATGAAGTTTTCTACGCGTGCGATGCGTGGGCGGCGTGGATGCTGCCGTTGGGAGTGATGGGGGCGGTTTTGGCCCGCTACAAACGGCTATCAATGTAGGATTTCGCCTGACACACTGGCGACTCGCTCTTTGACATCGTCAGTTGCTCAGCCAGCGCGGGACCGCGCGTAGCGCGAACAGGATACCCGTTTTTCGCGGCAACGTCACCACCTTCCGGCAGGCACGGCGCTGATCGACTTCGACCGCCACGCGGCGCGCGACCCCGTGAACTTTCGTGAACTTTGGTCCCCTAATCCCGAAAAACCGCCGCCCTTTTCCCCATGTTCGCGGCGACCGCTTCCATCATGTTGGCCTTGCCGATCACCTTGACCTGTTCTTCGGTTTCGGCCTCCAGCATCGTGCGGGGATCGGCGTCGTGCGCCATGTTGCACAGGCGCTTGATGCCGCGGATCGCGTGCGGGCTGCGGCCGGCGATCGCGGTCGCCAGTTCCATCGCGGCGGCGTGCGGATCGTCGGCGATACGGGTGATGAAGCCGTGGTTCAGCGCCTCGCTCGCCTCGAACTCGCGCGCGGTATAGGCCAGTTCGCGCAGCACGTCGTCGCGCACCAACGTGCGCCAGATCGGGAAGCCCGCCATGTCGGGGACCAGTCCCCAATAGCTTTCGCGGATCGCGAAGCGCGTGCCCGGCGCGGCGATGCGGATGTCGGCGCCCGACATGATCTGGAACCCCCCGCCGAACGCCACGCCGTGGACCGCGGCGATCACCGGCATCGGCAGGTTGCGCCAGCCCCAGGTGACGTGCTGCGGCAGGATGCTGCCCTGATCGTTGCGGTCGCGCGACGACAGGCCCGAGCCGCCGCCCGCCATGCTGGTCATGTCGAGCCCGGCACAGAACGCGCGGCCCTCGCCCGACAGCACGACGCAGCGCACGTCGGTCATCCCCGCCAGCTCGTCGATCGCTTGCCCGATCCCCTCGAACATCGCCGGGTCGATCGCGTTCATCTTGTCGGCCCGGGTCAGGCGGACGTCGGCGATCTGGTCGGTGACGGTGATCGATACGCGGTCGTTCATTTTCTCTCTCCCTTGTTCCCCCGCGCAGGCGGGGGTCCAGAGTCGCAAAGGGTGCACTCTGTTACCCTGGGCCCCCGCCTGCGCGGGGGAACAGCTAGATTATTTTGCCACTGCTCTCCGCCCAATACTGGTCCCTGAGCAAGCGTTTGTAGAGCTTGCCCGTCGCGTGGCGCGGCAGTTCGGGCGTGAAGTCGATCTGGCGCGGAGTCTTCACCCCCGACAGTTCGGCGCGGCACCAGGCGGTGAGTTCGGCGGCGAGCTCGGGGCCGGCCTCGGCCATGTCGGCGGGCTGCACCACCGCGACGACCTTCTCGCCCATCTCCGGGCAGGGCGCGCCGATCACCGCGACATCGGTCACCTTCGGGTGCGTGATGATCCGGTTCTCGATCTCCTGCGGATAGATGTTCACCCCGCCGGAAATGATCATGAAGCTCTTGCGATCGGTGAGGTAGAGATACCCCTCCTCGTCGATCCGCCCGATATCGCCCAGCGTCGACCAGCCCTTCGCATTCCGAGTCTCGGCGGTCTTCACGGGATCGTTATGATAATCGAACTGCCCGCCGCCCTCGAAATAGATCAGGCCCTCGCTCCCCGGCGGCAATTCCTCGCCCTGATCGTCGCAGATATGCGCGATGCCGTAGGCGGGCTTACCGACCGAGCCCTTGTGCGTCAGCCATTGCTCCGACGTGATCGAAGTGAACCCATTCCCCTCCGACCCGGCATAATATTCGTAGATCACCGGCCCCCACCACTCGATCATCGCCTCCTTGACCGGGATCGGGCACGGCGCGGCGGCGTGGATCGCGGCCTTCATGCTCGACACGTCGTAGCGGAGGCGCACCTCGGGCGGCAGCTTGAGCATGCGGACGAAATGCGTCGGCACCCACTGGCTGCAATTGGCGCGGTAGCGTTCGATCATGCCGAGCGCGGCTTCGGGATCGAAATGCCGCATCATGATCACCGTCCCGCCCAGCCGATGGACGGTCATCGACCAGCGCAACGGCGCGGCGTGGTACATCGGCGCAGGGCTGAGATAGATGCTCTCCGGTCCGAACCCGTAGAGCCCGGCGGCGAGCTGCATCAGCACGTTGCCGGCGGCGGGGTTTGGGTCTTCGGGCAATGCGACGCGAACGCCCTTGGGCCGCCCGGTCGTGCCCGACGAATAGAGCATGTCGATCCCGGCGCGCTCGTCGGCGATCGGGGTGTCGGGCAAGCCCGCGATCGCGTCCTCGAAGCTCTCCCATCCGATGATCGCGCCGCCGACGACCAGCTTGCCCAGATCGGCGATCATCGGCCCCAGCTTCTCCGCGGTCGGCGCCAGCGCGGCTGAGGCGATCACCAGCTTCGCCCCCGAATCGCGCACGATATACTCGGCCTCGGACGGGGTCAGTTTGGAGGAGATGCAGACATATAACAGCCCGCTACGCTGCGCGCCCCAGGTCAGCGCGAAATAATCGGGGAGGTTGTCCATGAAGATCGCGACGGTGTCGCCGACCCCCAGCCCGCGCGCGCGGAACAACTGTGCCGCCTGATTCGAGCGCCGGTCGAGCTCGGCATAGCTCCACGTCTCGCCGGTCTCGGCGACGATCAGCGCCGCCTTGTCGGGGTGCGTACGCGCATGGACGCTGGGATGCATCCGCCTCTCCTTCACTTACATGTTTGTCAGTAATGCTAGCGGGGGTCGCGCGGCGCGGCAACCAGTCGATAGCCCAAACCGCGCTCGGTCAGCAGCATCGGCCAGTCAAAGCCGCGATCGAGCCGCGCGCGGAGCCGGGCGACGTGGACCTGCACCACGTTCGTACCCGGGTCGAAGCGCAGCCCCCAGACGTGGTTGAGCAAGTCGGCCTGACCGACGACCGTGCCGCCACGCGTCGCGAGAAAGGCGAGCAGCGCGAACTCGCGCGGCAGCAGGGCCAGGTCGCGCCCGTCGCGCGTCGCGCTGCGCCGGACCAGATCGATCGTCAGCGGGCCGACCGTCAGCAGCCCCGACCGCCGCTGCAACCAGCTCGCCAGCCGCGCGGCGATCAGCGCGTCGGTGGTGGCATAGGGGGTCGCGTCGTCGGCGCCGGCATCGATCGCGGCCACGGCTTCGGCCTCGTCACCGGTCAGGACGAAGGCCGGCGCACCGCGCGCCATCGCGAGCCATCCTTCCAGCGGCGCGATCACGGCATCGGGGGTACCGCCGCGCCACAGCGCGACACCGCGCGCGGCCAGGGCCTTCGCCAGCGGCGGCCGGTCGACCCCGAGCAATACCCCACCCATCGCGCGACCCTAGACCGCAATGGATGCAATCGACGCGATTTGCCTCCGTTACGGACCAATCCCTTGCGACAGCCGCTCGATCGCACGCCGCGCGCGCGCCGCGACATAGGGATCGGCGTCATCGACGGCGCGCTCGAGCGGTGACCGATCGCCCGCCGAAACGAGCGCATCGATCGCGGTCGCGCGCATCCTCGGTACCGGATGGCTCGCCGCCAGGTGCATCGCCAGATCGACGCCGTTGCCGCCCCCCAGATGCACCGACAGCGCGACCAGCGCTTCGGACGGGGTCACGGTCAGCGCTTCGGCCACCGTGCCGCGTTCGACATCGAAGCGATACTGGCTGCGCCAGGCTTGCGCGGTGTCGTGGCCGAGGATGTTGAGCGAGACCGAAAAGCTGTCCGGCGGCAATTGGACGTGGACGTCGCGATGCGCGCGATAGAGCCACAGCAGGTCCGGATCGAGTCGCTTGCGCCCGGTGAAGCGCAACCCCGCCGCTTCGCCGGGCAGCCCGAGCACGCTGTCGTCATGTTCGTAATAGTCGCTCCAGTAGCCGGGCCCGAAATAGCCGTAGGTCAGGAACGGGAAATTATGGTCGTGTGGCAGATCGTAGAAGAACGGCGCGCTGCCGCTGGCGTCGAGCACGGCATCGCCGCGCGCCGGCCAGAAGTTGGCGCGCAGCACATAGCGGCCCTTGGCGGGGCGGAGCAGGAAGACCTGCGCGCCATAGCTGTTGCGCGCGCGCTGACCGGTGCAGCGTTGTTTGAGTTCGTCGATGGCAAGGTCGGCGAGGAAGCTCTTGTTGCGCCCCAGCCGCGCCAGCAACGGGCCCAGTGCGGCGAACGACGCGTCGTCGCGGACGTCGAAGTCGGCAGCATCCAGCGCCTCGACCAGATCGTCGAGCCCGAAGGCGTCTCCCGCTCCGGGGTCGATCAGCAGCGGCATGCAGCCTCCGCGATGGGCAGCGTCTTGGCCGCCGCAGCGCGCACCTCGGCGTTGGCGTCGTCCCCCAACTCGCGCAACCGTGGCAGCGCCGTGGCAACGTCGAGCGCCAGCCATTCGCGCATCGCCGCCCAGCGCAGGAAGAACGCTCCGTCGCGCGTCGCGGCATCGAACCACGGCGCGGCGTCGGCGCGCCGGGCGTGGCGCAGGAAGGTCAGCAGCATCTGCGTTCGCGCGGCCCCGTCGTCATTGGTCGCGATCCGCAGCAGCTCGCCCGATGGAACGGCATATTCGCGCTGAAACGGCGAAGCGCCCGCGCGGATCGCGGCGGTCACCGTCACCACGTCGGACGTCGCGCCGATGATCTGCGTCGCGCGCGCCCGGCCATCGATCCTGAGCACCATCCCGTCGGTCAGCGGCACATCGCCGAGCAACGTGGCAGGCGCGGCCTCCGCGCTCGAGAAATCGGGGCCGGCGGGCTCGACGGTCCACAGCCGCAGCCGTGCCCCGCCGCCCCGCACATACCGCACGATCGCCAACCGCCCGGACACCGCCACGCTGCGCGCCGGCGGCAGGGTCGCCAGCCTGGCGGCGGCAATCACCGACGCGCTGAACGTCGCAGCGGGGTGTTCGAATAACCCGGCCCCGACGCGCAGACTGTCGCGGCTCGCGCGGAGCGGCGGTTCGAACCACGGATCCTCCGCCAGCCGGGCAATGAGCGGATCGAGCAGCGCCGTCATCGGTCCCTCCGCCGACAGGACCTGCTGCGCGATCCCGGCCACAGCCTCGGGGTCGGCCGCATCGATGGGGTCGAATGCCGCCGTCAACGCGGCGTAGCCGTCGCTCTCGCGCCAGGCGCGGCCAAACTCCAGAGACCGCCTATGTGCGGCGGCCTGCGCGACCCAATCGATCGTCATGATGGAGTCGCTCAGCCGGGATCCATCTCATAGATGATGATCACAATCGCGATCAGCAATTCCCACAAATCGTCGGCCATCACTTCGAACCCGCGCACCCCGCCGGTCGTCGCCACCTGCGTGCCCAGATGCGCTATTTGCCCGATATCGATCCCCATCACGTCCATGCCACCGCCCCCTTCTGCCGCCGCTTTGTGCCAGCGCGCAGGTTAGGTCGGCCGGGCGGCGCGCCCAAGTTACAATGCTGTAATCTGTTGCGCCGGCGCGCGGCTTGTGTAGGCCGCAGCGCATGAGCGGAATGCATGGATTCGACCCGGAAAGGTTCTTTCGCGCCGGGCTGGGCCATGGCGGCGCGCTCGGCATCCAATATCACGCGCATGGCGCCAACTGGACCGAACTGGCGCTGCCTTACAGCGAAAAGCTGATCGGTAATGTTGCGAGTGGCGTGATCGCGTCGGGCCCGATCCTGTCGCTGATGGACATGGCGACCAGCCTGGGTGTGTGGATGCGCGCGGGCGCGTTCGTCGCGCACGCCACGCTCGACCTGCGCGTCGATTATCTCCGCCCCGCGACGCCGGGCAAGACCGTGTTCGGGCGCGGCGAATGCTATCGCCTGACGCGCTCGATCGCGTTCGTGCGCGGGCAGGCGCATGACGGCGACCCGGACGATCCGCTGGCGCATGTCGCCGGCACCTTCATGGCACCCGATGGGTATCCGCGATGATCGCCAATCTTCCCCCTTATGCCGAACTGCTCGGGTTGTCGGTCGAACCCGACCCCGACGGGTCGCCGGTCCTGACGATGCCGTTCGCCACCGATGTCCTCGGCCGCCCGGGCTTTCTGCATGGCGGCGCGATCAGCGGATTGCTCGAAATGGCGGCGATCGTCGCGCTGCAATCGGCGCTGGCCGACGAAGGCGGGGGCGAAATCAAGCCGATCAACGTCACGGTCGATTTCATGCGTGGCGGCCGCGACAAGCCGACGCGCGCTCGTGGCGTCGTCACGCGACTGGGCACGCGCGTCGCCAATGTCGAAACCACCGCGTGGCAGGACGATCCGGCCAAGCCCATCGCGGCGGCACGAATGAACTATCTGATCGTCAGGCCTTAGGGCTCAGCCGCACCAGCTTGCCCTCGTCCTCGAGCAGCCAGATCGATCCGTCGGGCGCTTGCGCGACGTCGCGGATTCGCGCGCCCAGGTCCCATTGCTCGGCGGCGGTCGCCTTGTCGCCATCGAGCGCCACGCGGATCAGCGCTTCGCCGGACAAGGCGCCGATCAGCAGCGATCCGGTGAACTTCGGAAACATCGCGCCGGAATAATAGATCATCCCGCCGGGCGAGATCGACGGGTTCCACCACAATTTGGGCGCGGCCAGATCGGGGCGGCTGGGATGGTCGGGGATCGGCTGGCCCGAATAATTGTCGCCGTTGGAGACGATCGGCCAGCCATAATTGCCGCCCGGCAGGATCAGATTGAGTTCGTCACCGCCGCGCGGCCCCATTTCCTCTTCCCACAGCCGCCCGTCGGGGGTGAACACCATGCCGTACGGGTTGCGATGCCCGGTCGACCAGGTCATCGCCTCGACTCCTCCCTTGTCGTACATCGGGTTGCCCGGCGCGGCTTTCCCATCGAGCGTCAGCCGCAGGATCTTGCCCAGTGCTTGTTTGGGATCCTGCGCCGGGGTGAAACGCTGGCGCTCGCCCGAACTGAGGAACAGATACTTCCCGTCGGGCGAGAACAGGATGTTCGCGCCGAACTGTCCGCCGGGGCCGTTCGAGCCCGATCGCCAGATGACGTCGGTTTTCGACAGGCCCAGACTCTCGGGCGTCTCGCTCAGCGTCGCGCGCATCAGGGCCAGCGCGCTGCCCTTCGCGCCGGGTTCGGAATAGGTGAGATAGATCGTCCTGCTCGTCGCGAAATCGGGCGCGATCGCCACATCGAGCAGCCCGCCCTGCCCGCCCTTTGCCACCGGCGGCACGAATTTGACGTCCGCCAGTTCGCCGCTGACGCCGCGCAGCTTCAGCGTGCCGGCTTTTTCGGTCACCAGCAGGCGTCCGTCGGGCAGGAAGGCCATGGCGAACGGTTCGTCGAACGTGCTGATTTCCTTGGTCGCAAAGGGTAAAGCCACTGACGCCAGATTGGCCCTACCCGTCGTCGCCCGGATACTGACCAACGTCGGATCGAACGGCGCGTTGCGCGGCAGGCCATCGCGCCCGTTGCCGTTCGACGATCCGGAGCAGGCCGCCACCAGCGCGAGGCCCGCGGTTAGGAGAAAGCGCGACCGGGTCATCAATTACACTCCATTCCCGACACGAAATCGGCTTGCCAACTGCGGTGGCAATGGCATCAACCCGACGACTTGTCGTTTAATCCGCGCCGGTTACGATAGCGGAAAAAAGGGGAATGGTCGCGATGTTGGCGAAGCGGTTCTTGCGTATCGGAACTCTTGCCTGTCTGGTCGGCCTGGTGGGCTCGGGCCACTTAGCCGGTGCGGCCCGACCTGCCACGGTCCCGACCGCCGAGGATTTCGGCGCGCTGCCCACGATCACCGAACCGATGCTGTCGCCGGACGGCACGCAGATCATAGCAACCGGGCTGTCCGATGGACGCGTTCGTCCGGTGCTGCTCGATTTCGCCGGCCCGGTGCAAGTCAAAAAGGTGATCTCAATCGGCGATCGCAACGAACTCGAATGGTACCGCTGGGCCAGTGACAAAATCATCCTGATCGGCATCAGCATGCGCGCGACCGTCAATAACGAGGAAGCGCGCGGGACCCGCCTGCTGTCATACAATGTCGAGACCGGGCGGACGCTCGTGCTCGGCGGCAATAGTCAGGGACTTGATGGCGACAACGTCGTGTTTGTCGACCCGGCGGGCAAATTCCTGCTGCTCAATACGCAGGGTTCGTACTTCAACTATCCATCGGTCTACAAAATCGATTTGGTGACCGGCGCGGGAAAACAAGTCGTCGAACCTGTCCACAATGTGTGGGATTGGTACGCCGACACTTCGGGCGTGGTCCGCGCGGGGATCGGCTATCAGAATTACAAATGGTGGATCTTTTACCGCCGCGAGGACGGCAAGGAATTCGTCCGCACACCGTGGCCGGTCAATAATCCCGAAGGGCAGATCGACAATTTCTTGATCGTTCCCGGCAGCGATCTGGGATTCGCGGTCGCGAGCGGGGCGAGCGGGAGGTTCGGCATTTATCGCTACGATTTCGCGATTGAAAAACTGGGCGACAAAGTGTTCGAGAACCCCCGAGTCGATATCGGCGATTTCACGCTCGACAAGGCCGGTACGATCGAGTCGGTCAGCTATACGGACGACAGGCCGCGGATCGACTGGTTCGACGCCAACATTCAGGCCGCCCAAGCCGCGATCGACAGAGCGCTGCCTGGTGGCAATGCCCGGATCATGTCGATGAACGCGAATCAGTCGAATATGATTGTGCTGGTCGATACGCCGCGCCGGCCCGGAGTCTATTATTTGTTCAACCGCGCCGGCGGCAACCTCCGCCCGCTGGTCGAGCGTTTCGACCGGCTTCGCGGCAAGCAGCTCGCCGACATGGAAACGACCAGTTACACGGCGCGCGATGGGCTCGACATTCCGGCCTATCTGACGTTGCCCGAGGGGCGCGAAGCAAAGAACCTGCCGCTCGTCATGATGCCGCATGGCGGGCCGTTCGCGCGCGACGCCTGGGGTTACGACATCTGGGCGCAATTCCTCGCCAGTCGCGGCTACGTTGTGCTCCAGCCCAATTTCCGCGGATCGACCGGCTATGGCCGCGCCTTCGTCAAGGCGGGCAACGGCCAATGGGGCCGGGGGATGCAGGATGATATCGACGACGGGGTCAAATGGCTGATCGCGCGCGGCATCGTCGATCCCAGGCGCGTATGTATCATGGGCGCGTCGTTCGGGGGTTATGCCGCCGAATGGGCCGCTGTCAGAAACCCCGAAATCTATCGCTGCGCGATCAGTCTGGCGGGCGTGTCGGACATCAAGGCGCAGCTTTCGTACGACCGCAGAAGCTTCTCCGCGACGCGCTATTTCCGCGACTGGCGCGCGCGCGTCGAGGGCAATGACGGCACCACGCTCGATTCGATCTCGCCGGCCAAGCGCGCCGCCGATCTGAAAATCCCGATCCTCATCGCCCATGGCGACGACGACCACAACGTGCCCATCAGCCAGTCCAAGAAGCTCGTCGACGCGCTGACCAAATTGGGCCGACCGCCCGAATTCTACATCTACAAGGGCGAAGGGCACGGCTTCACCAAGCCCGAGGATCAGGTCGATTTCCTCAAACGGGTCGAGGCGTTCCTGACGAAATACAACCCGTCCTGAGCGTCGATTGTTGTTGAACGGCGCCGGCCCGCAACCGTTTCAGCTCGGCTGAGACCGACTCTAAAGCGGCCCAAAGACATGCGCGGTGAGATAGCCGAGCATCTCCGCCGTCATCCGACCACGGCTGACCTTCCACCAGATCACCGCCGACGCCGTGACCGGATCAGCCACCGGCCCCGATCCGCAGGACGAATCGAGCATCGGGCGCTGATCGCCGTCCGAATGGTTCTGATAAAAGGCCTGCGTGCCATAGTCGAAATAGGCGACCGGAAAGGTGCAGGCGACGGTCGCGGTGAACGGCCCCATATACGCCACCGCCACACCGTCAATCGGCCGCGCGACATGGCTTTGCGAATAGCTGTCCTGCACCAGATGCATCAGTGCCCCCACCGCCGCGCGGCGTGCGAGCACGTCGCTGTCCGCGCTGGCACCGCTGTCGATGTCGGGCCCGCAGGGCTTGCCGGGCAGGCGGACCTTTCCCGCACAATCGGCGGTGAAGAAGGCGCGAATGCTGAATCCCTGCCGCTCCCTCCCCTTCGCGGTCGGCGGTAAATCGCAGCTGTTCCCCGGCGCCGCCTCGAACGCGTCGGCCAAAGCGGCATAGACCGGCTTGCCGCCATAAGCCGGGGTCACCGCCTTGCAAATGTCGAGATCGAGATCGATCCGGGCGGTCGCGACATCGTAGGTGAACGCGCTCCACGCAAAGATTTTGCGCAACGTCGCCTTGCGGTCCCTGTCGCCGGCACTGGCCATGGCGTGAAGGAATTGCAGCCGGCCGAAATGCGAACTGCACACCAGACCGGCGTCGTAGATCGTCTTGTCCTTGCCGGCCGCGTCTTTGACCTGCTTGGGGCAATCGAGCACGATGTCCTTGCCCAGGCTGGCCAAGGTCAGCTTCGAATCGCCCTTGCGCAACGGGTCGTCGGGCCAGCGCACCGCCATTTCCTCGGGCGTGAATTTTCCCTTCGCGATGTCGAGCCGCGCGGGGTCGGTCCAGCACTTTTTCGGTTCTGTCACGGCGCGCGCGAAGCAATCATACGCCATCCGCGTCATCGTTTCGTGCACCGCGAGGCGCGGACTGATCAGATAGCCGCTTGCGTGAGTCGCGATGAGCAGCGTCGTGGCCAGCCCTGCGCGACCGATCGATTTGATGGCATCGTGCATCGGCGCCCCCATTTTCGGCATCGCTCGCCGCAGCTTAGCCGATCGTTGCGCAATCGTCACCATTCGGGCGCTTGCCTCGCCGCACAGACCCGCCTATATCATCGCTACAATCTCTACATCGCCAGGTGAAGAGGTCGGAAGGCAGCAGCCCTCCGGCGCTGAACCTGCTTGGCTGGACAAATCATGGCGGACATCGCCCGACTGACGCAATTGATCGAGCCCGAGGCGCAAGCGCTCGGCTTCGACCTGGTGCGTGTGCGGATGTTCGGCGGCAGGGACGACCTGACGCTGCAGGTGATGGCCGAGCGCCCCGACACGCGCCAGCTGATGATCGACGACTGCGCCGAACTGTCGCGCCGTATCTCGGACAAGTTCGATGCGCTGGAAGCCCAAGGCGCCGATCCGATCGCCGAGCCGTACCGGCTCGAAGTGTCGTCGCCCGGGATCGATCGTCCGCTGACCCGGCTCAAGGATTTCGCCGACTGGGTGGGCCACGAAGCGCGCATCTACCTGACCGCGCCGGTCGACGGCCGCAAGCAGCTGACCGGCGACCTCGCCGGCGTGACCGGCGACCGGATCACGATCGACGTGAAGAAACACATGCCAATGACGATCGGCTTCGATCAGGTCGCCGACGCCAAATTGCTGATTACCGATAAACTGCTCGCTGCTACCGCGCCGCTCTCGATCGAGGGCGCCGACGAAGAAGAATTCGAAGAGGAACAAGACTGATGGCCACTGCCGTTACCGCCAACCGCGCCGAACTGATCGCGATTGCCAATTCGGTTGCGACCGAGAAGATGATCGACAAGGCGATCGTGATCGAAGCGATGGAGGACGCGATCCAGCGCGCCGCCCGCGCGCGCTACGGCGCCGAGAACGACATCCGCGCCAAGCTCGACGCGACGACCGGCGACCTTCGCCTGTGGCGCGTGGTCGAAGTGGTCGAGGCGGTCGACGATTATTTCAAGCAGGTCGACGTCGCGCAGGCGCAGAAGCTTCAGGCCGGCGCGGTGGTCGGCGACTATATCGTCGATCCGCTGCCCCCGATCGAGTTCGGCCGGATCGCCGCGCAGGCCGCCAAGCAGGTGATCTTCCAGAAGGTCCGCGACGCCGAGCGCGAACGCCAGTTCGAAGAATTCAAGGACCGCATGGGTGAGATCATCACCGGCGTGGTCAAGCGCGTCGAGTTCGGCCACGTCGTGGTCGATCTGGGCCGCGCCGAAGGCGTGATCCGCCGCGACGCGCAGATCCCGCGCGAAGTGGTGCGCGTCAACGACCGCATCCGCTCGCTGATCCTCAACGTCCGCCGCGAGAATCGCGGGCCGCAGATCTTCCTCAGCCGCGCGCATCCCGACTTCATGAAGAAGCTGTTCGCGCAGGAAGTGCCCGAAATCTACGACGGCATCATCGAGATCAAGGCCGCGGCGCGCGATCCCGGCAGCCGCGCCAAGATCGGCGTCATCTCGCATGACTCAAGCATCGACCCCGTCGGCGCGTGCGTCGGCATGAAGGGCAGCCGCGTCCAGGCCGTCGTGCAGGAAATGCAGGGCGAAAAGATCGACATTATCCCCTGGTCCGAGGACACCGCGACCTTCGTCGTCAACGCGCTGCAGCCGGCTAGTGTCAGCCGCGTGGTGATCGACGAGGAAGAGGATCGCATCGAAGTCGTCGTTCCCGACGATCAGCTGAGCCTCGCCATCGGCCGCCGCGGCCAGAATGTGCGCCTCGCCAGCCAGCTGACCGGCAAGGCGATCGACATCCTGACCGAGCAGGACGCGAGCGAGAAGCGCCAGAAGGAATTCGTCGAGCGTTCGGCCTTGTTCGAGAAGGAACTCGACGTCGATGAGACGCTGGCCCAGCTGCTGGTGGCCGAAGGCTTCGGCAGCCTCGAAGAGGTGGCCTATGTCGAGGTCGAGGAAATCTCGAGCATCGAAGGCTTTGACGACGACCTCGCCGCCGAATTGCAGAGCCGCGCGACCGAAGCGCTCGAGCGCCGCGACGCCGCCAATCGCGAAGAGCGCCAGGCGCTCGGCGTCGAGGACGCGCTCGCCGGCATGCCGTATCTGACCGAAGCGATGCTGGTCACGCTGGGCAAGGCGGGGATCAAGACGCTCGACGATCTCGCCGATCTCGCCACCGACGAATTGGTCGAGAAGAAGCGCGTCGAACCGCGCCGCCGCGCCGAGGACGCGCCCAAGCGCCCCGAGCATAAGGGCGGCGTGCTCGCCGAATACGGCCTTTCCGAAGAGCAGGGCAATGAGATCATCATGGCCGCGCGCGCGCACTGGTTCGAGGACGAAGACGTCGCCGCACCGGCGGAGGGTGAAGAAGCCTGATGCCGTTCGTCTCGATCCGCATCTCCGGCACCGCGACGAAGGACCAGAAGTCCGGGATCGTCGCGGACGTCACCCGGTCGCTCGTCGAGCGGCTGGGCAAGAACGCGTCGGCGGTGCAGATCGTGATCGAAGAAGTGTCGACCGAGAATTACGGTGCGGGCGGTCAGCTGATCGCCGACCGCGATGCTCCGCTTGCCAAGGGAGACGCGCATGCGGTCCCTTCGCAATGAGACCGAACTAGCCGATCGCTATCATCGTCATGCCGGGCTCGTCCCGGCATCCACGGCGCAATTAGTCCAGCGGATCGAGACCCAGGCCGACCGCGAGATCGTCCCATGTGGGATTGTCGCGCTCGATCAGGTTCTTCTTGAAGTCGCGCGGCCATTTCTTGATCCGCTTTTCGGCCGCGATCGCGGATTCCATCGTTTCAGCCATCTCGAACCAGACGAGGCGGTAAACACCGTAGCGTTTGGTGAAGCCGCCGAACGTGCCGGCGCGATGCCGAATGATCCGGCCGATCAGGTTGGAGGTCACGCCGATATAGAGCGTCCCGTTAAAGCCGCTCGCCAAGATGTAAACGCAGGGTTCGCGCTCTCTCATCCCGTCAAGTCTGCCGCACGGTGGATGCCGGGACAAGCCCGGCATGACGATGTTGGAGGCGCCGCATGACAGCCGAGCCCGAGCGCAGCTGCATCCTGTCGCGCGAGCATGGGCCGCGCGACGGGCTGATCCGTCTGGCGCTGTCGCCCGACGGTCAGGTGCTGCCCGATATCCGCGCCAAGGCGCCGGGGCGCGGGGCGTGGATCGGCGTATCGCGCGCCGAACTCGACGTCGCGATCGCCAAGGGCAAGCTCAAGGGCGCGCTGGGCCGCGCGTTCAAGACCAGCGACATCACCATCACCCCCGGCCTCTCGGACATGATCGCCGAGCAATTGCAGCGCGCGTTCCTCGACCGGCTGGGACTCGAGGGCAAATCGGGCAAGGTCATCATCGGCACCGAACGCATCGCCAAGGCGGCGCGATCGGGCCAGGTCCGGCTGCTGCTCCATGCTTCCGATGCCCGCCCCGATGGCATGGGAAAACTCGCTCAGGCGTGGCGCGTCGGACGCGATATGGAGGGGTCGGGCGAAGCCGGACTGGCGATTCCGCTGCCCCGCACCATATTGTCCTTGGCGTTAGGCCGCGAAAATGTGGTACATATCGCCGTGACCGACCCCGCTGCCGCAGGTCGGGTGCAGAATGCGCTCGACCGCTGGCGGCATTTTATCGGCCCTGAACTGACTACCGAGCCTTGCGAAACGGCCTCGCAGGGCGCATCGGCGCTTCCCGGTAAGACCCAGGGCGCCGACGGCTTGGCCGAAGACGACACGAAGGATTTTGAGTGAGCGATACCGACAACGAAAAGCCGAAACTCGGGATGCGCCAGCCGCTGGGGTTGAAGCGCACGGTCGAGACCGGCAAGGTGAAGCAGAGCTTCAGCCACGGGCGGTCGAACACCGTCGTGGTCGAGGTCAAGCGTCGCCGCCTGCTCGGCCCCAATAGCGGCGCGCCGGTCGATGTCGCGGTCGTCGAAGAAGCCGCCCCCGCGCCGGCACCGGTCGAAGCCCGCGCGCCCGAAGCGCCGCGCGCCCCCGCGCCGTCGAACCTGTCCGCGCAGGAACGCCAGACGCAGCTGCTGCGTGAAGCCGAAGAGCAGCGCATGGGCGCGCTCGAGGAAACCCGCCGCCGCGAAGACGCCGCGCGTCACGCCGCCGCCGAGGAAGAAAAGCGCCGCGCCGAAGAGAATCGCAAGGCCGGCGACGAACCCGTTGCCGCTCCCGAACCCGTTGCGGTCGAAGCGACAGCCCCCGCGCCTGCCCCGGCAGCACCCGCGCCCGCTCCCAAGCCGGAGCCGATCGTCGGGCTTCAGCTCGATCCGTCGATGCCGGCCCCGCGCCGCTTCTCGCCGGTGGCACGCCCCGAAATCCCCAAACCGCAGCCCAAGCCCGCCGCCGCCCCGGCGCCGGCCGCCGCTGCGCCTGAAGCGCAGAGCTCGACTGCCGCTGCCCGGTCGGCGCCGAGCGGCACCGGTCAGGCAACCCCGCGTCGCGGCGCCGAAGCGCAGCAGCCCAGTCGTCCCGGCCAACGCGTCCGTCAGGGCGACGAACGTCGCGGCGGCAAGCTGACCGTCAACCGTGCGCTCGGTGGCGACGACGGCGCTCGTGCTCGCTCGCTCGCCGCACTCAAGCGTGCGCGCGAGAAGGAACATCGCCGCATGGGCGGCCCGCGCGAAGCGCAGGCCAAGCAGGTCCGCGACGTCGCCGTGCCCGAATCGATCACGGTGCAGGAACTCGCTATCCGCATGGCCGAGAAGGGCGCCGATCTGGTCAAGGCATTGTTCAAGATGGGCATGCCCGTCACGCTGACGCAGACGATCGATCAGGACACCGCCGAACTGCTGGTCACCGAATTCGGCCATAACATTCAGCGCGTCAGCGATTCGGACGTCGATCTCGCGCTCGAAGCCGATCAGGATGCCCCCGAAACGCTGGAATCGCGTCCGCCCGTGGTCACGATCATGGGCCATGTCGATCACGGCAAGACCTCGCTTCTCGACGCGCTGCGCGGCACCGACGTCGTCAAGGGCGAAGCCGGCGGCATCACGCAGCATATCGGCGCGTATCAGGTCACGCTGAAGGACAAGTCGAAGATCACCTTCCTCGACACGCCGGGCCATGAAGCGTTCAGCGAAATGCGCGCGCGCGGCGCCAACGTCACCGACATCGTCGTGCTGGTGGTGGCCGCCGATGACGGGCTGATGCCGCAGACGATCGAAGCGATCAACCACACCAAGGCGGCGGGCGTGCCGATGATCGTCGCGATCAACAAGATCGACAAGCCCGACGCCAACGCGCAGAAGGTACGCGAACGCCTGCTCGAGCATGACGTGCAGGTCGAGGAAATGGGCGGCGAGACGCAGGACGTCGAAGTCTCCGCGACCAAGAAGATCGGGCTCGATCAGCTGATCGAGAAGATCCAGCTCCAGGCCGAATTGCTCGAGCTCAAAGCCAATCCCAACCGTCCCGCCGAAGGCAATGTGATCGAAGCCAAGCTCGACAAGGGCCGCGGTCCGGTCGCGACCGTGCTCGTCACGCGCGGCACGCTGAAGGTCGGCGACGTGTTCGTGATCGGCGCCGAAAGCGGCAAGGTCCGCGCGCTGGTCGACGACAAGGGTCGCCAGCTCAAGGAAGCGGGGCCGTCGACGCCGGTCGAGATCCTCGGCATGTCGGGTGTTCCCGGTGCGGGCGATCCGATGCAGGTCGTCGAGAACGAAGCGCGCGCGCGCGAAGTCGCGGCGTATCGCGCCAGCGTCATCCAGGCCAAGCGCACCACCTCGACCCCGGCCAGCCTCGAGACGATGTTCTCGGCGCTCAAGGAGCAGAAGGCGATCGAATATCCGCTGGTGATCAAGGCCGATACGCAAGGCACGGTCGAAGCGATCGTCGGTGCGGTCAACAAAATCTCGACCGACCTGATCAAGGCGCGCGTGCTCCATTCGGGCGTCGGCGGCATCACCGAAAGCGACGTCACGCTGGCGGCGGCATCGGGCGCGCCGATCATCGGCTTCAACGTCCGTGCCAATGCCAAGGCGCGCGAGATCGCCGACCGGCAGAAGGTCGCGCTCAAATATTACGACGTAATCTATGAGCTGACCGACGAAATCCGCGCCGGCATGGCGGGCGAGCTCGGGCCCGAAGCGTTCGAAACGGTCGTCGGCCGCGCCGAAATCCGCGAAGTCTTCTCGGCCGGCAAGCACGGCAAGGCGGCCGGTCTGCTGGTTACCGAGGGCATCATCCGCAAGTCGCTCAAGGCGCGTATCACCCGCGAGGATGTCATCATCTATCAGGGCGAGATCGCGTCGCTCCGGCGCTTCAAGGACGACGTTCCCGAAGTCCGGGCAGGGCTGGAGTGCGGCGTGACCTTCACGCAGAACTTCGTCGACATCAAACCCGGCGACTTCCTCGAAACCTTCGAGGTCGAGCTGCGCGAACGGACGCTGTGATCGCTCCGAGCGGCCTGACGAGCAGGCAAAGGGGGTAAGCGATCTGCTTACTTCCTTGTCTACAGGGCGCTGATATGGTACGTGTCTCGCGTGGGGATCGTTTACTCCAAATCGGCTCGACAAGCATTGCTTCGTTCCAACAAACGAGCATTGTTGTTCGAGAAAATCGCGCAACTGGCGAGCGCGCCGGAGACGTTGGCGAACAACGTGACCCAGTTACGAGGCCGTGAGGAATGGCGGTTGCGCGTTCAGGACTGGCGCGTGATATTTGTTCGGGACGGCGACACGCTGCTGATCCGCGACATCGCGCCGCGCTCATCGATTTACGAGGACTGACCATGACCGTGCAGATCGTCGACATTGCCGGACAGAAGATGGCTATCCTCCCTGAGGCGGAATATCGGCATCTGGCCGAAATCGCCGAGGAAAACGCTGATCTGGACGCCGCTGTCAGAGCCGAACAACGACACGCTGCGGGCGAGGAGTACGTCCCCGCGGCGGTTGTCGAACGACTGGTGAATGGCGAGTTGCCGTTGAAAGTCTGGCGCGAATATCGCGGGCTGACGCAACAGGAATTGGGAAAGGAATTGGGTCTGTCGAAGATGACGATCTCCGGCCTGGAGACGGGCAAGCGCGACACCAGCTCACGCAACTGGCGTCGCCTGGCGGATGCGTTGTCGGTCGATATCGACGATCTCATTCCGCTTGATCGATGAAAACCGACGACACATCAGAAACCCGCTCCGTCCGCGTCCTGCGCGTGGGCGAACAGGTGCGTCACGTGCTGAGCGAGATCCTCGCGCGCGGTGATGTGCATGACGAAACGCTGGCCAAGCACCTTGTCTCGGTCACCGAGGTCCGCATGTCGCCCGATCTGCGCCACGCGACGGTGTTCGTGAAGCCGCTGCTGGGTAAGGAAGAGGCGGCGGTGCTGAAAGCGCTGCGCACCAACACCGCCTACCTCCAGCGCGAGGTCGCGGCGCGGGTGCAGACCAAATATGCCGCCAAGCTCAAATTTCTCGCCGATGACAGCTTCGACGAAGGCAGCCATATCGACAAATTGCTGCGCGCGCCCAAGGTCGCGCAGGACCTAACCGAGGACGATTGATCCCCCTCGCATCGGCGCGAGAGCGATGATAACGTTGCGAAAAGGCGGGGAGAATGGCGATGCGCGGATGGCAGTTGTGGGTGGCGGTCGCAGCGATGACGGCGTCCACGCCGGCACTGGCGAAACAGCCCGGCCTGTTCGTCAGGATGGGCGAGTCCGTGATCTTCCACATCGATCAGGGCCAGCCGGTCGATCCCCGCCCGGCAAGCGAAAGCGATGCACCGGGGGCGGGCGAAATCAAGCTCACGCTGGAATTTAAAAGCGGATCGACGATGATGGTCGTCACCAACAACAGTCAGGATTTCCTCAACTATCGCGCCTTCATCACGCCCGACCCCGACAAGAACGGCCAGTCGACCAGCGTCTGTACGCTGATGAGCGGTGGCCGAAGCGCGTTCGAAAGCTGGGGCGGGCGGCTGCCCGGCATTCGCGTCAGCGATTTTGCCAAAGCGCCCGACGGCGAGATGCGCTGCCAGTAAGGATCGGGCATGAGTATCCGACGCTTTCCGCCGCTTGCCGCGCTGGCGCTGGCGGCATGCCACGCCGCAAATACTGACGCCCCGACAGCGTCGGCCAACTCCGCCGATCAGGTGCAGATCGCTACCGTGGTCGCGCGCGACTATGCCGCGCGCTACGCGCCCGATGCCTGCCTCGACTCCGTTACGACCGCGCGGTCGGGGCCGGAGGCTATCCCGCACGACCTGGCGCAGCGCACGATCACCTGGACGTATCTCGCGCGCAGCGGCGACGGCAAATATGAGGCGCTCGATTCGCAAAGCGCCGCGGCGATCGACGCGGTCTGGGCCGGGCTGCGCGGTGGCAGCTATCCGAGCCTCACGCTCCCGGCCTCCGCGCTCCCGCCCAAACCGCCGGGCGGCTGCGCTAAGACACTTACCCTGACCTCGCCGATGATATCCGGAATCAATGCCTTCGTGCGCTGGACCGACGGCACCAACCGCCGCACGATGGCGTTGCGCAAGAACGCGGCCGGCTGGGCAGTGGTCGCCGAGGGGCCAGCGCGGATCGGGTGATGGCCGGGTTGACGTCGTGCGCGGTAAGACGCATCTTACCGGCATGAACGCCAAGACCACTTTATCGGCCAAGGGACAGGTGGTGATCCCCAAGGACGTGCGCGACGCGCTGGGCCTCAAGCCGGGTCAGGTGCTCGACGTCGTGCGCACAGGAAACGGCGTGCTGCTGACGGTGCCGCACCAGAAGAGTGGCCGGAGCGCGGAGGAGATTTTCGCGCGGATTCGCGAGATCGCGCCCAAGTGGGAGGGGCCGCCCGTGTCGATCGAAGATATGGATCGCGCCGTCGATGCGATGTTCGCGGCGCGCGGGAAGGACGACATCTGACTCGCGCCATCGATACCAATGTCGTCGTACGGGCGCTGGTCAACGACGACACGCGGCAGGCGGCCATCGCGAATGGCGTGTTGAGCGAAAACTTCACCGTTGCGATCACCGTATTTCTGGAGATCGAATGGGTGCTGAGATCGCAATATCGCTGGTATCGAACCGACATTGCCCAAAACCTGCTTGAGATCATCGATCTGCCGTCCTTTAAGGACATTCCCAGGGGAATCGGCTGGGCGCTTCACCGCTATGTTGCCGGAGCCGACTTCGCCGACGTGGTTCACCTGATTTCGCCCGGTACCGCGACCAGTTTCGTGACGTTCGACCGACGCCTCGCCGCGAAGGCCGGGCCGGACACCCCTCTCCCCGTCGAGACACTCGCCTGATGGCCAAACTCTACTTCTACTACGCCTCGATGAACGCGGGCAAATCCACCACCTTGCTTCAGGCCGATTTCAACTATCGCGAGCGCGGCATGACGACGATGCTGTTCACCGCGGCGATCGACGATCGCTATGCCAGCGGCACGATCACCTCGCGGCTCGAAGTGTCCGCCGCCGCGACGATGTTCGATGCGGCGACCGATATCGCGGCAATCGTCGCCGAGCGACATGCGCATCAGGAAGTCGCCTGCGTGCTGGTCGACGAGGCGCAGTTCCTGACCGCGGCGCAGGTCGACCAACTCGCGCATCTGGCCGATGTCGTCGGGATTCCCGTGCTCGCTTACGGCCTGCGCACCGACTTCCAGGGCGACCTCTTCCCCGGATCGGCGCGGCTGCTGGCGCTGGCGGATTCGCTGGTCGAGCTCAAATCGGTGTGCCAGTGCGGGCGCAAGGCGACGATGAATTTGCGGGTCGATGCGCAGGGTCGCGCAGTGGTCGAAGGCGCGCAGACTGAAATCGGCGGCAACGATCGCTATATAGCTCTGTGCCGCAAGCATTTCGTTGCGGCGCGCGAAGGAAGCCTGTCGCTTTGAACGATACAATTTACCAGATCGCGATCTGGCTGATCCCGCTCGTCATTGCGATCGTCTTTCACGAAGTCGCGCATGGCTATGTCGCGCGGCTGCTCGGCGACCACACCGCCGAACGGCTCGGGCGGCTGACGCTCAACCCGATCCGGCATGTCGATCCGGTCGGCACGATCGCCGTGCCGCTGGTGCTGGCGCTGGTCCACGCGCCGATCTTCGGCTGGGCCAAGCCGGTGCCGGTGATTGCATCGCAAATGCGCCATCCGCGGCGCGACATGGCGCTGGTCGCACTTGCGGGGCCGGGGACTAATCTGGTTCTGGCGGTGATCACAGCGGCGATCATTGGAATCGTAGCAGCTTGGAACGGCGGCGGCCTGCCGGCGAGCGGTGTCTCGGGATTTGTCAGCTATAATTTGCTCAACTTTCTTGTGATCAACGTCTTCCTCGCAATCTTCAATCTGTTGCCAATCCCGCCCTTCGACGGCGGCCATGTTGTCGAGGCGATCTTGCCGCGCCGATTGGCGACAGAATATTCGAAGCTCCATCGCTTCGCCTTTCCGGTGATGCTGTTCCTGCTGGTAATTCTGCCCACGATCGCTCCGGGCGCCAATGTGGTGGCGCGGGCAATCGACCCCATCGTGAGCGCAATATTGCGCGGACTACTTGGGATTGCCGGCGTATCGATTTGAGCTTCAGCGTGCGTTCAGTCGATCCGGCGTACGGAGCGCGCTCAAAGGAGGCCGACATGCTTCGTTCATTGATCATCGCCGCGCTGGCGACCGCCGCGATTGCCGCCCCCGCCGCCGCGCGCAAGACGCCGGTGCCGGTCGAGCCGGGCAAGGAAACCAGCATCCCCTTTGTCGGGACGATCGGGCTGTACGATTTCGAGGCCGACAGCGATCGCGGCGTGTGGCTGCAGGATCAGCGCCGCGCCTGGTATGATGCGCGCATCTCGGGGATCTGCTCGGGCCTGCCCTTCGCCAACCGGATCGCGGTCGATACGCGTTTCGGCGGCAGCCAGTTCGACCGCACCGGCATGCTGCTGGTCGATGGCCAGCGTTGCTATATCGACAGCCTGACCACCAGCCTCGGTCCTCCCAAAAAGACGAAGAAGCCCAACAAGGGCTGACCCGCGCCGCGGTACGGTCTAGGGCCCTCGCGGTGCATGGCTGGATCATCCTCGACAAACCGCTCGGGCTCGGCTCGACGCAAGGCGTGAGCGCGGTCAAGCGCGCGCTCCGGCAAGGCGGCTACGGCAAGGTCAAGGTCGGGCATGGCGGGACGCTAGATCCGCTGGCCACCGGTGTGCTCCCGATCGCGGTCGGCGAAGCGACCAAGCTCGCCGGGCGGATGCTCGACAGCGACAAGGTGTACGACTTCACGGTGACGTTCGGGGTCGAGACCGACACGCTCGACCTCGAAGGCAAGGAAATCGCGCGCAGCGACGTGCGGCCGACATTGGCCGATGTCGAGGCCATCCTGCCGCGCTTCACCGGGCCGATCGAGCAGGTCCCCCCGGCCTATTCGGCGCTCAAGGTCGATGGCGAGCGGGCGTACGATCTGGCGCGGGCGGGGGAAGAGGTGGTGCTGGCGACGCGCGCGGTGACGATTCACTCGCTCATCCGTCACCCCGGCCTTGTGCCGGGGTCTGCCGCGCCTCAAACTACAACGCTGGTTGAGACGCGGATCCCGGCACAAGGCCGGGATGACGTTATAGAGAGCGTCACGCTCACTGCGCACGTCTCCAAGGGCACCTATATCCGCTCCCTCGCCCGCGACATTGCCCGCGCGCTCGGGACAGTCGGTCACGTGACGATGTTGCGCCGGACCAAAGCCGGTCCGTTCGACCTGTCCTCCGCGATATCGCTGGACAAACTGGACGAACTCGCTAAGGGCCAGCGCCTTGAACTGATACTCCTGCCATTGAGGGCGGGGCTGGACGACATCCCGGCTCTATCCCTCGACCCCGACCAGGCAGGAGCGCTCCGACAAGGGCGCGTGCTGGTCGGGATTGCCAAAGACGATGGCCTTCACTTCGCGACTTTGGGCGAGACCCCGGTTGCATTGGTGGATGTCACCAGCGGGGAAGCCCGTGTCGTCCGCGGTTTCAATCTGTAACGCGATGTCGAAGGAACGAATATGTCGATTACTGCAGAGCGCAAAGATACGCTGATCAAGGAACATGGTCGCGCCGAAGGCGATACCGGAAGCCCCGAGGTTCAGGTCGCGATCCTGACCGACCGAATCAAGACGCTGACCGAGCATTTCAAGACGCACGCCAAGGACAACCATTCGCGCCGCGGGCTGCTGATGATGGTCAACAAGCGTCGCTCGCTGCTCGACTATCTGCGCAAGACCGATGGCGAACGCTATCTGGCACTCATCGCGAAGCTTGGTCTTCGCAAGTAAATTCAGGAACGGCGCCCGCGGGCGCCGTTCGTTTATTCGGCTCCATGCAATTCGGTATGGGCCGGCGGCGGAACTCTCCGCCATCAAGGTCTGAAGGCAGACCTTTTACTGGCACCGGGCGCGCATAGGGCGGCCCGGATGAAGGAAATAAAATGTTCGATACGAAAACTGTAAGCGTCGAGTGGGGCGGACAGACCCTCACACTCGAAACCGGCCGCGTTGCGCGCCAGGCCGACGGCGCGGTGCTCGCGACGTTGGGTGAAACCGTCGTTCTGTGCGCCGTCACGGCCGCACGCTCGGTCAAGGAAGGGCAGGATTTCTTCCCGCTCACCGTCCATTATCAGGAAAAGTTCTCGGCTTCGGGCCGCATCCCCGGCGGCTTCTTCAAGCGTGAGCGCGGCGCCACCGAAAAGGAAACGCTGACGAGCCGTCTGATCGACCGTCCGATCCGCCCGCTGTTCCCCGAAGGGTTCTACAACGAGATCAACGTGATCTGCCAGGTTCTCAGCTATGACGGCGAGAACGAGCCCGATATCCTCGCAATGGTTGCTGCCTCTGCCGCGCTGACCATTTCGGGCGTGCCCTTCATGGGCCCGATCGGCGCGGCACGCGTCGGTTATGTCGATGGCGAATACATCCTCAACCCGACCAACGAGCAGGTCAAGGAAGGCGATCTCGACCTCGTCGTCGCCGCCACCGGCAACGCCGTGATGATGGTCGAATCCGAAGCCAAGGAGCTGTCGGAAGACGTCATGCTCGGCGGCGTTCAGTTCGCGCACAAGGCGATCCGCGTCGCGGTCAACGCGATCATCGATCTGGCCGAAAAGGCCGCCAAGGATCCGTGGGAAATGGCCGAGCAGGCCGACCTCACCGCCGCGAAGGACAAGCTCAAGAAGCTGATCGGCAAGGACATCGCCGCCGCCTATAAGGTGACCGACAAGTCGAAGCGTTCGGGGCTGCTCAACGAAGCCCGCGCCAAGGGCAAGGCGGCGTTCGCCGATGCCGCGCCGCAGGACCAGATGGCCGCCGGCAAGCTGATGAAGAAGCTCGAAGCCGAAATCGTCCGCGGCGCCATCCTGAAGGACGGCCAGCGCATCGACGGCCGCACCACCATGCAGATCCGTCCGATCGAAGCGATGGTGCACTTCCTGCCACGCACGCACGGCTCGGCGCTGTTCACGCGCGGCGAGACCCAGTCGATCTGCACCACGACCTTGGGCACCAAGGACGCCGAGCAGATGATCGACGGGCTCGACGGCCTGTCGTACACCAACTTCATGCTGCACTATAACTTCCCGCCTTACTCGGTCGGCGAAGTCGGCCGCTTCGGCGCCCCCGGGCGTCGCGAAGTCGGCCACGGCAAGCTCGCCTGGCGCGCGCTGCACCCGGTGCTGCCGTCGAAGGAAGAGTTCCCGTACACGATCCGCGTTCTGTCGGACATCACCGAGAGCAACGGCTCGTCGTCGATGGCCACCGTCTGCGGCGGCTCGCTGTCGATGATGGACGCCGGTGTGCCGCTCAAGCGCCCGGTTTCGGGCATCGCGATGGGGCTGATCCTCGAAGGCAAGGATTTCGCGATCCTGTCCGACATCCTGGGCGACGAGGATCACCTCGGCGACATGGACTTCAAGGTGGCCGGCACGTCCGAAGGCATCACCACGATGCAGATGGACATCAAGGTCGCCGGGATCACCGACGAGATCATGCGCGTCGCTTTGGCACAGGCCAAGGAAGGCCGCGCGCACATCCTCGGCGAAATGGCCAAGGCGCTCGACCATACGCGTGAAGAGCTCAGCGCACACGCACCGCGCATCGAGAGCTTCCAGATCGACAAGTCGAAGATCCGCGACGTCATCGGTACCGGCGGCAAGGTGATCCGCGAGATCGTCGCCACCACCGGCGCCAAGGTCGACATCGACGACGAAGGCGTGATCAAGGTTTCGTCGAGCGATACGTCGCAGATCGAAGCCGCGATCAAGTGGATCAAGGGCCTCGTCGAGGAAGCCGAAGTCGGCAAGGTCTATGACGGCAAGGTCGTCAACCTGGTCGATTTCGGTGCGTTCGTGAACTTCATGGGCGGCAAGGACGGTCTGGTCCACGTCTCCGAGATGCGCAACGAGCGCGTCGAGAAGGTGTCGGACGTCGTGTCCGAAGGCCAGGAAGTGAAGGTCAAGGTGCTCGAGATCGATCCGCGCGGCAAGGTTCGCCTGTCGATGCGCGTCGTCGATCAGGAGACCGGTGCCGAGCTGGAAGACACCCGCCCGGCGCGCGAACCGCGTGAAGGCGGCGACCGTGGCCCGCGCGGCGGCGGCGATCGCGGCCCGCGGCGCGATGGCGGCGGTGGCGGCGGCGACCGTGGTCCGCGTGGCGGTGGCGACCGCGGCGACCGTGGCCCGCGCCGCGACCGCGGCCCGCGCCCCGAGCGCAGCGAAGGCGGCAACGATGACGGCCCCGCGCCCGAATTCGCCCCCGCGTTCCTGACCGGCGATCGCGACTGATTGATCCGATCGACGTCACCCGCTAAAGGCGACGGCAACACTTAGCGCCCACCGGCAACGGCCGGGGGCATCTCCTCCGCGGGAGAGGAGGGAGGGCCTGGCGGCAACGCCGGGCCCTTTTTCCATGCGGTCGTTTTGCCGGGCCAGCGGGCAAGCCGGTGAAATACCAACCAAAATGGACCGTCTCTTGCTCGACAAACGCGCCAAGTGTCGATTCTATGTTCAGAATGAACAGGAGGGCGGGGTGAAAAGCTGGCATCGGATCGGTCCGGGGGAGGAGGCGGTGGTCGACCGCTTCTACGCCGCGACCGTGCGTCGCCTCAACCGGCGGCTCGATACGGCGAATGGCTGGCACCGCTCGGGCCGCCATTATGCGTTCGATCCGCCGCTTCCCGGGCCGCGCACGCCCGAAATGTTCGCACTGGACGCGGTCGAACTGCGCCGCGCAACGCCCCGGCGTCTGCCGTGGATCGCGATCATCCTGTTTTCGATTCCCAATCTGGTGTTCGTCGCGTCGACGCTGATCGGCTTCTTTCGATGACCGCGACCAACCGGGAGGTCCGGTTGACACCCGTGATGCGACCGAGCCGATGCGTGGCCGGCTAAAAGTGGCCGAGCGCCTGTCGCCCAGCGCCGCCGCGCGGCTGATCATCGCGACGCGCGACATGCGCGACCGGACGCTGCCCGACCTGCGCTTTGCCGATCCGGCATGGGACATCATGCTCGATTTGTTCATCGCCACACGCCGCGGTCAGCCGCTGACGGTCAGCGATGTCGGGCTGGCATCGCGCGTGCCGCACACCACGGCGCTGCGCTGGGTCGAGTATCTGATCGACAAGGGGGCGCTCGAAAGCGAACCCGACATCCACGACAAACGACGGCGGCTGATCCGCCTGACGCCCGATTATCTGGCGCGGATGGAGGCTTTGCTCGACAAGATTTCGGCTTCGATTTCGGCGGCCGAGGACAAATCGTAGCGCTCCTCCAACTGGCCCAGCGGCAGGAATAGCCCGGCGGCGATGTCGGGCGCGCCCGCCTTGCGCAACAGAATCTCGGCTTCGCGCAGCAATTCATAACCGCGGGTGATCCGGACCACGTCCTGAACCGGTGAAGTGTCCACTCTCTTCTCCAAAGCCGCGCAGTGCGGGCAGACGGGCTGTCGCGTCCGGCGAGCATGTTGTCCCCGCCGGTCGACCCCCGTCACACCGCTCGAATCATCCCGGAACGGCCCGAGGTCAAGCGATTGCCACGGGATCGGACGCGATTGTCGGCGCGACGCCTAGTTTCGGTACGACGGGTCGATCCGGTCGAGCTTGCGCAGCAGCGCGGGCCAGGCGAGCCGCTCGGCCAGCATCCCCAGCCCCTTGGGGTTGGACTGACCCGCGACCTTTTCCTCGGTGCCCTGCGGCGGGTTGTTGAGGTTCTCCAGCCCCGCCGACAGCATCATCACCTGCGCCTGACACGCGCGTTCGAGGAAATAGAGCCGCACGAAACACGCACCGACGCTCTCGCCCACCGCCAGCGTCCCGTGATTGCGCAGGATCATCGCGTCCTTGGCCCCCAGATCCTGCACCAGCCGTTCGCGCTCATCGAGGTCGGTCGCGATGCCTTCATAGTCGTGATAGGCGACATTGTGCTTGGCGATCATCGCGGTCTGGGTGTGCGGGAGCAGCCCGAATTCCATCGCCGACACCGCCTGCCCGTGCGGGGTGTGGAGGTGCATCACCGCGGCGGCATCCTCGCGCGCCATGTGGATCGCCGAATGGATCGTGAAGCCGGCCGGGTTGACCGGGTGCTCGGACGCGCCGACCGGGTTGCCCTCGGTGTCGATCTTGACGAGGCTCGAGGCGGTGATTTCCTCGAACATCATGTCGTACGGGTTGATCAGGAAATGATGTTCGGGCCCGGGCACGCGCGCCGACAAATGCGTGAAGATCAGATCGTCCCAGCCATAGAGCGCGACCAGCCGGTAAGCGGCGGCAAGATCGACTCGGGCCTCCCACTCGCCGGGCGCCATCTCATTAGTCGTATCGACCGTTGCCAGCGTCGCCATGATCACTCTCCGATTCTTTGTCCGGAGAACATACCGCAATTTCAAAGGCGAAAGAAAGTGGCGACGTAATCGCATTCACCACGCTTCCCCGGCGAAGGCCGGGGCCCAGTTGCGAGGCGCCGTTTTGGGAGGGGCGGCCATCTCAATGTGCCGGCCCGATACTGGGCCCCGGCCTTCGCCGGGGAAGCGCGAAACGGCGATGGCAAGGTAAGGGAAAGTGGGGGACTTCTGTTGCCCGGTGTCCCCCGTACCGCTGGAATCCGCTTCTGTTGCCCGGTGCGGTCCAACCGCGCTTTTGTACGAATAACCTCAGGCCGTTAGGCCGTCAGTTACGCAGCAATCGCGAGTGCTTCGTTATCGTTGGCACTTGTGTATGGGCCGTCACGGTGGTCCCATTCCGAGCAAAAGAAGGCGCCGTTCAACACACGTCGATCCTGGTTCGGCCCCGTCATCGTCGCCCTTTGCAGGGAAGCGGTGGTGGAGCCGCCGGGTACTGCCCCCGGGTCCGCTGCGCCTATAATACGCCCTCGTTTATCGCCATAGCCAGGCCGAAGCCCTTGCCCGTCCGATATAGGGGGTTTGCCGTTAAAGAAAAGTGGGGGCGTCTTTTGACGCGCTGACGCGCGTGCGCGGTGCCGGCCCGCCGATCCCGATGAACCGGATCGCGGAGAACGCGCAGGTGCCGCGCAAATTTCTCGAACTGATCCTCGCCGATCTGCGCGAGGCGGGGTTCCTGCACAGCCACCGCGGCAAGGCTGGCGGCTATTGCCTGGCGCGCCCCAAACATCTGATTTCGCTGGGTGAGATCATCCGCGTGATCGAAGGGCCGCTGGCGCTCGTGCCGTGCGTCAGCCGCACCGCGTATCGCCGCTGCGCCGATTGCAAGAGCGAAGCGAATTGCGCGATTCGGATCGCGATGGCGCGGGTGCGCGACGAAACCGCGCGGATCCTCGACGGCACCAGCCTCGCCGATGCCGTCGCCGAGGACCTGGCCGCCGCCTAGTCCAATTTCGCTATGTGGTGCTCCTGCGAAAGCAGGAGCTTAGGGTTTCGAGCGAAATCGCCTGTGATTCTGGGCCCCTGCTTTCGCAGGGGAACGAAGCTTGAATCAATCCGAACGTATCGACGCTAACTCTTGCGGGCGCGCAATTCGTCGCGGATTTCACGAAGCAGCACGACGTCCGCCGGATCGCCCTCGGCCGCTTCGACCGGCGCGGGCATCATCCGGTTCACCGCACGGATGATCATGAAGATGATGAAGGCGATAATCACGAAATTGATCGTCTGCGTGACGAACTCGCCCCAGCCGAGCAGCGGCACGCCGGCTTTCTTGAGCGCGGCATAATCGGTCGATCCGGCAAGGTTGGCGGGCACCGCGCCGAGCACGACGAAGTGGCTGGAAAAATCGAGCCCCCCGAACAGCTTTCCGATGATCGGCATGAGGATATCGTCGGTCAACGAGGTGATGATCTTGCCGAATGCCGCCCCGATGATCACCGCAACCGCCAGATCGAGCACGTTGCCGCGCATGACGAACGCCTTGAATTCCTTGAACATTCCTAAACACCCCTTGCAGTCTCGACGACAGATTAGGCCCCGACCGGCGAAGGAGACAAGCGCCGATGAGACGGCGGATGTCGCATTTCCCTTTTCGCGCGGGCGGCGCCCCCCTACATTGCGGCCAAGCAAGGGATCAGGAGGATTATCCCCATGAAGTTTCGTGCCATGATCGCGCTCGCCGCCGCCGCCATGTTGACGGCGTGCGGGATCAATTCGGTGCCGACCGCGGAAGAGAACGCCAAGGCGCGCTGGGCCGATGTCCAGAACCAGTATCAGCGCCGCGCCGACCTGATCCCCAACCTGGTGGCGACGGTGAAGGCCGCCGGCGCGCAGGAGAAAGACATTCTGGTTCAGGTGACTCAGGCGCGCGCCTCGGCGTCGCAGGTCAATGTCGCCGGCGCCGATTTGACCGATCCCAACAAGATGGCGGCCTATCAGCGCGCCCAGGCGGGGGTGACCCTGTCGCTGCAACGGCTGCAGGAAGCCTATCCCGAGCTCAAGTCGCAGGGCAATTACGCGACGTTGCTGAGCCAGCTCGAAGGCACCGAGAACCGCATCACCATCGCGCGCACCGACTATAACGCGGCGGTGCAGGCGTATAACACGCGGATCCGTACCTTCCCCGACGCGATCGGCGCGAAGATCTTCTACGGTGCGAAGCCGCTGGTCCCGTTCCAGGCGACGACGCCCGACGCGGAAACCGCGCCCAAGGTCAATTTCGGCAACACCAACTGAGCCCAAAGGCTCTGAAAAGGTAAAGCGCGATGCGCTTGTTCCACCGGCTGGCGATGGTGCTGGCGATGCTGGTCATCGCCGCACCTGCCGCTGCCCAGACGTTCCCGAAGTTCACCGGTTTTGTCGTCGACGCGGCCAACGTCATCCCGCCCGACGTCGAAGCCGCGCTGACCGCCAAGCTCGACGCGCTGCAAAAGGAAACGCACCGGCAGCTGATCGTCGCGACGATCCCCGATCTTCAGGGCTATCCGCTGGAGGATTACGGCTATCGGCTGGGGCGGGCGTGGGGCGTGGGGCTGAAGGACGCCAATAACGGCATCATCCTGTTCATCGCGCCCAATGAACCGCAGGGGCATCGCGGGCCGCGGATCGAGGTCGGTTACGGGCTGGAGCCGGTGGTCACCGACGCCCTGGCCAGCCAGATCATCAACGACCAGATGATGCCGCTGCTCAAATCGGGCAACGTTCCGGGCGCGATGACGGCGGGTACCGACGCGCTGATCGCGCAGCTGCGCGCGTCACCCGACGAGGCCAAGGCGAAGACCGACGCCGCGATCGCCGCGTTCGATGCCGCGAACAAGCGCAAGGCTAGCAGTGACGGCGGCTTTCCGTTCGGTGTCGCGATCTGGGCGCTGATCATCGGCTTCGTCTTCCTGTCGAGCATTCGCGGCGGACGGCGCGGTCGACGCTATCGCGGCGGCATCGCGCCGGTGATCCTGTGGGGCCCGGGATCGGGCCGCAGCTGGGGATCGTCGTGGAGCAGCGGCGGCGGATCCGACAGTGGCGGCGGTGGCTGGGGCGGCGGCGGCTTTAGCGGTGGCGGTGGCGGGTCATTTGGCGGCGGCGGCGCCTCGGGGGGATGGTGATGACCGGCTTTCCCTTAAGCGCGGCGGATCGCGATCTGGTCGGTGCGGCGGTGACCGCAGCCGAAACGAACACCGATGGCGAAATCGTCACCGTCATGACGCAACGCTCCGACGAGTATCGCGACAGCGGCTTCGTCTGGGCGGCGCTGGCGATGCTGCTGCCGGTCGCACTGGCGGCGCTCTATCCGCGCGCGCTCGATACCATCGTCACGCTGTTCGGCGACGGATGGATTGCGCCCAACGACGCCGACCGCTTGCTGGCGCTGATGGTGGTCGAAGCGGCGGTGTTCGGGCTGGCGTTGCTGGTGTTTCGCGCGCCCACTGTGCGCCTGGCGCTCACGCCCAAAGGCGTCCGCACAGCGCGGGTGCGCGCGCGCGCGATCCAGTATTTCAAGGTTGGCGCCGAACGCCGCACCGTCGCGCGCGTCGGCGTCCTGCTCTATCTTTCGCTCGACGAACATCTGGCCGAGATTGTCGCCGACGAAGCAATCCACACGAAGGTGCCGCCCGAGCGCTGGGGCGATGCCATGGCCGCTTTGGTCGACCGCGTGCGCGCCGGACAACCGGGTGAGGGGATGGCCGCCGCCGTCGCCGCGATCGGCGCAATCGTCGGCGAACATTTCCCCAAGACCGACGCCGACGTCAACGAGCTGCCCGATCGGCTGATCGAACTTTGAGCGTCCCCGACGCGGATACCCCCGAAGAGACCGTCTGGGCGGGTCGCTTCCTCGAAATGAAGAAGCGCGGACGCTGGGAATATGTCGGGCGCGTCGGCGGGATTCAGGCCGCCGTGATCGTCGCGATCGATGACGGCGACGTCATTCTGGTCGAACAATATCGCGTGCCGCTGGGACGCAATTGCCTCGAACTGCCCGCCGGACTCGTCGGCGACGACGTTGCCGGCGAACCGCCCGAAGCCTCCGCCGCGCGCGAGCTGGAGGAAGAAACGGGGTATCGCGCCGCCACGATCAGCACTCTCGGCACCTTCTATGCCTCGCCCGGCATGGTCAGCGAATGCTTCACGCTGGTTCGCGCCGAGGGACTGACCCGCATCGGCGACGGCGGCGGGCTGGCGGACGAGAATATCGTCGTCCACCGCGTCGCGCTGACCGCCCTGCCCGGATTCATCGCCGGCAAACGTGCCGCGGGCGTGGCGATCGACGTCAAACTCTTGACGCTGCTCGGGCCTTCGTTGCTCGGGCCGGCTTGACCTTGGGCACCTCGGCGAAAGTCGCCGAATCCCAATAGCCGCGCTGCAATTTGATCTTGCCGTCGATCACCTGAAACAAGCCACAACCCAGCCGGTCCTGCGTATCCTTATATTCGAGGATCGCCCATTCGCCATCCTCGAACAGATTGACCGGCACGCACTCCATCGTCGCGGCGGCAAATTCCTGCACGAAACGCGCGTGGATCGCCGCGCGGCCCTGCACCGGGCCAATCGCGACCTGATGGTTGGTGGCATCGTCGAAATAGAGCGCGGACAGCGCATCGGCATCGGCGGCGTTGAACGCCGCGACCCAGCGCCGCACCACCCCCCTGGGGGTTGCAACGGGAAGGCTCATCGGAAGTTGTCGGCGTAGCTTTGCAGCTTGAGCGTGCGGACCGGGGTGGGCACGAGATGGAAAGCCAGCCCGACGCGCTCGGCATACGCCTGCGCGGCACCGGCAGTGGGGAAACCGAGCTTGACCTGTTCGCGTGTATCGCCCGACCCGGCCCATCCGGTCAGCGGATCGGGCTGCTTCGCCTCGGCGGGTTCGAATTCGAGGATCCACGCATCGGTGCGCGCGCGGCCCGACTGCATGGCGTTTTTGGGCCGTTGATAGATGCGTGCTGTTGCCATGAGCGATCCTCTAGCCCGACTTTCCGTGGCGCGCATCAGCATTTTTGGTTCGGAGGGTCGCATTTGCCGATGCCGGATCGTCGGGCCACGGATGGCGCGGATAGCGGCCGCGCATTTCCTTCGCCACCGCCGCCCAGCTTCCGCTCCAGAAGCCGGGCAAGTCACGCGTGGTCTGGATCGGGCGGCCCGCGGGGGAGGTCAGGCTGAGCACCAGCGGAACCGCGCCCTTCGCGATCGTCGGATGAGTCGCGAGGCCGAACAGCGATTGCGGGCGGAGTTCGACGGTCGGCCCGGCTTCGGCGGCATAGTCGATCGCGTGGCTTGACCCGGCGGGGGTCGAGAATCGTTCGGGGGCGAGTTTGTCGAGCGCGCGCATCGCGTCCCAGCCGGCCAGGGTGCGGAGCGCCTCGGCAAGCGCGGCGTCGGCGATCTGCGAAAGGCGGCGCTTGCCCGTAACCAACGCCGGAAGCCACTCGTCAATCCGCTCGGCCAGCGCCGAATCGTCGAGCGCGCCGTCCCAGCCATGCTGGCCCGCAAACGCCGCGCGGTGGCGGAGAGCGGTTGCCGCCTCGCCCCACGGCAACAGCTGCAAGCCATGCTCGCGCACCCCCTCGACCAGCGCCTCGGCGAACGCGGCGGGATCGGGGCTCGGATCGGACCCGCTGGCCAGCGCAATCGCCCCAAGCCGCCGCTCGCGCACCGCTTCGACCGCGCCGCTCACCGGATCGAACGCGAAGCGACGCCTGGTCTCGATCCGGTCAGCGAACAGCGATTCGACGGTCGCCTGATCGATCGCCGCCGCCGACAAGATACGGGCGCCGGCGGCGATTCCCTGCGTCTCGGCCACCGCGAGCCACTCGGCGCTGGCGAGCGGATCGGTCGGGTCGAGCTTGAACCCGCGCCCGCCGACCGACGCCCAGCGTTCGCCGGAAGCGTCACGGCGGCGCGAGATGCGGTCGGGGAAAGCGAGGGCGAGGGCGAGGGCGACGCCGTCCCCCCTCCCGCTTGCGGGAGGGGTCGGGCGAGGGCGTGTCGGCTTGGCGGCGACGCCCGCGACGGGGTCGACACGCCCTCCCCTAGCCCCTCCCGCAAGCGGGAGGGGAATAGCTGTCGCCCACCGTTCCGCCAGCCTCCGCCCCGCCTCGGCCCGCGCGCCGCGTTCCCCGCGAAACCGCCGCACGCGCGCGTCCAGATCGGTGCCCGGCCCGCCCAGCCCACGCTCGCCGAGCAGCACCGCGACCTCTGACGCCTCGCGCGCCAGCCCCATCTCGCCGGCACGCACCAGCATGTGCGCGAGCCGCGGTGCCATCGGCAGCCGCGCGATCGCCTTGCCGTGCGGCGTCGGGCGGCCATCGGCATCGATTGCCTCCAGCACCCCCAGCCGCGCCCGCGCTTCGGCCACCGCGGCCTCGGGCGGCGGGTCGAGCCAGGCGAGCGACCGCGGGTCCGACACGCCCCAGATCGCGCAATCGAGCACCAGCGCCGACAAATCGGCCTCCAATATCTCGGGCGGATCGAAACGCGGCAGCCCGGCCGTCGCCGCCTCCTCCCACAACCGATACGCGACCCCCGGCCCGAGCCGCGCGGCGCGCCCGGCACGCTGCGTCGCCGCCGCCTGACTGGCGCGTTCGGTCACCAATCGGGTCATCCCCGCCGCGCGATCGTAGCGCGGGCGCCGCGCCAGCCCTGAATCGACCACCACCGAAATGCCATCGAGCGTCAGGCTGGTTTCCGCGATGCTGGTGGCAAGGACGAGCTTGCGCGCGCCATCGGGTTCGGCGGCGATCGCCGCGCGTTGCGCCGGCGGGGCGATTTGCCCGTGCAGCTTGTGGAGCGCGATCCCCGGCACATCGCCCAGCCGCTCGGCGGTACGCTCGATCTCGGCGACGCCGGGCAGGAAGGCGAGCACGCCGCCCGCTTCGTCGCGCAACGCCAGCCGGATCGCCGCCGCCATTTCGTCCTCGACCCGCGCTTCGCCGCGCCGTCCGATATAGCGCAATTCGAGCGGATAACTCCGCCCCTCGCTCTCGATCACCGGCGCGTCACCCAGCAACGCCGCGAAGCGCGCGCCGTCGAGCGTCGCCGACATCGCCACGATTCTCAGATCGGGCCGCAGCGCGCCCTGCGCATCGAGTGCCAGCGCCAGCCCGAAATCGCTGTCGAGATTGCGTTCATGGACCTCGTCGAACAGTACCGCCGACACGCCGGTGAGCTCGGGATCGGCCTGAATCCGCGCGACGAAGATGCCTTCGGTCACCACCATCACGCGCGTCGCGCCCGACCGCTTCGAGTCCATCCGCGTCGCATAGCCAAAGGTGTTGCCCACGGGCTCCCCCGCCAGCGCCGCCATCCGCTCGGCCGCCGCGCGCGCCGCGATCCGGCGCGGGGAGAGCAACAGCACGTCGCCGCCGCACCACGCCTGATCGAGCAACGCCGGCGCCACCATCGTCGTCTTGCCCGCGCCCGGTGGCGCGACGAGCACCGCATTGGGCCGCGCGGCGAGCGATCCCAGCAGCTCGGGCAGGACGGCTTCAACGGGCAGGGTCGGTGGCATCGGGCAAGCTGGTGGCAGAAAGGATCGGGGAAGGACAGGGGCGGACTGGCATCACTTCGTCACCCCGGGGCTCGACCCGGGGTCCCGCTTCTTGCGGAACGGGGCAGAAGCGGGGCCCCGGCTCAAGGCCGGGGTGACGGATACTCGCGGGCCAGCGACGACCCCGCTCAAGCGCCTTCCACCCGGGCTAACCTGTGTCCTAGTATCTCCCCCGCCGCCGATGCTAGGCTGTCGGCAATGACCGACCGCCACGACCATGCCCATGCGCACAATCATGACCACGATCATGATAAGGATCAGGCGCATGCTGGCCACGGACACGCGCACGCTGGCCACGGCCATAGCCACGGGCCGGGCGGCCACAGCCACGGCCCGCTGACCTTCGACCGCGCTTTCGCGATCGGGATTTCGCTCAACATCCTGTTCGTCGTGATCGAAGCGGTGGCCGGGATCATGGCGCATTCGGTCGCGCTGCTCGCCGATGCCGGGCACAATCTGGCCGACGTGCTCGGGCTGTTCGTCGCCTGGGCCGGCGCGACGCTGGCGCGGCGCGTGCCGACCAAGCGCTTCACCTACGGGCTCAAGGGCTCGACGATCCTGGCCGCGATGCTCAACGCGCTGCTGCTGCTCGTCGCGCTCGGCGCGATCGTGACCGAGGCGGTGCAGCGCTTCGGCGAGCCGAGCCACGTCAAGGGCGCGCTGGTCGTGGTGGTCGCGGGCGCCGGTATCCTGATCAACGCCGCCACCGCATGGCTGTTCGCGCGCGGGGCGAAGACCGACATCAATCTGCGCGGCGCGTATTTGCACATGGCGGCCGATGCGACCGTATCGGCCGGGGTGATGCTGGCGGGGGTCGCGATCTGGTGGAGCGGCGCGGGCTGGATCGACCCGCTGACCAGCATCGTCGTCGCCGCCTTGATCTTCTGGCAGACGTGGGGTCTGCTGCGCGAGACGGTCGAAATGTCACTCAACGCCGTGCCGCGCGGGATCGAGTACGATCACGTCGCCGACGCGCTGGTCGCTTTGCCGGGCGTCAGCGCGATGCACGACCTCCACATCTGGCCGATGTCGACCACCGAAACCGTGCTGACCGCGCATCTGGTAATGGCCGAGCCGGCGGGCGACACGTTCCTCGCCGATGCGCAGACGATGCTGCACGAGCGTTTCGGGATCGGCCACGCGACGCTGCAGATCGAGCGCGATGCCCATTGCGGGACCGATTGCTAAGCGTTGCCGATGCTCGTCCGTTGCCGTCACCCCGGGTTTGAGCCGGGATCCCGCTGATTGCTCTGACATTGCTGGTTCGCCGCCGGCAAAGCCGTCGGCCGGATCGAGCTCTGCTCGTCCGCCGTCCGTGCCGGTCGCTGCGCTTCGCGCACCGGCGCGGGCGTGGCCGCGCCTGCGCCCGTCAGTACGCTCGCGCCACCGCGAACTCGACCGCTTCGGTCATCGCATCCTTGGCCTTGCCCGGCGCGAACCCGGCGATCGCATCGATCGCGCGCTGGCCGTAATGCCGCGCCCTTGCCAGCGTGTCGTCGATCGCGCGGGTCGAACGGACCAGATCGACCGCGTGCGCGAAATCCTCGTCGCTCGCGCGGTGGCCCAGAATCGCCGCTTTCCAGAACTTGCGGTCCTCTTCACCGCCGCGCGCATAGGCCAGGATCACCGGCAGCGTGACCTTGCCCTCGCGGAAATCGTCGCCCGAATCCTTGCCCATCGTGCCCGCGTCGGAGACGTAATCGATCGCATCGTCGACCAGCTGGAACGCGACGCCGAGATTGCGCCCGAACGCGTCGAGCGCGGCTTCCTCGCCTTCGGGGCGCTCGGCGACGACGGCGGCGATCCGGCACGCGGCGGCGAACAGCGCGGCGGTTTTGGCGCCGATAATGTCGAGATAGCGTTCCTCCGCCAAATCGACGCGGCGTGCGGCGGTCAACTGATCGACTTCGCCCTCGGCGATCACCGCGCTGGCGTTGCTCAGGATCTTGAGCACTTTCAGGCTGCCATCCTCGACCATCAGTTCGAAGCTGCGGCTGAACAGGAAGTCGCCGACCAGGATCGACGCCGGATTGCCCCAGATCAGGTTGGCGGTGCGCTTGCCGCGGCGCAAATCGCTGCCGTCGACGACGTCGTCGTGGAGCAGGGTCGCGGTGTGGATGAATTCGACCGCCGCCGCCAACCGGTGGTGCCGCGTGCCGGTATAGCCCAGCAACCGCGCGCTCGCGAGCGTGAGCATCGGGCGCATGCGCTTGCCGCCGCCGGCGATCAAATGGCCGGCGAGTTCGGGGATCAGCGGGATTTGCGACTGCATGCGGTCGAGGATCACCGCATTGACCATGTTCATGTCGGGCGCGACGAGGTTCATCATCGGCTCGAGGCTCGGCTGCGGCCGGTTGGGGTCGAGGCGGTGGATCGTTGCGCTCATTCTGCAGGCGGATTTGGCCGAGTGGGCCCACGAAGGCAAGCGCCGCTTGCGCATCTTGGGCAGCATGCGCAGAAAGCGCGTGATTCGGGGAGGATGGGATGAGCGACGAAATGCTCGATGGGTATCGCAGCAGCATCGACAATATCGATGCCGCGCTGATCCATATGCTCGCCGAACGCTTCAAGGTGACGCAGGCGGTCGGCCGCTACAAGGCGCAGGCCGGATTGCCCCCGGCCGATCCGGGGCGCGAAGAGCGGCAGATCGCGCGGTTGCGCAAGCTGGCCGAGGATGCGCGGCTCGACCCGGAATTCAGCGAGAAATTCCTGCGCTTCATCATCGACGAAGTGATCCGGCATCACGAGAAGTTGCGCGGCGAGGGCTGAACAGCAAGTTCCGTCACCCCGGCCCTGTGCCGGGGTCTGCTGTGCCGCGACGGACACCCCCTGAGCTTCAATCGAACGGCCGAGCCGCCCGGCGGACCCCGGCACAAGGCCGGGGTGACGATTGGGCTAGGCCAGTTCCTCGTCCGGCAGCAATTCGGTGTCGACGCTCGCCTGCGCGAACGCCGCATAGCGTGCGCCGCGGACCGTCCCGTCGAAAATCCGCGCGGCTTCCTCCAGCACGTCCGCCCCGACGCTGATCGTCGCGGCGGCCACATCCTCTTCCAAATGCGCGATGCTGCGCGTGCCCGGGATCGGCACGATATCGTCGCCCTGCGCGAGCACCCAGGCGAGCGCGAGCTGCGCCGGGGTGCATCCCGCCTGCGCCGCCAGCGCCTCGAACCGGGCAACCACCGTCAGATTGTGCGCCAGATTGTCGCCGGTGAAGCGCGGCATCGTCAGGCGGATATCGTGCTTGTCGAAAGCATCGTCCCGCACCGCGGTCGCGAGCATCCCGCGCGCGACGGGCGAAAACGCGACGAACCCGATCCCCAGCGCGCGGCACGTCTCGAGCACCGCCACTTCGGGATTGCGCACCATCGGCGAATATTCGCTCTGTACCGCCGCGATCGGATGGACCGCGTATGCGCGGCGGATCAGCCCGGCGCCCATTTCGGACAGGCCGATCGCGCCGATCTTGCCCGCCTGCACCGCGTCCTTGAGCGCGCCGACCGACTCTTCGATCGGCACGTTGCGGTCGGGGCGGTGGAGGTAATAAAGGTCGATATGGTCGGTCCGGAGCCGCTGCAACGCGCGGTCGAGCGTCGCGGTGATCGCCGCCGGACTGCCGTCGAGCACGCGCTTGCCGTCGATCGCATCCATCACGCATTTGGAGGCGAGCGTGAATTCCGATTTGCGGTGCATCACATAACGCTGGATCAACTGCTCGCTCTTGCCGAGCCCATAGATCGCGGCGGTATCGAGCAACGTCACCCCCAGATCGAGCGCGCGGTTGAGCAGCTTGCCTGCCTCCTCTTCCGAGGGCGGGGTGCCGTAGGCGTGGCACAAATTCATGCAGCCAAGCCCGATCGCCGAGACGGTCAAGGGGCCAAGCGTTCGGGTCGGAAGCGTCATGTCATGCTTTCGGGATTGGGGAGATCGCCTTCCAATACCGGTTCGGCGTGCCGGTTGCGAGGCTCGCGCACGCGGAAAATGAGCAGAAGCACCGCGGCGCACAGAAATCCGAACGAAATCCACAGCACCAGCGGATAGCCGTAGCGCCACGCAATCAGTCCGCCGATCACCGGACCGATCGCCGAAATCGTCCCTTCGATCGTCGTCGACAGCGCGAGCCGCATCGCGATGTCGGCGCGCTCGCCGAATTCGAGCACCATCGTCTGCTGGCTCATCTGATACCCCGACGCGCCCGCGCCCAACCCGCAAAACGCGACGAACACCGCCCAGGGATGGTGCACGGTCAGGAGCAGCACGATCGCACCGGCCCAGAGCACCGCCGCCAGCACGAAGGTCGAGCGATAGCCGGTGCGGTCGCCGAGGTTGCCCCAGAGCAGGTTCGATGCCGTATCCGCGCCAAGATAGGCCAGCGACAATTCGCCGATCACCGTGCCCGACAGGCCGAGCTGCTGCCCGGCATAGAGGATATAGAAGGGCGTACCGATCCGGGCGGCGACGCAGCACGCTTCGGCGAGGATGAACCAGCGATAGCCGCGATCCGCGAGCAATTGCGGGAAGGTCTTCACGCGGTCGAGGAACTTCATCGGCGCACGCACGCTGACCGGCACCGGCTCGACCATCCACAGCCGCAGCACCGTCAGCCCCATGCTGGTCAGCACGAACGCCAGGAAGAAGGTCGTGGCATAGCCGTTGCCGAGCACGTTGCGCTCGATCAGCCAGCGTCCGGCGACATAGGACAAGGCGGCGGCGACGATCCCGCCGCACACGTTGCGATACGCCTGCAATCGCCCGCGCCGATTGAGCGGGATGACCTTGGCCATCAGCATCTGAAACGCGACCCGCTGCGTGCCGTTGAACGCGCCGAGCAGGAAGAACAACGCGAGCGTGACGACCAGCAGCACCGACCCGGTCAGGAACCAGCCGGCCAGCGCCATGCCCAGGATCATCACGCGCATCATCGTGCCGGTGCGGATCGCGTAGGGAAGAATCCGCTCCTTGGTTTCGAAGCGCGACGCGCTGATGATCGGCGAGATGATCGCGCCCAGTTGCAGCAACGCGCTGCCCAGACCGACCAGCGCATCCGACCCGGTCAGGCGGTGGATATAGGTCGGCATGAACGTGGGCGCGTAGATCAGCCGGAACCCGGTCATCCCGAGCATCCCGTGGAAGAAATGCGCGATGAAATTGCGCCGCAAATTGGCCGCAACGAACGCGTCGTAATCGGCTTCGCGCTCGGCGAGGGTGCGGGGGTCGCCGGGGGTGTCGATCACCTTTCCGTGTTCCTGCGAAAGCAGGACCCCAGGGTTACATGCGACGTCGCTCGCGACTCTGGGCTCCTGCTTTCGCAGGAGCACGGAGGGAGCGCCAAGCGCTTCACTCGGGCGCGAACATCGGGACGAGCGGGCCGCCGTCGCTCGGCACGAATTTGACGCTGACGCGCTGGCCGATGCTCAGCGAATCGTGATCGTCGGTTGCGATGTTGGTAAGCACCGCGGGGCCATCGTCGAGCGTGACATACGCCAGCGTGAACGGCGTCCCCGCGCCGCGCCGCATCGTCGAGAGCGAATAGATCGCACCCTTGCCGCTGCTTTCCACCCAGCGGCTCTCGGCGAAGCAGAACGGGCACAAAGCGCGCGGATAATAATGCGGCTGGCCGCACGCGTCGCACTGACCGATCAGCAGCTTCCCTTCCGCCGCGGCGTCGAAGAAGCGCCGGTTCTCGACATTGGGCTGCGGCGCCGGGATCTTGCGCGCTTCGTCGGGCTTGCTCGCCATCACTGACGCTCCATGATCAGGGTTGCCGCGCCATGGCGCACGCCGAGCGACCCGCCAATTCCGGTCGCGACCGCGAGATCGCAATTCGGGACTTGCACGCTGGGGTGCGCTTCGCCGCGCAACTGGCGGACGGCTTCGATCACCTTGGTGATCCCGCCGCGATTGGTCGGGTGGTTGTTGCACAGCCCCCCGCCGTCGGTGTTGAACGGCAATTTGCCCGTGCCCGAAATAAGGTTGCCGTCGGCGACGAACCTGCCGCCCTCGCCTTTCCGGCAGAACCCCAGATCCTCGAGCTGGATCAGCACGGTGATCGTGAAGCTGTCGTAGATCGAGGCGTATTTGATGTCGCTTGGGCTGCACCCGGCTTCGGCGAATGCCGCCGGGCCGGACACCGCAGCGGCGGAGGTGGTGAGGTCGAGGTTCATGCCGCCTTTCGGCCCCTTCACATGCTCGCCCGCGCCGCGCACCGCGACCAGCGGCCGCTTGAGCGACTTGGCAATCTCGGGCGAAACGACCAGCAATGCGCCGCCGCCATCCGATACCACGCAACAATCGAGCCGGTGCAGCGGGTCGGAGATCATCGGCGAGCCCAGCACATCATCCACCGTCACCACGTCGCGAAGCATCGCATGCTCGTTATATTGCGCGTGCGTCGACGCCGCGACCTTGATCCAGGCGAGCTGCTCGGAGGTCGTGCCGAACTCATGCATGTGCCGCGCGGCGCACATCGCATAGCTGTTGTGCGTCGAAGCGCCGACCCAGCCCTCGAACGGCGCTTCGGGCGCGCCGCCGGGGAAGCGCCCGAACGGTTCGGAGCGCGGACGCCCGGCGAGCGTGATCAATGCGACCGAGCATTTCCCTGCCGCGATCGCCGCCGCGGCATGGCCGACATGTAGGATGTAGGACGATCCGCCCGTCTCTGTGCTGTCGGTGTGGCGGACGTTCAATCCCATATAGTCGATCATCGACAGGCCGCCGAACCCCGGCGCGTCGCCCGCGCAGAAATAGCCGTCGACATCGCTGAGACTCAGCCCGGCATCGGCCAGCGCGCCTTTGGCGCATTCGGCATGAAGCTGGGGAGTCGATTTGTCGGGCGCGAGCCGGGTCGGATGTTCGTAGGCGCCCGCGATAAAAGCCTTATTCCGAATACTCACGCAGCCCCTTCCGTTTCCCCGAACGCTGCCCCAAAAGCTGCCAGCGCGCGGTCCTTAATCGCCTTGTAATCGAGCTTCCCGTTGGGCGCACGCGCGACCGACTCCACCACCATCACGTGGCGCGGCGACTTGTAGGTCGCAAGCTGGCCCTTCACGTGATCGCGCAACTCGGCTTCGTCGGGCGCCACACCCGGATGCGGTTCGACCAACGCGACGATCCGTTCGCCAAAGCGCGCGTCGGGCACGCCGGTCACCGCCGCGTCGCGGACGTGCGGGTGTCGTTTCAGCGCTTCCTCGACTTCCTCGGGGAAGACCTTCTCGCCCCCGGTATTGATACATTGCGACCCGCGCCCGAGGATCCTGACCGTGCCGTCGGCCTCGACCGTCGCCCAATCGCCCGGCATCGACCAGCGCTTGCCTTCGTAGGTGGGGAAGGTCGACGCGGTCTTGGCCGGGTCCTTGTAGTATCCAAGCGGGATGAACCCGCCGACCGCAAGCCGCCCACTCTCCCCCGACCCGGCTTCGACGCGGCGCCCGTCCTCGGTGAAGATCGCGCAATCGGGGCCAAGCGCGAACGCCGCGGTCGCGCTTTCGCCTTGCGCGTTGGTGTTCGAGATGCCCATCCCGAACGCTTCGGACGACGAATAGCTGTCCATCAGCTGGATCTGCGGGATGTGGCGGATCAGCCCGAGTTTGTTCTCGCGGTTCCACATCGCGCCCGACGACCCCATCATGAACAGCGACGACAGGTCCCATTTGCCGGGATTCGCCTCGAGCGCTTCGAGCAAGGGCTGTGCGAACGGCTGCCCGACGATCGTCGCGCGGGTGGCGCGCCATTTGGCGGCGGCGTCCCAGAACAGATCGGGCTCGAACTTGCCGTGCGGCAACAGGATCACCGTGCCCCCCGCGCCGATCGCGGTGAACGCGGCGATCAGCCCGGTCGCGTGCATCAATGGCGGCGCGATCACCGAGCGCGGCTTGATCGGGGTCGCGCGCGCGCGTTCGCCCGCTTCTTCGGGCGAGCCGAGCGGCGGGGTGCCGAGCAGCGGGTTGGCGCCGTACCCGCCCTTCGCCATCAGATCGCCCTGCTGCCACATCACCGCCTTGGGCATGCCGGTGGTGCCGCCGGTGAAGATCAGCAGCAGGTCTTCATTATGCCGGCCCCACGGCGCGACCACCGGGCGCTTAGCGGGGACCCGCGCGGCCACTGCATCGAAATCCTCGGCCCAGTCAGGGACAATGTGGCCCGCCCCGGCAATCGCGATCCATGTCTTTACGCCCGGCATCCGGCCACGGATCGGGTCGAGGATCGACGCGAATTCGGCGTCGAACACCACCGCTTCGGCGTCGCCATTGTCGAGCAGGTAGCGCACCTCTTCGGGGCCGTAGCGATAATTGACGTTGAACGGCGCCAGCCCGGCTTTGAACCCGCCATAATAAGCGACGATGAATTCGGGGCAGTTGGTGGCATAGACCGCGATCTTCGACTGCTGGCCTAGCCCGGCCTTCAGATAATGCGCCGCCAGCGCGTCGGCCTGCGCCTCCATTGCGGCGAAGCTGACGACGCGGTCGCCCTGGACGATCGCGGCTTCGTCGGGGATCGCGGCGGCGACCGATTCCCAGATATTGGCATAGGTCCAGGCGGTCACGCTGCCGAACCTTCGGTATGGAGTGCAGACATCCAACTCTCCCAATTGGCCGCGCGACCCTGACGGTGACGCTACGGCTCGCTGGAACTGCGATTGGAATATCGGGTATGGCGGGTCAAGGGGTTGGGGTGAAATTGTTGACCTTGGCCCCGGTCTCGTCATCCCGGCCTTGTGCCGGGATCCACCCCGCCTCGCGCGATAGCCTCGAGCATCTTGGGATTCGTCCGCGGCCCTGTGGATCCCGGCACAAGGCCGGGATGACGCGGGTGACTAAAGCTCGGTCCGCACGTGCCACAATTCGGGAAACAGCTCGACCTCGAGCATTCGCCGCAAATAGCTCACCCCGCCCGTCCCCCCGGTCCCACGCTTGAGCCCGATCACGCGCTCCACCGTGGTGACGTGGTTGAACCGCCAGCGGCGGAAATAATCTTCGAGATCTACCAGCTTCTCGGCGAGTTCGTAGAGCGGCCAATGCGTTTCGGGGGCCTGATAGATCGCCTTCCACGCTGCCTGCACGGCGGCGCTTTCGGCACGCTGCGCGCGAAGATCGGGCCGCTCGGTGCCGACATCGAACCCGTTCCGCGCGAGCAGCCGGATCGCTTCGTCGTACAGGCTTGGCCGCGCCAGGATCGCTTCGAGTTCGGCGAGCGTGTCGGCGCGATGCGCGTGCGGCTTGAGCATCGCCGCGTTGCGATTGCCGCACAGGAATTCGATCGCGCGGTACTGATGGCTCTGAAACCCCGACGACTGGCCCAGGCTCTCGCGAAACTCGGTATATTCGCTCGGCGTCAGCGTGCGCAGCACGTCCCACGCGCCGTTCAACTGCTCCAGAATCCGCGCGACGCGCGCGAGCATCTTGAACGCGTGCGGCAAACGATCCTCGGCAATCGCCTCACACGCGGACTCGAGTTCGTGCACCGCCAGCTTCATCCACAATTCGCTGGTCTGATGCTGGATGATGAACAGCAGTTCGTCGTGCGCGGTGGAGCGCGGCTGCTGCGCGTCGAGGATCAGGTCGAGCCGGAGATAGTCGCCATACGCCATCTTGCCGGCGAAATCGGTTTCTGGGGTGTCGTTGCTCATGTCGCACTTGTCATAGCATGTTCCCCCGCGAAAGCGGGGGTCCAGAGTCGCACGCGATGCGCTCGGTTACTCTGGGCCCCCGCCTTCGCGGGGGAACTGTAGCTGGTCATGTGACAGCACTCCGCGTCGCAAAAGCCGGGTCATCCCACAAGCGTTCGGTCATCACGCGCTCCAACACCCTTGCCGCGCCGACCACGTCCTGCTCGCCGATATAGAGCGGCGTAAACCCGAAGCGGATCAGGTCGGGCGCGCGAAAATCGCCGATCACGGTGTTGGCGATCAGCGCCTGCATGATGGCGTAGCCCTGCGGGTGGCGGAACGAGACCTGGCTCCCGCGCATCGCGCCATCGCGCGGGCTGGCGAGCTCGAGTTCGGGGCAGCGCGCCTCGACCTCAGCGATGAACAGCGCGCTCAATTCCAGCGACCGCGCGCGGACATCGGCCATGCTCACCCCGTCCCACGCATCGAGCGCGGCATCGAGCACCGCCAGCGCGAGCACCGGTGGCGTCCCCACGCGCATCCGCTCGACGCTGGCGTGCGGGCGATAGTCGAGGTCGAACGCGAACGGCGCTTCGTGCCCCATCCAGCCCGATAGGATCGGTTGCGCGATCTCGGCGAAGCGCGGCGCGACATAGATAAACGCGGGCGCGCCGGGTCCGCCGTTGAGATATTTGTAGCTGCAGCCCACCGCGAAATCGGCATTGGCGGCGGTCAGGTCGACCGGGATTGCGCCGGCGGAATGCGCCAGGTCCCACACGGTAATCGCTCCCGCCGCATGCGCCTTCGCGGTCAGCTTCTTCATGTCGTGGAGGCGCCCGGTCTTGTAATCGACCTCGGTAATCAGCGTCACCGCGACGCTCTCGTCGATCGCGTCTTCGACGTCTTCCGGCGCGACCAGCTTCAATTCGAGCCCACGCCCCAGCGCGCTCAGCAAGCCTTGCGCGATGTACAGATCGGACGGGAAATTGCCGGTGTCCGACAGCACGACCTTCCGCGTCGGGTTCAGCGCAAGCGCCGCCGACAGCGCCTGAAACACCTTGATCGACAAGGTATCCCCGGTCGCCACGCTGCCTGCCGGCGCGCCGATCAGCTTGCCGATCCGGTCCCCCACGCGGCGCGGCAGCCCGATCCAGTCGGCGCTGTTCCACGCCTTGATCAGCTGATTGCCCCACTCTTCGCGCAGCACCTCGACCACCCGCGCCTCCGCGGCGAGCGGCAACACGCCCAGCGAATTGCCGTCGAGATAGATCATCCCCGGCGGTAGATGGAACAGCGCACGAGTCTTGGCGAAGTCGGTCATGCGTCCCTTCAGGCACCAGCAGAGGGCGGTTTGTAAAGCCCGCTAGAGCCGCGCGCGGTTGAGCCGGAGCGCGTTGGTGACGACGGTGAACGACGACAAGGCCATCGCCGCGCCCGCGAACATCGGCGACATCAGTAGCCCGAACGCCGGATAGAGCACCCCCGCCGCGACCGGCACGCCGATTCCGTTGAACACGAACGAGAAGAACAAATTCTGGCGGATGTTTCGCATCGTCGCCACCGCCAGCGCGCGGGCGCGCACCACCGCCGCCAGATCGCCCTTGGTCAGCGTGATCCCGGCGCTTTCGATCGCGACATCGGTCCCCGTCCCCATCGCCAGCCCGACATCGGCGGCGGCCAGCGCGGGCGCGTCGTTGATCCCGTCGCCCGCCATCGCGACCGTCGCGCCCGCCGCCTTGAGCTCGCCGACGATCCGCGCCTTGTCCTCGGGCTTCATGTCGGCGTGCACGCCGTCGAGCCCGCCGACCGCGTCCGCGACGATCCCGGCCGTCGTCGCATTGTCGCCGGTCAGCATGATGATCCGCAAACCCTGCGCGCGCAGCGCCTGTACCGACGCCGCGGCGTTGGCGCGGACCGGGTCGGCGACCGCGATCAGCCCGGCGAGCGCACCATCGACGCCGACAAAGATCACGCCCGCGCCGGCGCCGCGCTTTGCTTCGGCGGCGGCATCGAGCGGCGCCGGGTCGATCCCGACGCGCGTCATCTGCGCGGCATTGCCGATCACCACCGCACGACCTTTGACGCGCGCCGAAATCCCCAGCCCGACCTGAACCTCGACCTGCTCGGGCTCGGCGATGACGAGGCCGCGGTCACGGGCAGCGACCACGATGGCATGCGCCAGCGGATGTTCGGACCGTCCCTCGACCGCGGCGGTCAACGCAAGCAGATCGTCCTCCGCAAACGCCCCCGCCGTGACGATCCCGACCAGCGCCGGCTTGCCCTCGGTCAGCGTGCCGGTCTTGTCGATCACCAAGGTATCGACGCGCTCGAACGCCTGCAGCGCCTCGGCATCCTTGATCAGCACGCCCGCGCGCGCGCCGCGCCCGGTGCCGACCATGATCGACATCGGCGTGGCGAGCCCGAGCGCGCACGGGCACGCAATGATCAGCACCGCGATCGCATTGAGCAGCGCATGGCCGAGCCGCGGTTCGGGACCGATCAGCGCCCAGGTCGCGAAGGTGACGACGGCGATCAGGATCACCAGCGGCACGAACCAGCCCGCAATCCGGTCCGCGACCGCCTGAATCGGCGCGCGGCTGCGCTGCGCCTCGCCCACCATATGGACGATCCGCGCCAGCATCGTGTCCGATCCCACCGCGCGCGCCGCCATCACCATCCCGCCGGTGCCGTTGACCGTCCCGCCGGTCAGCGCGCTGTCGGCCTGCTTCGCCACGGGCAAAGGCTCGCCCGTCAGCATCGATTCGTCGACCTGCGACTGCCCCTCGACCACCACGCCATCGACCGGGATCGCTTCGCCCGGCCGGATCCGCAGCCGGTCGCCGACGATCACCTTTGCCAGCGGCACGTCGACCTCCTGCCCATCGGCGCCGATCCGCCGCGCGGTCTTGGGCGCGAGGTTGAGCAGCGCGCGGATCGCGCGGCCGGTCGCGGCGCGCGCGCGCAGTTCGAGCACCTGCCCGAGCAGCACCAGCGCCACCACCACCGCCGCCGCCTCATAATAGACCGGCACCATCCCCGGCATCGCCGATGCCGACGGAATCCAGCCCGGCGCCACCGTCGCCACCACGCTATAGGCAAAGGCCGCCCCGACGCCGATCGATACGAGCGTGAACATATTGAGGTGCCGCGTCCCCAACGACGCCCAGCCGCGCCGGAAGAACGGCGCCCCGCCCCACAGCACCACCGGCGCGGCGAGCGCGAGCTGAATCCACGACGAGAGCGCGGGATCGACCAGATGCAGCCCCGCCATATCGGACCCCATCGTCAGGATCAGCAGCGGGATCGACAGCGCCGCCGACATCCACAATCGCCGCGTGAAGTCGATCAGTTCGGGGTTCGCCGCGCCATCGAGCGTCGCGACCTCGGGCTCGAGCGCCATCCCGCAAATCGGGCACACGCCGGGGCCGGGCCGACGGATCTGCGGATGCATCGGGCACGTCCACATGCCGACGCCGCCGGTCGCGGCGGGCGCCGGGGATGCGTGATCGTGCGAATGCGCCAAGGGCTTCTCCGGCTACGGCCTGTCGCTGACCTGTAGCCCAGCCATGGCCGACCGCCTACGATCGAGTCGATGCGTGATATCCACAATATCGTCGTCCTCACCGGTGCTGGCGTGTCCGCCGAGAGCGGGATCGCGACGTTTCGAGGCCCCGGCGGGTTGTGGGAAGGGCACCGCGTCGAGGATGTCTGTACGCCCGAGGCGCTCGCGCGCGATCCCGAGCTGGTCCATCGCTTCTACGATCTACGCCGCGCCGCGTTGGCAAGCGTCGAACCCAATGCCGCGCACCACGCGCTGGCGAAACTCGATGCCGCATGGCTGGGCGAGCTGCTGATCGTCACGCAGAATGTCGATGATTTGCACGAGCGCGCGGGCGCCACGCGGATGCTGCACATGCATGGCGAGTTGCTCTCGGCGCTCTGCGCCGACTGCGGCGAGCGGCAGGAATGGCGGGGAGCGATGCCGCCGGACAGCGTCTGCACCGCGTGCGGCGCGCCCGCGCTGCGCCCCGACATCGTGTTCTTCGGGGAGATGCCGTACCGGATGGAGGAAATCGACCGGGCGATCGCCGATGCGGATCTGTTCGTGTCGATCGGTACCTCCGGCGCGGTCTATCCCGCCGCCGGGTTCGTCCAGACCGCGAAATATCACGGCGCGCAAACGCTGGAGTTGAACCTCGATCCGTCGGCGGGCAGCCTGTGGTTCGCGGAGAGTCGCTTGGGGCCGGCGGGGGTGCTGGTGCCCGACTGGGTGGGGGAGATGCTGCGATGATCGACGACAAGGAAGCGCTGACGATTGCGCGAAAGCGCGCCGCCGAAAAGGGCTGGGAGTTCGCCGAGCCGGTTATGACGGTCTATAACCGCAACTGGTGGGGCGGGCCGGGCAAGTATGAGATCGAAAGCGGCGTGGCGGGGCCGCCGCCGCACGCGCGCTTCACGATCTCGGCGCGGACCGGCGCGATCCGGCGCGAGAGCTTTAGTTAGACCCGGAACGGACGATAAAGTGCTGGCAATGTTGGATTTCGTCAGTCAGACTGCCTCGGATCGGTGACCCGCGATCGACGCACCGGGCAGGAAACGGGCGAAAAGGCTGGCCGAATAGCGGCGCTGATAGTGTCAACTTAGTGTCAACTTTGGCGGCGCTTAGTCCACCCAGTCCAACCCCATGTCGCGATAGACGTCGCGGTCCTCGTCCCAATTGGCCTTGACCTTGACGTGCAGGTAGAGGTGCACCGGGCGGTCGAGCAGATGATTGAGCTGCGCCCTTGACCGCGCGCCGATTTCCTTGATCCGGCTGCCGCCCTTGCCCAGGATGATCGCGCGCTGGGTCGGGCGTTCGACCAGAATCTGCTGGTGGATCTCGACCGATCCGTCGGCGCGTTCGTCGAACTTCTCGGTCTCGACCGTGCTGGCATAGGGCAGTTCGGCGTGGAGCTGGAGATAGAGCTGCTCGCGCGTCACTTCGGCCGCCAGCGCACGTTCGGTTGCGTCGGACACCTGATCCTCGGGGAAATGCCACGGCCCCTCGGGCATGTTGTACGCCATCGCCTTCTTGAGTTCGGGCAAGCCGTCGCCGGTCTCGGCCGACACGAAGAAGGTCTCGTCGAAATGCATCGCGGCGTTGAGCTTCTCGGCGTGCGTCAGCAGCCTTGCCTTGTCCGCAATATCGACCTTGTTGAGGATCAGGAACTTGCGTTCGGGGCGCCCGGTGATGCTCTCGACGATCGGCATCACCTTGGGGCCGAGCCCGCCCTTGGCATCGACCACCAGTACCAGCAGGTCGCACCCCTCGGTCCCGCCCCATGCGGCGGCGACCATCGCGCGGTCGAGCCGGCGTTCGGGTTCGAAAATGCCCGGCGTGTCGACCAGCAGCAATTGAGTCTCGCCCTCGATCGCCACGCCGAGCAGCCGCGTGCGCGTGGTCTGCGCCTTGGGGCTGACGATCGCGACCTTCTGCCCGACCATCGCGTTGACGAGCGTCGACTTGCCCGCATTGGGCGCGCCGATCACCGCGACCAGGCCACAATGCTGAGTCACGATACCTTCCCGAGCAGCGCCAGCGCGGCGGCGGTTTCGGCTTCGTGCTTGTTCGCACCTTCGGCCTCGGCGCGGGCGAGGTCGCCCAGGCTCACGCGGACGATGAAGCGGGGCGCGTGCTGCGGGCCCGATCGGTCGATCACTTCGTAATGCGGCGGCTTGCGGTTGTTGGCGGCGGCCCATTCCTGCAGCGCCGATTTGGGGTGCTGCGGCGCGCGCGCGTCGGCGCGGACCCGGCTGCTCCAGCGCGCCCGCACGAAATCGCGCGCCGGGGCGTAGCCGGCATCGAGATAGAGAGCGCCGATCAGCGATTCCATCACGTCGCCCAGCACATTGTCGCTTTCGCTCGCGCCATCGTCGCGCGCCTGCTTGCCGAGCTTCAGGTGCGCCTGCACCCCGATCGATCGCGCGACATCGGCGCAGGCGGCGCCCGTCACCAGCGCGTTCAATCGCTTCGACAGCCCGCCTTCGGGTTCGCGTGGGAATAGTTCGTACAGCCATTCGGCCACCGCCAGCCCGAGCACGCGGTCGCCGAGAAACTCCAGCCGCTCGTAATTGTCCGCCGCCTGACTGCCATGCGTCAGCGCGCGTTCGAAGACGGCGAGGTCGGCCGGAACATGCCCGAACGTCTCGCCGATCCAGCCGGCGAGGGGGTTACTCATCAGAACCCCTGCCCGATCCGGCTCCACCGCGCCGCGCTGAACCACGTCCACGGCAACAGCCATTGCGCGCTGCCGTCGGTCGACCAGAAGGTGATCACCGCCTTGCCCTCAAGATTCTCGATCGGGACCATGCCGATCGGTCCGCCGTCGGCCGCGGGAAACCGGCTGTCGCCCGAATCGTCGCGATTGTCCCCCATCAGGAACAGGTGGCCGGCGGGGACGGTATAGACGTCGGTATTGTCGGCAGCCGAGGTGGCCAGCGTCTCGCCGCGGTCGAGCACGTTGTAGCTGCGCCCGCTGGGCAGCGTTTCCTTATACTGCAAATAGCGGCAGATCGGCTGGCCCTTGGCATCCTTGCCGCTGAATTCGACCGGACACCCGTCCTTGCCGTCGCCCGGCGTGGTCACCGGATAATTGGGCGAAATCGGGATGACGAAGTCGGCGACCCGCACCTTGGGCACCGCGACGCCGTTGAGGATCAGCTGACCATGGACCATCTGGATCGTGTCGCCGGGCAAGCCGATCACGCGCTTGATATAATCTTCCTTCGCCGATGGCGGCGCCTTGAACACCACGACGTCGCCACGCTCGGGCAGATGGGAGAAGACCCGGCCCGGAATTAGCGGCAGGCTCCACGGCAGCGAATGCTTCGAATAGCCGTAATTCCATTTCGAGATGAACAAATAGTCGCCGACATAGAGCCGCGACAGCATCGACTGCGAGGGAATCGAGAACGGCGAAAACAGGAAGCTGCGGAAGATGAAGACGACGATCGCGAGCTTCACCAGAAAGCTCAGCGTATCGCGCCAGTCCTCCTTCTTCTTCGCGGGCTTGGCGGCGGGCACGGCAGTGCCGGTCGCCGGAATCGGTTCAGGCGCTGCTTCGGGAGCCGCCGTGACGGGAGTATCGGTCATGGCGCGGGGGTTTGCGCATGGTGTGTGGCAACGTCAAGACACTCCCTCTTCCTTGAACGCGACCCCGCGAACGCCCATTGAGGCGTGGAGAGTCGAAATTGGAGCGTTTGTGATGGCCGACTGGAGCGAAATCGAAGCCCTCAAGCGAACGCCGCTGGCCGAGCTGTTCGCCGACGATCCCGACCGGTTGAGCAAATATTCGGGCGATGTCGCGGGGATTCATTTCGACTGGTCGAAGACGCATCTGACCGACGACGGCATCAAGGCGTTCGAGCGGCTGGCCAAGGCGACCGACCTGGCGGGCAAGCGCGAGGCTTTGTTCTCGGGCGCCGTGATCAACCTCACCGAGAATCGCGCAGTGACGCACACCGCCGAGCGGGGCGAAGGCAGCGCCGAGGATGTCGCGGTCGCGCAAGGCTATCATGCCCGGATGCGCGCACTGATCGACGCGATCGAGGCCGGCGCGTTCGGCGCGATCCGGCACGTGCTGCATGTCGGGATCGGCGGGTCGGCGCTGGGCCCCGATCTGCTGGTCGATGCGCTGGGCCGCGACGCCAATCGCTATGACGTGGCGATCGTCAGCAATGTCGACGGCGTCGCGCTGGAGGATGCGTTTCGCCGCTTCGATCCGACAGCCACCTTGCTTGCCGTCGCGTCGAAGACCTTCACCACCACCGAGACGATGCTCAACGCCGAAAGCGTGATCGAGTGGATGCAGGAAGGCGGCGTCGCGGACCCGTACGGCCGGGTAGTCGCGCTGACCGCGTCACCCGACAAGGCGATCGAATGGGGCGTCGACGAGACGCGCGTGCTGCCATTTTCGGATACCGTCGGCGGGCGCTATTCGCTCTGGTCGTCGATCGGCTTTCCGGCGGCAATCGCGCTGGGCTGGGATGCGTTTTCGGACTTGCTCGAAGGCGCCGCCGAAATGGACCGCCATTTCCGGCTGACCGCGCTCCATGAAAACGTCCCTGCGCTCGCGGCGTTCACCGACCTGCTCTACACGCAGGCTTTGGGGTGCGAGACGCGCGGCGTGTTCGCCTATGACGAACGGCTCAAGCTGCTCCCGTCCTACCTTCAGCAGCTCGAGATGGAATCGAACGGCAAGGGCGTGACCACCGACGGTCAGCCGGTCGGTCGCCCGACTGCAGCGATCACCTGGGGCGGCGTCGGCACCGACGCGCAGCACGCGGTGTTTCAGCTGCTCCACCAAGGCACGCATCTGGTGCCGCTCGAACTGATCGGGGTGATCGAACCCGGTGACACGCTGGCCGAGGACCACCACAAGAACCTGCTCAACAACATGTTCGCGCAAGGTGCCGCGCTGATGAAGGGCAAGGCCAATCCCCAAGACGGCGCGCGCGCTTATCCGGGCGACCGGCCCTCGACCACGTTGCTGCTCGACGATCTCGACGCGCGCACCTTGGGCGCGCTGATCGCGTATCACGAACACCGCGTATTCGTGAACGGCGTGCTGCTGGGGATCAACAGCTTCGACCAGTTCGGGGTCGAACTGGGCAAGGAAATGGCCAAGGCGGCGCAAAAGGGCGAGGGCGATTTCGATCCCTCGACCACCGATCTGATCAAGCGCGCGTTCGGCTGACGCCCTAACCGTCATGCCGGGCTTGTCCCGGCATCCACCGTGCAGCAAGGACCGCACGACAATGACTTCGCGGCCCGGTGGACCCCGGGACAAGCCCGGGGTGACGAAGGAAGCAAATGATGGCTGACTACGACTACGACCTGTTCGTCATCGGCATCGGATCGGGCGGCACGCGTGCCTCGCGCGTCGCGGCGGCGCATGGCGCGCGGGTAGCGGCGGCGGAGGAATATCGCGTCGGCGGCACCTGCGTGATCCGCGGCTGCGTGCCCAAGAAATTGCTCGTCTACGGCGCGCATTTCGCCGAGGACCTCGCCGACGCCAAGCGCTTCGGCTGGGACGTGCCGCAGCCGTGCGCGTTCGACTGGAAGGTGCTGACCGCCAACGTGTTCGACGAGGTCGACCGGATCAATCAGGCGTACACCGCCACGCTCGACAATCACGGGGTGGAGATCATCCACGAACATGCCGAACTGACCGGCCCCAACAGCATCCGGCTTGCATCGGGACGCGAAGTCACGTCGAAATACATCCTGATCGCGACCGGCGCCCGCCCGCATGTCCCGACCTGTCCGGGGCACGAGTACGGCATCACCTCGAACGAGGCGTTTCATCTGCCCGACGTGCCCAAGCGCATCCTGATCGCGGGCGCCGGCTATATCGCCAACGAATTCGCCGGGATCTTCAACGAATTCGGCGCCAAGGTGACGCTGATCAACCGCAGCGATCAGATCCTGCGCGGCTATGACGAACAGATCCGCGACCGGCTGCTCCAGATCAGCATCATGAAGGGGATCGATTTCCGCTTCGACGCCAAATTCCAGGGGATCGAAAAGCAGGCCGACGGGTCGCTCAAGGTGTCGATGAGCAATCACGAACCGATCGAGGTCGATTGCGTGATGTTCGCCACCGGGCGCGTGCCCAACACCGAGAATCTCGGGCTCGAGGCGGCGGGCGTCACGCTCAACGAAAAAGGTGCGGTCGCGGTCGACGAGGACAGCCGCACCAACGTGCCGAGCATCTATGCGGTGGGCGACGTCACCGACCGCGTGCAGCTCACCCCGGTTGCGATCCGCGAGGGGCAGGCCTTCGCCGACACGGTGTTCGGGGGCAAGCCGCACCGCGTCGACTACAATTGCATCCCCGCCGCCGTCTTCAGCCACCCGCAGATCGCCGGCGTCGGGCTGACCGAGAGCCAGGCCAAAACCAAATTCGGCTCGGTCAAAGTCTATGTCAGCGATTTCCGCCCGATGAAGAACGTGCTGGCGGGACGCAACGAGCGCGCGCTGTACAAGATGATCTGCGACGACACGACCGGCAAGATCCTCGGCATCCATATGATCGGCCCCGAAGCGGCGGAGATTCTGCAGGCCGCGGCGGTGGCGGTGAAGGCGGGGCTGACGAAGGACGATTTCGACCAGACGGTGGCGCTGCATCCGACGATGGCGGAAGAACTGGTGCTGATGAAATAGCCGAAATCAGGACAGCCGCGGTGCGCGTGCCACGCGCCCGGCAGCGGCCGAACGGATCAGCGCGACCAACCCGCGCGCGTCGCTGAGGATACGGCGCTTGTCGAAGAACCCGCAGGCGCCGCGGTCCATCGAGTCCGCCGCGGCGTCGATGCGGCTCGACAGCATGATCGCATGGACGGGACGGTCGGCGACCAGGCGATCGAGCAATGCCAGCCCGTCTCCCCCCGGCATGTCGATATCGATCGTGACGACCGACGGAAGCAGGTCTTCCATCATCCGCTCGGCTTCTTCCGCGTTCGACGCGATGCCGACCACTTTCACACCCCGTTCGCGCGCGAACACCGTTTCCAGCATCGCGCGGATCGTCAGCGAATCGTCGACCACGAGGATGCGGATAGGGGCGGTCATTGTGCTCGGTCTCTCTGCGCCGGGGGAATCGCGCGATAAAACCGCTATGGGGCCGCCGGGTTTACAATCTCTGACCGACTTTATCGAATTCAGCCAATATCTTATCCCTGCGCCTCATGAGAGCGGCACGCCCGAAATGGTGATCCGGTGCATCAATCGACGGTGCCCCTGATAGTCGTTCATCGCCAGATGCCAGGTCGAGCGATTGTCCCAGATCGCGATCGATCCCGGCGCCCAATCGAGTCGGCAGTGAAACTCCGGGCGCATCGCCACCGAATAGAGATACGCCAGCAGCGGCAGGCTTTCCTCGCGCGTCCAGCCTTCGAAATGGAGCGTGAAGGTCGGGTTGACGTAGAGGATCTTGCGCCCCGTCACCGGGTGGCGGATCACCACCGGGTGAACCGCACTGGCGCGGATGTCGTGACCCTTGAGGTCGGCGCCCTGATCGGTCTTCGCATAGATGCCGTCCTCGCCATAGATATGATCGGCCGAGTGCACCGCGCGCAGGGTTTGGAGCATCGCTTTCAACCCGTCCGAGAGCGAATCGTACGCCGCGCCGAGGCTCGAAAACAGCGTGTCGCCACCGCTCGGCGGCGTTTCGCGCGCGAGCAGGATCGATCCCATCGCCGGCACCTGATCATAGCTGTGATCGGTGTGCCAGCCGCCGCCGATATTGGTGGTCTGCGCCTCCGCCTTGCGCACCTCGGCAATTTCGGGGTGACCGCCATTGGCGGGGAAATAATTGTTGATGTCGATCTCACCCCAGCGCCGCGCGAACGCGATATGATCTTCGGGTGTCAGCTCCTGGTCGCGCACGAACAGCACGCCGCGATCGGCGAGCGCGGCTTTGAGCGTGTCCATGCCGGCGTCGTCGATCGTCTTCAGGTCGATCCCGCGCGCTTCGGCACCGCATTTCGCGGCCAGCGGCTGAATGTCGATCTGCATGATTCCTCTCCTCTTATGCCATGAACATAGCGACGCGCTTGCCGGTGGAATGCTACGATCGTAGCGTTTGATCATGGATGTGATGACGGCCCTCAAACGGGGACGCTGGTTCGCCGGTCTCGATCGCGCGCTGGCCGAGGCGCTGGTCGGCGCGGGCCGCGTGCGCGCGCTGGCGGAAGGACAATGGGTCTACAGCGAAGGCGACGAGGACCCCGGCCTGTGCCTGGTCATCGATGGCGTATTACGGCTTGAGGCCAGCGCGGGAGCCGATCGCGGCGTGCTGCTCGGCCTGGTCGGCGCGGGGCAGGCGATCGGTCAGTCGCGGCGGTTTGGCGGGGGGCGGCGGATCGTGACGGCCCGAGCCCAGCGCGCGGCGCATGTGCTGCTCATTCCCGATGCCGCGCTCCCACGAATCGCCGACCGCGCGCCGGCGGTCTGGGCGGCGGTGATCGCGTTGCTCTACGAGCAGCTCGATGCCGCGGTTCACGGCGCCGCGCTCAACCTCTGCCTCTCGCCGCGCCAGCGAGTCGCGGCGCGGCTGGCGCAACTCGCCGATGGCGAAGGAGTCGTTCCGGCGACACAGGCCGACCTCGCCGAAATGTGCGGACTGAGCCGCAAATCGACCAGCGGGCATGTGCTGGCGCTGGCGCGGAACGGCTGGGTGGTACCGCTCTATGGGTCGCTGCTCGTCACCAACCCAAAGGCGCTGCGCGCGCTTGCCGGGATTTAGGGTTCGATCACGATCTTGCCGATCATGCGGCTGTCGCGCATCGCCTCGAACGCGCTTCGCCAGTCAGCCAGCGGATAGCGTGAATCGACGCGCGGACGGATTTTTCCCTCGCTCGCCAGCGTCCAGATTGCGTCCAAATTCACGCGGCCTTTGTCCGGAAAGCGCCGACCATATTCACCCGCGCGCACCCCGATGACCGAGAAGCCCTTGATCAGCGGGATGTTGGTCGCCACGCTCGCGATCCGGCCCGAAGTGAAACCGATCACGAGCAGGCGTCCGCCGAACGCGATACAGCGCGTGCTTTCGTCGAATATTTCACCGCCCACGGGATCGAAAATCACGTCCGCGCCGCCACCGGTCAGGTTCTTCACCGCATCGCGAAAACCCGGTGCAGGGAGGACCGCATCGACCGCATACTCGCCCGCCACAACGGCCAGTTTCTCGGCCGAGCGCGAGGTGGCGATCACGCGACATCCCAGCGCCTTTGCCAGATCGACCGCCGCCAGCCCGACCCCGCCGGTCGCGCCGTGGACCAATACCCATTCGCCCGCCTGTACCCGCGCGCAGCGCACCAGCGCGACATAGGCGGTATTGTACGCGGCGCCCACGCTGGCCGCGGTGGCGAAATCCAAATTGGCGGGCATGGTCCGAACCGCGCGCGCATCCGCGACCACGAATTCTGCGAACCCGCCAAGCCTAGTGCCGCACACCACGGCGTCGCGGATCACAAAGCCACTATCCGCATCGGCCTCGACCACCTCGCCCGCGACCTCCATCCCGCCGACAAAGGGCAGATCGGGCTTTAGCTGATACTCGCCCTCGGTCATCAGCAGATCGGGAAAGTTGAGCGACGCCGCCCGGACCCGGATCAGGACTTGCCCCGGCGCGCGCGTCGGCTCGGGCAGGTCCGCCAGCGCACATCCCGCAAAGTCCGCCGCCAGTGAAGAAACGACCAACGCTCTCATCGCGCGATCTTGCGGCGCCTTGCCCGGTAGTCAACCACGGCCGCGCGACACCCGTCCTGCTGCGAGCGTCGAGTGGCGCGGACGTGACGCTCCTAGGCGGCGATCGACGCCCCGGGTGCTTTGGTGTCGACCCCGGTCAACGCGATCAGCGCATCCCACGACGTTGCCACCATCGACGGGCGCGCCTCCATGCGCATCAGCCAGGCCGCGAGATTGGGCTGCGCCGCCAGCAGCGCCTGCCCCTCGGCAAATTCCGGCAGGAAGGCCACATGCGACACCACCATCAGGTCGGCGAGCGACAACGTGTCGCCGGTCATATAGGGCGCATCGCCCAGCAAGCGGGCGAATTCGGCGATCGTATCCTCCGCTGGCCCGATCCCGTTGCGCACCGCCTCTTCGTCGACCGGCCAGCCGAGCATCGGCGCGATGCGGCGGTTGAAGCTCAGTACGCCGCTGACGCGGGACACCATGTAATCGTTGGTCATGCTGATCAGCTGATCCATCCGCGCTTCGCGCTTGCTATCCTCGGGGATCAGCACGCGGCTCGGCAAAGCCCGGTCGATGTAGCGCAGGACGGCGGCGGTCTCGTAGAGCCGGAAATCGCCATGATCGAGCGTCGGAATTTTGTGAAACGGGTGGATCGCGCGGTACGCCGGATCGCGGTGCCCGCCCATCGGAACCGCGTCGAGCCGCCAACGTGCCCGCTTCTCTTCGAGCGCGAGGGCCACGGCGCGGACATAGGGACTTCCGGGGATTCCGTGGAGAATGAAATCAGTCATTGTTCGGTCTCCTCTGCGTAGGTCGCAAAATTCTGCATGATGGTTGGCCACCCGCCCGAAAGCTGGCTGGCGACGCGTTCGGCCGAATCGCCGAAGCGTTCGAGATGGCGGTGGGTCAGCGTGACCAATGTGCCCTCGTCCGCCGTCTCGAAGCTGATCTCGACTTCGGTTGCCAGATCCGGATCGAACGTGAAGGTCGCATCGAGATGCCACGCGAGCAAAACGCGCCCAGGCGGTTCCCATGCGATAACCCGGCCCCAATCGGTCTCACCGCCATCCGCGTCGCGCTCGAACCAGCGACCGCCCGGTTGCGGTTCGATCACGATCGCGACGTGTGGCTTGGCAGCGACCGTCTTTCCAGTCTGCCACCAGGCGCCCATGCGGTCCGTAAACAGTTCGAACGCGCGCGCCGGCGGGACTGCAACGGCGACGGATTGCACGATGGGGGCGATGGTCATTCGCGATTCTCCTCTTGCTTGACCTGTGATTCGGCAAAATCCTTGAATGCGGCGAGCTGATCGCCCCAGAAACCGTCGAGCCAATCGCGCAGCTGCCCCAGCCCGCGCGGATCGAGGCGGTAGATGCGGCGCGTCCCCTGTGAAATATCGGTCACAAGGCCGGCCTCCTTAAGCACCTTGAGATGCTGAGACACAGCGGGACGCGACACGGTCAGCCCGCTCGCGATGTCGCCGACTGCGGCGGGACCCCGCCCGATTCGTTCGAAGATGGACCGGCGCGTAGGGTCGGCAAGCGCGCTCAGCGCCACGGCTATTTGGTTAGTCATCACTTACCGTTAGTCAATACTTACATATAGGTCAAGCGCAAACGGAAAAGGGCGCCCGCAATGCCTTGCGAGCGCCCCTTCATTTCAGCCGGATTAGCTTACCAGATATGCACGCGCTTTTCCGGCGCCAGATACAGTGCATCGCCGGGCTGGATGTTGAAGGCCTTGTACCAGGCATCGACGTTGCGGACGATGCCGTTGACGCGATATTTGGCGGGCGAGTGCGGATCGGTCAGCAGCGCCACGCGCTGACGCGCCTCGCGCACCTTGGTCTGCCATGCCTGCGCATAGGCGAGGAAGAAGCGCTGGTCGCCGGTGAGGCCGCCGATCACCTTCGCCTTGCCGTGCTTCGCCTGGTAGCGCTGATACGCGGCATAAGCGGTCTCGACCCCGCTCAGATCGCCGATATTCTCGCCCAGCGTCAGCTTGCCGTTGATCTTGGTGCCGGGGATCGCTTCGTACGCGTCATATTGCGCAGCGAGCGCGGCGGTGTGTTCGCCATAGGCTTTCTTGGCTTCGGGGGTCCACCAATTCTCGAACTTGCCGGTCGGGCCGAACTGGCTGCCCTGATCGTCGAAGCCGTGGCCCATTTCGTGGCCGATGATCGCGCCAATGGCGCCGTAATTGACGGCCGGGTCGGCCGCCGGATCGAAGAATGGCGGCTGCAGGATCGCCGCCGGGAAGGTGATCTGGTTGGCCAGCGGGTTGTAATAGGCGTTCACCGTCTGCGGCGTCATGTTCCACAGCGAGCGATCCACCGGCTTGGCGAAGCGCTGCAATTCGAGTTCGTGCAGGAACTCGCCCGAGCGCATCGCATTGCCCAGCAGATCACCCCGGTCGACCTTGAACGACGAATAGTCGATATATTTTTCAGGATAGCCGATGCGCGGTTCGAACGCGGTAAGTTTGACCAAAGCGGCCTTCTTGGTCGCCGGATCCATCCACGACGCCGCCGAAATCTTCTCACCATAGGCAGCGCGCAGATTCTCGATCAGCTCGGTCATCTGCGCCTTGCTGGTCGCCGGGAAATATTGGTCGACATAGAGCTTGCCGACGGCCTCGCCGAGCGCGCCGTTGGTCAGCTGCACGCCGCGCTTCCAGCGATCGCGCTGCACCTGCACCCCGCCGAGCGTCTTCGAATAGAAATCGAAGCTCGCCTGATCGAACGCCTTGGGGAGGAACGTCGCGTGGTCGCTGACGAAGTGGAACGCCAGGTAATCCTTCCACGTCTGAAGCGGCGTCGCGGTCAGGATCGGACCCGTCGCGGTGAGCGCGGTGTTGTTGGTCATCAGCACCTTGGGCGACGAATCGAGCCCGGCGGTCTTGAGCAGCAGCGCCCAGTCGAATTCGGGCGCCTTCTTCTCAAGCCCGGCCAGATCCTCGGGATCGTTCAACGCCGCGATGTTGCGGCTCTGTTCGGGCGACCATTGCACCTTGGCCAGACTGGTCTCGAGCGCGAAGATCGCGTCGGCCTTCTTCGCGGCATCGGGGATGCCGGCGAGTTCCTGCATCTGCTGGATGTACGCGCGATACGCCTTGCGAAACGCGTCATACTTCTCGCCCGGCAGCAGGTAATAATCGCGTGGCATGCCGAGACCGCCCTGACCCGTGACCGCGGTATAGTGCGTCGGGTCGCTGAGCGACGGAATCACGCCGAGTTCGACCGGCGATGCATAGCCGGTGCTGGCGAACAGCACCTGCAGCGCGGTCAGATCCTGCACGCCGTCGATCTTGGCGAGATAGGGTTTGAGCGGCGCGGTGCCCCTGGCCTCGATCCCGGCCTCGTCCATCCAGCTCGCATACAGATCGCCGACCTGCTTGCCGGTCGTGCCGTACTTGGCCGGGTTGGCGGCCATGTCGTCGAGGATCTTGCGGACGTTGATCTCAGCTTCGTCGGTCAGGATATTGCCATAGCCGACGCTGCCTTTGTCGGCGGGGATATCGGTGCGCTTGGCCCAGCTGCCATTGGCGTAGGTCCAGAAATCGTCGCCCGGCTTCACCGTCTTGTCCTGCGCCGACAGGTCGATGCCGAACGTGCCGTAATGCGGCGCATTAGCCGCCATTTTGGCGACCGACGGAATAGCAATTGCGAGCGCCGCCGCGCTCAGCGCCAGCCGGCCAAGTACCTTCGATTTCATGCTGAAACTCCACCCTCTGTGTGTATTACCCTGCTATAGCGGCGCGCCCCAACCGGCGCAATCGGCTTCCGGCCTGATCGATATCAATCGGCGCGCAGGTCAGCCGACCCTGTTCGCGACCAGATCGTCCACCACCGCCGGGTCGGCGAGCGTCGAGGTATCGCCCAGCGACGACACATCGCCCTCGGCGATCTTGCGCAGGATCCGGCGCATGATCTTGCCCGAGCGGGTCTTGGGCAGCCCCGGCGCGAACTGAATTGCATCGGGCGAGGCGATCGGCCCGATTTCGGTCCGCACCCAGGCGATGAGGTCCTTGCGCAGCTCATCCGAAGGCGCTTCGCCGGCGTTGAGCGTGACATAGGCGTAAATGCCCTGCCCCTTGATGTCGTGCGGGAAGCCGACGACCGCGGCCTCGGCGACCCTGGGATGGAGCACCAGCGCGCTTTCGACTTCGGCGGTGCCCATCCGGTGCCCGCTGACATTGATCACATCGTCGACCCGGCCGGTAATCCAGTAATAGCCATCTTCGTCGCGGCGGCAGCCGTCGCCGGTGAAATATTTGCCTTTGTAGGTCGTGAAATAGGTCTGGAAGAAGCGATCGTGATCGCCCCACAGGCTGCGCATTTGCCCGGGCCAGCTCCGCGCGATGACGAGATTGCCCTCGCATGCGCCGTTCTGGACCACGCCCTCTGAATCGACGATCTGCGGATCGACGCCCGGGAACGGCACCGTCGCGCTGCCGGGTTTGAGGTCGGTCGCGCCGGGAAACGGCGTGATCATGTGCCCGCCGGTTTCGGTCTGCCACCACGTATCGACGATCGGGCAGCGGCCTTCGCCGACCACGTCGTGATACCAGCGCCACGCCTCCGGATTGATCGGTTCGCCGACCGTGCCGAGCAAGGTCAGGCTCTTGCGGCTGGTGGCGGCGACGAAAGCGTCGCCTTCCTTCATCAGCGCGCGCAGCGCGGTGGGCGCGGTATAGAGGATCTCGACCTTGTGACGGTCGACCACTTGCCAGATGCGGCTGGCGTCGGGCCAGTTGGGGACGCCTTCGTACATCAGGCTGGTCGCGCCGTTGGCGAGCGGGCCGTAGACGATATAGCTGTGGCCCGTGACCCAGCCGATATCGGCGGCGCACCAATAGACTTGCCCGGCGCGGTAATCGAAGGTCAGTTCGTGGGACAGGCTCGCCCACAATAGATAGCCGCCGCTGGTGTGCAGCACGCCCTTGGGTTTGCCGGTCGATCCGCTGGTGTAGAGGATGAACAGGGGATCCTCCGCCGACATCGGTTCGGGCCGGCAGTCGGGCGCCGCCGCCTCGATCAAATCGTGATACCACAGGTCGCCCGCGCCCATCGTCACCGCGCCGCCGGTCGCCTTCACGACGATCACCGTTGCCAGTCCCGGCGCATGGTTGCGCGCGGCGTCGACATTGGCTTTCAGCGGCACCTTCTTGCCGGCGCGGCGGCCTTCGTCGGCGGTGATCACGATGGTCGATCCGCAATCCTCAACGCGCCCTGCCAGCGCTTCGGGCGAGAAGCCGCCGAACACCACCGAATGGATCGCGCCGATCCGCGCGCAGGCCAGCACCGCGATCGCTGCTTCGGGGATCATCGGCATGTAGATCGTGACGCGGTCGCCTTTCACCACGCCCTGACCTTTCAGCGCGTTGGCGAAGCGGCAAACCTCGGCGTGCAGCTGGCGATAGGTGATGCGCCGCGGTTCTTCGGACGGTTCGTCGGGCTCCCAGATCAACGCGACGGTGTCGCCGTTCGCCGCGAGATGCCGGTCGAGGCAATTGGCGGAGACGTTGAGCACGCCGTCGGCGAACCAGCTGATCCTGAAATCCTCTTTGGCGAACGACCAGTCACCGGCGATTTCAGGGCGCTTGATCCAGGTGAGGCGCTTGGCCTGTTCGAGCCAGAAGCTGCCCGGATCGGCGAGGCTGCGGCCATAGAGCTTCTCATAGCCCGCCTTGGTGACCCTGGCGCGCTTCGCCCAATCGGCCGGTACCGGATAGACGCTCTGCTCGGACATGCCGCTCTCCCTCGACCTTTCTATTGGCGTGTCCAAAGCGTGCTTGGCAAGCGCGGCCACGTCGTGTCACGATGGATGAAGAGGGGACCGAGATGACCGACGCACCGCACGACCAATCGCTGCATCATGGTGCCCCGGCGCATGCGCTGGAGCGGTTGGTCTTTTTCTCGGACGCCGTCTTCGCGATTTCGATTACACTGCTGGTGATCGAGCTCAAGGTGCCGGTGCTGCCGCGTAACGCGCCCGACCTCGATTTCCTGATCGCCCTGATCAACCTTCTGCCGCATTTTATCGGTTATCTGGTGTCGTTTTTCGTGATCGGCGCCTTTTGGAGCGGGCATCATCGCGCGTTCGACTGCGCCCGGCATTGGTCGCCAAAGCTGCTGATGCCCAATCTTTTTCTGCTCTGCGTGGTGGCGGGAACGCCGTTCTTCACCGCGCTGGTCAGCGACTATTACGGCAAGTTGGTCCCCTCCGCAGCCTATTGCGGCTGGCTGTTCCTGCTCGCCGCCTGCAATTTGTGGAATAACAGCATGGCAATTGCGCCGCCGGTCGCAGCGGAGGATCTCGACCCCGAATATGCCGCGCTGATCCGCCGCCGGGGATGGGCCGTGCTGCTCGGCACGGTGACCGCAATCGCCTTCTGCTTCGTCAATCCCTGGCTCGGCCAGCCCGCGTTGATTTCGATGCCGTTGTGGCGAAAGGTGCTCGACGCACTGCATCGACGCGGCGTGATCAGGACGGTGTGACCCCCAATTGATCGAGCCACGGCGTCGCGACCGTCTTGAACCGACCGATTTGCGACGCGCCGACCCCGAGCAGGATCAGCCCGGGCCAGCCGAAGATGACGGCCGCGACGATCGCCGCGACGGCAGAGGCCAGCAACACCATGACCATCGTCCCCAGCTGCCGTTCGCCGCGCGGATCGAGCGCGATCGTTCGGGGGCCTTTGCGATCGTACCACGTGGCGGTGGTCAGCAACAGGCGGCCGTCGCCGTCGCGCGCATCGTTGCACACGGTCGCCGCGATGTTGCGCACCAGGTCCGGGGGGCCGGCGATCAGCGTCTCGGCGGCGCGCGGCCGGAATGGCGGCCGGGGCACCGCGAGAGCCTCAGGTTCCGCTTGCTGCTGCCATGCCGGCTCGGACGCCTCGACCGCATCGTCGGACGCAAGTCCGGGCAGCAACTCGGCGGCGGTTTGCGGCGCGCCGCCCAGATGCGTGTCGATCACCTCCAGCCGCCCGCCGCGTTCGATCACGCGGTAACGCGACGGCGGCGCGTCCATCGTCAGCCGAACCGGTATTTCAGGTCGAGCATCGCGATCGCCGCCTTCGCCGCCCCGCCGCCCTTGTCGGCCTGCGCCGGGTCGGCGCGGTAGATCGCCTGCGCTTCGTTCTCGGTGGTCAGGATGCCGTTGCCGATCGGGATTCCGTCCATCGTCAGCGCCATCACCCCGCGCGCGCTTTCGTTGCTGACGATCTCGAAATGATAGGTCTCGCCGCGGATCACCACGCCCAATGCGACATAGGCTTCGTAGCGCCCGGTCTCCGCCGCCAGCGCGATCGCGCCGGGCACTTCGAGCGCGCCGGGGACGGTCACGGTCTCGTGATGGTGCCCCGCTTCGTCGATCGCGGCGCGCGCACCCGCTAGCAGCATGTCGTTGAGGTGGTCGTAGAAGCGCGCTTCGACGATCAGGATCCGCGCCATCAGTTCGACTCCTCGGTGATCGCGCGTTCGCCGACGATCGACAGGCCGTAGCCGTCGAGCGCGACCAATGTGTGGTGGGTGTTGGTCAGCAGGATCATGTCCTCGACCCCCAATTCGGTGAGGATTTGCGCGCCGACGCCATAGTCGCGCAGTTCGTCGCTCGGCTGCCCCGATTTGCGCGCGAGCGCGCGGCTGAACCCGTCGGCGCCCATCTGCGACAGCAGCACGACCACCCCCGACCCGGCCTGACCGATCAGCTCCATCGAGCGTGCCAACAAATCGCCGCGCGGCCCTTCCTCGCCGAACATATCGGTGAAGACGTTCATCGAATGCATCCGCACCATCGTCGGTTTGTCGGGATCGATCCGCCCCTTGATCAGCGCGATCTGTTCGGTGCCGGTGGCCTTGTTGTAATAGGTCCGCGCCGTCCACTCGCCGCCCCAGCGGCTGGTGAACTTCGCCTCTGCGCGGCGCTCGACCAGATGGTCGTGCTGGCGGCGATAGGCGATCAGGTCGCGGATCGTGCCGATCTTGAGCCGGTGTTCCTGCGCAAAGGCGATCAGATCGTCCATCCGCGCCATTGTCCCGTCGTCCTTCATGATCTCGCAGATCACGCCGGAGGGATTGAGCCCGGCCAGCCGCGACACGTCGACCGCCGCTTCGGTATGCCCGGCGCGGACCAGCACGCCGCCGTCGCGCGCGACCAGCGGAAAGACGTGCCCCGGCGTGACGATATCGGCCTTGGTCTTGGACGCGTCGATCGCGACCGACACGGTGCGCGCGCGGTCGTGCGCCGAAATCCCGGTGGTGACGCCGTCCAATGCCTCGATCGAGGTAGTGAACGCGGTTTCGTGCCGCGTGCCGTTGTTGCGGCTCATCAGGTCGAGCCCGAGCTGGTCGATCCGCATTTTGGTCATCGCCAGACAGATCAGCCCGCGGCCGTGCTTGGCCATGAAGTTGATCGCATCGGGGGTCGCCATCTGCGCCGGAATGATCAGGTCGCCCTCATTTTCGCGATCTTCGTCATCGACCAGGATGAACATCCGGCCGTTGCGCGCTTCCTCGATGATTTCCTCGATCGGCACCAAAGCGGGGCGCTTTTCGCGCAGAATCAGGTACGATTCGAGCTTCTTCAGCGTGTCGGCGGTGGGATTCCACTCCTCCTCCTCCAGACTGCGCAGCGAATTGGCGTGGAGCCCGGCGGCGCGGGCAAGACCGGAGCGGGAAATGCCGCCCGAGGAGACGAGATCGCGCACGCGATCGATCAGAACAGTACTCATGATTGCTGGGTATCACATTGCAATGTGATTTATCAAGGGGTCTTCGTCAAAGTTGACACGAAGTTGACACTATCGCGCGCGCCAAATGCCGTGGAATTCCCATCGCGATGTGAATCGCCTTCACATCGCGAAGCAGATCGCTGCGACAATGTCAGCGCAAATCCAACATTGCCACCCTTTTTACGCCGCGGGCCTGGCGATCAGGCTTTGCATCCGGCTGAGGTAGCGCGCGAGCACGTCGATCTCGATATTGACCGGCTGCCCCACCTCGAGCGCGCCCAGCGTCGTCACGGCCTGGGTGTGCGGGATCAGATTGACGGTGAAGTCGGTCCCGCCCGGACCGTCGCTGACCGAATTGACCGTCAGCGAGACGCCATCGACCGTGACCGATCCCTTGGCCGCGATGAACGGGGCGAGATCGCCCGAGACGCGAAAGGTAATCACGCGCGAATCGCCCGACGGGTCGATCCGCGCGACTTGGGCAACGCCATCGACATGGCCCGTCACGATATGCCCGCCCAGCTCGTCGCCCAGCTTCATCGCGCGTTCGAGGTTGAGCTTGCGCCCCTCGGTCCATTGTCCCGGCGCGGTGCGCGACACGGTCTCGCCCGAGACATCGACGGTGAAGCGACCGGGGGCCTTGTCGACGACGGTCAGGCACACGCCCGAACACGCAATCGACGCGCCGAGATCGACCGTCGCGGTATCGTAGCCGGTGGAGACGACGATGCGCAGGTCGCCGCGATGCTCGATCCGTTGGATCGTGCCGACGTCAGTGATAATTCCGGTGAACATCAGCGAGTCCGTTCGTAAACTTCGAGACGATCGATGCCCAACATCCGCGCGTCGTGCAACCGCCACCGGCGATGCGCGTCGGCGAGGTTTCCGAGACCGATATCGCCGAGCGCGGGTTTCCCGCCGCCGATCAGGATCGGGGCGCGATAGAGCAGCAGGCGATCGACGAGATCGGCGGCGAGGAACGCCGAGGCGGTTTGCGCGCCGCCTTCGACGAGGAGGTGGTCGATTCCGCTGAGGTCGGCGATCGCGCCGGGGGAACCGATCAATTCCCACCCGTCGTCACCCCGGCCACGTGCCGGGGTCCGCGCCCCCTCAGGCGATATCACCTGCGGCTTGGCGGATCCCGGCACAAGGCCGGGATGACGGGTGAGGAGCAGGCGGCGCGGGCTGCGCTCCTCCAGCCCCGGCAAGCGCACGTCCAACGTGGGCGAATCCGCCTCATACGTCCCCCGCCCGACCAGAATCGCCTCATGTCGCGCCCGCTCAAGATGCGCGTGCGCCCGCGCGGGCGCGCCGGTGATCCATTGGCTTTCGCCATCGGCGCGCGCGATGCAGCCGTCGAGCGAGGTGGCGAGCTTGAGCGTGACGCAGGGCCGTCCGCGCGCCTGGCGTGTCAGGAATCCGGCGAGCGAGCGCCGCGCCTCCGCTTCCCCTACCCCGATCGCGGCGTGGATCCCGGCGGCGCGAAGCCGCGCGACACCCTTGCCGTCGGTGCGCGGATCGGGGTCGCGGGCTGCGATCACAACCTCTGCGATACCCGCCGCGATCAGCAGGTCGCTGCACGCCGGGCCGCGCGGGCTGACATGCGCGCAGGGCTCCAGCGTGACATAGGCGGTCGCGCCGCGCGCGGCGTCGCCCGCCTGTGCCAGCGCCATCGCTTCGGCATGCGGGCGCCCGCCCGGCTGGGTCCAGCCGCGTCCGACGACCCGGCCATCTTTCACGATCACGCAGCCGACATTGGGGTTGGGCGCGGTGCGACCGCGGCCGCGTTCGGCGAGCGCGAGCGCGGCGCCCATGTGACGCGGGTCGTTCAGAGCCAAGGCTTGAGCTTGTCGCCGAGCCGCTTGAACTCGGCGCGGCGTTCAGCCTTCAGTTTTTCGAGTTTAGCATCGTCGATCTTCTTCTTCGCCATGTCGATCTTCTGCTGCGCGATGATTTCGGCATCGGTGCGGGTGGCCGGCCAGGACTGGACGTAGATGATCGTTGGCGGCTGGTGCGGCTTGACGATGCGCGAGCTGAGCACGAACCCGCCGACCACGACGAAGCAGACGAACAACGCGGCGAACAGGAACAGCACTTCATGCTTGCCGCGCGAACCGAGAAAGCGGCGCAGGTCGGCCAGCGCGCGAAACGGGTTGAGGCGGGCGAAAACACTCATGACGCCCCAGATAGGCACGGGGCGGGCGAGAGGCCAGCCCCGTGCGCGCACGTCACTCGACGTTGGCGAGTTCGAAGCGCAGACTCATCGTCTTCCATTGTTCGAACGGCACGCCGTCCCTGGTCGCGGGTTTGAAGCGCCACTTGGCCAACGCCTGACGCTGGGTCGATTCGAAGAACGAGCCGTTGGCGCCCGAGACGAACTCGACCTGCTTCACGCGGCCATCGGCCCCGATCAGCACGCGCACCACGACCCGACCCGATTCGCCGGCGCGGATCATGTCGGCGGGGTAGGGTGGCTGGAGCACGTTATTGTAGCGCGGATCGTATTGCGTGCCGACGATCACCAGCGGCGGGGGCGGAGTGATTTTGGTGCCGATATCGGTGCCCGTGCCGGGGTCGCCGGGGGGAGTATAAGGCAACAGCTTGATCCCGGTTTCGATCGAATCGGTTCGCGGAATCAGCGGCGGCGTTACCGGCGGCACGTACGGCAAGGTGATTGGCGGGGGATTTCGCGTTTCCACCTTTTTGGGCGGTTCGGGCGGCGGATCCTTTGGCAGCGGGATCGATGTCACGACAGTCGGGGGCTCGATCCACTTGGCGATCGCCCCGGCGTGCGTCGCGGTCACCAGTCCGACGATCGGCAACGCCGTAACGACGAGCGCCAGCGCCATGCTCCCCGGCTTGATCTCATGCCGGGGGTTCAAACGATCGGCATACATTGGCGTATCCTTTCTCCAGAAGCGGCCCCGTTGCGCCGCAGATAGAGATGATACAACGTTACATCATCACAGGCAATGAGATAATATTACACCGCCGCGAGCCGATCCAGCGCACGCGCGCGGCCGATCAGCGGGAGCAACGCCGCCATGTCGGGGCCATGGTCGCGCCCGGTCAAGGCGCGGCGCAAGGGGAGGAACAACGGCTTGCCCTTGCGCCCCGTCGCCTCCTTCAGCGCGGCGGTCAGCGCGTGCCAGGGATCGTTCGCCCAATCGATCTCGCCCGCGATCCGGTGCGCCGCGATCAGGAAGTCGCGATCCTCGGCATCGACCGCCGACTCGACCGGTCCTTCGACCACGTGCCACCAGTCGGCGGCATCGGCGACTTTCGTCAAATTGGGTCGAATCGCCTCCCAGCCGGTGCGGTCGATCCCGGCTGGCAGCCGGTGGGCGACCGAGTCGAACTCCAACTGATGGACGATTCGCGCGCTGAGATGCGCCAGTTCGACCTCATCGAACCGCGCCGGCGCGCGGCCGAAGCGGGCGAAGTCGAACGCCGCGATCAGCGGCGCGGGGCCGGCGAACGGCTCGACCGGGTCGCTCGTCCCGATCCGCGCCAGCAGCGCGATGATCGCCTGCGGCTCGATCCCTTGCCCGCGGAAATGCTCGACCCCCAGCGACCCCAGCCGCTTCGACAATTTGCCCTCGGCGCCGGTCAGCAGCGCGGCATGCGCGAAGGTCGGGATCGTGCCGCTCAGCGCGCCGAACATCTGCAACTGCACCGCGGTGTTCGACACGTGATCCTCGCCGCGCACGACATGGCTCACCTCCATGTCGATATCGTCGATCACCGAGGGGAGCATATAGAGCCACGACCCATCGGCGCGACGGATCACCGGATCGCTCATCGTCGCGGGGTCGAAATGCTGCGGGCCGCGGATCAGATCGTCCCATTCGACCGGCGAGGCATGATCGAGCGTGAATCGCCAGTGCGGGCGCACGCCCTCGGCTTCGAGTTTGGCGCGATCGGCGTCGCTTAACGCCAGCGCCGCGCGGTCATAGATCGGCGGGAGTCCGCGCCCGAGTTGGATCTTGCGCCTGAGATCGAGCTCCTGGCTGGTTTCATACGCCGGATAGACTCGCCCCGCCGCCTTCAGTTCGTCGAACCGTTTTTCGTACAGCGCGAACCGCTCGGACTGGCGCACTTCGCCGTCGGGGACGAGCCCGAGCCAGGCCAAATCGGCGCGGATCGCCTCGACATAGCGTTCTTCGCTACGCTCGCCGTCGGTATCGTCGATCCTGAGCATGAAGCGCCCGCCGGTCGAGCGCGCGAACAGCCAGTTGAGGATCGCGGTGCGGATATTGCCGATATGAAGGTTGCCCGTGGGGCTGGGCGCAAAGCGGGTGACGGTCATCCGCACGCCTTACGGAATGCGGCGGCGCAACGCCACAATCGCCGGCACGCTGATGACAATCAGCCAATCGCCGCTTGACGCCGGGGCGGTGCGTCACGATCTTTCGGGTCATGGACCATCTGACGCTCTCCGAGACCGAATGGCGCAAGCGCCTGACCCCCGAACAATATCACGTGCTGCGCGAAGCGGGCACCGAACGCGCGTTCGCGGGCATCTATAACGACAATAAAGCCGACGGCATTTACGGCTGCGCGGCATGCGGGCTCGATTTGTTCGACAGCGCGGACAAATACGATTCGGGATCGGGCTGGCCGAGCTTCACCCAGCCGATCAATGCCGAGAATGTCACCGATCACAGCGACGTCAGCCACGGCATGGTGCGCACCGAAAGCCGCTGTGCGCGCTGCGACAGCCATTTGGGGCACGTTTTCCCCGACGGCCCGCCGCCGACGGGTCTGCGCTATTGCATGAACTCGGTGAGCCTGGACTTCCACCCGAGAACCAGCGCCTGATCAGCGGCTTGTACGGGCGACTCTAGTCCGGTATCCCCCCGCCCGTGGCTCGCGCGTCTGCTCGTATCGTACCTAAATGGCGTCGCTGGCTCGTCCGTAGCCTGCAGGTGTCCGGCGCCCTTGCGCTTATCGGCGTAATCGCGCTGGTGATCGCGGTGTATGTGACGCGTGCGCAGCTGCCCAGTTTCGACGAACTCAAATCGTCGCCCAACGGCCAGATGATCCGCGTGCTCGCCGCCGACGGGACCCCGATCGTCAATCTGGGGCCGAGTTACGGCGAATGGCTGACCTATGACCGTATCCCGCAAGTGATGAAGGATGCGATGGTCGCGGTCGAGGATCGTCGCTTTCGCAGCCATCCCGGGGTCGATCCGATCGGCATGATGCGGTCGGTGCAAGTGCGCTTTCAGCAGGGGCATTGGACGCAGGGCGGGTCGACGATCACGCAGCAGCTGGCGCGCAACATCTTCCTGTCGTCGACCAAGCAATTCGGGCGCAAATTCCGCGAAGGCATTCTGGCGCTGGCGATCGAACGCAAATTCTCCAAGGATCAGGTGCTCGAACTGTATCTGAACAAGGTCTATTTCGGCGGCGGAGCGTACGGGATCGACGCCGCGTCGCGCAAATTCTTCGGCCACGGCGCCGATCAGTTGAGCCTGGGCGAAGCCGCGATCATCGCCGGTTTGGTCAAGGCGCCATCGCATTATTCGCCGACCGCCGACGCCGAGGCCGCGGTCGGCCGCGCCGGCGTGGTGATCGGGCTGATGAAGGAAACCGGCAAGATCACCGCGGCCGAAGCCGCCAGCGTCGATCCCAAGACGGTCAAGCTGGCGCCCGAACCCAACCAGAACAGCGTGCGCTACTTCACCGACTGGGCGCTACCGCAGCTCGAAACGCTGATCGACGAACCGACGCGCCCGCTGGAAGTGTGGACGACGATCGACATCAAGATGCAGGCCGCCGCGGATAATGCGATCCGCGCCAATGCACCGGCCAATTCGCAGGGCGCGCTGATCAGCCTCGACCGCGATGGCGCGGTGCGCGCGATGGTCGGCGGCAAGGATTACGTCTCGTCGATCTACAATCGATCGGTCACTGCGCTGCGCCAGCCGGGGTCGTCGTTCAAATTGTTCGTCTATCTGGCTGCGCTCGAGGCCGGGCACAAACCCAATGATCGCGTGGTCGACGAACCCGTCACGATCAACGGCTGGTCCCCGCGGAACTCGTCGGGGCGCAATGCCGGCGAAATGGATATCCGCACCGCCTTTGCCTATTCGGTCAACACGATCGCGGCCAAGCTGGGCGAGGAAGTCGGCTTCTCGACCGTCGCCAACATGGCGCGCCGTTTCGGCATTTCGACCCCGATTGCGGTGGTGCCGTCGATGGTGCTGGGGTCGAACGACGTGCGGCTGATCGACATGACCAAGGCGTTCGCCAGCGTCGGGAACAAGGGCGTGGCGGTGACCCCGTTCGGAATCGTCAAGGTCACCTCGATGGGCGAAACGATCTACAATCATGAGGTCGACCGCAGCCATGTGCTGGTGGCACCCTATGTCGCCGCCGAAATGACCGACCTGCTCCAGACCGCGGTCAATACCGGCACCGGCCGCGCCGCGCAGATCGGGCGCCCGGTCGCGGGCAAGACGGGGACGACGACGAGCAACAAGGACGGCTGGTTCCTCGGCTTCTCGTCAGGGCTGACCACCGGCGTGTGGATGGGCCGCGACGACGCCAAGACCGTCCCCGGGCTGCAAGGCGGCACCGCGCCGGCGCGTGCCTTTGCCGCGTTCATGAAGGTTGCGACCGCCGGGCGCCCGGTCGAAGCGTTCGATACCGGCGTGACGCTCCCCGACTGGCAGCTCGACAATGAAAGCGGCTTTGGCCAGCCCGATGACGGGCTGTTCGTCGACGGCGACGGCAATCCGATCCCGCCCGATCAGATCGCACCCGACCAGCCGATCGGCGGCGGCGATGCCGGCCCGCCGCCGACGTCGGAAGATGCGGCCCCGCAGACCGCGCCCGACGGCCCCGCGCCGTCGCGGCTCGACAAGAAATTCATCGACCGGGTGACCGGCGGCGACAAGACGCCGCCCAGGACACCGACCGACCGTTCGACCCCCGCCGACCGCCCGCGTGACGTTCAGGAACGCCGCCCGAGCCAGTGAAGCGCGGCGCCGTGGCGCTTGAGCCACGCCCGCGCCGGCGCGGGATCGGCCGCGTAGAGATCGCGAAACACCGCATAAAAGGCCGGCGAATGGTTCATCTCGACGCGGTGCGCGACTTCGTGCGCGACGGTCGAACGACGCACGTGCGGCGGCGCGAGGATCAGCCGCCAGCTATAACGGATCGCCCCGCTCGACGCGCAACTGCCCCAGCGCGCTTTGGGATCGGCGACCGACACGCGCGATACGGTGACGCCGGCCTTGGCGGCGAATTCGGCGGTTTCTTCGGACAGGACGGTCAGGGCACGTCGCTTGAGCCACGATTCGATCCGGCGTGCGAGGCCTTCCAAGGGACCGCCACATACCAACTTTCCGTCACCCCGGCCTTGTGCCGGGGTCTGCATTTCCACCATGGAATCCAGCCGTTGTGGCGCGGCGGATGCCGGGACCGGCCCGGCATGACGGATTAGAGTGATTGTCCTCGGTCGCTCGGGTGACCAATCGATCAGCGTATCGACACCTTCGACCGGGATCACCTCACCCGGCGCGAACGGCCGCGCCTCGGGCAAGCGTTCGCGTTGGGTTTCGATCCAGCCCTTGTGTTCCTCGACCCACGCCATCGCGCGCTTGAGCGACGCACGCGGCGGCAATGTCAGCTTGACGCGCCCGCTCGCGGGATCGACCGACAATCGCAGCCGCCGCGCGCGCGCGTTGCGGACGATGTCCAGCTCCGCGCTCACAATTTGCGGTCGACCATATGGAATTCGAGTTCGCCGGCATCGTCCTCGCTGACGGTCCAGCCGCGCGTCGATTCGCCCGCCGCGTGCACCGCCTCGCGGTCGCCGCTGACCAGATAGTGCCAGTCGGGCAAGGCCTCGCCATTGGCGCGCAACCGGTACGCGCAGGTCGAGGGCAGCCATTCGGTGGTGTAGACGTTCCTGACCGTCAGCCGCACGCAATCGGGCACGTACGCCTTGCGGTTGCGGTAATCCTTGCACTGCGCGGTGCGGCGATCGAGCAATTTGCAGGTGACGTTGGTGGCGTAAAGTTCGCCCGATTCGTCATCTTCGAGCTTATGGATGCAGCATTTGCCGCAGCCGTCGCACAAGGCTTCCCACTGCCCGCGATCGAGTTCTTCCAGCGTCTTGGTTTCCCAGAAACGGTCGGTCACTTGACCCATTTCCGGATTTCGTCGGCGGTCGCTTGCGGCCCCTGATCGGTCGGCAACAGCGCCAGCGGCTTGTTGTCGGGGCTCATCAGGTAAACGACGTTGAGGTGATCGACGAGGTAGCTGCCATTGGCGCGCGGCGCTTCCTTCTTGAAGCTGATCCGAAACGCGTCCGCCGCCGCCTTGACCTGCGCCGCGCTGCCGGTCAGCCCGACGAAGCGCGGGTAGTAAGCGTGGACGAATTCCTTGAGCGTTGCGGGCGTGTCGCGCGCCGGATCGACGGTGACGAACACCGGCACGACGTTGGCCGACACCGCCGGATCGCTCTTGTCGAGCAGCCGCATCGCGCCCCCGATCGCCTGCGCCGCGGTCGGGCAGGCGTCGGGGCAATAAGTGTAGCCGAAATACATGATCCGGTATTTGCCGTCGAAGCTGCGGTCGGTGACGGCCTTTCCATCCTGATCGATCAGTGCGAAAGGTCCGCCGATCGTTGCCCCGGCAAGCGGCGGTTGCTGGTCGGGGGCTGCGCAGGCGGCCAGCGCCAGCGGCAACAAAATGATTGATTTGAGCAGGTTCATCGCAGCGCCAGCCTTGATCTTTTAAGGCGTCATACGCAAGTTCGGCGCACATCCTTTAGGTAGCAACATCATGGTCGCACGCCCCCTCCGTTTCGCGCTGATCGCAGCGCTCACCGCTACCGCGCTCCCCGCAATGGCGCAGCTCGCGAGCGGGTCGCCCGGCTATCAGTTCCTCGAAGCGGTGCGCGGCGACAAGGGGAGCGAGGTGACCGCGATCCTGAGCAAGCCCGGCACGCGGATCATCAACACGCAGGATCCGACCACCGGTGAGGGCGCGCTCCACATCGTCGTCAAGCGCGGCGACGCCGTTTATGTTCGCTACTTCCTGGCGCAGCCGGGCATCGATCCGAACCTGAAAGACAATCGCGGCAACACGCCGCTGCTGCTGGCGGTGCGCGGCGGCCATACCGATCTGATCGAGATCCTGTTGGGCGCCAAGGCCAATGCCAATATCGCCAATTCGGACGGCGATATCCCGCTGATCCTGGCGGTGATGCGGCGCGACACCGACATGGTGCGCATCCTGATCGACGGCGGTGCCGACCCCGACAAAACCGATCGCGCCGGACTGTCCGCGCGCGATGTCGCGATCAGCAACGCGACGCGCGACCGCGCGATGGCGGACCTGTTCGCGGCGATCCCCAAAAAGGCGCGCCGCGCGGTTTCAGGCCCCACGCTTTAATTTTTGTCGCGGCAGGTACCGGGCGATCGGCGTGAGCCGAACCGAATCAGGCTGGTAACGGCTCGGTCGCTGCGCCCGAACGCTTGTTGAACAGCGCCCGGTCGGCCGGCTTGAACGCCCAGCGCAGCAGCACGAACAGATAGGCCGCGACGATTGCCGGCTCGCCGACCAGCATCTGGAGCCATTCGAGATGTCGGGGCAGCCGGGTGAAGAACGTCCCCATCGCGACCCCCGCCGCCAGCGCGCCGATGAACGTCCAGCGCCACGCCGACACGCGCGCCCGAAGCAGGCGGCGCAGCACCGCGGCCTTGATCAGCGACGTCAACGCGAGCGACAGCATCAGCGCGACTGCCGGCCCCGCCGCCTGATAATTGACCGGCCATCCCCACGCGCGCGCTGCGGCAATCAGCGCGAAGCTGAGCGCGATCTGGAACAAGAGCATGCCGATCGAAATCGCCAGATTGAGGTGCCGCGCGACATAGACCAACGCCGCCTCGCTGACCGCGCCCTGCGTCGCGAGCACTTCGCCCCAGAGCAGGAAGCCCAACGCGGCGGTGCCCGCGACGAATTGCGGACCCATCAGCCCCATCACGGCTTCGCCCTGGATCGATCCCATCAGCGCGACGATCGCCTGCGCCGCCATGATCCAGAACCCGACCTGACGCACTTGCTGGGCAATCGCGGCGCGGTCGTTGCGCGCCAGACTGGCGGTGATGACGGGGCCGAGGATAGGGTCGAAACTGGTCTTGAGCTTCTGCGGCAGCGACGAAATCTGCTGCGCCATATAATAAATGCCGACGATTTTCGGTTCGAACATCCATCCCAGAATGAAGCGATCGACGTTGCGTGTGCCCCATTCGATCGTCTCGGCGCCCGCCAGCGGGGCGTTGCGCCGCGCCATCGCCGCCACGCGCCCGGCATGCGGGCGCCAGCCGCGCGGAAAGCCGTAGCTCCGGACCATCGGCACGAGCGAGGCGATCATCGCCGCGATCATCGCCGTGGTATAGGCAAGCGTCAGCCCGTCATCGCGCGACACGTAATAATAGAGCAACACCGCGCCCGAAATCGTCCACGGCTCGATGATCGCGCGCGCGGTGACCGATGCCTTGACGTTGTGGCGGAACGCCAGCGCCGCAAGCGACACGTCGGACACGGCAATCGCCGCGATGGTCAGCGCAAACCAGCGGTCGAACCCTTCGATCCCGCCATCGGGATACATCACTTCGGGCAGCGCGATCAGCACTCCGCCGATCACCAGCGACCCGATCAGCGCCAGTACCAGCGCGTCCCACACGGTATGCGCTTCCCCGCTCCTGTCATCGCCCTCGCGCGATGCGCGTGCCAGTGCGAGGGCCAGGCCGCGTTTGAGCCCGAGCGTCGCGATCAACGCGCCCAGTTCGATCACCACCACCGCCAGCGCATAACGCCCGACCGCGTCGGGGCCGTACAGGCGCGCCGCGATGAACAGGAACGGCATCCGCGCGATCAGCCGAATCGCGAACCCGCCAAGGTTGGTCCGCCCGCCCTTGGCCAGCGCGCCGATATCGTCGGAGGCGGGGGTGTCGGTCATCGATCCCCCGCAGCTGCTTCCCCGGCGAAGGCCGGGGCCCAGCTACCAACCGATCGAAACTGGGTCCCGGCCTTCGCCGGGAAAGCGTCAAAAGTCTTGGCGGCAGCGATCAATGCGCCGCGCCCCAGCTGGCGCCAGTGCCGATCTCGATCGCCAGCGGAATGCTGAGCTTGAGCGCGGGTTCCGCCGCCGTCGCCATGACGCGTTCGATCACCGGCTTGGCCGCTTCGACTTCGCCCTTGGGCGCTTCGAACACCAGTTCGTCGTGGACCTGAAGCAGCATCCGCGTGCCGGTCAGCCCCGCCTCGGCCAGCGCGGGTTCCATCCGCGCCATCGCGCGCTTGATGATGTCGGCGCAGGTGCCCTGGATCGGCGCGTTGATCGCGGCGCGTTCCGCGCCCTGGCGTTCGTGCTGGACGGCCGACTTGATCCGCGAAAAGTGCGTTTTCCGCCCGAACAAGGTCGTCGTGTAGCCCTTTTCGCGCACGCTGGTCAGCGTTTCGGCGATGTAGCGGTTGATGCCGGGGAAGCGTTCGAAATAACGGTCGATCATCGCCTGTGCTTCGTCCGAGCTCACATCGAGCCGCCCCGCCAGACCCCAGCGGCTGATGCCGTAGAGGATCGCGAAGTTGATCGTCTTGGCACGGCCGCGCGTGTCGCGATTGACCTCTCCGAACAATTCCTGCGCGGTCATCGAATGGATGTCGTCGCCGCGCGCGAACGCGTCTTTCAGCGCGGGCACGTCGGCCATGTGCGCCGCCAGCCGCAGCTCGATCTGCGAATAATCGGCGGCAAGGATGACGTTGCCCGGTTCCGCCACGAACGCGTCGCGGATCTGCCGCCCGGTTTCGGTGCGAATCGGGATGTTCTGCAAATTGGGATCGGTCGACGACAGCCGCCCGGTCTGCGCGCCGGTCAGGCTGTACGACGTGTGGACGCGGCCGGTCGCAGGGTTGATCTGCTCCTGCAACGCATCGGTATAGGTCGATTTGAGCTTGGTCAGCTGGCGCCAGTCGAGCACCTTGACCACCATCTCGCGCCCCGGCGAATCCTTGTCGGCGGCGATCCGCTCTAACTCGTTGACGTCGGTCGAATAGACCCCCGACTTGCCCTTGCGCCCGCCCTTGATCCCCATCTTGTCGAACAACACGTCGCCGAGTTGCTTGGGGCTGCCGATCGTGAATTTGAACCCGGCAAGGCCGTGAATCTCCTCCTCCAGCGCAGCGGTCTGGTGCGCGAAGGTGGTCGAGAGTTCGTGCAATTTGGCGCGGTCGACCTTGATCCCGTGGCGCTCCATCCGCGCGATCACCGCGGGCAGCGGCCGGTCGACCATCTCGTAGACGCGCGTGACTTCCTCGGCGGGCAAGCGCGGCTTGAAGCGGCGCCACAGCCGCAGCGTCACATCGGCATCCTCGGCGGCGTAGCGCGTCGCCGCTTTCAGATCGATTTCGGCGAACCCGAGTTGCTTCTTCCCCGTGCCGACCACGTCCTTATACGCGATGCAGCTGTGCGACAGATGTTGCGCGGCGAGTTCGTCCATGCCGTGGCCATGCAGCCCGGCCTCGAGGTCGAAGCTCATCAGGATCGTGTCGTCATACGGCGCGACGTCGATCCCCAATCGCCCGAGCACGACCAGATCGTATTTGAGGTTGTGGCCGATCTTGAGCACCGACGGGTCTTCGAACAGTGGCTTCAATTTCGCCAGCGCCACGTCTTTATCGAGCTGGTCGGGCTTTTCGGCGAACATGTCGGTCCCGCCATGCGCGAGCGGGATGTAGCAGGCGAGGTTGGGGTGGAGCGCCATGCTCACCCCGACCAGCTCGGCACGCGTCGCGTCCACCCCGGTGGTCTCGGTGTCGATCGCAACCCAGCCCTGATGCCGCGACACCTGAATCCAGCGGTCGAGCGCGCCTTCGTCGACCACGGTTTCGTAATTGTCGTGGTCGCACGGCGGATCGACTTCCTCGGGCACGCCCGGCAGGCCCGGCGCGGGCTCGGCGATCGGCGCGTCGGCGACCTGGCCAAGCTTGGTCAGAAGCGTCTTGAACCCGTGATGTTCGAGGAAGGCGCGTAATGGCGCCTCGGGAATCCCCTGAAGCTCGAAATCCTCGAGCGGTTCGGGCAGCGGCACGTTGCTCTCGAGCTCGACCAGCTTGCGGCTCAATCGCGCCATATCGGCATGTTCGATCAGATTGTCGCGCAGCTTGCCCGGCTTCATCGCCGGCGCGGCGGCGAGCACCGATTCGATGTCGCCATATTCGTTGATCAGCTTGGCCGCCGTTTTCGGCCCCACCCCGGGGACGCCGGGGACGTTGTCGACACTGTCCCCCATCAGCCCGAGCACATCGCCCAATTTGTCGGGACCGACGCCGAATTTCTCCATCACCGCTTCGGGGCCGAAGCGGCGGTCGCGCATCGTGTCGAGCATGTCGATGCCCGGCTCGGTGAGGAGCTGCATCAAATCCTTGTCCGAACTGATGATCGTCACTTGCCAGCCCTGCGCCAGCGCTGCCTTGGCATAGGAGGCGATCAGATCGTCGGCCTCCCAGCCGAGTTCCTCGATGCACGGCAGGCTGAACGCGCGGGTCGCGTCGCGGATCATCGGGAATTGCGGGACGAGGTCCTCGGGCGCGGGCGGGCGCTGCGCCTTGTATTTGTCGTACAGATCGTTGCGAAACGTGTGTTCGGACTTGTCGAGAATCACCGCGAGATGCGTCGGCCCGTCGGCCTTGTGGAGCTCGTCGGCGAGCTTCCACAGCATCGTGGTATAGCCGTACACCGCGCCAACCGGCTCATCATGTTTGTTGGTGAGCTTGGGCAGCACATGATAGGCGCGGAAGATATAGCCGGAGCCGTCGACAAGATAGAGATGTGGCATCGCAGGCAGGGATAGCCGAGCCGCCCCCGGGAACAAAGCCCGTTCGCGCGGGCCCCTTTACCAGCGGTGGTTGCTGACCACACCCAGCACGACCGCCTGCATCAATTGCTGGCGCTCGGGGATCGTCTTGACCGTGTCGCCGATCATGATCGCGATCGCATAGGCCTTGCCATTGGGCGCGATCAGGAGGCCGACATCGTTGTATCCGGCGGTGCGCCCGCTGAAATTCTGACCCGTCCCGGTCTTGTGCCCGAAGGTCCAGCCCTCGGGCACGGCGCCGCGCATGCGCAATTTGCCGGTGCGCGACGATTCCATCGTACCGATCAGATATTGCGTCGAGGCGGGCGACAGCAATTCGCCGCGTTTGAGCCGGGTCAGCGCGGTCGCGATCGCGCGCGGCGCGGCACCGTCGGCAGGATCGGCGATATATTTTTCGAACGCGTCCATCCGCGTCGAGGCCGGAATCTTGGCGCGTGCGGTTTCGAAGGCTCGCCCGGTCGAATATTGCGGTTTCCAGTCGAGCCCCGCGGTCAGGCTCTGCAACGCGCGTTCGCCCGGGCCGAAGCGGATATCGGCGATCGCCTTTTTCGCCAGGAACGCGCGGACGACGGTGGGCCCGCCGACCAGCTGCAGCAAGCGGTCGTTGGCGGTGTTGTCGCTCTGCGTCAGCGCGCGCTGAAGCAATTCGCCGACGGTGGTCTTGTAGCCGTCATCCTTGACCAGCGCCGCGATCGGCTGGTTGAACAGCGTCAGGTCTTCCTTCTTCACCACGATCGGATCGTCGAGGCTCAGTTTGCCCTGGTCGCGCGCGTCGAGCACGGTCATCGCCACCCACAGCTTCGACACGCTTTGCTGCGGCAGTTTGATGTCGCCGTTCGATTCGACCGTCCAGCCATCGTCGATGCTGCGGATCGCGATCCCGACCTTGCCGCCGAAATCGCGCGTCAGCGAGGGGATCAGCGTGAGCAATGCCGCCGGCGCGGCGACGGGCCTGGGAACCGGCTGAACCACCGGTTTGGGCGCGGCGAACACCACCGGCGGCGCGGCCGCCGCGACCTTGAGCGGCTGACTGCTCGATACACACCCGGCCATCGCCAACCCGGCAACCGCCCCGAACACGATATTACTGATACGCTTCACTGACTGACCCATGAGCCCCCGCCCGAGTGGATGATTCGCGACAACCAAGGTATCGCGCGAAACTGGTTGAGGAATCCCTGTCTTTCCCTATCCGGGATGAACCGTAGCTGACGCGCGCCGGGCCGAGCAACCAACCCTATGATAATCGACGAAGAATCCGCGCGCCGCTAGAATTTCGCCTGCGCGAGCGCGCCATCGACGCGAAAAGCGCGGTCTGCGGCGCCCGCCGAGCAGCCGCCGGGGCGCTGAAAGACGCAATAATCGTGCGCCGAGTCGCCGCATCCGAGAAGGCGAAATCCCAGGACATCGCGCGCCGTCGCTTCGGGCCCCAACAAGAGGTTGAACGCTCGCGACGTTCGCGCCGACGCGGCATGTTCGTCGTCGAATTGATAGAGCGGCACGTCGCGGCCGAGCAATGTATAGCTGGCAATCGGCTGTTCGCGCATCCGGTACACCGCGGCGGCGCACAGCCCGCGGGCATCGCGCACCATCCGCCACGCGCGGACCAGCTTGCCATTCTGCCCCCAGTCGCGGGTCGACGATCCGAGCGCGCCGCAGCCGATCGACAGCGCCAGCCACGCCGTGCCCAGCACCAGCGCGGCGCGCGGTGCCTTCCGCCATGTCCCCGCGACATCGACGCTGCCGATCGCCGCCAGCAATACGAGCAGGACGGTCGTGAGCAGGATGAAGCGATATTCCTTGTGCCCGATCGCCGAATGCACCGCGAGATTGACCGCCGCGGCGGCGAACAGCGCAGGGTAGCGCCGCGCCCCCACCACCGCCAACGCCAGTATCGGGATCGCCGCCCAGCCCCACAGCCCGGCAATTTCGGTCAGATACCCATAAGGCGGGCTGACCCCGAAGCTGGCAGCCTTGCCGGCGATCAGATTGGCCGACACGCTCTGCACGATCCAGCCGAACGGGACGGCGCCCGCCAGCAGGTCCGCGACCGCGCTGATCGCCAGCGCCGCCGTTCCCCCGATCGCGAACCGCAGCCAGTTGCGCGTGTCGAGCCGCAACGCCCATGCCGCAAGAACGAGGGCCGCGGGGGCGTATTGAATCCGCACCATGCATGCCACGCCCAGCAGCAGCCCGCCCGGGACCAGCCGCTTGCGGTCGCTCGCGAACAACAGCCAGCACGCCAACAGGATCAGCGCGGTCGCGATCGGTTCGGACAGCGTGCGCGGCGCGAAATAGACGAGCTCGTACCAGAAACAGGCGACGAACGCGGCGACCAGCCCGTGCAGCCGCGACACCCGGAACCCCAGCCCCGCCGCTCCGGCGATTGCGCCGAGCGACACCGCGACGCACACCAGCCGCGCCAAAACGACGCTCAGGAACGTCCCCGGCGCGATCCAATCGCCGAGCGCGACGGGGCCGGCAAACAGCATCGGCAACAGCCACGACCGTGCGCCGCTGCGATATTCCCACGTTGCGACCCAGTCATGCCCGGTCAGATGGCGCGCGGGCTCGAGATATTGCCAAAGCTCGTCGGAATGATGGAAGACCGGCCACGAAGCGACGACCAGCCGCAGCACCAGCGCGACCCCGATCATCATCCATAGCGCGCGGTCGCGCCGTAACCGGATCACGGAAAGAGGATCGTGTCGACCGCATTCTTGAGTGTCTGAGGGTAATCGAGCGTGAAATGCAGCCCGCGCGATTCGTGCCGGTGCAGCGCCGAGCGCACGATCAGATCGGCGGTCTGGAGCAGGTTGCGCAGCTCGATCAGATCGGGGGTGACTCGGAAATGGCCATAATAGTCGCCGACCTCGTCATTCATCATCTTGATGCGGTGCGCCGCGCGTTCCAGCCGCTTGGTGGTGCGCACGATCCCGACATAATTCCACATGAAGCGGCGGATTTCGGTCCAGTTCTGCTTGATCACCACCTCTTCGTCCGAATCGGTAACTCGGCTTTCGTCCCACGGCCGGATCGCCGGCGGTGAGGGCAATTCGTCCCAATGCGCGTTGATATGCTTGGCCGCGGCTTCGCCGAACACGAAGCATTCGAGCAGCGAATTGGACGCCAGCCGGTTGGCGCCGTGCAGCCCCGACTGGGTACATTCGCCCGCCGCGTACAGCCCGGGCAGATCGGTCCGCCCGTCGAGATCGACCATGATCCCGCCGCAGGTGTAATGCTGCGCCGGGACGACCGGGATCGGCTCCTTCGTCATGTCGATCCCGAGCCCCATCAATTTCTCGTAGATCGTCGGGAAATGATGCGTCACGAACTCCGCGCCCATATGGCTGATGTCGAGATGGACGTAGTCGAGCCCGTAGCGCTTGATCTCGGCATCGATCGCCCGCGCCACGATATCGCGCGGCGCGAGTTCGGCGCGCGGGTCGAGATCGGGCATGAAGCGATGCCCGGTATTGGGGTTCTTGAGCTGCCCGCCCTCGCCGCGCACCGCCTCGGTGATCAGGAAATTCTTGACGTCGAGATTGTACAGGCACGTGGGGTGGAACTGCATCATCTCCATGTTCGAGATGCGGCATCCCGCACGCCACGCCATCGCGATCCCGTCGCCGGTCGCCCCCTGCGGCGCGGTCGAGAACAGGTACGTTCGCCCCGCCCCGCCGGTCGCGAGGATCGTCGCGTTGGCGGTGTACAATTCGACCCGGCCGGTCGCGCGGTTGACCGCATAGACGCCCCAGACATTGCCCGCGCCCGAATAGCGCTCCTCGTGCTTCGAGGTGGCGAGGTCGACCACCACCATGTCGGGGACGAGCGTGATATTGTCGTGCTTCGCCGCCGCCTGGAGCAACGCCTCCTGCACCGCCCAGCCGGTCGCGTCGTTGACATGGACGATGCGGCGATGGCTGTGCCCGCCCTCGCGCGTCAGATGGAGGTCGCCCTGCTCCTTATTGAACGGCACGCCCAATTCGATCAGCCGCTCGATCGCGCGCGGCGCGCCTTCGACGACGAATTCGACGGTCTTGCGGTCGTTCAATCCCGCGCCGGCGATCATCGTGTCCTCGATATGGCTTTCGAACGTGTCGCCGGGTTCGAGCACCGCGGCGATGCCCCCTTGCGCCCACGCGGTCGATCCTTCGGCCAGCCCGCCCTTGGCGAGCACGGTGACCTTGAACTTCTCCGCCAGATTGAGCGCGGCGGTGAGGCCGGCGGCGCCCGAACCGATGATCAGGACGTCGGATTTATGCGGGTCGGCCACTTCACTCTCCCTCGGGATCGACCGGCTTAGCGCCAAGAAGCCAACGGGACTAGCGCGCCGTCACGCGCCACACGGTATTGCCCAGATCGTCGGCGATCAGCAGCGCCCCGCGCGAATCCAGCGCCAGCCCGACCGGGCGCCCGCGCGCCCGGTTGTCGGCGTCGAGGAACCCGGTGACGATATTCACCGGCTTCCCGCTCGGCTTGCCGTTCGCGAACGGCACGAAGATCACCTTATAGCCGTTGAGCGGCGAGCGGTCCCAGCTGCCATGTTCGCCGATAAACGCGCCGCCCTTGAACTGCCCGGGCAAATTGGCGCCGGTGTTGAAGACCAGGCCCAGCGGCGCGACGTGCGAGCTGAGCGCGTAGTCGGGAGCGATCGCCTTGGCCACCAGATCGGGGCGCTGCGGCATCACGCGCGGATCGAGATGCTGACCGTAATAACTGTACGGCCAGCCGTAGAACGCGCCGTCCTTCACCGATGTCATGTAGTCGGGGACAAGGTTGGGACCGAGTTCGTCGCGTTCGTTGACCACCGCCCAGAGCTGCCCGCTGGTCGGTTCCCATGACAGGCCATTGGGGTTGCGAAGGCCGGTCGCGAACAGCCGGTGTGCGCCCGTCATGCGATCGACTTCCCAGATCGCGGCGCGTTCCTTTTCCGCCTCGATCCCGTTTTCGGTGATGTTGCTGTTCGATCCGACTCCGACATAGAGCTTGGTACCGTCGGGGCTGGCGACGAGGCTCTTGGTCCAGTGATGGTCGATCGGGCCGCCGGGCAGGTCGGTCAGCTTGACGCCGGGGGCGGTGATTTTGGTCTGCCCGGTGACGTACGGATAGCGGACGATCGCATCGGTGTTGGCGACGTACAGATCGCCGCCGACCAGCGCGACGCCGAACGGCGAATTGAGATGGTCGAGCAGCACCGTGCGCAACTCGGGCTTCCCGTCACCATCCCTGTCGCGCAGCAAGGTGATGCGTTGCGCGCCCTTCGCGCCGGCGCCGGCATAGCCCATCACCAGCCCCATGATCAGGTCCTTCGGGCGGTGAACCGGTTCGGCCGGGCCGCTCGATTCGACCACCAGCACGTCGCCATTGGGGAGCGTATAGACCGTGCGCGGATGCTGCAGGCCGGTGGCGAACGCGGCGATCTTCAGGCCAGCGGGGACGCTCGGCGTCGCGCTACCCCACGGCGTGGTCTTGGCCACCTTCATCGGCGGCAGCAGATATTGCGCGGGCGCGGGCAATTGCGGGTTGGGCCCGATCTGAGTCGAGGGATCGGGTGGCGTCGACCCGCACGCGGACAAGGCGAGCGCGGAGAGGAGCGTGGAACCGAGGACGGACGCGCGCATCATTTCACTCCCACGCCGTGGCGATAGACCAGATGCGCGCCCATCCATGCCGTGACGCCGAGGATGACAACGACCAATGTCGACAGGATCAGTCCGTCGGGCACCACGGCGGTGTAGCCGTCGCGGCTGTGTACGAAGGCGTTGAGCAGGCTCAGCACCAGCGCGACGATATTGCCGATGACGTGGATTTTGGCCGATGCGAACGAGCGGATGCGGGCATTGGTAAAATAATCGATCGCCCCCGCGATCGCGGCGAATCCCGCCATCACCAGCCCGGCGGTGAGCAACCATACCGAGAAATTCGACCACATCAGGTCGAGCGTTTGCCAATAGGCGATATCGGTCAGCCACGCGCCAACGAAGCACGCGATCGGGAACGGCACGAGCATCGCATGGATCGGATGCCCCGCGATGCTGGCGGTGGAAGGGGGATTGTCGGTCGGCACGTCGGAGGCTCTCCCGTAAGGCGGATGCAGTACGGGTGACGCGCGCGGGAGTTCCCTGCGGCGAACGGATTAGGCGTTGGCGGCGCGCGTCAGGTTGAGGAACACATCCTCGAGATCGGGTTCGCGGGTCGAAACGTCGACGATCCCGAACCCGTCGCCCTGAACGGCCGCGAGCACTTGCCCGGCGTTCGCCTGATCCTTGCGATAGGTGATTTCGAGGACGCGCTCGCCCTTCAATTCGACCTTCTGGAAGCAGCTCGCGCTGGGCAAGGTCGCGACATCGCGGTCGACCGTCACCGCCACCAGCTTTTCCTGCGCCATCCCGACCAGATCGCGCGTCGGCTCATTCGCGATCACCTTTCCGTGGTTGATGATCGCGATTCGGTCGCAAAGCTGCTCGGCTTCCTCCAGATAGTGCGTGGTCAGCACCACGGTCACGCCCTCGGCATTCAATTGTTTCACATAGGCCCAGAGCTGCTGGCGAAGCTCGATATCGACCCCGGCGGTGGGCTCGTCGAGCACCAGCACCGGGGGCGAATGCGTCATCGCCTTGGCCACCATCAGGCGGCGTTTCATCCCGCCCGACAGCGTGCGGGCATAGGCCCTGGCCTTATCCTCGAGATGCACCGCGCGGAGCAATTCCATCGTCCGCCGCTTCGCCTTGGGCACGCCGTACAGCCCGGCGGCGATCTCCAGCGTTTCGAACGGCGTGAAGAACGGATCGAAGGTGATTTCCTGATTGACGATCCCGATCGACACCTTGGCGTTGCGCGGGTGGTCGTCGATATCGAAGCCCCAGATCGTCGCCTTGCCCGACGTCTTGTTGACCAGCCCCGCCAGAATATTGATCAGCGTCGACTTGCCCGCGCCGTTCGGCCCGAGCAGTCCGAAGATGCTGCCGCGCGGCACCTCGAACGACACATTGTCGAGCGCGACCTTGCCCCCGGCATAGGTTTTGCACAGCTGGTCGATCGCGATCGCGGCTTCGGTCATGCCAGCGGACTTAGGCCCGATCGCGCGCGAGGCAAGTCACTTTGCGGGCGGCGCAGCGGGCGGGGCGGTGGGACCGGACGTAATCGTCAGCGTCTGTTCGGTGGTGACCGTGATCCCGGCGACGCGGTCGGTCACCGTGGCGACGATCCGATAATCGCCGAACGGCCCCTCTTCGTCGGTGCCGAAGCCCAGGGCGCCATCGCCGATATAGGGCTTTTTGGGATCGCTCGGCGCGGCCTTGTCCCACACCGCCACGGCCTTGTTCGTATCGTCGGTCGTGCCGTCGGGGCGCGTGATGACGAAGTCGGCGACGACGTCGCACTTGCCCTCGGCATTGGCCTTGCACCCGCGAAAGATCAGGAAAGTGAAGAGCGGTTTGTTGGCGATCGTCCGCGTGGCCGCGGTTTTCGCTCCCACCCCCAGCTTCCAGTCGGCGATAAAGCGGGTGGCGTCGGGCGCGGCGGTTTGTAGCACGCCGAACCCGTCCTTTTCGGCATGGCTGAGCGGGTCGATCACCGGCAGCGCGGCGGGCTTGGGTTTGGGCTTGGCTGCGCCCGGTTTCGGCTTCGGCTTGGCGGCGGCCGGTTTGGCCGGCGCCGTCTTCTTGGCGGGCGGGTCCTTGGCGAGCGCGGAGGCGGGGCCGAGGATGAGCAGAGCGGCACTCGCCGCGCGGAGGAACAATGTCATGTCGCGACGTTGCTGACTCGGCGTCGACTTGGCAAGGCGGCTGACAGAGATTGAAGCACGCTCCGTCGCTTGCTATCGCGCAGCTCATGCTGCCCCCGCCCGAACTCGTCCGAGTCTCCCACGCCCGCGTCGCCTGCGATGGATCGACCGATATTCCCGGCGGCGCCGCGCTCGGCCATCCGCGTGTGTTCCTCCAGATCGACGAGCATGGCTATGTCGATTGCGGCTATTGCGACCGGCGCTTCGTGCTGATCGGCGGGCCGGCCGACGGCGCGGACCAGAGCCAGCTTCCCGACCATCCGGCTGGCGCCTCGCTGTAAGCCGCCTATATTGGCGGGTATGAACAGCCCGACCGACCCCCGCCGCTTCCTGTATCGCGATCAACTCAACCCCGCCGAAGCGCAGCGCCTCACCGCGCAGGCGCTGGCACAAGCCGACGATGGCGAGCTCTATCTGCAATATGCGCGATCCGAAGCGTTCGGGTTCGACGACGGGCGATTGAAGACCGCGAGCTACGACACGCATTCGGGCTTCGGCCTGCGCGCGGTGTCGGGCGAGACAACCGCGTTCGCGCACGCCAACGAGATTTCGGCCCCCGCGATCCTGCGCGCGGCCGAGACGATGGCGCTGATCGACCCCGCAACCGGCCCCAAGGCCGCGCCGCCGCGCGCCACCAACCGCCACCTCTATACCGATGCCGACCCGCTCGACTTGGTCCCCTTCGCCGATAAGGTGAACCTTTGCCAGACGATCGACGCCGCGGCGCGCGCGCGCGATCCGCGCGTCGCGCAGGTCTCGGTCAGCCTGTCGGGCAGCTGGAACGTGGTCGAGATCGTCCGCCCCGACGGCTTCACCGCGACCGACGTGCGCCCGCTGGTGCGGCTCAACGTCAGCATCGTGGTCGAACAGAACGGACGGCGCGAGACGGGGACGTTCGGGTTGGGTGGGCGCTACCTCTACGAATCTTTGTTCGATGAAAAGACGTGGAACCGCGCGATCGACGAAGCGCTGGCGCAAGCCTTGGTCAATCTCGACTCGGTCGCCGCGCCGGCGGGCGAGATGACCGTGCTGCTCGGCCCGGGCTGGCCCGGCATTCTGCTCCACGAAGCGATCGGCCACGGGCTCGAGGGCGATTTCAACCGCAAGGGCACTTCCGCCTTTTCGGGCCGGATCGGCGAGCGCGTCGCCGCCCCCGGCGTGACCGTGGTCGACGATGGCGCGATCGCCGACAAACGCGGGTCGCTCAGCATCGACGACGAGGGCACCCCGACCAGCGAGACGATCCTGATCGAGGACGGGATCCTGAAGGGCTATATGCAGGACCGCCTCAACGCCCGGCTGATGGGGGTCGAACCGACCGGCAACGGCCGGCGCGAATCGTTCGCGCATGCCCCGATGCCGCGCATGACCAACACCTTCATGAAGGGGGGCAAAGACGACCCCGCCGAATTGCTCAGCCGCGTGAAGAAGGGCATCTTCGCCAAATCGTTCGGCGGCGGGCAGGTCGACATCGTGTCGGGCAAGTTCGTATTCAGCTGCACCGAGGCGTATCTGATCGAGAACGGCAAGCTCGGCGCGCCGATCAAGGGCGCGACCCTGATCGGCGACGGCCCGACCAGCCTGACCAAGGTCACTGGCATCGGCAACGACTTCGCGCTCGACGAAGGCGTCGGGATGTGCGGCAAAGGCGGGCAAAGCGTTCCGGCGGGGGTCGGGCAACCGACCTTGTTGGTCAGCGGGCTGACCGTGGGCGGGACGGCGGTTTGAAGCTCACTCGATTCGATGCCTTGATGCACTTTGTCTGCGTCGATCATGGATATTGTGGGGGCATTATCGACGGCAGAATGAGCCATGTTACCGAATTCATCCCAGCATTCGGCATCGTGTCTGCTGACCAGTTTGCAGACGGGTTGATCAGAGCCGAGGGTCCGGCTGGGAAGGAACTCGGTGAAATCCACCGGGCCGAGCTACGAGCAGCATTTGTCGAATATATGGGCGCCGATACAGCGGACGCCGCCGATTTGAGGTGGAGCGATGAGCAAAAGTGAATGGCCCGAGCTCGACTGGGCCAAATGGCGCGAGACGGCGGAACATCTCCAGCTCGTCACACAGATCGTCGGCAAGGTGCGGCTCGCGCTGACGCCGTGGCTCAACCATAGCTGGCACGTCGCGCTCTATGTCACGCCCAACGGGCTGACCACCTCGCCGATGCCGGCCGGGCCGGGGCGGACGCTGCAGATCGATTTCAACATGTCGACTTCGCGGCTGATCGTCGCGACCAGCGATGGCGAGCATCGCATGATCCCCGTGGGCGCGCGGACGATCGCCGACCTGTACACCACGGTGATCAAGACCTTGGCCGAACTCAACATCGCCGCCGAAGTCAGCGGCACCCCCAGCGAAATCCCCGACGCCAAGCCCTTCGCCGAGGACAAGGCCAAGCGCCCGTGGGACGCCGAGGCGGTGCGCCGCTTCCACCGCGCGCTGGTTTCGGTCGATCTGGTGTTCAAGCAATTCCGCACGGGCTTTCTTGGCAAGGCCAGCCCGGTGCATTTCTTCTGGGGCAGCATGGATCTGGCCGCGACGCGCTTTTCGGGCCGCGTCGCGCCGAAGCATCCCGGCGGCATGCCCGGGCTGCCCGACGACGTGACGTGCGAAGCGTACAGTCACGAGGAAGCCAGCATCGGGTTCTGGGCGGGCAGCGACGCGTATCCGCAGGCGGCGTTCTACGCTTATGCCTACCCCTCGCCCGAGGGGTATGCCGGGGCAAAGCTCGCGCCGGAGGAGGCTGCGTGGAACGCCGAGATGGGCGAATTCCTGTTGCCCTACGACGCCGTACGCACCTCAGCCGACCCCGAAGCGGCGCTGCTGACCTTCTGCCAGTCGAGCTACGACGCCGCCGCAGACTTGGCCAAATGGGATCGGGAACACCTCGAATGCCCGCTCGGCCGCCCGCGCGTGCCGCGTGTGGTCTAAGGCGTCACCCCGGCGCAAGCTGGGGTCTCGGGCGACATTGTGCTACGGCCTGAGATGCCAGCTTGCGCTGGCATGACGGAGCGGGAAATGGCCGAATTCTTCGTATCTCTGAGCGACCAGCATATCGCGTTCGTGCGCCGCCAGCCGGTGTTCTTCGTCGCCACCGCCGCGGCGGACGCGCGGATCAACCTCAGCCCCAACGGGATGGACTCGTTTCGCGTGCTCTCGCCGACGCGCGTCGCCTATCTCGACGTGCAGGGATCGGGCAACGAGACCAACGCGCACCTGATCGCCGACGGCCGCATCACGATCATGTTCTGTGCGTTCGACAATCCCGCGTTGATCTTTCGCATCTATGGCAAAGGCCGCGCGGTGCTGCCGCAGGATGCCGACTGGGGCGAACTGGCGGGCGCGTTTACCTTGCTCCCCGGCACGCGCCAGATTTTCGTGATCGACGTGGATCAGGTTCAGACCAGCTGCGGCTGGGGCGTGCCGCATATGAGCTTCGAACGCGAACGCCAGACGCTGAGCAAATACCATGTCCAGCACAGCGAAGAAGACCGCCAGGCCAAATACGCGGTGCGGCTGAAGAGCATCGACGGGCTGCCCGTGCGCAACCCCACTCAGGCGCCGCAGCAGCAACAGCAATGAGTCTGGTCGAACTGGGCGGCTATTCGTACCCCGAAGCGCATATCATCATCGGCCGGCTCGAATCCGAAGGTATTCCCGCGATTGCGTTCGACGCGGGGACGCACATGGCGGAGGGCTCGTTCCGGCTGATCCCGGTGCGCGTGATGGTCGACGAAGACGATCTGGCGGCGGCGCGCGCGGTGCTGGCCCAAGCGGCGGGATAGCTGCCCAAGAATCGGGCATCCCTTCGCAACTGCACAAAATTTAACGCACCGGTAACGCTCGCACCGACATTTTGTTGCGCCGCCGTACCCTGAAACACGCTTTTTCGACTCTGGCACGGCCTTTGCGATGACAGTTTCGGGTCAACACGGAAGGGGGCGCGATGAAGCTCGTCATTGCCATTATCAAGCCGTTCAAGCTCGACGAAGTGCGTGAAGCGCTGTCGGCTGTGGGCGTTGCCGGCATGACCGTTACCGAGGTGAAGGGGTTCGGCCGTCAAAAGGGCCAGACCGAGATTTACCGCGGGGCGGAATACAGCACCAACATGGTGCCGAAGATCAAGATCGAGGTCGTCTGCGGCTCCGATCTGCTCGGCGCAGTGGTCGAAGCGATCCAGGCTTCGGCGAACACCGGCGCGATCGGTGACGGCAAAATCTTCGTGCTCGATGTCGGACAGGCGGTGCGTATTCGCACCGGCGAAACCGACGAAACCGCGCTGTGATGGGGGTAACGATGAAGCAATCAACGAAATTTGCAGCGTTCGGGGCCCTCGGCGCCGCGGCGCTGATCGCCGCGATGCCGGCCTGGGCGCAGGGTGCGCTGATCAAGGCGCCGACCGCGGCCCAGCAGGCCGGCATGGTCAATAAGGGCGACACCACCTGGATGCTGATCTCTTCGGCGTTGGTGCTGATGATGTCGGTACCGGGCCTCGCGCTCTTCTACGGCGGTCTGGTCCGCACCAAGAACATGCTCAGCGTGCTGATGCAGGTGTTGATGATCGTCTGCATCGCCACGTTGGTGTGGTGCTGCTGGGGCTATTCGATGGCGTTTACGAGCGGCGGCGAGAACCACCTCTTCGGTGGCTTCTCGAAGGCGTTCATGCATGGGATCGACGGGACCACGCTGGCCGCAACCTTCTCGAACAACGTCTATATCCCCGAACTGTCCTATTTCGCGTTCCAGATGACCTTCGCCTGCATCACGCCGGCGCTGATCGTCGGCGCGTTCGCCGAGCGTGTGAAGTTCACCCCGCTGATGATCTTCATGGTGGCGTGGATGACGATCGTCTATTTCCCGATCGCGCACATGGTCTGGTACTGGGCGGGCCCCGACTTCCTGCCTGACGCACCGACCGATGGCGGTTTCCTGTTCCTGAAGGGCGCGCTCGACTTCGCCGGCGGCACCGTGGTGCATATCAACGCGGGTATTGCCGGACTGATGGGCTGTCTGATCATCGGGCCGCGGCTCGGTTACAACAAGGAGCCGATGCCCCCGCACTCGCTGACGATGACGATGATCGGCGCCAGCCTGCTGTGGGTCGGCTGGTTCGGGTTCAACGCCGGGTCCAATCTCGAAGCCAATGGCGTCACCGCGGTCGCCTTCGTCAACACCTATGTCGCGACTGCTGCCGCCGCGATCAGCTGGGCCGTGATCGAACAGATCGTTCACAAAAAGCCATCGTTGCTGGGTGCCGCCACGGGTGCCGTTGCCGGCCTCGTTGCGATCACGCCGGCGTCGGGCTTTGCCCATCCCATGACCGCGATCGTGCTCGGGCTGGTCGTGTCGCCGATTTGCTTCGTCTTTGTCACCACGGTGAAGAAGGCGCTCAAATATGACGACTCGCTCGACGTGTTCGGCGTCCACTGCATCGGCGGGATCGTCGGCGCGCTGGGCACGGCAATCGTCGCCGATCCGAAGCTCGGGGGGCAAGGTTACTTCGATTACACGAAGTTCCCCGCCGTCGCGATCGCACCGGCCGATTACAGCATCACGTCGCAGCTGTGGATCCAGCTTCAGGCGGTCGGCATCACGTTGTTCTGGTCCGGCCTCGTTTCGGCGCTGCTGTTCCTGGCACTCAAATACACGATCGGGATCCGCCCGTCGGCCGAAGTCGAGCAAGAAGGCCTCGACCTCGCCGAACATGGCGAGCGGGCCTACAATTACTGACGAAATCGGGGCGCCGCGGTGCGGCGCCCCTCACGATGTTCCTCCTGCGGACACACTGGCCGGTGGCGAAAGTCACCGGCCTTTTTTTCATAAACCCTCTCCCTTTGGGAGAGGGTCGAGCCGCGTAGCGGCGAGGGGTGAGGGCGGGGTGCGAGCTGCTATCGGCTGCCCTCACCCTTCCGTCGCCTTCGGCTCCTCCTTCCAGCGTCGGGTCGATCATGCCCCGCATGATCTAAACAGCGCGGGGCGCTGTTTACCCGACGCTCCCAAAGGGAGAGGGAGTTAGAGATCCGCCTTCACGAAATCGGCGCAGCGTTCGCCGATCATGATCGACGGCGCATTGGTGTTGCCGCTGACCAGCTTGGGCATGATCGAGGCATCGGCGACGTACAGCCCCTCGACCCCGCGCACGCGCAGCCGCGGGTCGCACACGGCATCGGCATCCGACCCCATCCGCGCGGTGCCGACCGGATGATAGACCGTGTCGGCGCGCGCGCGGATCAGCCGTTCCAGCGCGTCGTCGTCGTCGAGGTCGATCGGATAGCGATCCTTCGCATTATGCCGGTTGAGCGGCGGGCTCTGAATGATGCGGTACATCGCGCGCACGCCGGCCTTGAGCACCGCCATGTCGCGCGGATCGGTCAGGAAGGCGGGGTCGATCAGCGGCGCCGCGCGCGGATCGGCGCTGGCCAGCCGCACCGTGCCGGCGCTTTCGGGGCGCAACACGCAGACATGGCACGAAAAGCCGTGCGCCTTGATCTTGGTCCGCCCGTGATCCTCCAGCGGCACCGGAATGAAATGGAACTGGACATCGGGCGCCGGCGCCGCCGGGTCGAGCGTCACGAACCCGCCCGCCTCGGCGAAGGGCGAGGTCATCGTCCCCGACCGCTTGCGCAGCCATTCGACGATCGACCCCATCATGGCGATCGTGCCGGCAAGCGACTGCCCCAGAAAGAAGCGCCCCGGCACTTCGAACGAGCCGACATAGTCGATATGGTCCTGCAAATTGGCGCCGACTGCGGGCCGGTCGAGCAACGGCTTGATCCCGTGTTCGGCCAGATGCGCGGCGGGGCCAATCCCCGACAGCATCAGCAGTTGCGGCGTGCCGAACACGCCACCGCCCAGCACGACCGCCTTTTTCGCGCGGATCACATGGCTTTCGTTGCCGCGGCGATACGCCACGCCCCACGCCTTGCCGTCCTCGAACAGCACGCGTTCGCCCAGCGCTTCGGTGATGACGTGGAAATTGGGCCGCGCGCGCGCCGGTTCGATATAGGCGCGGCTCGAACTCCACCGCTCGCCATTCTTTTGCGTGACCTGATAGATGCCGACGCCGTCCTGCCGCGCGCCGTTGAAATCCTCGTTGCGCGGGATTTGCAGGCTCGCGCCCGCTTCGACGAATTCGTTGCTGCCCGAATGCGCCCAATGCTGATCGCTGACCGCCAGCGGCCCGTCGCCGCCATGGAATTCGGACGCGCCGCGCTCATTGCCTTCGGCGCGTTTGAAATAGGGCAGCACGTCGGCATAGGACCAGCCGTCGCACCCCAACTTTGCCCAATTGTCGTAATCCCACGCATTGCCGCGAATGTAGAGCATCGCGTTGATCGCGCTCGATCCGCCCAGCCCGCGCCCGCGCGGCTGATATCCGCGCCGCCCGTTCAGCCCGACTTGCGGCACCGTTTCGAACTGCCAGTTGGTCTTTTCGGTCTGCATCGCGATGAAACCCGGGATGCGCGTGCGCAGCCCGGTATTCTTCCCGCCGGCTTCGAGCAGCGCTACCGAGTAGCGGCCGTCTTCGCTGAGCCGGCCTGCGGCGGCGGCGCCGCCCGATCCACCCCCGACGACAACGATATCGACTTCGTCCACTCCGCTCTCTCCCGTTCACGCGCTTCCCAGAGCGCCTTGATTGTTTCGCTCGTCTCACGGCTGCCGTCGTGGCTCCAGCCCGGCGGTTTGACCATGTAATTCCATTTGGCGCTGAGGCCGGGGGCGGACCACACGTCCTTCGCGATCCCCACCCATTCGTGGAACGCCGCCCAGAGCAGGTTGAAGCTGCCCAGATTCTTGACGATGCCATAACGCGGCGCGTCGTCGTCGCGTTCGGGGGTGAAGGTACCGAGCCAGCGGTCCCACACGATGAACACCCCGGCGTAGTTCGTGTCGAGATAGCGCGGGTTGGTCGCGTGATGGACGCGGTGGTGCGACGGCGTGTTCATCACCGCCTCGAACCAATTGGGCATCCGTCCGATCACTTCGGTATGGATCCAGAACTGATAGATCAGGTTCAGCCCCGCGACGAACACCAGCATCGGCGGTGGAAAGCCGATAAAGGCGAGCGGCAGGCGGAACAGGAAGCCGAGCGAAATAAACCCGGTCCAGGTCTGCCTGAGCGCGGTCGACAGGTTATAATGCTGGCTCGAATGGTGGATGACGTGGCTCGCCCAGAACCAGCGCACGCGGTGCGCCATGCGGTGGAAGATGTAATAGGCGAAATCGTCGACCACGAACGCGAGCACGAACCAGTACCAGGCGTATGAGATGTCGAACAACCGATGCTGCCACACCGCCATCGCGAGCGTGAACGTGATGCCGACCTCAAGCGCGCCGGCGACAGTGCTGCCGGTGCCCAGCGCGAGGCTGGTCAGCGTGTCCTTCGGCTCATAACGTTTCTTGTTACGCGCCCACGCGACGATCATTTCGGCCAGCACCAATGCCACGAAACCGGGCACGGCATAGGTCACGACATCGGGCAGTTTTACGTCCATCGGACGCGTTGCTTACACGAGTGTCAGTGGCGCTTCCAGCCCCCGCACCTGATCGGCGGTGATCCCGAACAGCGTCACCGGCCCGAACAGCCGCTCGCCGGTTTCGACCGTCGCGCCCTCGACCGCTTCGCGCACCCGAAGCGGGGGCAGGAGCCGCCGCACCGCAACCTGCGCGCCGTGGCGTTTGAGCACCGCGATCGCCCCGTCGCCCGAGACCAAAGCCGCGCTGCCGTCGCCCGACACGAGCGCCATTCGCCCCTCGAACCCGGCCAGCGCTTCCTCGGCAAAGCGCCGTGCATCGTCCTCATTGGCGATCCGGCTCTGACCCAATTTGAGCAGGCGCGCGACCCCGGCGAGCGCCAGGATCGCGACGATCGATCCGACCAGCTGGACGATCTGATCGTGGCTCATGCCTGCGCCGCCAATTGATCGAGCACGGGACGGATTCCGCTGAGGTCATAGCCCGCCGCTTCACCCTTTTCGACCAGCACTGCGGGATGTTCGCCCAGCTTCGCCTTGGCCAACGCCCACAGATTGCACGAGCGCGTGCCCGAGCGGCAGAAAGCGAGGATCGGTCCTTTGGCCTCCTCCAGCACTTCGGCCATCGCTTCGACCTGCGGGAAACTGAATCCGGCATGCGTGACCGGAATCGCGGCATAGGTCAGCCCGGCGGCGAGCGCGGCATCGCGGATCGAATCGCCGGGCGGCTGATCGTCCGATTCGCCGTCGGGGCGGTTGTTGATCACGCCGGTGAACCCCGCCGCCTTGATCGCGGCGATATCCGTCACCGAGATTTGCGGCGCGACCGAGATGGTGTCGTCGATTTTACGGATCACGGGCTCGCCTTACTGTCCGGGGCCGACGGTGCGCGTTTCGGCAATCGGCGCATCCTTCGTCCAGAGATTGATCTGCGCGTTCGCGGCGTAAAGCGGCGTGAGCACCGCCCGCGTCTCGCTCTCGGTACAGCCCGAATAGAAAGACAGCGACACCGCCTTGTTCCAGTGCACCACGCCCGAATCGGCGTCGGTCATCGGCGTTTTGCACGGCAGCGACTTGCCCGCCCAGGGCCGCGCCGGTTTGAGCAAATTGGCGATCGTCGCGAACCGCCCGCGGGTCGCCGGAAGGCGCCGCGTGACGAGTTTATACGTCGACGACGCGCCCGGTGTCGCCGGATCCATCACGGTCGAGACGACCGCCCCATCGGGCTGGATCTGCCACTCGGCGAGTTGCTGTCCCCACGCGCGGATCGACATGCTGATCGGCTCGGCCGGCGCGGCACCGATCGTCGCCAGCGCGGCAAGCGATACCGCAATCGCCCGGCCCGCTTTGGTTGCGCTCATCATCGTCCGTCCTCCCGGATCACCGCCAGAAACGCGTCACCATAAGCCGCCAGCTTGCGCTCGCCTACACCCGAAATCGTGCCGAGCGCGGCGATCGTCCCCGGCTTCATCGTCGCCATCTCGCGCAGCACCGAGTCGTGGAAGATCACGTACGGCGGCACCTTGGCCTCCTGCGCCAGTTCGCGGCGCTTGGCGCGCAGGGCTTCGAACAGCGGATCGCCGATCGGGTTGGCGCCGCCGGTGCCGGTGCCGGTGCCCCCGCGCCGCCGCCGCTCGCGCTTGGGCGGGACGATCAGCGCCATGTCTGCCTCACCCTTGAGGATCGCCTTCGCCGCGGGACCGAATTCGAGCCCGCCGAAATCATTGGCGCGCAGCGCATCCTTGAGCAGGAGTGCGCGCGCCACCGGCTTGATCAATGCGGCTTCCTCGGCGTCGCCGACGATCCCGAACACGCTGAGCTTTTCGTGCCCGTTCATCAGGCTGCGCTCGCTCGACTGTCCGGTCAGCACGCTTTCGATATAGCCCACGCCGAAGCTTTGCCCGGTGCGGAACACCGCCGACAGGAACTTGCGCGCGACTTGCGTGACGTCGGTCGCCGAGGGCGGGTTAAGGCAATTGTCGCAATTGCCGCAATTGTCCGGCGCATCGTCGCCGAAATGCGCGAGCAGCAATTTGCGCCGGCACGTCGCGGTTTCGACCAACGCCCCCAACGCATTGAGCCGCGTGCGCTCGCCCGCCTGACGATGCGGCTCGACCTCACCGATCCGCTGGCGCGCCTTGGCGAAATCCTCCGCGCCCCAGAACAGATGCGCCACCGCCGGATCGCCGTCGCGCCCCGCGCGCCCGGTTTCCTGATAATAAGCCTCGATCGACTTGGGCAGTCCGGCATGCGCGACGAAGCGCACATCGGGTTTGTCGATCCCCATCCCGAACGCGACCGTCGCGCAAATCACCATGTCTTCGGACGCGACGAAATCGGCCTGGTTTTTCGCGCGGATGTGCGGTTCGAGCCCGGCATGATACGCCCGCGTCGGGCGCCCGGTCTTGCCCAAAGCCTCGGCCAGCTTCTCGGTCGCGGCGCGCGTCTGCGCGTAAACGATCCCCGGCCCGGGCTGTTCGGCGACCAGATCGGCGAGCTGGCGCGTCGTGTTGTCGCGCGGCGTGATCGTATAGCGGATATTGGGCCGGTCGAACCCGGCGACGATCAACCCGTCGCGCGGGATGCCCAACTGCTCGAGGATATCGGCACGGGTATGCGCGTCGGCGGTCGCGGTCAGCGCGAGCCGCGACACGTGCGGGAAGGCGTCGAGCAGCGGGCGCAGCAGGCGATAGTCAGGCCGGAAATCGTGCCCCCATTCGCTGACGCAATGCGCTTCGTCGATCGCGAACAACGCGATTTTGCCGCGCTCCAACAGATCGCGGAAATCGGCCTGCGAGGCGCGTTCGGGCGCGACGTAGAGCAAATCGAGCTCGCCATCGAGGAAACGCCCGCGCGTCTCGGCGCGATTCTCATCGACGCTGGTCAACGTCGCCGCGCGGATCCCGACCGCAGTCGCCGCGCGCAACTGATCGTGCATCAGCGCGATCAGCGGGCTGACGACGACGCACGTCCCCTCCAGCATCACCGCGGGCAATTGGTAGCACAGCGACTTGCCCGCGCCGGTCGGCATCACCGCCAGCGTGCGTTCACCGGCGAGCACGCGCGTGACCACGCTTTCCTGCACCCCGCGAAACGCCGGGAAGCCGAAGGTCGAATGAAGCACGGAGATTGCATCGGTCACGCGGGGCTATATCGCTGCGCAAACAGCTATGCGAAAGGCCCCGCGATGGAAAACGTCACCGATAACCGTGCCGAGCACGAATTCGAGCTCGTGGTCGACGGCCACCGCGCGATCGCGGCGTACCAGATGGAGGGCGACACGATCGTCTTTACGCATACGCTGGTGCCCAAGAAACTGGAGGGCCGCGGGGTCGCTTCGCGGCTAATCAAGGCCGCGCTCGATTCGGCGCGCGACCGCGGGCTGAAGGTCATTCCGCAATGCCCGTTCGTGAAGGCGTATATCGACAAGCACCCGGAATATCAGGCGCTGCTGGCCTAGCGCAGATAGCCGCCGGCACGCAGGAACGCGCGGACTGCGCTGGCGAAATCGCTGTAGCAGGGTTTGGGGCGCGGCGTGTCGCTGCACGACGCGGGGTATATCCCTCCTGTTACTGCCCTGGTCTTTGCGACCTTTGCCCATGCCGGGTCGAATTGGCCGAGCCGCGCGGCATTGGCGAGATAGCCCGCGCACGCACCGCCGCTCAACGAGTCACCCTCAAGGCATTCCTTGCGCGTTTCGGCGAGTTCGGCGGCGAACAGCGGGCGGAAGGCGGGGTCGGCCGACACGTCGACCGGCTTGAGGCCACGGATGTTCATGATCAGCGGCGGCGGCCAGCTCCCGGCATAGCTGCCGAAGGCGTAGAGGAAGCGCTGATCGCGGAACACGAAATCGGCGATTCCATCCCCCGACACGTCGCGCGGCCACGCGACCTGGTCGCCGTCCCAGCTGCCCATGTCGATCAACCGGTACCCGCTGCCGACGGGACTGACGACCACGATATGCATGCAGCAATGCGCCCCGCCGGTCCACGACTGGACGATCACCGACGGCTTCTCGCCCGTTTTGAGCGACCCGATCCCGACATAGACCGACGCGGAACCGAAATTCTCCTCTGCTTCGATCCTCAGAGGGGTCATCCCCGGCGCGGAGACGGTGACGATCGGCGTCGTGCTGTCGCGATTGCGCCGAACGCCCAGCGTCGCGGTCACGCCGCCCGCGGTCCAGACGCGCGGACCGTTGGCGGGGGTCCATTCGACGAACTTTTCCGCCGCAATCGCTTTGGCGGGGGGTGCCTTTGCAGGGCTCGCACCCAGGCAAATCGGCGCCAGCAAAGCCATCGTCAACAGCGTCGATCCGCGCATGCTTCCCCCTATTCCGCCGCCAGCGCCTCTTCGCGTTCCTGCGCCTGGCGTGCCCACATATCGGCATAGAGCCCGCGTTTGCGCAACAATTCGGCGTGCGTCCCGCGTTCGGCGACTTCGCCGGCTTCGAGCACGACGATCTGGTCGGCATGGACGACGGTCGACAGGCGGTGCGCGATGACGATCGTGGTGCGGCCGCGCTCGATCGCCTGCAGCGTGTCGAGGATTTCGCTTTCGGTGCGGCTGTCGAGCGCGCTGGTCGCTTCGTCGAGGATCAGCACCGGCGGGTTCTTGAGCAGCGTCCGCGCGATCGCCACGCGCTGCTTCTCGCCGCCCGACAATTTCAATCCGCGTTCGCCGACGCGCGTCGCATAGCCGTCGGGCTGGCGCTCGATGAAGGTCGAAATCGCCGCGCCCTTGGCCGCGCGCACGATCTCGTCCTCGCCCGCGCCTTCGCGGCCATAGGCGATGTTGTAGCCGATCGTGTCGTTGAACAGCACGGTGTCCTGGGGCACGATTCCGATCGCGGCGCGCAACGACGCTTGCGTGACATGCGCGATGTCCTGCCCGTCGATCGTGATCCGCCCGCCGGTGAGGTCGTAAAAGCGGTACATCAGCCGCGCGAGCGTCGATTTGCCCGCGCCCGAGGGGCCGACCACCGCGAGCGTCTTGCCCGGCGGAATGTCGAGGTCGATGCCCTTCAGGATCGGCATCCCCAGATCGTAGCCGAAGCGGACATCTTCGAACCGCACATGGCCGCGCTCGATCACCAGCGGCGTCGCGTCGACGGCATCGACGATCTCGGCACCGGTATCGAGCAGGTCGAACATCGCCGCCATGTCGATCACGCCCTGACGGATCGTGCGATAGACCATCCCGAGCAGATCGAGCGGGCGGAACAGCTGGCTGAGCAGGGTCGAGACGAACACCACGTCGCCCGGCGTGAACCGGCCTTGCGACCAGCCCCAGGCGATGAACGCCATACCGCCGCCGAGCATCGAATTGGTGATCAGCGACTGACCGATATTGAGCAGGGCGAGGCTGTTTTCGCTCTTCACGGCGGCGTTGGCATAGGCCCCGACCGCCGCCTCGTAGCGCCGCGCCTCGCGCTCCTCGGCGCCGAAATATTTGACCGTTTCGAAATTGAGCAGCGAATCGACCGCATGCGCGACCGCCCCGGTATCGAGGTCGTTCATCCGCGTGCGCAGCGCGTTGCGCCAGTCGGTCACCCAGCGTGTGAAGGCAATGTAGATCGCAATCATCGCCAGCGTCGGGCCGACCAGCCACAGCCCGAAATTGGACGAGAAGATCTGCATCACGAACGCGAGTTCGAGGATCGTCGGCGCGATGTTGAACAGCATGAAATAGAGCATCGTATCGATGCTCTTGGTGCCGCGCTCGACCACCTTGGTCACCGCACCGGTGCGGCGTTCGAGATGGAATCGCAGCGAGAGCCGGTGCAGGTGGCGGAACACCGATGCCGCCAATTGCCGCGTCGCTTCCTGTCCGACGCGTTCGAACACGACGTTGCGCAAATTGTCGAACACCGTGCTCGACAGCCGGGCAGCGGCATAGCCGATGACCATCAGCATCACGAAACCGGGGACGTTGGCGATCCCCGCCAGGTTGCGCCCGGCCATCGCATCGACGGCATATTTCAGCGCATAGGCCGCGCCATAGACCTGCACCACCTTCGACGCGACGACGAACAGCATCGCCCCGACGATCCGCATTTTCAGCGCGGGTTGGTCCTTCGGCCACAGATACGGAAGGAACCGCCTGAGCGTGGGGATCAGCGGGCGATCTTTGGTCGGGGGGAGTTCGGTGGGCGGCATCCCCCGTCATGTAGGGTCGCCGCGCCCCAAACGAAAGCGTTCAGGGAACCGACAGCCGCACCAATCCATTTACGCCCCAAGAGGAGGCACGCGATGGGTTCGGTATTCTACGTGATCGCGATCATGGGCTGCGGCGACGGTCAGTTTCAATGCGCGCAGGCGCGGATCGAGCCAGCCCGTTATGCCAGCGCGGCGCAATGCCGTGCCGCCGTGCCCGCCGCGCTCCAGCGCAATACCGACCTCGATTTCCCCACGCTCACGGCCGCCTGCCGTCAGGTCGGGCAGTCGGTCGCGGGGAACACGGGAAAGAACCGCCGCTCCTGAACCCTTTGCGCATCGCCACGCCGGTTCCCCGGCCTTCGCGGGGGAACTGAATTGGTATAGGGCGAACGCATTGGCGGGGGCGGGATATATATGAACAGGGTAATCGGCTTGATCGCGGGGCTGATCGCTGCCTTCGCGGTAATCTTCGGCGTCGAGTGGATCGACACGAACCTCTATCCGCTCCCGGTGATCGAAAGCGACGATCCCGGCGAATTGGCAAAAATTATCCTCGCCATGCCGCTCGCGGCCAAAGTCCTCGTCGTTGGCGGCTTCTTTTCGGGCGCGTTCGTGGGCGGCGCGGTCGCGCTCCGGCTGTCGCAGTGGCGGCCCTCCGGCTGGATCATCGCAATTGTCATCGCGCTGGGCGGGATCGCCAGCGTGATGATGATTCCGCACCCGGTGTGGATGCGCGTCGCTGCGGTGGTCGCGCCGTTCGTCGGCGGGTGGCTGGCCGAGCGCATTTTCCACCGCGCACGCCCCGGCGATCCGTTAATCGGCTAGTTCAAGGTCCTCGGGCGAGGCCATCGGCAGTGCCCAGCGGATCTGGTCGCGCAGCATCGCTTCGAGTTCGCAGGCGCCGACATTGTGCGCGGCAGCCCGCTTGCGGAGTAACGTCAGCAGCAGGTTTGCGCGGGTATCCGGGGCGGGCGGCGACGCGCGGCCGCGTGAGAGAGCTCGGGCGAATTTGAGCGACAACAGGGTCATGAAGCGGGCGTAGGCCAGCGGAGTTGCGGCTTCGTGTCGTGGCATGGTTGGCGCGCGATTAACCGCGTGGCCGTGTCCATAACGACGGGTCGCGCGGCGCGGGCGGATAAAGCCGGGCGCGCTGCAGCGCCTGCCATCCGGCGCGTCCGATCCAGCCCAGTTTGGCGAGCGCCGAGGTACCGACGCGGTGGTCCCAGGCCTGTTCGCCGCGCGCGGCGACCGCGCGCCCGATATCGCCGTAAATCCCCGCCGCCGCGAGCACCGCCCAGGCCGAGCGCAGCGGGAGTTTGGGGGTGCCGATCCGCGCGCTCGCTTCGAACGCCGCGGCGCGATCCGTCAGCCGCGTGGCCAGCACCGCCAGCCGCTGACGAAAGGGTGGCTTCATGTGCTGGCCGGGGGGAATGTCCATCTCGACCAGCCAGTCGACCGGCAGGTAACACCGCCCGCCCCGATCGTCCTCTTCGATATCGCGCGCGATATTGGCGAGCTGGAACGCCATGCCGAGGTCGCACGCGCGGTCGAGCGTGTCCTGGTCGTCGGGCGACACCCCCATCGCCACCGCCATCATGCACCCGACGACGCCCGCGACATGGTAGCAATAACGGTAGAGGTCGGCTTCGGAGCGCGGGCGCCAGTCCTCGAGGTCGAGCCGGAACCCGTCGACCAGATCGTGCGCGAATTGCGCCGGGAGATGCGTTTCGGCGGCGACGATCCTCAGCGCGTCGAACGCCGGATCGCCGATCACCTGCCCCGCCAGCGCCGCATCGGTCATCGTCGCGATCCGCATCAGCCGCTCGGCGGGGTCGTCCACCACGCTCAGATCGTGCCCGTGATCCTGCCCGTCGGCGAGGTCGTCGCAGCGCCGGCACCACGCGTAGAGCAGCCATGCGCGCTCGCGCGTCGGGCGGTCGAACAAGGCGCTGGCGGCGGCGAAACTCTTCGATCCGCGCGCGATCGATTCCTGCGCCGTGGCGACGATCGCCGCGCGCGAAGGGAGGTCGGCGGCGCTCATCCGCCGTGCTCCTGCGAAAGCAGGAGCCCAAGAGCCCCGAGCAATTCGCTTGAAACCCTAGGCTCCTGCTTTCGCAGGAGCACCGGAGTTACGCGTCCCCTCACAAATCCTTCGCGCCGATCTGCGTGATCGTGGTCGCGGGGACGAACGCCGCCATCTTGTCGAGCAACCCCTCCAGATGGGTGTCGACGATCAGCAGCCCGACATGCTGCGCGCGGACGAACCCGACCCCGGCCATCTTGTCCCAGAATTCGATCAGCCCGTCATAATATCCATCAAGGTTGAGCAGCCCGACCGGCTTGGCGTGATACCCGATCTGCGCCCAGCTCAGCGCCTCCCACAATTCGTCCATCGTGCCCGTCCCGCCGGGCAGCGTGACGAAACCGTCCGACAGATCGGTGAACGCCTGTTTGCGCTGGTGCATCGTGCCCACGACATGGAGCTCGGTCAGCCCCTTATGCGCGACTTCGGCAGCGACGAGCGCCTCGGGGATGATCCCGATCACTTCGCCCCCGGCGGCGAGCGCGGAGTCGGCGATCGCGCCCATCAGCCCGAGCCGCCCGCCGCCATAGACGACGCCGATCCCGCGCTGCGCCAGCGTCGCGCCGACGTGGCGGGCATTGTCGATATAGCGCGGATCGCTCGGGGAAGCGGAGCCGCAATAGACGGCGAGACGGTTCATTTGCTCTCCAACATCAGTCTGGCCGTCGCCTTGGCACTCCCCACGACCCCGGGAATCCCCGCGCCCGGATGCGTGCCCGCGCCGACGAAGTACAGGTTCGGGATATGCGGGTCGCGATTATGCACGCGGAACCACGCGCTTTGCGTCAGGATCGGTTCGAGGCTGAACGCGCTGCCCAGATGCGCGTTCAGATCATGCTCGAAATCGCTCGGTGCGTAGCTGAACTTGGTGACGATCCGCTCGTGGATATCGGGGATCAGCCGCGCGCCGATTTCGTCGAGGATGCGCTTCTCCAGGATCGGCCCGACCTCGTCCCAATCGACCGGGAACTTGCCCATGTGCGGCACCGGCGCCAGCGCGTAGAAGGTCGAATGCCCCTCCGGCGCGAGCGCGGGATCGGTCACGGTCGGATGGTGCAGATAGAGCGAAAAGTCTTCCGCCAGCACGCCGTGATCGTAAATGTCGGCGAGCAATTCCTTATAGCGCGGGCCGAACAGGATCATGTGGTGCGGGATGCCGGGCCACGTGCCCTTCACCCCGAAATGGACGACGAACAAGGAGGGCGACCAGCGCTTCGCGGTCAGGCCTTTGACTTGCCGCTGCGCGCTGCGCGAGCCTTTGAGCAAGTCGCGGTACGAATGCATCACATCGGCATTGGTCGCGACCGCATCGGCCTCGCCATGCCAGCCGCTCCCGGTGGTGACGCCGGTCACCAGATCGCCGCGCGTCTCGATCGCGGTCACCGGATCGCCGAGCCGGACCGTCCCGCCGAGCCGTTCGAACAACGCGACCATCCCGGCGACCAGCCGGTTGGTCCCGCCCTTGGCGAACCACACCCCGCCGTCCTTCTCCAGCTTGTGGATCAGCGCGTAGATCGAACTCGTCGTGAACGGGTTGCCGCCGACCAGCAACGTATGGAAACTCAGCGCCTGACGCAGTTTCTCGTTCTTCACGTAAGACGACACGATCGAATAGACCGATCGCCACGCCTGATATTTCATCAGCGCGGGCGCGGCGCGGACCATCTGCCCGAAATCGAGGAACGCGGTGCTCCCCAATTTCTCATAGCCTTCGTGAAACACCCCGGCCGAATAATCGAGGAAGCGCTTGTACCCCGCGACGTCATCGGTATCGAGCCGCGCGATCTCGGCGTTCAACTGCGCTTCGTCGTTCGAATAATCGAAGCTCGTCCCGTCGCGCCAGTTGAGCCGGTAGAAGGGAAAAACCGGCATCAGCTCGACATCGTCGGCAATATCGCCGCCGCTGAGCGCCCACAAATCCTGCAGGCACGCCGGATCGGTGATCACGGTTGGCCCGGCGTCGAAGGTGAAGCCGTCCTTCTCCCAGAAATAGGCACGCCCGCCGGGCTTGTCGCGCGCTTCGACGATCGTCGTCGCGACCCCCGCCGATTGCAGCCGGATGGCCAACGCCAGCCCGCCAAAGCCGGAGCCGATAACGATCGCGGTCTTCATGCCCGTACTCATGGTTACCCCCTGATCGCCGCGAGGGCGCGGCCGACAGGTACGGGCGGCTTTCCGCTAAGGATGCGGCCTTTGTCCATCAGCGTCGACCGTCCTGCATAAAAACGTCCTATAAGCCCGGGGTTCAACCGGTAAAAGCGCTCGAGGATGCGGTATCGATCCTCGGGTTCGGCGGCGCGGAACAGCATCTTGTCGAGCATGCGATAGAAGCCCCGCGCGCGCCATGCCCGCTTTGCCATGCCGTAGGTCAGGTCGTGCAAGGCGGGCGAGGACAAATCGCTGGACGCGGCGATCGCGGTCGCCAGCCGGATCGCGTCGGGCAGCGAATAGCCCGTGGTCGGATGGAACAGCCCGGCGCGCAAGCCGGCCTTGGCGATCGTCGCCCCGCCGCTGCGCCACAGCGCGTCGAAATCGCCGCCCATCGCCACCGGCAAGGCGCCCTGCTCTTCGCGCGCCACGCCCTCGACCTGCCATCGCTTCGCGGCGGCATAAGCCTGGATCCGATCGACCAGCGCGGCGCGGTCCAGATCGGGCGTGTCGCTGTAATAGGTGTCCTCGACGAACATGCGCGTCGCGGCAAAGGGGAGGCAGTAAACGAAGCGATAGCCGTCGATCTGTTCGACCGTCGCGTCCATCACGATCGGGCGCTTGAGATCGTGCGGCGCGCTCAGCAGCAATTCGCGCCCGACGAATTTCTGCCAGCCCAGATCGAGCATCGACAAATCGCCCGCGCCGCGCGCGTCGATCACACCCGTTGCCTGCACCCGGTCGCCACTCGCCAGCACCACCCCGGTCGCGCCGACCCCGATCGCCTTTTCGGCGATCAGCTGGCCGGGCGCGAGGTGGCTGCGCACCACCGCGTCGAAGCGTTCGGATTCGATCGAATAATAGCCCGCGTCCAACCGCCGGGCATGCCCCGGAAACGCGACGTCATACCCACGCCAGCCATAGGTCACGAGCGGTGCGGCGAGCCAGCGGTCGGCGTCGGTCACATCGCTCGAAAAAAACGACCAGACGTGATCGCCGCCGATCTTGGGCGACGCTTCGATCAACCGGATATCGGCGTCGGGCCGCTTCTGCCGCAGCGCCAGCGCGATCAACCCGCCAGCCAGGCCGCCGCCGACGATCGCGAGGTCGCAGTTGATGGTGGCAGGCATCGGGCTGCGCTAGCGCTTTGGGCGAGGGGCGCAACCCACTTCTCCCCTCCCGCTTGCGGGAGGGGCCGGGGGAGGGGCTGTCGCCACCACAATCCTTCGGACACGCCCTCCCCTAACCCCTCCCGCAAGCGGGAGGGGGATTCGCCTACGCCGCCGCGCGCAGCGGCATTTCGGTCGCCATCGCCTTCGCCACCGATGGCCGCGCGCGGATCTGATCGCGCCACGCCCTGAGCACCGGCCACTCGACTAGGCTCAGCCCGGCGAATTCGGTCCAGTTGAGCACCGCCAGCAAATAGGCATCGGCGACCGAAAAGCTCCCAAGCAGATAGGCTTTGCCGTCGAGATGGTCCGACAGCACTTGGAAGCGCTTGCTCACCAGCCCGCGCGACCAGTTCTTCGCACCCTCGCCCGATTTCGTCGTCATCAGCGGCGCGAACACGCCTTTATGGATTTCGGTCGCAATGAAGTTGAGCCATTTGGTCAGTTCGTAGCGCTCCCGCGTGTAGGGCGGCGGCGCGAGCACCCCCTCGGCGGCGAGATCGGCGATATAGGTCAGCACCGCTGGTCCCTCGGTCAGCGTCACGCTCCCCGCCTCCATCGCGGGGACATAGCCCATCGGGCTGATGGCGGTGAACGGTCGCCCGTCGGGGAGCACGGTATCGGGCGTGACCTGGATGAAATCGGCGTCGAGTTCGGCTTCAAGGATCGCAATCCGCGTCGCCAGGCTGCACGCGAAGGGGACGAAATAGAGCTTCATGATAACCTCCCGGTAAGCATGGTTGATTTCTGTACTATTTCGCATAGATTGAACGCGCGTCAAGGATTATTTGCAAATTGGTACAGAAAACAACCACCGAAGCCCCGCGCCGCGGACGGCCGCGCGGGTTCGACCCGGAGCAGGCGCTCAAGGCGGCGAGCGAACGCTTCCGCTCGCGCGGCTATTCGGGCACGTCGCTCGACGATCTGGTCGATGCGACCGGACTCGCGCGCCCCAGCCTGTACGCCGCGTTCGGCGACAAAAGGGCAATCTACCTGGCCGCGCTCGAACGGGCGACGATCAACGTCGACCGCGCCTTTGCCGGGCTGATCGCGCTCGATCTGCCGATCCGCGAGAGCCTCCACGCGATCTTCCGCAACGCCATCGACGGCTATCTGACCGGCGAGACCCGGGCGTCGGGGTGCATCATGGTCTCGACCAGCGCGACCAGCGCGGTCGACGACCCCGAGGTGCGGGCACGGTTGGAAACCTTTCTGGGGATCGAGGACGCGCGGGTCGAGGAGCTGCTCGTCGCGCGCGGTGACGCAAAAGCGCGGGCGCACGCGCGGATCGTCGCGGCGGTGATCCACTCGCTCAGCGTGCGGGCGCGGGCAGGCGCGAGCCGTGAGGAGTTGGACGAGATCGCAGCCGATTGCGTCGATCTGATCGCGGGGCATTAGCGCTCCCCTCGCTGGAAGGGAGGGGCTGGGGGTGGGTTGGCCCGCGAGGAAACGGTGAGCCCGCCCCATACCGACCCACCCCTAACCCCTCCCTGCCAGGGAGCGGAACAGGGAGTGGCATGACGGATAGAGTTTGCGTTGCTACGCTTGCGTCATGACCCGCGCTCCCCTGACCGTAAACGCCCGCGCGATCCTCGCCGCGTTCGCCATCGCCTTCATCTATCTCGCGGTCGAGATCAGCTGGCACCGCCCGCCGATCTGCCCGTGCGGGACGGTCAAGCTGTGGACCGGTGCGGTGTGGTCGGCGGAAAACAGCCAGCAGATCAGCGACTGGTATTCGCTCAGCCATATCATCCACGGCTTCCTGTTCTACGGTCTGCTGTGGCTGGTGCTGCCGGGCAAGGCGCGCAGCTGGGCGCTGCCGCTTGCGGTGCTGATCGAGGGCAGCTGGGAATTGCTCGAAAACTCGCCGATCATCATCGACCGCTATCGCGCGGCGACCGCGGCAGTCGGCTATTCGGGCGATTCGATCCTCAATTCGATGAGCGATATCGGCATGATGGTGATCGGTTTCGCCGTCGCGCGCCGGCTGCCGCTATGGGGGACGATCGGGATTGCGCTGTTCTTTGAACTGCTCGCGCTGATCGTGATCCGCGACAATCTGACGCTCAACGTGCTGATGCTGACCTACCCGGTCGATGCGATCAAGACGTGGCAGGCGGCGGGGATGCCGGGGTAATCAGTCCACACGCTCGCCGCGATCGGCGATCACGCCGTTTTCGGTCACCGCCAGCCCCGTTGCCCGGCCCGCCGCGTCGCGCGTGAAGTCGATCATCAGCGGCCGTTCGGTAGTGAAGAAATGCCCGTCCGAACGCGCCGCGAGCGTCAGCCGCTGTTTGTCGGTGCGCAGCACGAGCGCGCCCGCTTCGATCGCGACGGTGACCTTTCCCGCGCCGGCCAGCCGATAGCTGCCAACATAGCGCCGCAGTTGCGCGTCGCTCAGCACCGCCGACGCCCGCGGTGCGACATACGGTACCGGCAAATGGCCGAGGCTCAGCACGCGCGTCATGCGCCACGTGCCCTCGTCATAGCGCCACACCATGACAAACCGCGCACGCCCGCTCTCCCGTTCGGGCATGCCCTTCTCGGTGACGAAGAAGAGATGCTCGCCGCTCAGCACGCCGCCATAGCCCGGGATCGGATCGAACCGCACGCTGTCGGGCACCACCGCCCGGCGCAACCGGAAGGCAGGGTTGCTGCACAGGTTCTTCATCGTGTCGCCGACCACCGTCGCGCGCGACCGGCTCAGCCCACCCTTGTCGTGATAGAATTCGACGTCGTCGGCGAAAAAGGGGATCATCGCGGCTTCGTCACAGGCGTTGTACGCGCGCCAATACCCCTCATCCGCCGCCCGCAGCGACGCCTCGGCATTGGCCGGCAGCGCGTCCGCCTGCTGTGCCATAGCGGGGCTGAGCGTCATCGCCGCGGCGATGACCGACAGGATGGCGCGAAACGGCACTCGCATCGACGTTTCCTTCCTTGGTGTTTTATTTGAGTAACTCACCAGTGCGAGCGACGCAAGCCTGCTACCGGGCCGCTTTCGCGCGGGAGCGCAATGGCCTAGACAGAGCGAGTGTCCGCTGCGCTCGCCATCCTACTCTCCGCGCTGGCGATGACGCTGATCGTCGGCGTGCGGTACCTGATCACCAGCGGCGCCTTCGCGCTGGCGACGCGGGGCGTTCGCCCCGGGCTCTACGCCGGGCTCGACGCGCAAATCCGGCGCGAGATATCGTGGAGCCTCGCCTCCGCCGCGATTTACGGCATCCCCGCAGGGATCGTCGCCTGGGGTTGGCAGAATCGCGGCTGGACGCTGATCTACGCCGACGTGCACGCGCGGCCGCTCTGGTATCTCCCGATATCCGTCCTGCTGTTCCTCGCCGCGCACGACACGTGGTTCTACTGGACGCACCGCTGGATGCATCGGCCCCGCCCGTTCAAACTCGCCCACGCCGTTCACCATGCCAGCCGCCCGCCCACCGCGTGGGCGGCGATGGCGTTTCACCCGATCGAGGCGTTGACCGGGGCCGTGGTCATTCCGCTACTGGTGTTCGTCATTCCGATCCACATCGCGGCGCTGGGGCTGGTACTCGCCATCATGACCGTTATGGGTGTCACCAATCACATGGGGTGGGAGATCTTTCCGCGCTTCATGTGGCGGGGCGCGTTGGGGGAATGGTTGATCACCGCCAGCCACCATCAGCGGCATCATGCCGAATACAGGTGCAATTATGGGCTCTATTTCCGATTCTGGGACCGGGTTTGCGGCACCGACCGGGGGGTGGGCGGGTTCGATGACGCTGCGGATCGTCGCTTCGCTCGCGCTCGGCGCGACGCTGCCGGCGGCGGCGCCGACGGGGAGCGTTGATCTCGAAGTCGGCGGACTGCGCTCAACCAAGGGCATGATCCGCATCTGCCTGACCGCCGACCCCGCCAATTTCCCCGGCTGCACCGATGACAGACACGCGATCACGCGATCGGTCCCCGCCAGCCAGCATTCGATCCGCTTCGACGGCCTCGCGCCGGGCAATTGGGCCGCCGCGTTGATCCATGACGAGAATTCGAACGCCAGGCTCGACACCATGCTGGGAATCCCGCGCGAGGGCTTCGGATTCACCCGCAATCCGCGGATCGGCTTCGGCCCGCCGCGCTTTTCGGCGGCCGAGTTCAGCGTCGGCAGCGTTGCCCTGAAGCAACAGGTGACGATGCATTACATGCTGTGACGGAGCGAAACCGCCCGAACGGGCGTTGCGCAGCGGTAACAATCCTAATTTTCCGGAGTTTCCTGTGCGTCTTACCCCTCTTCTTGCCTTTCCCGTGTTGTTCCTTGCCACCCCCGCCTTCGCGCAGGACGCCCCGCCCGCTCCCGCCCAGACCGTGATCGATCCCAACGCCGATCAGGTCACGCTCGGTGCCGGCGGCGTCTATCTCCCGGATTATGAGGGCTCGAACGATTATGCGTTCCGCGCCGCGCCCGGCGCGATCGGATCGATCGGCGGGTTTGCGTTCCAGCTGGCCGGCAACCGCCTGTCGGTCGACCTGATCCCCAACAAGCCCGGCCCGTTCGTCGACATCCAGGCGGGGCCGATCGTCGTGTATGACATGAACCGCTCGAGCCTGAAGAGCATCGACGACGTTCGCGTCCGCGCATTGGGCAAGCGCTCGGCGTCGATCGAGGTCGGCGGCTATGTCGGGATCGGCAAGGCCGGGGTGATCACCAGCCCGTACGACAAGCTCTCGGTCTCGGTCAGCTGGCGCAAGGGCGTGACCGGCGCCAATCGCGGCGAGATCATCGAACCATCGATCAGCTATCTGACCCCGGTCAGCACCAAGGCGGCGGTGTCGATCTTCGCCTCGGCCGAGCATGTCAATCGCCGCTATGCCGGCACCTATTTCGACGTCGATACGGCGGGCGCGCTGGCCAGCGGGCTGCCGGTCTATGCGGCGCGCGGCGGGTGGAAGAGCTATGCGCTGGGCGGGCTGTTCACCGTGTCGCTGACCGGCGATCTGACGCGCGGGCTGAAGCTCGTCGCGGGCGGCACGTACCGCAAGCTGCTCAACGACTTCGCCGCCTCGCCGATCGTCAGCATCGCCGGCAGCAAGACCCAGTGGCTCGGCGCCGCCGGGCTGGCGTACACTTTCTAACGAGCGTCCGGTCACCCGACTGTCTCTCGTCAGGGCCGCGCGGAGTCGCTTCCGCGCGGCCCTTTCCTTTGTGTCACCAAACGCCTAGCTTGCCTCCATCCCCGGGGGACCGCGCCTGAGCGGTTGAGAGGCGGCTGATGCCGCGACCCGCTGAACCTGATCCCGATCATACGGGCGGAGGGAGGGGCGGCTTTCACCAGAAATCCGTGTCCTCGCTCCGATCATTGGAGCGAAGACACATGGCCGACATCCCCGCGCGCACCGAAATCGGCGTCACCACCGGCCCCATTCGCGGCAGCCGCAAGATCCATGTCGGCAAGCTCAATGTCGCGATGCGCGAGATCGACCTCGAGCCCGGCTCGGGCGAGCCGCCGCTACGCGTCTATGACACCAGCGGCCCGTACACCGACAAGACCGCGAAGATCGACATTCAGGCGGGCCTCCCCAACCTCCGCCGCCAGTGGATCGAAGGCCGCGGCGACGTCGAGAGTTACGACGCGCGCCAACTGCGTCCCGAGGATAACGGCCAGCTCGGCCCCGACCGCTCGGGCGGCGTGCCGCAATTCCCCAATGTCGTGAAGCGCCCGTTGCGCGCCAAAGCCGGCATGAACGTCAGCCAGATGCACTATGCCCGCCGCGGGATCATCACCCCCGAGATGGAATATGTCGCGACGCGTGAGAATCTCGGCCGCGAACGCCTCGCGAGCTACGTCCGCGACGGCGAAAGCTTCGGGGCTGCCATCCCCGATTACGTCACCGCCGAATTCGTCCGCGACGAGATCGCGCGCGGCCGCGCGATCATCCCCAACAACATCAACCACCCCGAATCCGAACCGATGGCGATCGGCCGCAACTTCCTCGTCAAGATCAACGCCA
>JAZJYW010000006.1:79638-214610 GCA_040390165.1 Pseudomonadota bacterium | reverse complement strand
GTCGGCGCGGGCTCGGGCGGCACGCGCAACATCGGCGGCAACACGCATTACCATGTCGATCTCGAAGCCGAACTCGCCGATCTGCACGGCAAGGAAGGCGCGCTGCTGTTCACCAGCGGGTATGTTTCGAACGAAGCGACGCTCGCGACTCTGGGCAAATTGCTTCCCGGCTGCGTGATCTTCTCCGACGAACTCAACCATGCCAGCATGATCGCGGGGATCCGCAATTCGGGCTGCGAGAAGCGTCTGTTCCGCCACAACGACCTCGCGCATCTCGAAGAATTGCTTGCCGCCGAGGACCCGGGGGTGCCCAAACTGATCGCGTTCGAAAGCGTCTATTCGATGGAGGGCGATATCGCCCCGATCGGCGCGATCTGCGACCTGGCCGACACGTACAACGCGCTGACCTATTGCGACGAAGTCCATGCCGTCGGCATGTACGGTGCGCGCGGCGGCGGGATATCGGAGCGCGACCAGGTCGCCGACCGGATCACGATCATCGAAGGCACGCTGGGCAAGGCGTTCGGGGTGATGGGCGGCTATGTCGCGGCGGACCAGACGATCATCGACGTGATCCGCTCCTACGCGCCGGGGTTCATCTTCACCACCAGCCTGTCGCCGGTGCTGGTCGCGGGCGTGCTCGCCAGCGTCCGCCACCTCAAGGCCTCCACCGCCGAACGCGACGCGCAACAGGCCGCAGCGACGATGCTGAAGGCGATGCTGACCGAGGCCGGCCTCCCGATCATCCCGGGCGACACGCACATCGTGCCGTTGATGGTGGGCGATCCGGTCAAGGCCAAGAAGATCGCCGACGTGCTGCTCGCCGAATACGGGGTGTACGTTCAGCCGATCAATTACCCGACGGTGCCGCGCGGCACCGAACGGCTGCGCTTCACCCCCGGCCCCGCGCACGATCAGGCGATGATGCGCGACCTCACCGACGCATTGGTCGAAATCTGGGGTCGACTGGAGCTGCGCAAGGCGGCCTGACCGGCCGCGCATTCCGTTCCAAAGGACTGGTTTATGGCGGGCTGGAGCAAGGGGCGCGGGTTGCTGGGGCCGCTCAAGCCGCTCCTTGGCGACTGGGCGACCGGACCGGACGGCGACGGCTCGACGCCCGCCGGCACCATGCGCTGCACCCGCAGCTTTCGCGCCTTCGGCAAGGGCTGGATCGAGCTCGACGCGCGCTGGGAGATGGGCGATCGCGGGACTTATCGCGAGCTCGCGTTGTTCGGCGCGGCGGCGGATGGGACGCTCGGGGTGTTTTCGTTCACCAATGACGGCAAGCGCTCCGAAGGACGGCTGGTGGACGGATCGGATGTCCACGCGCAAGCCGTGGCGTTCGAAGCGCAAATGCCCGCGGGGCTGGCGCGAATGATCTACTGGCCGACTGACGATGGTGGCCCGGGCTTCCACTTCGCGGTCGAAAGCCGGACCAAGGCCGGCTGGAACCGCTTCCTGCGGCACACCTATCGCCCTGCGTGACTCGTCAGGGCTTCCCGCCGATTTCGCTCACGCTTCCGGCAAACTCCTCGAAATCGCGCGCTTCGCTGAAGTCGCGATAGACGCTGGCGAAGCGGATATAGGCGACTGAATCGAGACCCTTGAGCCCGTCCATCACCATTTCACCGATCCGCTTCGACGACACTTCGGCCTCGCCCAGCGTCTCGAGCTGGCGCTGGATGCCCGACACGAGCTTTTCGATCATCACCGGCTCGATCGGGCGCTTGCGCGTCGCGATCTCGATCGAGCGCATCAGTTTGTCGCGGTCGAACGGTTGGCGCCTGTCTTCGCTCTTGAGCACGACCAGTTCGCGCAACTGGATTCGCTCGAACGTGGTGAAGCGCGCCGCGCACCCTTCGCATTGCCGCCTTCTGCGGATCGCGGCGCCGTCTTCGGTCGGCCGCGAATCCTTTACCTGGCTGTCTTCATGACCGCAGAAGGGGCAGCGCATCGGCTATTTGTTCATTTTTCGGTACGCGGCATAGCCCGCGCCGAGCAGCGCCCCGCCGACGATCGAAATCGGCAGCACCAGTGCCGCGAGCGCGCCGACCGCGGCGCCGCCGATGACCTTGTTGCCGTCATCGCCGCCGATGAATTTCGCGGTGCGATCGACCGCGGTGTCGAGCACGTCGGCGACATCGTCGCCAAAGGCGCGGACGGTATCTTCGAAGTTGGTCTTCTTGTTGTCGTCGGTCATCTTAGCTCTCCGGATAGATCGGGAACCGGTGACATAGCGTACTAACACGCTCACGCACAGCCATTTCTACCTGAGCGTCGCCCTGTTCACCATTTTTGGCAAGCCCATCGAGCACGTCGGCGACCATATGGCCGATCTCGCGGAACTCGGCGGGGCCGAATCCGCGAGTCGTGCCTGCGGGGGTGCCGACGCGGATGCCGCTGGTCTTGGTCGGCGGCAAAGGATCGTTCGGGATGCCGTTCTTGTTGCAGGTGATGCCGGCACGCTCGAGCGCTTCATCGGCGTCCTTGCCGGTCACGCCAAGAGGTGACAGGTCGATCAGCGCGAGATGCGTGTCGGTGCCGCCCGACACCACCGCCGCGCCGCGCTCGGCCAGCGTGGCGGCGAGCACCTTGGCATTTTCGATGATCGCGGCGGCGTACGACTTGAACCCCGGCTCGAGCGCTTCGCCGAACGCGACCGCCTTGGCGGCGATGACGTGCATCAACGGGCCGCCCTGCATCCCCGGGAACACCGCCGAGTTGATCTTCTTCGCGATGGCTTCGTCATTGGTCAGCACCATCCCGCCCCGGGGCCCGCGCAGTGTCTTGTGCGTGGTGGTGGTGACGACATGCGCGTGCGGCAGCGGACTGGGGTGCACGCCGCCCGCGACCAGCCCGGCGAAATGCGCCATGTCGACCATGAACAGCGCGCCGACCTCGTCTGCGATCTTGCGGAAACGCGCGAAGTCGATCTGGCGCGGATAGGCCGACCCGCCGGTGATGATCAGCTTGGGGCGATGCTCCTTCGCGAGCGCCTCGACCTGATCGAAGTCGATCAGGTGCGTGACCGGATCGACGCCGTACTGGACCGCGTTGAACCATTTGCCCGACATCGCGGCCCGCGCGCCGTGCGTCAGGTGGCCGCCGGCGTCGAGGCTCAATCCCATGATCGTGTCGCCGGGCTTGACCAGCGCCAGCATCACCGCGCCGTTGGCCTGCGCGCCCGAATGCGGCTGGACGTTGGCGAAGCCGCAATCGAACAATTGCCTGGCGCGGTCTATCGCCAGCTGTTCGACCTCGTCCGACGGGTGACAGCCCTGATAGTAACGCTTGCCGGGATAGCCTTCGGCATATTTGTTGGTGAAGACCGACCCTTGCGCTTCGAGCACCGCCTTCGACACGATATTCTCGGACGCGATCAGCTCGATCTGGTCCTGTTCGCGCTTGAGTTCGTGCTGCACGCCGGCGAACACCGCGGGGTCCGCCTCGGCCAGATGGCGCGTGAAAAAGCCGTCGGGCTGGACGTCGTGGAGCGTGCTGGGATTGGTGCTCATGAGGCTACTTTCTGCGGAAGGCCGAGCTTGTCGACACGGTGTTGGTGGCGGCCCCCGGCAAAGGGCGTGGAGAGGAAAGCGTCGAGGCAGGCGATCGCCATGCCGTCGCCGGTCAGTCGCGCGCCCATCGCGATGACGGTCGCGTCATTATGTTCGCGTGCGAGGGCGGCGGATAAGGGTTCCGAAACGAGTGCGCAGCGCACCGCGGGGTTGCGGTTGACCGCGATGCTGATGCCGATGCCGGAGCCGCATAAGGCGACACCGCGTTCGGCCGCGCCGCTCGCCACCGCTTCGGCGAGCTTATAGCCGTAATCGGGATAATCGACGCTGGTCGCGTCGTGGGGCCCCAGATCGTCGACCTCATGCCCGGCATCACGCAACCACCCGGCAAGCACCGCCTTGAGGGCGATGGCGGCATGATCTGACGCGATGGCGATGCGCATGAACGGGGCGCGAGTCCTTAGTGTCTGCGGTGTGCCAGCCCCTTACGCGCGGCGCGCGCGCAAGGCTACCCCTTATCATCTGGCCAAAGGCGTCGGGGGTATACGAATAAGCGTCATCGCCGCGTCATGCGATTGCCTTAACGGCAAGGCGCGCGGCTAGGGGCCGTGCGTCACGGGACATGTCGCAATGGCCACCGCGCTCGCCGACCAGAAGAATCACGCCGTCCGCAATGCCGTCCACCGCCACGATCATCTGACCAAGCAGGGCTTGCTCGAACGCGCCTTCACCTTCGCGTTTCGCGGGCTGGTCTATGCCCAGATCTGGGAGGACCCGGCGGTCGATATGGAAGCACTGGCGATTACGCCCGACTGCCACGTCGTGACGATCGCCTCGGGCGGGTGCAACGCGCTCAGCTATTTGACCGCCAATCCGCGCGCGATCACCGCGGTCGATCTCAACACCGCGCATATCGCGCTGGGCAAATTGAAGATCGCCGCCGCGCAGCATTTGCCCGATCATGCCAGCTTCCACCGCTTTTTCGGCGACGCGCAGTCGAAGGCCAATATCGCCGCGTACAAGATGCATATCCGCCCGTACCTCGACGATGTGTCGCGGCGCTATTGGGAGGGTCGCGACCTGACCGGGCGGCGGCGGATCGGCGGGTTTGCACACGGCGTCTACAAACGCGGGTTGCTCGGCGGGTTCATCGGTGCGGCGCATCTGCTGGCGCGACTCCACGGGGTCGATCCCAAAGCGATCCTCAAGGCCGAGACGATCGAGCAACAGCGTGAGATTTTCGATGCCAAGCTCGCGCCGATCTTCGACAAGGCGTTCGTCCGCTGGCTGACCGACCAGCCCGCGTCGCTGTTCGGGCTGGGTATCCCGCCCGCGCAATACGACGCACTCGCCGGTGACGCCAAGATGGCGACGGTGCTACGCGCGCGGCTCGAAAAGCTCGCGTGCGATTTCGACCTCAAGGACAATTATTTCGCGTGGCAAGCGTTCGGGCGCGGCTATGGCGAGGGGCCGCAAGCACCGCTCCCGCCGTATCTGCAGGCCGACAATTATGCCGCCGTGGTCGACCGGGTCGATCGGATGGAGGTGCTCCACACCAACTATACCGACTATCTGCGCACTCGGCCCGACGCGTCGCTCGACCGCTATATCCTGCTCGACGCGCAGGACTGGATGACCGACGAGCAGCTGACCGATCTGTGGACCGAGGTCACGCGCACGGCGCGACCGCGATCGCGGGTGCTGTTCCGCACTGCGGGGGTCGAGACGATCCTGCCCGGTCGCGTGCCCGATCCGGTGCTCGGCCGGTGGCGCTACGCCGCGGCGGAGTCGCTCGATTATACGCGGCGCGACCGCTCCTCAATCTATGGCGGGGTGCACCTCTATCTGCTGGGGGATTCAGCCTGACCGCCGGCCACGCGGCGCAGATGGATGCGATCTATCGCACCCAGCGCCATTTCTACGACCTGACGCGCAAATATTATTTGCTCGGGCGCGATGCGCTGATCGCCGGGCTGGATCCACCGCCGGGCGGGACCGTGCTCGAGATTGGCTGCGGCACCGGGCGCAACCTGATCGTGGCGGCGCGCGCGTGGCCCGAGGCGCGATTCTTCGGGATCGATATTTCGGATGCGATGCTGGAAACGGCGCGCGACAATATCATCAAGGCCGGTCTGTCCCACCGGATCGTCGTCGCGCAGGGTGACGCGACGGCCTTCGAGCCGCGCGGTCTGTTCGGCGTCGCGCGCTTCGACCGGATTTTCCAGAGCTACACTCTGTCGATGATTCCCGACTGGCGCGGCGCGCTTCGCGAAGCCGCTGCCAAGCTTGCGCCCGGGGGACGGCTCGATATCGTCGATTTCGGGCAGCAGGAACGCCTGCCACGCTGGTTCCGCGCGCTGCTGTTCGCGTGGCTCGGCAAATTCGACGTTTCCCCGCGCGCCGATCTGTTCGCGGCAATTGACGAAATCGCTCCGCACGCCCAGCACCGGCCGCTCTATCGTGGCTATGCCTGGAGCGCGCGTCTCAATTGTGACTGATCAGCCGGTAATCGTCCTCGTCCGCCCGCAACTGGGCGAAAATATCGGCAAGGCGGCGCGCGCCATGCTCAATTTCGGGCTGACCGAGCTGCGGCTGGTGAGCCCGCGCGACGGCTGGCCCAACCCGTCCGCCGGTCCGGCAGCGTCGGGGGCCGACGTGGTGCTCGAACAGGCGAAAGTGTTCGATTCGGTTGCGGAGGCGGTCGCCGATTGCGCGCATGTCTATGCGACAACGGTGCGCAAACGCGGCGTGACCAAGCCCGTTGCCACCCCCGAAGAGGCGGCGCGCGCGATCCATGCCGGGCCGGGGCGCTCGGCGATCCTGTTCGGTCCCGAACGCTCCGGGCTGGAAACCGACGATGTCGCGGTCGCGCGGACGATCATCACCGTGCCGATCAACCCCGAATTCGGCAGCCTCAACCTCGCGCAGGCGGTGATTCTGGTGGCGTATGAATGGTCGAAGCACGTCGCGCTGGCGCAACCGCCCGAAACCGACATGCCGCTGCCCGCGCCGCAGGAAGAACTGGATGGGATGATCGATCAGTTGAACGCGATGCTCGACGCATCGGGTTTCTATTTCCCCCCGGATCGCACGCCCGTGACGCGGCGCACGCTCAGGACGCTGCTGACCAAGCCCGGCTGGTCGAGCCAGGAGGTGCGGACGGTGCGCGGAATCCTGTCGGCGCTCGCCAAACCGCGACAGCGAGGCTGACGCTTTTTTGCTTTCGCTGCACTTGCGAAGGCGATATGATCGCCGAAATACCGATACTTACGGAGTAAATCATGCGTATTTTGATGACGGCCGTGCTGGCCGCGACCTCGATCGCCTTGCCGGCAGCGGCGCAGACCAACGCTTCCGACACTGCCGTCGCGCCCAAGCCCGAAAAGAAGATTTGCCGTCGTCAGGAGGTCACCGGTTCGATCATCGGGTCAAAGGCGGTGTGTCATACCAAGTCCGAATGGACGGCGATCGATGAAGCAAACGGTCGTCAGGCCGGGGATTCGCTCGACCGCCAGCGCGCAACGCGTCCGATGCGCCCGGAAGGCTGAGCCGGCCACCCGCTTGACTCATGCGCGCGTCTCTGCAAGAGGCCGCGCCTTCGCAATCGGCCCCACATTCCGGTGAAGTGGTGGCCCTGCCGATCTCCCGAGATCCAAGCAGAGCGATACCGGAGCCAACGTTAGAAGCGATTTGAAGGACATATCATGACGAAGCGCACCAGCGCCAAGCACAAGCTCGACCGCCGCATGGGCGAAAACATCTGGGGCCGTCCCAAGTCCCCGGTGAACAAGCGCGAATACGGCCCGGGCCAGCACGGCCAGCGCCGCAAGGGCAAGATGTCCGATTTCGGCATCCAGCTGCGCGCCAAGCAGAAGCTCAAGGGCTATTATGGCGACGTGACCGAGAAGCAGTTCCGCAGCTGCTACGCCGAAGCCGCGCGCATGAAGGGCGATACCGGTCAGAATCTGATCGGTCTGCTCGAACAGCGTCTCGACATGATCGTGTATCGCGCCAAGTTCGCGCCGACGGTCTTCGCCGCGCGCCAGCTGGTCAGCCATGGCCACATCAAGGTCAATGGCGTGAAGTGCAACATCGCATCGCGCCGCTGCTTCGTCGGCGACGAAATCACATTGGGCAACAAGGCGCAGGAGATGGCGCTGGTGATGGAAGCGCAAGGCCTCGCCGAGCGCGAAATCCCCGATTACGTCGCCCCCGACGGCACGGCCAAGGTGACCTTCACCCGCGTGCCGTCGCTCGACGAAGTGCCCTATCCGGTGAAGATGGAACCGAACCTGGTCGTCGAATTCTACTCGCGCTGATCGGGCGACAACGCCAAACGAATTGGGGCGGTCCTTCGGGGCCGCCCTTTTTCGTTCGTGGACAAGCGCTCCCGTCGCCGCCAGAATGCGGGCCATCATTCAGGGGAGTTCTCAATGCGTCTTATCCTTGCAGCGACAGCCGGCTTGCTGGTCACTGGCGCCGCGTTGTCTCAGGTTACGGCGCCGGCCATTTCGGTAAACACGCTGAAAGACGTCACCAAAACGCTCTCCTCCGACGCGTTCGAAGGCCGTGCTCCCGCCACCCCGGCGGAGGAAAAGGCGACCAATTATATCGTTGAGCGGATGAAGGCGGCGGGGCTCAAGCCCGGTAACAACGGCAGCTGGTTTCAGGACGTGCCGCTGGTCGAACTGACCGCGGGCAATGTTTCGCCGCTGACCTTTACCGGGGGCAAGACGCCGGTGTCGCTGACCTATCGCACCGATCTGGTGCTGGCGACGTATCGCGTCACCCCGAAGGTCGATATCAAAAACTCCGATGTCGTGTTCGTCGGCTACGGCATCAACGCGCCCGAAAAGGGCTGGAACGATTATGCCGGCGTGAACGTCAAGGGGAAGACCGTTGTCGTGCTGGTCAACGACCCCGACTGGCAGACGCCGGGCAAGGACGGGCTCTTCGAGGGCAAGGCGATGACCTATTACGGCCGCTGGACCTATAAGTTCGAGGAAGCCGCGCGGCAGGGTGCCGCAGCGGTACTGATCGTCCACGACACCGAGCCCGCGGCGTATGGCTGGGGCGTGGTCCAGTCGAGCTGGACCGGGCCGCAGCTCGAACTCGACGCAAAGGGCGATCATATGGATCAGAGCCAGGCGATCGGCTGGATGCAATTGCCCAAGGCCAAGGCGTTGTTCGCCAGCGCAGGCAAGGATTTCGACGCGCTCAGCGCGGCGGCCAAGGTCAAGGGCTTCAAGGCCGTCCCGCTTGGCGTCAAGGCGTCGGTCAGCTTCACCAACACGGTCCGGCGGCAGGCGTCGAAGAATGTGATCGGCATCCTGCCCGGCACCGAAAAGCCCGACGAAACGGTGCTCTACACCGCGCATTGGGATCATCTCGGGCGGTGCGACGCGGTCAAAGGCGACGACATCTGCAACGGCGCGCTCGATAATGCGTCGGGTGTCGCCGGGCTGATCGCACTGGCTGAGGCGCAGGTAAAGGCGGGGCCGGCCAAGCGCTCGATCGTGTTCATGTCGGTGACCGCCGAGGAATCGGGGCTGCTGGGCTCGAAATATTATGCCGAACACCCGGTCTATCCGCTGGCGAAGACCGTCGGTGGGGTGAACATGGACGGGATGAACGTCACCGGGCCGTCGAAGGATTTCGTCGTTACCGGCTGGGGTAAATCGGAACTCGAGGATCTGATGAAGCCGCTGATCGAGGCGCAGGGCCGCGTGATGGTGCCCGAACCCAATCCCGAACGCGGCGGCTATTTCCGCTCGGACCATTTCAGCTTCGCCAAGCTGGGCGTGCCGATGTTCGACGGCGGGTCGGGCGAGGATAAGGTCGTCGGGGGCGTTGCGCGCGGGCACGCCGCGACGCTCGATTATATCGCCAACCGCTATCACAAGCCGCAGGACCAATATGACGCCAGCTGGGACTGGAGTGGCGCGGTGCAGGATCTGACGCTCTATTATCAGCTGGGCCGCGTACTCGCCAATGGCGGGGGTTGGCCGAACTGGTACAAGAGCGCCGAATTCCGCATCATCCGCGACAAGGATCGCGCCGCCAAGTGACGCGGCTGTTGCCCCCCAAACCCGAATGGGCAGCGCACAAGGCGGTGTGGATCGGTTTCCCGAGCCATCCCGAGCTGTGGGAACTCGACCTCGAGCCCGCGCGCGACGAAGTCACGCGTTTCGCCGAAGCGGTTCACGCCGACGGCAAGGGCGAGCAAGTGCTGCTGGTCGCCGCCGATGAGGAAGCGGCGGTTGCGGCGCGGCGGCGCGCGGGCGATTTCGCGCGCGTGATCGTTCAGCCGTTCGGGGATATCTGGCTGCGCGATACCGGGCCGATCATCCGCAGCGACAATGTCGCCGCCGATTTCCAATTCAACGGCTGGGGCGGCAAATACGATCTGCCCGGCGACGACGATATCGGCGTGCGGCTGGCTGAGGCGCGCGGCAAGACGGTCGAGAGCTTCAACTGGGTGCTGGAAGGCGGCGCGATCGACGGCGATGGCGACGGGCTGGTGGTCACGACCGAGCAATGCCTGCTCAACCGCAACCGCAACGGCGCGATGGGCAAGGCCGAGATCGAGGAGCTATTGTATCGCGATCTCGGCTATGACGACGTGCTGTGGCTCGGCAACGGTTTGCTCAACGACCATACCGACGGGCATGTCGACAATCTGGCGCGCTTCGTGGGCAAACGGAAGCTGGCGATCCCCGAGGCAAGCGAGAACGACCCTAATTGGCAAGTCTATCAACGTGCGACCGAGCGCGCGGTGAAGCATGACGGGGTCGAGGTGGTGCACGTGCCCTCGCCCGGGCGCGTGCTGCGCGACGAGGAGATCGTGCCGGCGAGTTACATGAACTTCTATATCGGCAATGCCAGCGTGGTCGTGCCGCTCTACGGCACCGAGAATGACGATGCCGCGGTCGCGGCGATCGGCGCGCTGTTTCCGGGGCGAAAGGCGGTGGGGATCCGCGCCGACCATATCCTGACCGGGGGTGGGAGCTTTCACTGCATCAGCCAGCAGATTCCGGCGTAGCGCGTTAGCGATACTGTATTCTTGCGGGGGGTGCGGTTCACTCGCGGCATACCGTGCCGCGATACGGCTCGCCCGGAAGGTACGGACGGATGCCCAGACAGTTGCTCCACGATCATGCGCGGATCATCGCCGCAGTCGAAGCCAACATGCGCATGGTGTCGGGTCCGCGTCCCGAAAATTTCGACGCGATGGCGGGCAATCGCTGGGCGTTCACGCGCGAATTCCTGCTTCATTGTGCGCGGGTCGAGGCGCAGGTGCTGCGACCGCTGTCGATGGATCGCCGGCCGCATGTCGCGGCGGCCGCAAAGCGGTCGCGCACGGATCTCGAATCATTGGTCGCCGCCTTCAAGGCGCATGTGCAGCGCTGGGCCGGGCTTGCCGGTGAGGCCGAATGGCCGACCTATGTCCGCGCGACCTCGACGCTGATGGCGCGCATGCGCGATCGCCTGATCGACGAGCAACGCGACATCTTCGACCACCTTCCCGCTCAGTCGACTGCCGCGGGTGCGCCGCCGGCGGCCAATTATGCGCAGGAAGCATGGGCAATCCGGGGCGCTATCTTCACCGGCAGGGTCGCGAGCTGAACGCCGCCGCTATTGCAGTGTCACCCGGTCCTCACCGTCATGCCGGCCGAAGAATTGCATCAATTGCACGATCAGTTCGGCGCGTTCGGCCAAATCGGGCGCTTCGAGCAAGGCCTGTTTCGCCGCGGCGTCGAACGGCGCGATCTGCGCGATGCCGTTGACCAGCGCCTCGTCGTCGAGCCGCGCAACCGAATCCCAGTCGACCGCATAACCCTGCGCATCCGCGAAGCGCCGCGATTCGGTCTCTAGCGCGGCACGGTGTCCGAGCGAGAGCGTTTCGGAGTCTTCCGGCAGCGGGATCAGTTCGGCCTCAACCTGGCGAAACGCCGTGGTGACATCGAGTTCGCGGACGATGCGGAATAGCGCGATGCCTTCGAGCACGATGTCGTAGCGCCCGTCGTCATGCGCCTCGACCTCGGCGATCCGCCCGACGCAGCCGATATCGAACAACGTCGGAGTCTGTCCCCCGCCGCGCGGCTGGATCATGCCGATCCGCCGGTCGCGCGCCATCGCGTCGCTGACCAGCGCGCGATACCGCGGTTCGAAGATATGCAGCGGCAAATGCATGCGCGGGAACAGCAACGCGCCGCTCAAGGGGAAGACCGAGAGTCGCGTGAGCGTCATGTGAACAATATCGCCGACAGGCGACGGCGCTGGCCCGACACCCACGGGTCCTCGAGCCCGACGACGTCGAGCAGTTTGAGGAACTGCGTGCGCGCCGCGCCCTCATTCCAGTCGCGATCCTTTGCCACGATCGACAGCAAGCCATCGGCCGCGGCGTCGCGCTCGCCCGCTGCCATCTGCGCATTGGCAAGGTCGAAGCGCGCCTGAAGGTTCTCCGGATCGGCCGCGGCGGCGGCGATCAGCGGGGACAGATCGGCGACCGGCGGCGCCGAGCGTGCAAGGTCGAGCGCGGCGCGCGCACGGTCGATCTCGGCGCCCTTGATGTCATCGGGGAGCGCGGCCAGCGCGGCATCGGCCCGATCCAGCTCACCCCGCGCGACCAAAGCGCGGACCCGGCCCGACACGATTTCGGGATGGTTCGGTGCGATCTCGTCGATCTGGTCGAACACCGACAACGCCCGCGCGGCGTCGCCCTCGGCCAGCACCTGTTCGCCCATCGCGATCAGCGGTTCGATCTCGGCTTCCTGCGCGGCGGCGGCGCTTTCGACGGGGATCTGCGCGAGGATTTTGTCGAGCATCCCCTTCAGCGCCGATTCGGTCCGCGCCGGGGTGAGATCGGCGACCAACTGCCCCTGGAACATCGCATAGACGGTGGGGATCGACTTGATCTGGAATTGCGCGGCGATGAACTGGTTCTTGTCGGTGTCGATCTTGGCCAGCAGCACACCCTTGTCGGCATAGTCCGCCGCGACCTTTTCGAGTACCGGCGACAATGCCTTGCACGGGCCGCACCATTCCGCCCAAAAATCGATGATCACCAATTGCGTCATCGACGGTTCGACCACATCGCGCCGGAACGCTTCGACGGCGTCCTTTTCCTGCGGGGTCATGCCAAGCGTAGCCAAGACGAGTCTCCAATGCGGGGATACAGCCCCTTATGTGGGCGCGGATGCCGCCAAGCCAAGGCTTTTCGCTGTCGCGCCGACAGGGCTTGCGGAGGCAGGGAGGCGATGCTAGTGGCCCCGCTCCCCGCCCGCGAGCAATCACGGGCTGGCGCCAGAGCGGGCGTAGCTCAGGGGTAGAGCACAACCTTGCCAAGGTTGGGGTCGAGGGTTCGAATCCCTTCGCCCGCTCCAACGTTATAGTACGGGTTGTCGGAAACCGGCTGACCGGTAGCGAGCGTCATGATCGAGGTCAGCCGCCCGATCACCTCAATCGTCACACCCTTCTCCTGGTCGGCGGGTGATACCTTCACCCGATTGATCAGCGCCCTTAGCTGGGGAATGGCTTCAAGGCGGGCTTCGGGGGTGTCGCCAAGAGCGGTGTTCAGCTTGGCGACCAGCCATTCGTTCTCGGGATTGGCGCGGATGAGGTGCGTGCGGGTGCGCGCGTCGAGCACCTTCCTGGTGCGGTTGAATACCAACTGGCCCCGCATGGGGACAATCCGTAGCCGGTCGACGAGCGGCGTGGGGAGGTTGGACGGGTCCGAGCATTAGATGAACCAGCTTACCTCGCCCAAGTCGATGCTGGTCGCGATCCCGCAAGGGCAGCATGCGCCTCCCGAACCCGCGCCGTGGACGATCGATGTCAAGAGCGGAACGACAAGAACGGTGGGCGCCCCGGTTTCGTGGTGCAGGCGTCGGTGCGGCGCCAGGCGGATCACACTTGCAACAGAGTTGCCGCGGACGCCCACGCAATCGCGGATATACCTTTGTGGGGACATGCAAGAGCGCCGCAATCGCGACATCCCGGCAATCTAGATTCATGAGCGGGGAAAGCACGATGGCCGGGCCTCTGGCAGGAATGAAGTTGATCGAGTTCGATTCGATGGGGCCGGTGCCGCTCGCGGCCAAGCTGCTCGCGGATATGGGTGCCGACGTGCTGCGGATCGCCCGCGCGGGCGTTTCCGATCGTGCGGGCGGCGCCGACCTGCTGCGCAATCGGGCGGTCGTCAGGATCGATCTGAAATCCCCCGAGGGACGCGACACCGCTTTGCGGTTGCTCGCTGGAGCCGACGGAATGATGGAAGGCTTCAGGCCCGGCGTGATGGAGAGGCTGGGATTGGGGCCGGACGAATGTCTCGCCGTGAATCCGCGGCTGGTCTATGTCCGCATGACCGGCTGGGGGCAAGACGGCCCCCTCGCCGCGCGCGCCGGGCACGATCTGAATTATATTGCGATTACGGGCGTGCTGAATGCGATAGGCGGGGCGGACCGCCCGCCGCCGCCGCCGCTGAACCTGATCGGCGACTATGGCGGCGGCACCACCTTCGCCATGATCGGGCTGCTCGCCGGAATGCTGAGCGCTCGCGAAACCGGGCGGGGCACGGTGGTCGATGCGGCGATGGTGGATGGGGTGGCAGCGCTGTCCAGCGCGATCCACGGCATGATGAATGCCGGGGAATGGAAGGACCGCCGGGCCGAAAACGCCCTCGACGGTGCCGCACCTTATTATCGCTGCTATGTCTGCGCCGACGGCAAATATGTCTCGGTCGCCGCGATCGAACCGCAGTTTTTCGAACTGCTGGTGGATGGCCTGGGCATCGAGCGCGCGCGATTCGCACAGCGCGGGCGGGACAAATGGGGCGAGATGGAAGCGGCGTTCGCAGCCTGCTTCGCTTCGCGTCCGCGCGACGAATGGGCCGAGATATTCGCGCCGACGGACGCCTGCGTCGCGCCGGTGCTCAGCTTTGCCGAGGCACGCCGGTTCCCGCACAATCTGGCGCGCGGGATCTTTCCGGACAACCTGCCCGCCGCCGCGCCGCGCTTCGGTGGCGTGCCCGGTGCGGCGAAGCCGGCCGGCGACATCACGGTGGCGGCGGCGCTCTCGCGATGGCGGGGTCCCCCGCATAGGGACATGGCCGATCCGGTCACCGCGCCCATAGCGGCATGCGATGAGTAGCTACGATTATGTAGTGATCGGGGCGGGGTCTGCCGGTTGCGTGCTGGCCACGCGGCTGGTCGAAGCGGGCAAGAGCGTGCTGCTGCTCGAATCCGGCCCGCGCGATCGCGATTTCTTCATCTCGATGCCGGGCGGCATCCAGAAGATCGCCAAGAAACTCGCCTGGCATCTGTGGACAGAACCCGAGGCGGCGGCCGGGGGCCGGCGCGTCTATATGAAGCAGGGCCGGCTGCTCGGCGGCGGATCCTCGATCAACGGCATGGTCTATATCCGCGGGCAGGCCGAGGATTACGACCAGTGGCAGGCGTCCGGATGCGATGGCTGGGGCTGGGACGACGTGCTTCCCGTGTTCAAGCGCGGCGAGGCCAATCAGAAATATTCCGAGCCGTTCCACGGCTCGAACGGGCCGCTAAAGGTGTCCGATGCGGGCTATCACCATCCGCTGAGCTACGCCTTCGTGCGGGCGGGGCAGGAAGCCGGCCTGCCCTATAATGACGATTTCAACGGTGCGTCGCAGGAAGGGGTCGGCTTCTACCAGACCACGTCCGCCGCGGGCCGGCGCCAATCCGCCGCCGTCGCATTCCTGTCGCGGGTGCGGGACAATCCGCTGCTGACGCTGCGCTGCGAAACCCATGTTGAGGCAGTGACCATGGAGAATGGCGCCGCGACCGGCGTGCGCTACCGCGGGAGCGACGGCGCGGTGCAGCAAGCCGCCGCGCGCGAGGAAGTGATCGTCGCCGCGGGCGCCTTCGGTTCGCCAAAGGTGCTGCAATTGTCGGGCATCGGCCCCGAACCGCTGCTCGCCGAGCACGGCATCCCCGTGGTGCGGGCGCTGGCGGGAGTCGGGGAGAATTTCCAGGACCATTTCCAGGCCGGCGTCTACGGCCAGACGCGCGACCCGATCAGCCTGCTGGGCGCCGACAAGGGGCTGACGGCGGTGCGTCATGGCCTGCAATGGCTGATGTTCAAATCGGGGTTGCTGACGTCGAATATCGTCGAATCCGGCGGGTTCGTTTCCACCGACGGCAGCGGCCGGCCCGACATCCAGTTCACGGTGGTGGCGGCGCTGACCGGCGATGCCGATCGCCCGCCTTTGCCCGGCCATGGCATTTCGATCAGCCCGTGCGTGCTGCGTCCCCGGGCGCGCGGATCGGTTCGGATCAGCGGACGCGACGCCGCCGCGCCGGTCCGGATCCATGGCAACGTGCTGGGACACGCGGACGACATGGCGACGCTGGTGCGGGGCGTGCGGCTGGCGCGGCGGATCCTCCATTCGCCGTCGCTCGCGCAATTGCTCGATTGCGAGCTGGCGCCGGGTCATGGGCCCGATGACGAACTCAGCGATGCCGCGATCGAAGCGCATATCGCCAGCGTCGTGAAGACGGTCTACCATCCCTGCGGCACCTGCAAGATGGGGCCGGCAAGCGATCCGGCGGCGGTGGTCGATGCAAAATTGCGGGTGCATGGCGTGCCGCGGCTGCGCGTTGCCGACGCCTCGATCATGCCCAATCTGGTGAGCGGGAACACCAATGCGCCGGCGATCATGATCGGCGAACGCTGCGCCGACTTCGCCCTGCAGCGCGCCTAGGAGAACGAAGTGGACATCGCGCACGAAGGCCGCCTGTATATCGGCGGCGAGTGGATCGCGCCGAGCGGCGGGAGGAGCGAGCCCGTCATCGATCCCGCGTCCGAAGCCATCATTGCGCACGCCGCGCTCGCCGGACCGGACGACGTCGAGGCGGCACTGGCAACCGCCCGCCATGCGTTCGATGCCGGTCCCTGGCCGCGCATGTCGATGGAGGAGCGCGCGGCCAGGATCACGGCGATGTGCGACTGGATCGAAGCGCGCAGCGAGGGACTGCGCGTATTGGTCGCGGCGGAAACCGGATCGATCCAGGCCTTTGCGCGGACCATGCAGTTCGCCACCGGCATCGAGCATGCGCGGCATTACATCCAGCTCGCCGCGCGGCAGGAGCCGCAGCCCTTGCCGCTGGAGCCGATCGCGCTGGCCGACGGCCGGACGATGCTGGGCGGCGGCGTCGCGGTTCGCGAGGCTGTCGGCGTCTGTCTCGCGATCACTCCGTTCAACGTGCCGTTCACGCTCAACATGGGCAAGGCGGTGCCGGCGCTGCTGATGGGCAATTCTGTCATCCTCAAGCCATCGCCGCTCACGCCGCTGTCTGCCTTCATCCTCGCCGAGGCCGCGGCCGCCGCCGGACTGCCGCCCGGCGTCTTCAACGTCATCAATGGCGACCTTTCGGTGGGCGAAACGCTGACCACCGATCCGCGCGTCGATCTGGTCACTTTTACCGGCTCGGACCGCGTCGGTGCGGCGATCCAGGCGCAGGCGGCGCCGACGCTGAAGCGGTGCATCCTGGAGCTGGGCGGAAAATCGGCGATGATCGTGCGCGCCGACGGCAATCTTGCCGCGGCGACGCAAAGCGCGCTTGCCAGTCTCACCTTCCATGCCGGTCAGGCCTGCGCGGCGATGACGCGCTTCGTCGTCCATAACTCGGTGCGGGCGGATTTCGTCGCGCGGCTGGGGGAGATGTTCCGCGCGGTCAGGATCGGCGATCCGGTCGATCCGGAGACGCGGATGGGGCCATTGATCCGCGCCGCCGCGCGCGATCGGGTTCAGGCACTGGTCGATTCGGCGATCGCCGACGGCGCGAAGCTGATAACCGGCGGCCGCATTCCCCCGGGGTTCGATCGCGGTTTCTTCTATGAACCGACCTTGTTCGACGAGGTCGACAACAAATGGCGCATCGCGCAGGAAGAGGCGTTCGGGCCGGTCGGCGTGGTGATCGGCTTCGACACCGATGACGAGGCGGTGGCGATCGCCAATGACAGCGATTTCGGGCTTTCGGGCGGCATCTATTCGGCCGATGTCGGCCGCGCCTATGCGCTGGCGATGCAGCTGCGGACCGGCAAGGTCAACCTCAATGGCGGTTCGGGCAAGATGAGCCCCCATCACCCGTTCGGCGGGATCAAGCGTTCAGGCTATGGTCGCGAGTTCGGCGAAGTCGGGCTCCACGAATTCACCTATATCAAGACGATCGCCTATCACGTCGCCTGACCGCTTCAGGCGAACAGTGCCCGCGCGACGATCATCCGCTGGATCTCGGTCGCGCCTTCGCCGAGCCGCTTGATCCGCAGTTCGCGGAACCAGCGCTCGAGCGGCAATTCGCACGATACGCCCATCCCACCGAACAGCTGGATGCAGGTGTCGAGCGTGTTGAAGGCGGCTTCGGTCGCGCTCCATTTGGCCATCGCCGCCTCCGCGCGAGCGGGCTCGCCGCGATCGGCCTTCCATGCGGCGCGATAGGTGAGCAGGCGTGCGGCGTCGAGCGCGATGCGGCAGTCGGCAAGCATCCATTGCGCGCCCTGCTTGTCCGCCAGAAGCCCGCCGAACACCCGGCGCTCCTTGGCCCATTCGATCGTGAGCCGCAGGGCCTCTTCGGCGATTCCGATCGGCCCCGCGCCATAGGTGATGCGGCCGCGGGTGAGGAATTCGTCGGCAAGCGCGAAGCCGGCGCCTTCTTCGCCGATGCGATTGGCGGTGGGTATCCGGGCATTGTCGAAATGCAGTTCGTTGGGGCTATTGGCGATCAGCACCGGAATGGGGGTGCGCGTAAGGCCGGGCGTGTCGGTCTCGACGATGAAGCAGCTGATGCCGTCGCGGCGGCCCGGCTCGCCGGTCCTGGCATAGACGACGCCCCATTTCGCGCGGTCGGCATGGGTGATCCAGGTCTTGGACCCGTTAAGGACATAATGGTCGCCGTCGCGCTCGGCGCGGCACTCGATCGCACGCGCCGGGTCCGATCCGCCGGCGGCTTCGCTGATGGCGGTGAACGCCTTGGGCATGCGGCCCTCGACGATCGGCCGGCCGTACCGCGCGAACTGGTCCGGCGTGCCATGGAAGATCACCGAGGGCGGATCGCCGGCAATCGCGCCGGCGGCGGGAAAGAATGCGCCGAGCCGGCATTTCGCGGCTTCCTCGGCAACCACCACCTGCGCCAGCACACCCATCCCCGCACCGCCGAAGCGCTCGGGCGTGGCGAGCGCCCAGAGCCCGGCGGCGCGCGCCTTTTCCTGAAGTGCCGACTGCTGCGCGTAGTCGAGCTTGGCCTGGCCGATCTCCAGCGCCGCCTCTGCCGGCGCGACCTCGTTGGCGATGAAACGGCGTACGGTGTCGCGGAGCATTTCCAGCTCCGCGGGCAGTTCCCACCCGCCGATGGCCGCAAAATCGGTCATGCCGCTTGCGGCGCGTTCACTGCGCGAAAAGCGATCGCGCCGAGCGGCCCATAATCGAAGTGGAAGGTGTCGCCATGCCGAACCGCGATCGGCGCGGTGAAGGAGCCGCCGAGGATCACCTCGCCGGCTTCCAGTCTCTCGCCATAAGGATGAAGCTTGTTCGCCAGCCATGCCGGTCCGTTCGCCGGGTGATTGAGCACCGCCGCGGCGACTCCCGAATCCTCGATGACGCCGTTGCGATAGCACAAGGCCGATATCCAGCGCAGATCGAGGTCGTGCGGGCGTACCGGTCGCCCGCCCAAGACGATGCCGGCATTGGAGGCATTGTCGGAGATCGTGTCGAACACCTTGCGCGTCCTGCCGCTCGCGGGATCGACGGGCTGGATGCGCTGGTCGATGATCTCGATCGCCGGCACGATGTGATCGGTGGCGTTGAGAACATCGTAGATCGTGCAGTTCGGCCCTTCGAGCGGGGCCTTGAGGATGAAGGCGAGCTCGAGCTCGACGCGCGGCAGGATGAAGCGGGACATGTCGATGTCGCCGCCGGGCTCGAACACCATGTCGTCCAGCAGCGCGCCATAATCGGGCTCGGTGATGTTCGACGTCCGCTGCATCGCCCGGCTGGTGAGGCCGATCTTGTGGCCGATCAGCTTGCGCCCCGCCGCGCGCTTGATCTCTACCCAGGCGCGCTGGATCGCATAGGCGTCGGCCACCGTCATCGCCGGATGCGCCAGGGAAAATTGCGGGATCTGCAGGCGGTCGCGTTCGGCCTGGTCCAGCCGCCGGGCAAGGTCGGCGACCGTCGCCGCGTCGAGGACGCGTCTGCCGTCCGGCGTATCCGCTTCGTCCGGACGGTCGGTCTGCCGGTCGGGCAGGAACGGCGTGGTTGCAGCTGGCGACATCGCCCGAGATTCCTCCCCTGTTTTTGCTTGCTTGTTGGCTATACGGCTGCCGTCCCATCCGCCATCGCGGGGTCGCGATACGCGCCATAGTTTCTAACTGTCGCTACGTGTAAGAAGGCGCAAATGACAAGCTGTGCGGCGTGATCGATGGATGAGGTGCAACTTCGCAATTTTGTGATGATAGGGCGCTGCGCGTCGATCACCGAAGCGGCCGACCGCCTCGGAATCGCGCAGCCCTCACTCAGTCAGCAGCTACTTCGGCTCGAGGACGAATTCGGCACCAAGCTGTTTCGCCGGACCTCGCGCGGAGTGGTGGCGACCGATGCCGGGCGCATGCTGCAGGAGCACGCCGCGACCATCCTCCAGGCGATGAACCGGGCGCGCGACGAAGTGCAGGCAACCGAACGCGTGCCGCAGGGCAACGTCGCGGTGGGCCTCCCGGCGACGGCCAGCATGATTCTGGGCGTGCCGCTGCTCATTGCGGCGCGGACCTCGATGCCGCTCGTCAGCATCCATGTTCGCGAGGCGATGACCGGAACCATCCGCCGATGGCTGGAGGAAGGGCGGATCGAGCTGGGCATCCTCTATGCCGCCGAAAATATACGCCACCTTTCCACCAAGGTGATCGCGCGCGAGACGCTCCTGCTGGTGGGGCCTGCCGGCGCCTTCGGCGAAACCGACGATTTCGGCATCGCCACGCAGCCGATCGAGCAACCGAGGCTGAAAACCTATGACTTCATCCTGCCGTCGGTATCGCACGGCCTGCGCGAGTTGATCGAGCGGCAGCTGCACATGGAGGACCTTTCGTTGTCGACCACGATCGAGATCGATTCGCTGGCGCATACCAAGACCCTCGTCGCATCGCGTCTTGGCTATACGCTGCTTCCGCATGCCGCGGTCCGCAACGAATTGGCCAGCGGCGAACTCTCTGCCGCGCATGTCGAGGGTATCGATTTGTCCCGCAGCGTGGCCTTCGTGCGCAACCCGGCGCAGCCGCTCACGCGCGCGTCGATCGAAGTCGAGGATCTGGCGCGGGGGCTGTTGCGCGACATGATCGCGGAGGGTCGCTGGCTCGCCACGCCCGTCGAGGACGAATGATCCTCCCATAGGTTTCAGCTATTTCTGCTGGTCGGCAAAATTGAAGGACGGCCCCGCCGAGGCGTGCGAGAAACCCTCGCACGACAAGGGCTGCGAAGGCTGGCCCGCGGGGTGCGATCGGTCCGGTCGACACCAAGCGGTTTCCGAATGTGACGAACGCCCGACATTTTAAGGAAAGGTGCTTGAGATGGCTACCAGGATATCGGCCGAAATCGATGCGACCCATATGCCCAGCGACATCGCGGCACGGATCGTCGATCCAAAGGCCTATGGCGAATGGAATCAGCTCCAGGCGGACCTCACCTGGCTGCGCAAGAACATGCCGCTGAGCGTCGCGCAGGCCGAGGGCTACGATCCCTTCTGGATGGTGACCAAATATGACGACATTCAGGAAATCGGCCGGCAGCCGGGCATCTTCGCGAACAATGGTGCGCGCAAGACCCTGATCGACCGCAACTTCGCCGGGCACGTCGCCAAGGTGGAGGCCGAAGGCAAGCGCGCCGTCAATCGCTCGCTCCTGACAATGGATGCGCCCGTGCACATGCGCTACCGGTTGATCACCGCGGCGCAGTTCTCGCCCAAGGGCATCAAGATGCTCGAACAGGACATTCGTGAGATCGCCCGCGAAGCGATCGACGGAATGGTCGGGCATGAGGAGATCGACTTTCTCAACACCGTGTCGCACCGCTACCCGCTCCGCGTCATCCTCAGCCTGTTGCAGCTGCCGCGTTCGGACGAGGACATGCTGCTGGAAATGACTCAGCGCTTCTTCAATCCGCGCGACACCGAAATCGCCGGCATCCAGACCGGCAATTCGATCGGCGCCACGTCGAACCATGACGTCGTCAACGAGATGTACGGTTACTTCGCGGCGCTGATCGCGAACCGCCGCGCCAATCCGACCGGCGACCTTGCCTCGGTGATTGCGAATTCGACGATCGACGGGCAACCCATCGCCGAGGCCGATGCGGTTAGCTATTACATGACGATCGCGACGGCGGGGCACGACACGACGGCATCGTCCACTGCCGGCGCGGCGTGGGCGCTGGCCGAACGGCCCGACCAGTTCGCCAAGGTCAAGGCGGATCGCAGCCTGATCCCTTCGCTGGTCAACGAAGCGATCCGCTGGACCTCGCCGGTCAGCCATTTCATGCGCACCGCGCTTTCCGATTATGCGCTGCGCGGCCAGACCATCCGCGCCGGCGACTGGCTGATGCTGTGCTATCCTTCGGCGAACCGCGATGAGGACATCTTCGAAGATCCCTTCGAGTTCCGCGTCGATCGCGCACCCAATCCGCAAATGGCGTTCGGCTACGGCGCGCATGTCTGCCTCGGCCAGCATCTCGCCAGGATGGAAATGACGATCTTCTTTGAGGAATTCTTCAACCGAGTCGAAAGCATCGAGCTGGCCGGCGAACCCAAGCGCGTCGATTCGATCCTCGTCGGCGGGCTCAAGCGGCTTCCGGTGCGCTACAAGCTGGCAAGCTGATCGGCATATGACGACGCTGGAGGGCAAGGTCGTCGCGATCACCGGGGCGTCCAGTGGCATCGGCAGGGCGATCGCGCGCGCGCTGCGGCTGCTTGGTGCCAGGCTGGTGCTGAACGCTCTGGCGGACGCCGAGCTGGAGGCGCTGCGCGAGGAGTTCGGCACCGAAGCCGCAATCGTCGCCGGCGATATCGCCGAAGCGCGGACCGGGCATGACCTGCTTGCCGCGTCGCTGGACCGGTTCGGACGCGCCGACGTGCTGATCAACAATGCCGGCATCTTCCGCAACGGCGCGGTGGACGCGATAGACCTCGACGCGATGGAGCGGATGATCGCCGTCAATTTCACGGCGGTGATGCGCAACAGCTATCTGTTCGCGCGCGTCATGACTGCGCAGGGCTGTGGCCACATAGTCAATCTGTCGAGCATCAGTGCGACGCTGACGACGCCCGGCTGCGGCGTATATGCCGGCACCAAGCGCGCCGTGGAGGGGTTCAGCGAAGCGCTGCGGATCGAGCTGGCGGGAACCGGCGTGCGCGTGGGCGTGATCGCGCCGGGCACCACCGATACCGGTCTGTTCGATCGCGTGCCGGGCCAGCCGCGCGGCTCGAATGTCGCGGTGCGCAAGCTGGATCCCGCCGACCTTGCCGATGCGGTGCGCTACATGCTCGAGCGCCCCGGCCATGCCAATATCCCGCTGCTGCGCCTCTATTCGGCGGAGCAGCGGCACTGACGAAGGTCAGGCCGGGGTGAACGCCGGCATCGCGCAGGCGGCGCGGTATTCGCGCTCGAGCGTCGCGACCACGGCCTCGACGCTCTCGACTGCCGCAATCGTGGCGATGCCCTGGCCGGCGCTCCAGATGTCGCGCCACGGCCGGGCAGCCTCGGGAAGGTGGCTATAGTCGCCCCGCCCCGGCGAGCGGGGCAGGCGATCCGGATCCAGTCCGATGGCGCTGAGCGACGCGCGAAGCCAATTGGCGCCGACGCCGTTGATCGCGGTCGAGAAGATCACATCCTCGGCATCGCCCGAAACCAGCATCTCTTTATAGGCATCGGGCGCGTTCGCCTCGGCAGTGGCGATGAACCGGGTGCCGAGATAGGCGAGGTCGGCACCCAGCATCTCGGCCGCCCGGACGCCCGCCCCGGTCGAGATCGCGCCCCCCAGCAGGATCGTTCCGGCAAACATCGCGCGGATGCGCGGTACCAGCGCGAAAGCGCTGATCTGGCCCGAATGCCCGCCGCCTCCCGCGGCAATGCAAGTGATCCCGTCGACCTGCGCTTGGATCGCCTTCTCGGCGAAGCGCAGGCTGGTGACGTCGTGAAAGATTCGCCCGCCCCAATCATGCACGCGCGCCGCGAGTTCGGAAGGATTGCCGCGCGCCGAGATGACGATGCCAACGCCGTAGCGGCGATAGACGTCGAGCTCGCGGGCGGTTTCGGCAGCGTCGGCGCCGGTGGACAGGTTGACCGCTAGCGGGCCGATCGTCGCTCCGGGCACCGCGTCCTGGTGGCGATCGAGCGCGTCGCGGATTTCACGCAGCCATTGCTCGAATTGTTCGAAGCTCGCGGCATTGTGGCGCGGCAGGCCCGCCATGATCCCGGCCTTGCACGCGGCAACGACCAGGCGCGGGTCCGAGATTCCGATCATCGGCGCGCAGACCAGCGGCAGCCGGAGTTGCGCGCGGATGTCGGCAGGGAGGCTCAATATCCCGTCACTGTCCGGATCACCTGGTTGGCGGCGGCATCGCCGGGCGCGGTATCCGCGCGCCAGCAGACATGTGCGTCCGGCCGCACCAGCACTAGCGCGCGCTCATAGAGTCTGGCGATTGAGGGGTCGGCGATATCGACCACTGCGAGGGTCAAACCCTGCGCGCGCGCAGCACCGACCAACGCGTCGATATTTGCCGCGGGATCGAAGCGCAGCAGCACATAGCCGTGCCCGAACAGGTCGATCGTCGAACGGCCGCCCTGCAGCCAGGCGTGCGGCGCACGGTGGCCGGGGCGGGCGGTCTGGCGATAGGTCTCGGACGGGTCCGGCGGTGCGGGAGTGCCGTCCGGAACGATCAGCGGCGACCCCTCGTAGCGATAGCCGAGGCCGACGCCGGTGGAGGTCCATTCCTGCTGCAGCGCCGCGCTCATTTCCGTGCCGATGCGCTCCCGTGCGGCGTCGCCTTGCTCGCCGGGGGCGAGCACGCCCGCGAAATCGGCGGCGGCGATCCAGCTGGTGAAATTCTCGGTCGAGATCGAACTGTTGCGAATTGCGATGGGTCGCCGCTCCGCCTCATAGCCGTCGAGCAGCGCGGGGCCGCCCTGGCCGGTTAGCACGGCGTGGAGCATCCAGCCGAGCGCCAGCGCGTCGCCGATGCCGGTGTTCAAGCCGTGACCGCCGGTCGGAGAAGTGGTGTGCGCCGCGTCTCCGGCCAGGAAGATGCTGCCGACCCTGTATTGCGTGGCGGCACACTGGCTGCGCCGCCACGGCAGGACGCGCAGTATTTCGAACGGAATTTCCGTGCCGAAGGCGCGTCCGATGTCCTCGCCAATGTCGTGGACGGCGGGGTCGATCTTCTGCTCGTTGCCGACCAAAGTGAACCGCCACAGCTGGCGCCCGTCCACCGACGTGAGGTTGGCCCAGGTGCCGTTCTCGTCGATGAACATGTAGCGGTTGCGGATCCCGAAGCTGGTATCCGCAAGGTTCGCGCGGATCATCGCGCTGACCGAATAGCTCAGCATCCGTCCGGGGAAATCGATGCCCAGCGCCCGGCGAATGCGGCTGCCGGCGCCGTCGCAGGCGATGAGATAGCGGCCGTGCAGCTTTCGCACGGTGCCGGTGGCGAGCTCGGTGGCTTCGATCGTCACCCCGGCGTCGTCCTGCTCGAGCCGTTCGAAGCGGTGGCCGTAGAGCAACGTGACCTTCCCGGTCGCCTCCGCCGCCTGCGCCAGGATCGGATCGAACAGGAATTGCGGGCATTTGCGCAGCATCTCCACCGCGCCCGCGGGCGGCGCCCTGTGGCTGGTCGCCGGCCGCGGATCGCCCCCAATATAGAGCCCGTCGAGCGCCGTGCAGTAGATCGTGTCGAGATTGACGTCGTCGGGGAAACCGCATTCGGCGACCGCTTCGGCAATGCCCCAGAAGCGGCAGATCTCCATCGTCCGCTCGTTGAGCGTTCCCGCCTTGGCGAGCAGCTCGGTGCCGGTGCCGGCATCGCGCTCGACGACGATGCTGGCGATCCCGCGGCGGCCGAGGTCGAGCGCGGTCGCCAACCCGACAGGGCCCCCGCCGACGATCAGGACCGGCGCGTCGAATGTCATACGGGCACGCTTTCCGTGCCCGCCATGGGCCTTGGCGAGAGGCGCGGGGCCGCTCTTTGTCGGTTGTCGGGCATCGTCCTTGCGATGCCGCGCCCGGTCGCGGCGCGCAATGTCCCCGGTCGGGGTACAGCGTTACGCCGGGTCCGTCGGCGACGCGGTAACTTCGGCGGAATGGCCCTGGGGAGCGGCCACGAACCGGCGAACACGCGGCGCTTTGCCGTCACGGTCGAGCGCGGCGATTTGCGCGATCATCTGTTCGGAGGTCGTGAGCGAAATCATCAGCCACGACGCGCCGACCAGCTGGACCAGCTGCCCAGATTGGAAATCGTGTTCGCCGCCCAGATCTCCCTGAAGGTCGGCGAGGCAAGAGGGGAGGGGCTGTCGACCGGGGCGGGCGGTCCGTCGCTCATCCGCAAGGCCCGGCGAACATGTGCCTGGAGTTAAGGCGCTGCGGCAGCGGCCAGCTCCTTGAGCGGAATGTCGGAACGCGCGAGTGCCTCCGCGTCCAGAGCGATGCGCGACGTAATCAGCGCGCGGCCCTGGACATAATCCTTGGTCATGTTGACGCAGTCGAGCGCGACGATCCGGCCCTGCTTCAGATAGACGACCGAGAAATGGCCCGTCGCCGGATCGCCGCGCACGACCGTTTCGTCATGGCCGACCGAAAGGCCGACCGTCTGCAGCTTGATGTCATACTGGTTCGACCAGAACCACGGCACCGCATCGTAGCTGAGGGCCTGGCCCATGATCGTCTTGGCCACCAGCGTTGCCTGGTCGGTCGCGTTCTGCACGGATTCGAGGCGCATCACCGCGCCATCGGCAAAGCCGTTGGCGTGCGCGGCGCAATCGCCGATCGCGAAGATGCCGGGCAGGCTGGTGCGGCATTGTGCATCGACAGTGACGCCATTGCCGCCCGCCGCGCCGGCGGCAAGCAGGGGCTCGACGGCGGGGACGATGCCGATGCCGACGATGATCATCTGTGCCGCCAGGATCTCCCCGCTCGCCAGCCGCACGCCGGTGACGCGGCCGTCCTGTGACTCGATCCGCTCGATCGACACGCCCAGCCGGACATCGACGCCGTGACGGCGATGCTCGGCCTCGAAGAAGCGTGAAAGCGGCTCGCCGGCGACGCGTGCCAGCACCCGGTCCTGCGCCTCGAGCACGGTGATCGATTTGCCGAACTTGGTGAGCACGGCCGCCGCCTCAAGGCCGATATAGCCGCCGCCGATAACGACGATGCGGTCGGTCGCGCCGAGTTCGGCCTCGAGCTGATCGACATCGGCGCGGGTGCGCACGTGGTGAAGCCCGGCCAGTGGACCGACCCCCGGCATCCGGCGGGGATGCCCGCCCGCTGCCCAGATCAGCGTTACGTAGCGCACGCTTTGCCCGTCGGCGCATTGCAACTCGTGCGCTTGCGGATCGACGGCGACGACGCGCTCGCCGCGCCGCATCGTCACTGCCCGGTCGCGCCAGAAATTGGCGGGGCGGATCAATATCCGCTCGAAGCTCTTTTCCTTGGCCAGGTATTCCTTGCTGAGCGGCGGGCGCTCATAGGGAAGCTCCGGCTCCTCGCCGATGATCGCGATCGACCCTTCGAATTTCTGTTGCCGCAGCGCGATGGCCGCCTGGGCCCCGCCATGGCCAGCGCCGACGATGACGATATCGTATCCACTAGTCACTGCCGCTCTCCAGCACGTCCGCCCGACGTCGAACAATCCCCGCGGAAGGGACATGCCGATCGCGCGCGAGCGCGCGAGATGGCGGACGGTGCAGGCTCTCCCGGCCTGCTTACGGTCGTCGCGGCCCACAGCGTGGAATGGTAAATGGCTGACAGTTCCAGACTTGACGTGATCGTGGTCGGCGCCGGATTTGCCGGACTGTATGCGGTTCACAAACTGCGCGAGCAGGGACTTTCGGTCCAGGGCTATGAGCGCGGCGCCGGCGTGGGCGGCGTCTGGTACTGGAACCGCTACCCGGGCGCACGCTGCGACATCGAGAGCATGGAATATTCGTATAGCTTCTCGGAGGAGCTCCAGCAGGAATGGGAGTGGAAGGAGAAGTTCGCGAGCCAGCCGGAAATCCTGGCCTATCTGAACCACGTCGCCGATCGCTTCGATCTGCGCCGCAGCTTCCGGTTCGACACCGAAGTCCGTTCCGCGCATTATGACGAAGAACAGGCCGTGTGGACCCTTGCTTTTGGCGACGGTTCGACGGCCGTGTCGCGCTACCTCGTGCTGGCGGTCGGATGCCTTTCCACTGCAATGCGGCCGCAAATCGAAGGCACGGAGCGTTTTGCCGGGCAAATCCTGCATACTGGGCACTGGCCGCACGAGGGTGTCGATCTTGCGGGCAAGCGCGTCGGCATCGTCGGGACGGGGTCTTCGGGCGTGCAGGCGATCCCAATGATTGCAAAGCTGGCGGCCGAGCTGACCGTGTTCCAGCGCACCGCCACCTACACCGTCCCGGCGCGCAATGCGCCCCTCGATCAGGCGGAAGTGCACCGCGTAAAATCCGATTATGCCGATTTCCGACGCCGCAATCGCAAGATGATCGGTGCCCGCGGCGCCGACCGGCTCAATCCCGATGCCAAATCGGTGTTCGACGCTTCGCCGGAGGAGCGCCGCGACGCGTTCCTGGCGCGGTGGGCGGAAGGCGGCATGGGGATCCAGGCAACCTATAGCGATCTGCGCTCCGATCTCGAGGCGAATGCGATCGTCGCCGATTTCGTCCGCGATCAGATCCGCGCGACGGTGACCGACCCGGGCACGGCCCAACTGCTGTGCCCGAAGCAGACCTTGGGCTGCAAGCGCATGTGCATCGACACCGATTATTATGCGACGTTCAACTTGCCACACGTCCGCCTGATCGACGTCAAGGCGAACCCGATCAGCCGCTTTACCGAAAACGGGCTGGTGGTGGGCGGGACGGAATATCCGCTGGATGTGGCGATCTTCGCGACCGGCTTCGACGCGATGACCGGTTCGCTGCTGGCAATCGACATTCGCGGGCGCGGCGGCGTGCGGCTGGGCGACGCCTGGGCTGACGGTCCCGGAACCTATCTCGGCATCGCCACGGCGGGATTTCCAAACATGTTCCTCCTCGTCGGCCCGGGTAGCCCGTCGGTGCTGGCCAACGTCCCGATCGCCGCCGAACAGCAGGTCGATTGGGTGGCCGGTACGATCGCCTATCTCGGCGCGCGGAGCTGCCGGGCGATCGAGCCGCAGCTACAGGCGCAGCAAGACTGGGTCGATCATGTCAATGCGGTGGCGGCGGGCACGCTCTATACGAGCTGCGATTCCTGGTATCTCGGCGCCAACGTCCCGGGCAAGGCGCGCGTGTTCATGCCGCTGTTCGGCTTTCCCGCCTATGAAGCGAAGTGCAACGCCGTCGCGGCCTCCGGCTATCCGGGCTTCGACATCACGCCGTAATGTCGCCTCAGCCGGTCAATCGCCGATCAGCCGCCCCGCCCAGCGGCCGCTGCGCACCAGATCGGTGGCGACCTGGGCAAAGGCGTCGCCGACGAAGCGCGCCGCCGGCATGACCGGGCGATCGGCGGGATAGGCGATCAGGACGCGCCTGCTCGGGACCGGATCGATCAGCGGCGCCGCTGTCAGGGCACCGCGCAGCACCTGGCCGTGGATGGGCGCGAGCGGCAGGATCGTCATGCCGAATCCGCCGCGGACCAGTTCGATCATCGCCGTCAGCGAATCGACTTCGAGCGATGAAATGAGCGTGATCCCGGCGCGGCTGGCGCAGCCGTCCAGAATCGTGCGCAAGCCATGTGCCTGGCTGGGCAGTATCAGCTGCTCGCCCGCCAGCGACTTGAATGCCACCGGCGACTCCATCGCCAGCGCATGACCGCTGCCGCCGACGAGCAGCAATGTCTCATCAAGAATGGCACGCGTCCGCACCAGCCCGCTGGCCTGCGCTTCATACGCGACGCAGCAATCGAGCTCGTCGCGCTTGAGCCATTCGACAAGATATCCCGAAAAGCCGGAAGTGAAGCTCAGCGACAGCCGGGGATGCGCATCGCGGATCGCGTGGACGAGCGGGAGCGTGGCGATTTCGGCGACGGTGGGCGTCACGCCCACCCGCACGCGGCCCAGATACGACGTGCCGCCCTCGACCGCGAGTCGCCGGATTTCATCGAGGCGCGACAGGATTTCATTTGCCGGATCGAGCAGCCGCTGGCCCAATTCGGTCAGCACCATTCCCCGCCCGTGGCGCGTGAACAGCTGCGCATTTAGCTCGGCCTCCATCAGGCGGATTTGCCGGCTGAGCGCGGGTTGGGCGATGCCGAGCCGCACCGCCGCCTTGCTGACGCTGCCCAGCTCGGCAACGTGAATGAGCGTCTTGAGCTGCGCGATGTCCATCGCCGCGATCTAACAAGCGATACAAATCGTGTATAGCTCAATGGCCGAAACTATATTCGTATTGGTGATGCGGCAGCGGTAATCGAGCCGGACGATCGCCGGGCTCCAGTCTGCGCGCAAATTAGAGGATGGCGGATGGCCCTGGACGGTTTGCAAGGAACGAATTTTCCCGAAATTCGCGATGCCGTCGCCAAGCTGTGCGAATCCTTTCCGGACGAATATTGGCGCCGGCTCGACCGCGAGATGGCGTATCCGGCAGAGTTTGTGAAGGCGCTGGGGGACGCGGGCTTCCTCGCCGCGCTGATCCCCGAAGAATATGGCGGCTCGGGCCTGCCGCTTTCCGCCGCCGCCGCGATCCTCGAGGAGGTCCAGCGCGCCGGCTGCAACGGCTCGGCCGGCCACGCCCAGATGTACATCATGGGCGCGCTGCTGCGGCATGGGAGCGAAGAGCAGAAGCGAAGCTATCTGCCGCGCATCGCCAGCGGCGAGTTGCGGCTCCAGGCGTTCGGCGTGACGGAGCCCAGCAGCGGCACCGACACCGGAGCGCTCAAGACCACCGCGGTGCGTGACGGCGACCGCTATATCGTCAACGGGCAGAAGATCTGGACGTCGCGCGCCGAATATTCGGATCTGATGCTGCTGCTGGCCCGCACCACGCCGCGCGACCAGGTGGCGCGCGGCATTGACGGGCTGTCGATCTTCATCCTCGACATGAACGCGGCGCGCGCGGCGGGCGGGCTGACGATACGGCCGATCCGCACGATGATGAACCATTCCACGACCGAGGTCTTCTTCGACAATGTCGAGATACCGGCGGAAAATCTCGTCGGCGAGGAAGGCAAGGGGTTCCGCTACATTCTCTCCGGCATGAATGCCGAGCGCATCCTGATCGGTGCCGAATGCATCGGCGATGCCAAGTGGTTCATAGAACGCTCGCGCCGATACGCCAACGAACGCCACCTTTTCGGGCGCCCGATCGGGCAGAATCAGGGCGTGCAGTTTCCGATCGCCAAGGCCTATGCCCAGATGCGCGCCGCCGAGCTGATGGTGACGCACGCAGCCAAGATATTCGAAGCGGGCGAGCAATGCGGCGAGCAGGCCAATATGGCCAAGATGCTCGCGGCCGAAGCCTCCTGGGCGGCGGCGGAAGCGGCGGTGCAGACGCATGGCGGCTTCGGATTCGCCGAGGAATACGATGTCGAGCGCAAATTCCGCGAGACGCGCCTCTATCAGGTCGCGCCGATCTCGACGAACATGATCCTCAGCTATTTGTCCGAGCATGTCCTCGGCATGCCGAGGTCCTATTGATGGCCAGGCGGCTGCCCCTCGAAGGCATTACGGTCGTTGCGGTGGAGCAGGCGGTCGCGGCGCCATTCTGCACCTCGCGGCTGGCCGATGCCGGCGCGCGGGTGATCAAGATCGAGCGCCCGGAGGGCGATTTCGCGCGCGGTTACGATGCCGTCGCGGCCGGGCAGAGCAGCTATTTCGTCTGGCTCAACCGCGGCAAGGAATCGGTGGTGCTCGACCTGGCGAGCGCCGATGGCAGCGCCGCCTTCGCCGCGTTGGTCGGCGATGCCGACATCGTCGTCCAGAACCTCAAGCCCGGCGCGCTCGCCCGGCTGGGCTTCGGCCCCGAAGCGCTGCGCCAGCGCCATCCGCGCCTGATCGTGTGCTCGATCAGCGGCTATGGCGATACCGGGCCGATGGCGGAGCGGAAGGCATACGACCTCCTGATCCAGGCCGAATCCGGGCTCGCTTCGGTTACCGGCGGACCGGACGCGCCGGCGCGGGTCGGCACCTCCATCGTCGATATCGCGACGGGCGCGACCGCGCATGCCGCGATCCTCGAAGCGCTGATCGGGCGCGCGTCGAGCGGTGAGGGCGCCGACATCAGGATTTCGATGTTCGACGTGATGGCGGACTGGCTGACGGTGCCGTTGTTGCACCACGAAGGCGGCAACTCGCCCAGGCGGATCGGCCTCGCTCATCCCTCGATCGCGCCGTACGGCGTCTTCGAGACGAGCGACGGCAAGTCGGTGTTGCTGTCGATCCAGAGCGACCGGGAATGGGTCGTTCTGGCGTCACGCTTTCTCGGCGACCCTGCGCTGGCAAAGGACCCGCGTTTCGCCACCAATGTCGAGCGCGTGGCCAACCGCGCGGCGACCGACCGGCTGGTCGCCGAAGCCTTCGCCGTCCTGACCGAGGCCGAGGCACGCGATCGGCTCGCGGCCGCCGACGTCGCCTTCGCCAGCGTCAACGATATGGCGGCGCTTGCGGCGCATCCGCATCTGCGCCGGATCACGGTCGATACGCCGGCCGGGCCGATCTCCTATCCCGCGCCGGCACCGATCGTGGACGGCGAAGACCGCGATTACGGCGCGGTCCCCGCTTTGGGCGCGGCGCTGTGACGGAAGCGCTGGATCTTGATCGCCTGCGGCACTGGATCGGCCGCGAGCATCGCTCCGAAGACGTGATCACCGCCGCGCTCGCCGCGCGCTTTCATGCGACGCTGCAGCTGCCCGGCGCTCCCGCTTCTTCGGGGGAAGCGGCGCCCGCGCTGATCCACCTCTGCCTGTGCCAGCCAGCCGCGGCGACGGCGGAACTGGGCGGCGACGGGCATCCGGCGCGCGGCGGCTTCCTGCCGCCGGTGCCGCTGCCGCGCCGGATGTGGGCCGGCAGCGCGATCGACTTTCATGCTCCGCTTCGCGTCGGCGATGCCGTCGTCAAGCGATCGCGGATCGCCGACGTCACTGCGAAATCCGGACGAAGCGGCAATTTGTGCTTCGTGACGGTCGATCACGAGATCGGCGTGGGGAATGCCGTGGCAATCAGCGAGCGCCAGACCCTCGTCTACCGGGAAGCGGCCGAGGCTGGCGCGCCGGCCGTGCCCGAGCCGGCATCACTTGAAGCGAAAGTCGAGACCGTCGAGGCTTCAGCCCCGCTGCTGTTTCGCTATTCGGCGCTGACCTTCAACGCGCATCGCATCCATTACGACCTGCCTTATGCGACGAACGAGGAGCATTATCCCGGGCTGGTCGTGCATGGCCCATTGCAGGCGACGTTGCTGATCGATCTCGCCGCGCGCCGCAATGACGGGCGGCCGCCCGACCATTTCACTTTTCGCGGCGTCCATCCGGCGATCGGCGGCAGGCCGCTTCTCCTCAACGCCGGCGCGTTGACGGACGGGAGCATGGACCTCTTCACTGCACAGCCGGGCGGGCCGCTCAACATGCAGGCGACCGCGCGGTGGCGGTGAGCGGCCTGACCTTCGTCGCCCCGCTGTTCGTTCCCGCGAACCGGCCGGAGCGGTTCGCCAAGGCTGCCGCAAGCGGCGCCGATGCCATCATCCTCGATCTAGAGGACGCAGTCGCGCCGTCGGACAAGGACGGTGCCCGCGCCGCGCTTTCGGCCGGATTCACCGATCTGCCGGTCATCGTCAGGATCAACGCCGCGGGCACGGCCTGGCACGATGCCGACCTTGCGGCCGTGGCGCGATTGGGGATCGCGGCGGTGATGCTCCCCAAGGCGCTCGATCTTGGCGATATCGCGCGGGTGGCCGCGATCCTGCCGGTGCTGGCGCTGATCGAGACCGTCGGCGGCCTGGCGGAGGCGCGGGCGATCGCGCGATCGGGGCAGGTGGCGCGCCTCGCTTTCGGATCGGTCGATTATGCCGCGGATCTTGGCTGCGACCATGTTCCCGAGGCGCTCGCTGCGGCGCGCGCCGAGATCGTCTTCGCTTCGCGGCTGGGGGGATTGCCGGCCCCGCTGGACGGCGTGACTACCGACCTGTCGGACGCGGCGATGGCGGAAGCCGATGCGCGCGGCGCACTGGCGCTCGGCTTCGGCGGCAAGCTGGCGATCCATCCGCGCCAGATCGCCGCGATCCAAGCGGGCTTCCGGCCGACCCAGCGCGAAATCGAATGGGCGCGGACCGTATTGGCCAGCGGAGAAGGCGCGGCGCGGGTCGGGCAGGCGATGATCGACGCCCCGGTCCGCGCCCGCGCCCGCGCGCTGCTGGCGCGTGCAGCCATAGGCGATCGCAATGATGCGCAACAGGAGTCGGCGCTAACGGGCCAGACCGCGCCGGCCTAATCGAAATTCGCACCGCGCGGCTTCCATGCAAGTCGGGACGATGCGGGCGGAAGGAGGGGAAGGCATGGAATTGGTTGGCATGGTGGGAATGTCCCACTCGCCCTCCTGGGATCTTTCGCCGCTCGAGGGGCCGGCCAAGCCCTATGTCGATGCCGTATTCCGCGCCCGCGACGCAGTCGCGCGCATCACGCCCGACGTGCTGGTGGTGTTCGGCCCCGATCACGTCCGCAACTTCTTCTTCGATCTGATGCCGGCCTTCTGCATCGGCATCGAGAACGTGACCGGCTTCGGCGACTATAGCTCTCCCAAGGGCCCGTTCCCGACCCGTTCCGACCTCGCCGCCTTCATTGCCGATCGGGTGCTCGCTTCGGGTTTCGACCCGGCATTGTCGCACAATATGGGCGTGGATCACGGGATCAGCCAGCCGTTCGCGGCGCTGGTGCCCGATCTGCGCACGCCGGTCATTCCGATCATGATCAGTTCCGGCGGCGCGCCCCTGCCTACGCTTGCCCGCTGCCACGCATTCGGCCGCGCGGTCGGCGACGCCATCCGCGCCTTTCCCGGAGAAGGCCGGGCGCTGGTCGTCGGGTCGGGCGGGCTGTCGCACTCGCCGCCTTCGGTCTCCCCCGCCGATCCGGCGGTCAGTGCCGAGACTCGCGACTATCTGATCAACGGACGGCCGCGCGTTGCGGAATTCAACCGCCAGCGCGAGGAATCGTCGCTCAAGCGCCGCGCCGTGGGCGGGACCGGGCCAATTAACGAGGAATGGGACCGCTGGCTGCTGGAGTGCATGCGCCTGGGCGATCTCGATCCCGTGCTTGCCCTCGATAACGCCGCGTTGCTCGCGCAGGGCGGCACCGGCGGGCAGGAGATCCGCGCCTGGCTCGCCGCGCTCGGCGCCTGGGGAAAGCCCGTCGCTACCACGGACTATGCGCCGGTGCCGACCTGGATCACCGGCATGGGCTGCGCCACCGCCTTCGAGAGGGACTCCGCATGACCGAAGACTATCGCCACCGCAGCATTTGGGGCCACCTGATGAAGCTGGCCTTCACGCAGGGCTATGTTGACGCCGGCGGCATTCGCACGCGCTATGTCGAGGCGGGGCCCAAGGACGCCCCGGTGCTGATCATGATCCACGGCACCGGCAGCAGCTGGGAATGCTTCTGCGCGACGCTGGAGAGCCATGCCCGGCACTTCCGCTGCCTGGCGATCGACCTGGCCGGCAGCGGCTTCAGCGACCGGCCCGACGTGCCCTATGAAATCCCCTTCTACGTGGATCACGTGCTGGCGTTCATGGATGCGCTGGGAATCGAAAAGGCGTCGTTCATCGGCGTTTCGCTGGGCGCGTGGGTGACGAGCCGGCTCGTGGTCGATCATCCCGGGCGCGTCGACAAGCTGACCTTGCTCGCCGCCTCGGGCTTGATCATCAACAACGCCACGATGTCGCGGACCAAATCCGTGCGCAACGCCGCGGTCGACGATCCGAGCTGGGAGAACATCAAACCGGTGTTCAATTCGATCCTCTACAAGGAGGAGGACCGCATCCCGGACCTGATCCAGCTTCGCCAGGCAATCTATCGCGAGCCTGATATGAAGATGGCGATGGGCAATATCCTGGTGCTGCAGAATGAAGACGTGCGCCGCCGCAATCTCGTCACCGAGGAAGAGTGGCGCGGGGTGGAGGTGCCGATCTTCATCATTCTCGCACCCGACGACAACCCGGATTACACCACCACCGGGCAACGTATCGCCGAACTGGCGGCGGACGTGCGCACGCTGACGATCGAGAAGGTCAAGCATTGGGCGCATTACGAAGCGCCCGAGATCTTCAATCCCGCCAACCTCGCATTCCTGCTCGGCGAAACCATACCGGGCTGAGCGCCGGCACAGCGATTTTCATTCTTCACACCGGCTGATTTCCGCCGGAGGCGGTACGCCAGGGAGCGGCAATGTCGAACAACGTCGAAAGCATCGTCAAGGGCGCCTTTATCGACAACGAGCTGGTGCCGGTCGCGAGCGACGTCCGGGTGCCGGTCTTCGATCCGACGACGGGCGCGGTGTTCACCGAACTTCACGAGGCAGGTACGGAAGAGGTCGATGCCGCGGTCGCCGCGGGCCGGCGCGCGCTCGAACAGGGCGAGTGGGGCAAGCTTGCCGGGTTCGAGCGCGGCCGGCTGCTGTCCAGGCTGTCGCGCGCGATTCTCGACCATGCCGACGAGCTGGTCGCGCTGGAATCGCGCGATACCGGCAAGCCCTTGGGCCAGGCCAAGGCCGACATTGCCGCCACCGCGCGCTATTTCGAATTCTACGCCGGCGCCGCGGACAAGATGCACGGCGAGACGATCCCGTATTTCCGCGAGTTCTTCGTGGCGACCGAGCGCGAACCGCACGGCGTCGTCGCGCACATCATCCCCTGGAATTATCCGGCGCAGATGTTTGGCCGCAACGTTGCGCCATCGCTTGCGGTCGGCAATGCGGCGGTGGTCAAGCCGGCGGAGGATGCCTGCCTTTCGGTTCTGCGCATGGCCCAGCTTGCCGCCGAGGTCGGATTCCCGGCGGGTGCGCTGGCGGTGCTGCCGGGTCGGGGCTCGGTGACCGGGGCGGCGCTCAGCGCGCATGACGATATCGACTATATCGCCTTCACCGGCAGTCCCGGCGTCGGCGAGATGATCCAGGTGGCGGCCGCGCGCCGCGCGATCGGCTGCACGCTTGAACTTGGCGGCAAGTCGCCGCATCTGGTGTTCGGCGATGCCGATCTGTCGTTGGCAGTGCCGGCAATCGTCAACGGCATCGTCAACAATGCCGGCCAGACCTGCTCGGCGGGCTCGCGCGTATTGGTCGAGCGGGCGCATTTCGACCGCCTCGTCGGCGCGATCGCCGACGCGTTCGGCAAGCTTCGCGCCGGCACGCCGGAGATGAACCTCGATCTCGGCCCGGTGATCAACCAGCGCCAGCGCGAGCGTATCGAGCGCTATTGCGATCGTGCCAAGGCCGATGGGATTCCACTGCTGGCGGAGGGGCGAATCGCGGACGGCACGCCATCCGATGGCTTCTTCGTCTCGCCGCGGCTCTACGGACCGGTCGATCCGAACAACATATTGGCACGCGAGGAAGTGTTTGGGCCGGTGCTGTGCGTGATGCCCTTCGAAGATGAAGCCGACGCGCTGCGCTTGGCGAACGACAGCGATTTCGGCTTGCTCGCCGGCGTCTGGACCCGGGATGGCGGACGCGCGTTCCGCCTCGCCCGGAAGATCCGCGCCGGGCAAGTGTACATCAACGGCTTTGCCGCGGGCGGCGGGATCGAATTGCCGTTCGGCGGCGTCAAGCGCTCGGGACATGGCCGCGAGAAGGGGCTGGCGGCGATGGAGGAACTGTCCACCGTCAAGACGATCATCCACCGCCATGGCTGAGGCGCGGTGGAATTGAGCGCCCGGGTGACGGAGCCCGTTGAGCATTTCGATATAGTCATCGTCGGGGCGGGCCCGTGCGGCGTCACGCTAGCCAATCATCTCGGTCTGTACGGCGTGCGCACCCTGATCGTCGATCGGTCCGCCGACATTCTCGAATATCCGCGCGCGGTGGGGATGGATGACGAGGCGCTGCGCTCGTTCCAGGCGGTCGGGTTGGCCGAGCCGCTGCTCGCCGACATGATCCGCAACGTACCGGCGCGTTATTACACTGCCAGCGGCTGGTGCTTTGCGCATATCCACCCGCAGGAGCAGCCGTTCGGCTGGAGCCGCCGCAATCTGTTCATCCAGCCGCTGGCGGAACGGACGCTGCGGCGCGGCCTCGCCCGCTATGAGGCCGTTCGCCTTGAGCTGGGAACATCGCTCCAGACGCTTGTCAATGACAGGGATGCGGTGACGGCGACTTTCGAACGCGACGACGGGTCGATCCGTAGCGTCCGCTGCGCCTATCTCGTCGGCGCCGATGGCGGACGCAGCACCGTGCGCGGGCTGATCGGTATGAAACTGGAAGGGAAGACCGACGCCGCGCGCTGGCTGGTCGTCGATATGCAGAATGACGATCTCGATTCGCCGTATTCGAGTGTCTATACCCACCGCCATCGCCCGCGCATCTCGATCGCGCTGCCTTATGGACACCGCCGTTTCGAGTTTCGGCTGCCGGCCGGGGAGAGCGACGAAGCGGCGGTCGACCCGGTTCGGCTGGAGGAGCGGCTGAGCCTCTTTTACGGAGCCGGCCCGCGCCGCGCGAATGTGCTGCGCGCCCGCGTCTACCGCCACCATTCGCGCATTGCCGAGCGCTTTCGGTCGGGCCGGGTTTTCCTTGCCGGGGATGCCGCGCATCTCCAGCCGCCTTTTTTCGGCCAGGGAATGAATTCGGGCCTGCGCGACGCCACCAATCTGGGTTGGAAGCTCGCCGCGGTGCTGCGCGGCGTCGCCGCTCCACGGCTGCTCGAGAGCTACGAGGCCGAGCGGCACGATCATGCCCGCAAGATGGTCAACGTCGCGACAATGTTCGGCAGGCTCTACGCCCCCGGCTCCCGCGCACTGGAAATCGCGAGGGATCTTTTCTTCCGCCTTGTCCAGCGCCTGCCGCGGCTTCGCGACTATGTGCTCCAGATGAAGTTCAAGCCGATGCCGCGCTATACCGAAGGGCTGGTGCTGCCGGCGACCGACGCCACGCGGGAAGGCGTTGTCGGGCGGATGTTCATGCAGCCTCTCGTCGAGACGGCTGATGGTCGGCAAGTGAAGCTGGATGAGGCGATTGGGGGCTGGTTCGCGGTGATAGGCGTCGGCGCCGATCCGGCTGCCGCAATGTCGGCGGCGTCGCGGAAATTCTGGGCGGATCTCGGCGCCAATCTGGTGACGGTGCGCTCCTCACGGTCCGAGACTGCTGCTGCCAGCGACGGCGTAACCGTGATCGAAGACCTGATGGGCGCGTTCCGGGACTGGCGCCGGGCACGGCCGACGATACGCTTCATCGTGCTGCGCCCCGACCGCTATGTCGCCGCAGTTGCCGGCGATGACGACCTGGACAGCGTCAGCGCGCAGCTCCAGGCCTTGCTCGCGTGAGCCGCTATTCGACCAGCCAGCCGCCCGCGGACAGCAACTCGTCTAGGCATTTGCGGATCACGCTCTCCACGGCGGGCAGCGCTTCGGGTGGCCTTATCCCGGCGCGCACCAGCGACAATGGCAGCGAGAGGTTCATTCCCCGGACCCGGGCTGCCGATAGCTGTCCCGTGCGCAGTTCGTCGCGCACCCCGATATAGGGCAGCAGCGAATAGCCTTCGCCGCCGACCAGCAGGGTCTTGAGGACGCGCAGCGAGTCGATCTCACTGCGGACCGACAAATGGATCGCCTCGCCATGCGGCTGCTGGTTGATACGCCGCTTCAGCCCTTTGCCCATCGGCGGCAGCAGAAGGTCGAGATGGCGCAGGCTCTCGGCATCGATCGGCTCCAGCGCGATGCCGCGCTCATCGACCGAGCCGAACGCGTTGGGCGGCCCGATCAGCAACAGCACTTCGTCCGCGACATGCTCGGCGTGCAGATAGGAAAGTTCGTCGGAATAATAGGTCAGGGCGGCGTTGAGCGATCCGTCCTCAAGCAGCGTCACGAGGTCGCTGGCGAAGCCTAGGCGCAGCCGCAGCTTCACGCCCGGCAAGTCGCTATGCAGGGTGCGGAATATCTCGGGGCCGATCAGCTCGCCGATCGATACAGGCAGGCCGATCGAAACCTCGCCGATCGGGCCGCGCACCGAGCGACGGACTTCCTCGCGCGCCTGGCGCGTCGAGAGAAGGATCGACTCGGCATGCGCCTTGAAGGCCTGGCCGGCGGTGGTCATCGACACGCCGCGCGAGGTGCGGTCGAACAGCTTGGCGCCGAGCTCATCTTCCAGGCGCAGCAATTGCTGGCTGAGCGACGGCTGGGCGATGCCCAGTTCGTCCGCCGCCTTGGTGATCGAATGGAAATCTCCGATCTTGAGGAAGGCCCGCAATTGCCCCTCATCCATGAATCGCACTCCCGAGATTCTCACTTGTTATTGCTTGCCGGCAGTGTCGCGTGCCGATCACAGCAGCGACAAATAGCGCTGCAGCAGCTCATGCCGCCCACCGATGCGCAACCGCGCGTAAAGGCGCTTGCGGTAGGTCGCGATCGTCTCTTCGCCCAGTCCGAGGTCGATCGAGATGCCGTAAGCCGAGATGCCGTAAAGAATACGCGAACTGACTTGGAGCTCGCGTTCGGAAAGGCCCCAATCGCTTTCGCGCAGATTGCCCTCGATCACCGCCACCGATGCGAAATGCGCGATCGCCTTTTCGCGGTCCCAATGGAGCGCGGCATGCTTGGCGCAGGCGGCAACGAGCACATCGGCATTTTCGGCAAGGCCGGTAAGCTCGCGCGCGTCGAACTGGCCGGCGTCGCGCGAACGCATTACCGACAGCGCATAGAGATCGTCGACCGCGCGCCCGCACACCATCACCCGATCGACGATGTCGAAATGCTCGAGCGCGGAATGGAGCGTGGGGTCGGCGACATGATCGAGGTCGTCGTGGAGCATCACTGCGTTGCGCGATCCGCGCGCCGCTTCGTCGGCCGCGTGGAGCTCGACGAACGAGCGCGCCGGCCAGCGCTTCTCTGATGTGTGGTGGCGCATCGCGTGCTGCCCGCGGATGCTGGCGCCGCCGAGGAATTTGGGAAGGCCGTCGCGGACCCGGTAGACGCAATAATGCTCGGCGCCCGACGTGAAATTGAGGAAGTGAAGCGTTTCCTTTTCGAAGTCCTCGGTCCCGAGCGCGTTCACGACGGCGGCGAGCGATTGCGGGCGCGGTGCCGCTTCGAGGGTGATTGCTTGCATGGCTCTACTCTCCTACCGCCTCACGAGCTGAGGCTCGACGGTCAGTATTATCGGAGCCAGCCTTGTCGCCGGGTCTGGTCATCGCGGTAGCCTCTTGCCAATCCGCGCACGCCTTACCCATTCGATGCGGGCTGGCGCCCGACATCTGATCCTTGGGAAGGATAATGGCGCGACAAAGCGCGGCGCGCTCGCCTCTTGGCGAGCTGCCTGCCATTGCGATTTCCTATGGCCAGCGAAGACGGTCTGGGGATCCGCCAGCAGCCCCGCCTAACCGCCTATATTGAGGACGGTTTCTCAGTCGGCGCCGAGGATCATCGTCCCGCTCGAGCAGAACCAGCCGCCCGTGCCGCTGACGCAGGCGAGCTTGGCATCCTGGACCTGGCGATCGCCACAACTGCCGCGCAACTGCCGCGCCGCCTCGACGAGGAGGAACAGCCCGCGCATGCCCGGATGGCAGGCGGAGAGACCGCCGCCATCGGTGTTGGTCGGCAGCGCGCCGCCGACGCGCAGCCGCCCGTTCTCGACGAAAGCGCCGCCTTCGCCCTTGGCGCAGAAGCCGAGATCCTCGAGCGTGATCAGCGCCATATAGGTGAAGGCGTCATAGATCTGCGCCACGTCGATCTCGTCAGGGCGAATGCCTGCGCGCGCAAAGGCGGTCGGCCCGGTCATCGCGGCGGGGGAAGTGGTGAAATCTTCCCACTGGCTCATCGACACGTGCGAGCCCGCCTCAGCGCTGCCCAGCACCCAGACCGGCTTGACCGCGAGATCGGGAACCCGGTCCTCGGCGACCATGATGACCGCCGCGCCGCCGTCCGAACGGATGCAGCATTGCAGCTTGGTGAAGGGATCGGCGATCATCGGGCCGTCCAGCACGTCGGCGATATCGATCGGATCGCGATAGGCGGCGAAGGGCGTCAGGCCGGCATTGTAGCGGGCCGAGACCGCAATCTCGGCCATCTGCTCGAGCGTGGTGCCATATTCATGCATGTGGCGGCGGGCGGCCATCGCATATTTCGAAATCAGCGTGTGCCCGAACGGCGCTTCGAACTGGCTCGGCCCGCGCGTGCCCCAGGCGAGGCTCGCGGTGCGCAGCTTGCGCTTCAGATCGGTGCGCGCGGTCGAACCATAAGCGAGCAGGATCACATCCGCGCGCCCCTCGGCGATCGTGTCGGCGGCGTGCGCCGCCATCACTTCCCAGGTGGCGCCGCCGACTCCGGTCGAATCGATCCAGCGCGGTTTCAGCCCCATATATTCGGCGACTTCCAGCGGTTGCAGCGCGCCGAGCCCGGCCGAGGCGAAGCCATCGATGTCAGAAGGACGCAGCCCGGCCTCGGTCAAGGCCGCGCGCGCGGCCTGGGCGTGGAGTGCAAAGGGCGTCGCCTCGGGCGATCCCGGCAGTCCCGACAACCCCACGCCAGCAATCGCCACTCGCCTGCCCATCTACGATCCCCTGTTCCAAGATTGACCCGTGATACTGCGTTTCTCGCCGGCTGACTGTCACCGTAACGGGGACTGGCCCGGAACTCGGCGTGCCCGCTAACCCCGATTGCGGTACAGGGCAGCCGAAATCTGCCTGTTGAACGGGAGGTTGCACATTGGCCGAGGCCGCCGCTGATATGGTGCTGAGCGATGTCGCCGATGGCGTCATGCGGATTACGCTCAATCGCGCCGAACGCGCGAACGCGATCCCGCCCGAATCGCGCGACCGGCTGGTCGAGCTTTTCGCGCAGGCGGATGCGGACGTCGCGGTGCGCGCCGTTCTGCTCCAGTCGACGGGCAAGCATTTCTGCTCGGGCGCCGATGTCAGCCGGATGTCCGGGGCGCTGGCGACGTCGCGGCCGGTTGGTACGACGATGCGCACCATGCTTGGCGGCGCGCAGATGCTGATCGCGGCGATCCTGGATTGCGGCAAGCCAGTGGTCGCCGCCGTGCAGGGTCCGGCGGCGGGAATGGGCGCGCATCTCGCGCTTGCATGCGATCTGGTCGTCGCCGCCGAGGAGGCCTGGTTCTCGCAGCCCTTCGTGCTGCGCGGTCTCGCGCTCGACGCCGCCGGCGCCTATCTGCTGCCGCGCCGGGTCGGCCTGCAAAAGGCCAAGGAGCTCGCCTTTCTGGGCGATCGGCTGACCGCGCGGGATGCGCTGGGTCTCGGCATGGTCAACCGGCTCTGCGCCGCTGCCGAGCTCGAGGCCGAGGCGAATGCGCTGGCTCGCCGGCTGGCCGAGGGGGCGACGACCGCGATCGGCCTTTCCAAGCGGCTGCTCAACGCATCGCTCGACAGCGATCGCGCGGGCGCGTTCCTTGCGGAAGCCATGGCCCAGGAAATCAACGGGAAGACCGAGGACGTCAGGGAAGGCGTGGCGGCGTTCGTCGAGAAGCGTCCCGTTCAGTTCAGGGGGTATTGATGGCAAGCACCGCGCCGCGTTTCGATCTGCCGACGATCGAAGCTGAAACCAGGCCATTCTGGGATGCATTGCGCCAAGGCGTATTGATGCTCGGGCGCTGCGATTCCTGCGCGCGCATCCATTATTATCCGCGGCCGATGTGCCCGCATTGCTGGAGCGAGGCAGTGACGCTCGTACCGGCGGGCGGGCGCGGCACGCTCTATACCTGGTCGACGGTGTTCGTGAACGACCTGCCCCCGTTCAACGCCAAGCTGCCGTACATCGCGGCGCAGGTCGATCTGGACGAGGGCGTGCGGGTCACCACCATCATCACCGGCGCCGCGCCCGAGGATCTCAGCATCGGCATGCCGGTCGAGGTCGGGTTCGAAGCGATTTCAGACGACGTGACAATACCGGTGTTCAGTCCGGCAGGGAGTTAGAAGCAATGGCAGGAATTCTGGACGGCAAGGTCGCGCTGGTCACCGGCGCGGGCCATGGCATCGGCCGCGGCCACGCGCTCGAGCTGGCGCGGCAGGGCGCGAGGGTCGTGATCAACGATCTGGGCGGCAATGCCAAAGGCGAGGGCGAAGGGCGCGACGCCGATGTCGTGGTCGACATCATCAAGGCACGCGGCGGCGATGCCGTCGCCGATTATGGCAATGTCGGCGACGAGGCTGCCGCCGAAGCGATGGTCAAGCGCGGCATCGACCAATGGGGCCGCCTCGACATCGTCGTCAACAATGCCGGGATCGTCCGCGACAAGGCGATCTGGAACATGTCGGTGGACGATTTCGATCTGGTGATGAACGTGCATCTGCGCGGAACCTGGCTGACCTGCCGGGCCGCGGCGCAGCATTGGCGCGCCGTCGCCAAGGCCGGCAGCGGCCGCTATCCGGGCCGGATCATCAACACCACCTCGGGCGCCGGCCTTCTCGGCAATTTCGGCCAGACGAATTACGCCGCGGCCAAGGCGGGCATCGCCGGCCTGACGCTGACGCTCGCGGTCGAGCTCGCCGCGATCGGCGTCACGGCCAACCTTATCTCGCCGGGCGGGCTGACGCGGATTTCCTCGACCTTGGGTATGGGCGCACCCAAGGAGCCCGACGATTTCGGTCCCGATGAGTTCGATCCGCTCGATCCGTCGCTCGGCTCGCCTGCCGTCGCCTGGCTTGCAAGCGACGAGGCGCAGATGGTCAGCGGCCAGTGCATCCGCGCGGTCCGCGACCGGCTGTCGGTGCTCAAAGGATGGCATGAGGCGGCCGGCATCACCAGCGGCGGCAAGCGCTGGAAGACCGAGGAAATCGGCAAGATCCTCGCGACCGACCTGTTCGGAACGCGCGCGCCCGGCCTGCGGATGGGAGGCTGAGCGCGATGACGACCTTATTCAGCCGCGAGTCGCTGCCCGGGCTGCTCGGCAAGACGCTTGGGCCGGGCGAGTGGGTGGAAGTGACTCAGGAGCGCATCGACGAGTTCGCCAGCGCGAGCGGCGATCGCCAGTGGATCCATGTCGATGTCGAGCGCGCCAGGACCGGCCCGTTCGGCACCACGATCGCGCATGGCCTGCTGACGCTGTCGATGATCGCCGACCTCAACCAGGGCATGTTCAAGTTCGACGGCTTCAAGATGGGCCTGAACTACGGATACGAAAAGGTGCGCTTCCCGAGCACGGTGCCGGTGGGATCGCGGCTGCGGGTAATGGCCAAGGTCCTGAGCTTCGAGCCGGTAGGCCAGATGTTCCAGACGATCATCGAATACACCGTCGAGCGCGAGGGCGCGGATAAGCCGGCCTGCGTCGCGCAGATGATCTTCCGTCACGTACCCTGAACGCAGCAAGGCCGCCGATCGCCATCACCAGGCGATCGGCGGCCTTGCTGCGTTCAGGCAGCCGGTTCGGGAACCGCGCGCCAGTCCTCACCCGCCGCGACCAGGCGATCGACTGGAAACGCGTCGTCCGCAGTCCATTCGCCATGATTCGGTGCCAGCGGCGGCAAGCCTGCGCCGTGGTTGCGCAATGCGCGCAGGAGCAGCATCCGCGCCTGGACGATCGCCACGTCGCTCGACGAGGGATGCTCGCGCGTGCGATCGACGATCGGGCCCATGCTCACTTGGACGACGATGTCCTCCTCAAGCAGATTATCGGTGAAGCCCGTGAAATGGCCCGCCGCCATGGCGGCGCGGTCCTGTCCCCAATTGTCCTCGCGCGATCCCTTGAACGGCGCGAAGTTGCGGGGATCGAGCCGGTCGTTGCCGATCAATGCGCGGACGCGGGGAGAATCGTCGTCGAGCACGAGCGATTCCGAGAAATATCCGAAGAACAGCAAATGGTGCGTGTCGTCCACCGGCACGCCGATGAAGATCGAGCCTTCGTTGCGGCCGGTGCCGGGCACCAAATTGATGAAGGGCGCGACGAATTGCGTGGTCCGCACATAAGTGGAATCGTCTTCGAGCGGCCTGACCGCGGAGGCACTGAGCCCGAACGGGGTGCGCGCGATTTCGTATCGCGGCGCGACCGCCTTGAGTGCCAGTCCGATCGTGGCGCCTCCCGAGACGCTGGCGGCAAGACGCGGCACCCAACTTTGGTGCAGCGTGCCGACATGCGCCGAATCGAGCGAGCCTTCGACGCCCTGCAGCCAGTTGCAATCTACCTTGGTGACGGTCATCCAGATATGGTCGTCGGGAAGCGTGAAGAAGGGAAGGTCCGGAAAGTCGGCCGCCGGAGCCTCGCCCAGCCACACCCAGACAAGGCCGCTCTGTTCGCGCACGGGATGTTGGCGCGAGCGAATCCCCTTCAGGAATGCCGTGGTGTCGCCCTGGTGCGTCGGCGCCTCCACGACGCGGCCGGTCACGTCGACTGCCCAACCGTGGAAGATGCATCGCAGCACGCAGCCTTCGTTTCGCGCCAGCGCCATGGACACGCCGCGATGCGGGCATGCCTCGTCGATGAAGCCGATGCGCCCATCGGGCGCGCGGAACGCGACATAATCCACGCCGAGGAGCCGGACGCGTAGCGGCGCCTCGCCCGCTACCAGCTGCGCGGAAATGGCGAAGGGAAACCACGCCCAGCTTCGCAGCAACGCGCCCATCGGCGCCTCGCCCTCGACCCGCGTGAGATCGTCATTTTGTTCGCGACTCAGCATTTACCCTCTCCCAGGCGACCAGCTTCGTCGTGATCCTACGCCCCGCGCCGGCGCTGTCTGTCCCCTGCGGGGGGGATTGTTCCCAAAGGCTGTCGATCTACGTCTCGGTCAGAACAAAGGTACGCGTGAAATCGTGAGGTGCTTCCTGGCGGCGGGCTCCATCAACGGGCTTGGCCGCAGGGAATCCGCTCACGATCACGCCAAGCCTGGACCGGCGACGCCAACCGCCATCTCGGGAGAGGACTGAAACATGATCAAGATTTCCAGGACGCGTACGCTTGCATTGGGTGCTTCCGTAGCACTTGGCGCGATCGCCTGGCCATCGATGGCGCTGGCGCAATCCAGCCCCGCCGTCACTGCCAAGCCGCAGAGCGACCAGGCGGAAGCCGCCCGCGCGGAACAGGACGGCGAAATCGTCATCACCGCCCGCCGCAAGGAGGAAAGCCTTCAGGCCGTTCCCGTCTCCGTGATGGCGCTGTCGACCGAGACGCTGCGGACGCAGAATGTCCAGTCGCTCGTCGATCTGCCGCGCCTTGCGCCAGGCCTGACGGTCACTCCGACCTCGCTGGGCACCACTAGGCCGGCCTACCAGATCCGCGGTCAGCGCGCGAACGCCACTCGCATCACCGCCGATCCCGCGATCGTCGTCTATTTCGCCGAAGTCGGCACGGCGCGCTCGGCCGGTTCGGCGCAGGCCGTCTTCGATCTGCAATCGGTCCAGGTCCTGAAGGGCCCTCAGGGAACCCTGTTCGGCCGCAATACCACCGGCGGCGCGATCCTGTTGACGCCCAACGCGCCCTCGCGCGACTTCGAGGGCTATGGCCAGGTCTCGGCCGGCAATTTCGGCATGCGCGACCTCGAAGGCATGGTGAACATCCCGATCAGCGATGTCGCCCAGCTTCGTGTCGCCGGCAAATATCACAAGATGGACGGCTATTTCAGCAACGTGCTCCGGCCAGGCGAGCGCAGCTGGGATGAGGACAACACGTCGCTGCGCGCGACGCTGCGGCTGACCCCCGGCGGGGGCATCACCTCCGATTTCATCGGCACCTATTTCCATAGCGACGTCATCGGTTTCCAGCCGAAGCTGATCGGCTTCAATTCCAGCACCTTCCCCGTCGCCGCGCTCGCCCCGGCCGTCCAGGCCGAGCTCACCGCCAGCAATGCACTCGGCTTCTACGAGTATCGCGAGCTGTTCAAGGCGCGGAACAAGGACAAGGTGCTGTCGATCCAGAACAATATGACGATCAAGCTCGGCTCGGACCTCGGCCTGCTTGGTTCGGCGCGCCTGAAAAACATCATCGCCTATCGCGATATCGAGAATAATTTCAGCACATTTGCCGACGGTTCCGGCCTGGGAATCTTCAACACCTTCGGCAGCTATAACGGCACCCAGTTCAGCGAGGAATTGCAGCTCCAGGGCGAGAACGGCAATGTCGACTATGTCCTCGGCGCCTTTTACTCGACCGAGAAGGGCGATGATTTCACCAACGCGCAGACCTTCAACGCGCTTCCGCTGAACTTCACCGACCTGACTGGCAAGAACGACAGCATTTCGGCGTTCGCGCATGCCAATATCAAGTTGCCGGGCATCGCCCAGGGCCTGAGCCTCTCGTTCGGCGGGCGGATCACCAAGGATACGCGAACGATCGATTCGCACGTCCGCCAGCAGCGGGCGCTGTCGGCAACGGTCACCCAGCCCTATGTGTGCCTGGCGAGCGGCGTGCCCGTGGTGATCGCCAACCTGACCGATCGTTCGCTATGCTCGTACAAGACCGAGGCGCAGTTCACCCAGCCGACCTGGGATATCAGCCTGAACTATCAGTTCACGCCGGACAATCTGGTCTATGTGGCGCATCGCCGCGGATACCGTGCGGGCTCCGCCCGATCCGCGACCTCGCCGGACGTCCGCCCCGAATTGGTCAACGACGTTGAAATCGGTTCGAAGAATCAGTTCCGCTTCGGAGACACCTCGGTCCGCTTCAACGTCGCCGGCTATTACGGCTGGTACAAGGATCTCCAGCGCAACATCACGCTGGTGCTCAACGGCGTCACCGCCGCGCAGGATCGCAACGCCGCCCAAGCGCACGTCTATGGCCTGGAGACGGACCTGAACATCAACATCAACCGGATCGTGACGCTGTCCGCATCCTATGCGCTCACCAAGTCGCGCTACGACAATTACAGCAACGTGTTCAACACGACCGGTGGACCGGTCACGGTCGACAATTCCAGCGCACGGTTCTCCTACGCGCCCGAAAACATGTTCACCGGAATGGTCAAGTTCAACGTCCCGATGGCGCCGGACAAGGGTGAGGCATCGGTCTCGATGACCTATAGCTACCAGAGCAGTTTCCAGACCACCGATTCCAATTCGACCAATTGCGGCCCCGGCAATATCGAGCGCTGGTGTCTCAACCAGGTCGGGGTGACCGATGGCTATGGCCTGCTCAGTGCACGTGCCGACTGGCGCCGGCCGTTCGGTGCGCCGTTCGACATCGGAGCGTTCGTCACCAACCTCACCGACAAGAAATACTATGCCGGCAAGTTCGCGCTCGTGAACGTGATCGGGTTGTTGAGCGCGTGGCCGGGGCCGCCGCGGATGGGCGGCTTCGAATTGCGGATGTCTTTCTAGATATCCGTACAGGCAAAAGGGGGAGGGGCGTTCGGTTGAACGCCCCTTTTTTTATTCCGCCAGCTTGGTCGGCCGCGACGCCTCGGTCGGCACGTCGAACAGCCAGGCCGCCATCCAGCCGCCATCCACCGGCAAGGTCTGCCCGGTGACATAGCTGGCGAGATCGGAGGCGAGGAACAGGACGCCCTTGCCGATCTCGTCTGTCGTGCCGCGGCGTTGCAGCGGGATGCGGCGGCGGAAGGGGCTGGCGGGATCGTCTTCGGACGCCTGTTTGGGAAGCCGCTGGGTGACGATCGTTCCTGGCGCGACGGCATTCACCCGGATGTCCGGACCCCATTCCACCGCCATCGATCGGACGAGGTTCATCAGGCCGGCCTTTGCCGCACCATAAGGGGCATGGAAGGGCGCCGAGGTCAGGCCGCTGACCGAGTTGACGGCGATGATCGTGCCCTTGCGCCCCGACGCCAACATCCGCCGCGCCGCCGTCCGCGCGCTGTACAGCACCGATTTGAGGTTGAGATCGAGCTCGCGCGACCAATCGGCGTCGGTGACGTCGAGCAAGGGCTTCCAGCTCGATGCGCCGACGATCGTCACCATGATATCGATGGGCCCCAGCGCCGCTTCGGCTTGGTCGGTGGCGCGCTCGACATCGCTTTCATTGGTGATGTCGGCGACCAGCCCGATCGTCTCGAAGCCCTGCGCGGCCAGCCGTGTGGCGGCTTCCCCGGCGCGGGACTCGTTCACATCGACGATCGCCAGCCGGCAGCCGGCGCGGCCGAGATAGATGGCGGAGCTCTCGCCCATGCTCTGGCCTCCGCCCCAGATGATCGCCGTCTTCCCGGCCAGGCCAAACATGTCGGTGGTTCCAGTCATTCTCTTCATCCTTCTTGCCGCCGCCGTGATGACGGCGGCGGGGTTTATCGCCGCGCGAACTGGCGCTTCAGAAACTGGATGCCGGCCTCGAGCCCCGCCGCCGCGCCGGGCCAGTCGGGGCCAAAGGTCGGCGCGACATGCTGCATGTCGGGAACGATGCGGCACTCGACGTCGACGCCGGCAGCGGCGAGCCGCGCCGCGAAGGCCAGGCTATCGTCGAGCAGTACCTCGACGCCCCCGGCCAGCACGAAACTGTCCGGCAAGGCATCGAGCGGGGCGAGGAGCGGGGACGCCAGGAGATCGTCGGCGGGATGCCCCTGAAGGTACATGTCGCGCGCCTCTAACGCCATGGCGCGGGAAAACAGCCGGTCGGTCCCAGCGCTGCGATCATAGCCATCGGAAACCACGCGAAGGTCTAGCCAGGGCGAGATCAGGAACAGCGCATCGGCCGCCGCACCGAGCAGGCACAGGCCGACGGCGAGATTGCCGCCCGCTGAATCGCCTCCGATCACCAGCGGGCCGTCCGCCTGCACCGACGCCAGCGCTTTGCGCAAGCCGGCCAGCGCCGTCGGGAACGGGTTTTCGGGGGCGAGCGGATAAGCCGGCAGGATGACGGTGCAGCCCAGCCGCGCGGCCAGCGTCGCGGCAAAGGGCTGGCTCCGGGCCGGAGAGCCCAGCCGGAAGCCGCCGCCATGCATGTGGAAAAGCACCCCGTGCGCATCGGGCGGCGTACAGGAGATTCCCGACAAGGGCCCGAGCTGGATCTCGCGCGTGACGATGCGCGCATCGACCGGGTATCCGCCGGGCAGGGACATGGTGCGCCGTTCGCGCAGGGCGTCGGGCGCGGGCGATCCGGGTCTCGGCGGAGACAGCTCGAAGGAGGGTGCGGTCTGCGTGCGGGGTCCCGGATCGTTCATTGGTCGCGACATCCCCGCCTCTGCGGCATTAGAGATTCCGAAGGCTGGAATAGGCGCCTCGATCGCCCGCGCTCAACACCCGTCACAGGGGACAAACGCGCGTTTCGCGGGTAGGAGAGGGCGCGATGGATCACGATCCCCATGACAGCAGCGTCCGGCACACCAGCAGCGATATCCGGCACCCCGGCGAGCGCCGGAACATCTCGAAATCGGCGGTGCGCGCGCTCGACGTGCTCGAGCATTTCGCGGCGGTGCGCCGCCCGCTGCGCGCGACCGATATCGCGCACGCGCTCGATCTGCACCCGTCCAGCGCCGATCAGCTGCTCAAGTCGATGGTCGATGCCGCCTATCTTCTCATCGATGCCGAGGGAAAGGTCTATCGCCCCTCGCCGCGGCTGATGGGCTTCGCCAATTGGCTGGCCGAGAATTATTTCGGCGGGGACGCGCTGAGCAAGCTGGTCGCGTCGGTCGCGGCGCGAACCGGCCAGATCGTCACGCTCGCCGCGCCGCAGGGCGGGTGGCTGCAATTGGTGGACGTCGCCACGCCGCCGGGGCTGAGCGGGCTGGTGCGCAAGGGCAGCCGCGTATCGATCACGAGCTCGACGCTGGGCGCCGCCTTTCTCGCCGCGCACGATGACCGCGAGATCGAGCGATGGATCGACCGCACCCCCGAAGCCCGGCACATCGACGACGCATTCCGTGAAGAGCTTCGCGCGTCCGTCCATGCGACACGGGCCAGGGGTTTCGCCTGCGGGCTTGGCGACAGGCTGTTCTCGATCGCGCTGGCGCTGCCGCGTCCGGCCGCCGGCATCCAGCTGGTGCTCGGCCTGGCCGGCCAACCAGAGCATATGGAGCCGCGAACCGCGGAGCTCGGCGCGCAACTGCGCCGCTATGCCGATAGCCTGACGGGCGAGGCGGATTCCGCAACCCCCTGAGGCTCCCCGCCGGTCAATGCCATGTCCGAAAGATCGGGCCTGGCCAGCAGCTCGTGCCAGACCTGATAATGCCACGGTATGTTGACCTGCAGGCGCCCGTCCTTGACGTAATAATTCCGGTCGGTGGATGCCGTGTCGGTCAGCCAGATCAGCCCGGTGGCGGCCTCGTCCATGCGTTCGTTATAGGATTCGAAGGCGGCGTGGGTCACTTCCACTGCGGCCTGGCCGTGCTCGATCGTGTCGACGATCACCTGCGCGATATATTTGGTCCACATTTCGATCTGGGTCGGGATCGTGCCGCCGCCGCCGCTGACGCTTTGCGAATTGGGGCCATAGAGCACGAAGAAATTGGGGAAACCGTCGATCATCATGCCCAGATAGGCGCGGGCGCCGTCCTTGCTCCACCGCTCCTGAAGATGCGCCCCGCCCCGCCCGACATAGTCCGACGGCCACACATATTTCTCGACACTGAAGCCGATCGCAGTGACGATCATGTCGACGTCGCGCTCTTCGCCGTCGGCCGTGACGATCCCCGTCGGCGTCAGGCGGCTGATCGGCGCCGTGACCAGCTCGACATCCTCCTTGAGCAGCGAGCGGTACCAGCCATTGTCGACGATCAATCGCCGCGAGAACGGCGCGTGACGCGGGACGAGCTTCTCGACCAGATCCGGCCGGCCATCGACCTGCTGGACGATATATTGGGTCATCGCCTCGCGCAGCGCGTCGTTCGGCTGGTTGATCAGGCCGCCCGCCGCCTGCCACTCGGGATCGGGCACAAGGAACTGGTATAGATTGAGGACCGGCAGCGTGCCGGTGTAGCGCGTCCAGTTCCAGTAATAGGGCATGTTCCGGCGCAGCCAGCTGTCGCCGGCGCTCATCGCTTCGCCATAGCGTTCGCGCGGGGTGATCCATTGCGGCGTACGCTGGAACACATAGGTCCGATTCGCATCGTCCGAGATCCGGTCGAGAAGCTGCACGCCGGTCGAGCCGTTGCCAATTACCGCTACCGTCTTGCCCGCGGCGCTGTGCCGTTCGTCCCATTCGGTGCTGTGGACGATCTCGCCCTCGAACAGGTCCACGCCTTCGACCGCCAGCTCTCGGGGCGTCGAGAACAGGCCCGATGCGCTGACGACGTGATTGGCGGCCACCGATTTTTGCGCGCCGGCCTCATCGACGATGTCGAGCCGCCACAGCGAGTCGGTTTCGTCGAAGCGCCCGCCCTTGATCTCGTGATTGAAGCGGACCTTGTCGAAGATGCCGAACTTGCGGGCGATATGCTCGAGATAGGCGCGAACCTCGGCTTGACGGGCGAAATGCTCGGTCCAGGGATAGAGCTTCTCGAAGCTGAACTCGTACATCGCGCTCGGCGTATCGACGCGGGCATCGGGATAGGTGTTGATGCTCCACGTGCCGCCGATCTCCGAACGGCGTTCGTAGATCGTGTAGGGAATGCCGAGGCGCTCAAGCTGGACCGCCATGCCCAGGCCGCTAAAGCCAGCGCCGACGATGACCACCTGGAAGCCGTCCGGAAGCGTTACCGGCCCGTCGCGCCAATCGGCGCAGCGCGGATAGGCATCAAACGCCGGGACCGGCTTGCGGATATTGAAATCCCTGTCGCCGATCGGTTCTCCGCCGGCGACGAGCTCCATCATCGCGCGCAGATGTTCGTCGCTGGGCACGCCGATCGCATGCTTCCCGGGATCGTCGCTGAGGAACTCGACCGCCCGCTCGATCAGCCGCTGGCGATGCTCCTCGGCGACGACGTAGGTCGTGCCCGCGCCGGCGCGCACGTCGATCCGCGTGACCGGGATCGACGCGAACTCCGGATCGCCAGTGGCTTGCAGGAGCGCCAGGCGCAATGCGTTGAGGTCGGCCTCTTCAACGGCCTTACGAATGAATTCGCGATTCACGTCCGCGCTTCCCAAGTTGATACAGGATATCTCGAAATGTCATAGGCGACAAAATCGAAAATCACGCATCGGCTGGGCTTCGTCAACATCGTGCAGCACCATTAGCTGCAAATACACGGGCACGGACTATTTTACATATAGACGGATAAATCTTCGTGAGACGACCGAGATCGTGAGGTATTTTGCTGGCTCCTGTTCGAATTATTTCAGCTGGATTTGGAAAAGCGTGCGCGGAGTGCTGCGAAGACGCGCGCCTGCTCCTCGCGCCCGAACAGGCTGCTGTTCGCCAGCCGTTCGACGTTGCGTGCCTGGGTGCGGTCGAGGTCGGCGGCGAGCTCGATCGCCAGCTTGGCGGCGGCCAGCGCCTCCGGGGGCTGTTCAGCCAGCGAGAGGCAGAACTCGTCGACGCGGCGGTCGAACTCGGCCGCGGGATAAACTTCGTGGACCAGGCCCACCGTCAGCGCCTGATCCGCGCCGATCGGGCGATTGGCCATGATCATGTAGCGCGCCCAATGCCCGCCGATCATCCGCACCAGCCGGCTGGTGCCGCCGGATCCGGGGATCATGCCCATGTTGAGTTCGGGAAGCGCATAATGCGCGGCGTCGCTGGCGAGGCGGAAGTCGCACGACAGCGACATCTCCAGCGCGGCGCCGAGGCACGGGCCCTGATGGGCCACGACGATCGGCTTCTCGATCGCTTCGAACTCGTCATAGAGCTGATGCCAGGCGCTTTCGCGATAGCGCCGGCGAAACCCCGAAGGCCCTTCGTCCGCCGGCCCGGCGCCAAGCGCAGTCACGTCCATTCCCGAGGAGAAATAGCGGCCGGTGGCGCGGATCAGCAGGACGCGCAGATCGGCATCATTGGCGAACGTCTCGAACGCATCGCGCAACGCCGCCAGCATCGGCCGGGTGAAGGCGTTGTATTTGTCGGGCCGATCGAAGGCGAAGGTCAGGATCGCTCCCTGGCGCTCCAAAATGGTGTGCGTGTCGGCCATCGTCAGGTCCTTGTTCGCGGCAGGCCAAGACCCGCCTCCGCCACGATGCTGCGCTGCACCTCGCTGGTGCCGGCATAGATCGTGCTCGGCACAGAGCGCCGATAGTCCTGCTCGATCCGCCCGGTCGCCGTAAAGCCTTGCAGCAGCGTATCGGGCGCGGCGAGGGCCATCAGTTCCGATCCGCACTTCACCCAGCTTTCACTGCCGAACAGCTTCGCGGCCGGGCCGTAATGCTTGCGGGGCTTGTCGACGCCGGCGCCCCAGGCGGTCCGGCGGCTCAGCACGTCGACGACTTCGAGGCGCACCGCCGAGCGCGCCAGCCCGGCGCGGATGCCCCGATCCTCGATCGCGGGCCCGCCGCCGCGCTGTGCGCCGCGCGCCCATTCCACGGCGCCTTCCAGCATGTTCTTGATCGCCCCGACATAATGGTCGCCCGAACCCTGCTCCATCGTCAGCGCCGCGGCCAGCACCTTCACCCCGCCATTGACCTCGCCCAGCCTGTAGGCGTCGGAGACGCGCACGCCTTCGTAGAAAGTGGTGTTGGTCCGCTCATTGCCGATCGTCTTGATCTCGTCGCAGCGATACCCTTCCGCATCGAGCGGCAGCGCGAACAGCGTCACGCCGCCATGCTTGTCCTCGCCGGTTCGCGTCAGCATCAGCGCATATTGCGCGAGATGCCCCTGCGACGTGAACATTTTTTGTCCGTCGATCACCCAATCGTCGCCATCACGGACCGCCTTGGTCCGGGCAGCGAAGATGTCCGAGCCGCAGGATGGCTCCGAATAGCCCAATGCGGCATAGGCCTCGGCGGCGGCCAGCCTGGGCAGGATCTCCGCCTTCGCTTCGTCCGAGCCGAAATGGAGCACCATCTTGCCGAGCATGTCCGATACCGAAATGACGACATGGCCCCAGTCGAATTCGGTGAACACCTTCTTGATCGCCGAAACCGAGAAGCGATCGCAGGCGCTCCCGCCATGTTCGACCGGCCAGTCCGGATAGAGCAAATTGATCGCCGCGAGCTTGCGGTACAGTTCGGGATCGAAGAAATCGTCGGAGACGAATTGCTGCTCGCGCCGCTCGAACGTGGCATGCTCGGCGAATATGGCGCGGACCGTGGCCGCGATCTGCAGCGCGCTTTCCGGATATTCGAAGCTGATCGCCGTGGCGCCGGCGTCCGGCAGCGTGGCCGCCGCTCCGGACCACAAGCGATCGGCGATCACCGGCAGGTCGTCGTCCGGATTGCCCGCGAGCAACGACCATTGCGTGACCCGCCGAAAATAGATCTGCGCGTCATACTCCATGGTCATGCCATAGCCGCCGAACACGCGCATCGCCTTGATCACGGCGGGACGGCAGGCTTCGGCCGCCCACCATGCGCTCATCCGGACCATTGCGCCGGCTTCGGCAGTGCCGTTGCTCAGCGCCTCGACGGTCCGCCATACGAGAAGCGCCGCGCCCTCGACTTCGCAATGCGCTTCGGCCAGCGGATGCGCGAGGCCCTGATAGCCGCCGATCGGCCGGCCAAAGGCATGGCGCTCCTTGGCATAGTCGGCCGCGAGCAGGATCGCCTTGCGCGCGGCGGACGCCGTGGCGGCGGCATTGAGCAGCTTCCATTCGTCGATCGCCGCCGCATACGCGGCAACCGCGTCCGGCCCCGATGCCAGCGCCGTGCCGATATCGGGACCCAGCACGATCCGGCGCGCCGCGCCCGAGCCGATATTGGCTTCCGGCTCCCCGAAGGGCCCGGCGGCGACGCGCACTTCCGCGCCACTCACGAACAGGATGCTGTCGGACACGCCGGCCGCGGCGATCAATTGCGCGGTGCCGTCTCCGGGGCGCAGGGCGATCGCGGCGATCTTGCCTTCGGCGATGCCGGCCACATCGCCGCCGAGGCGCGCCAGCAGGCGCGCCGCGACGATGACGTCGAGCGCCGGGATCACCGGCGCGAACTCACCGAACACCTCGGCGACGACGACGGCGTCCATCAGGCTAGCGCCGGCGCCGCCATGCTCCTCCGCAACCCGTAGCAGCGGCAGGCCCATTTCAACGAATGCCTGCCAGGTGACCGGGTCGTGGCCGGGACCCTCGGCCTCGCGAATTCGTGCCGGGGAAGAGGTCTTCGCGAACGCGCGGGTGAGCGCGTCCTTCAGCATCTCCTGATCTTCGGACAGTTCGAGATTCATGCGGGGGTCCCTTCCTGGGCGAGCGATCGGACACGCTCGCGCAGCTCCGTCTTCAATATTTTACCGGCCGGCGTGCGCGGGAAATCATCGACGATGACAAGGCGCTCGGGCGTCTTCTGGCGGGCGATGCCGGCCGCCGCGAAGTGCGCCGCGACATCGTCGATCGAAAGTGCGCTGGCGGGTTTGAGCCGGACGAAGACGCCGACCTTCTCGCCAAGCCGCTCGTCGGGCCAGGCGACCACCGCGACCTCGGCGACCGCCGGGTGAAGCGTCAGGACGTCCTCGACTTCCTTCGACGAGATGTTCTCGCCGCCGCGGATGATGATGTCCTTCTTGCGATCGACGATCCGCAGATAGCCATCGGCGTCGAGCTGGCCGATGTCCCCCGTGTGGAACCAGCCATCGTCGGCAAAGCCGCCCGCGTTGTGTGCAGGGTCGAGGTAGCCCTTGAACAGCTCGGGGCCCATGCTGACGATCTCTCCGGGCACGTCCTCGCCCACCGTCGCGCCGTCGTCGTCGACGAGACGCACCTCCACCCCTGCCAGCAGGCGGCCATCGGTGGTGGCGCGTTTCTGGAACGGATCGGAAGGAATCGCGCCGGAAATCGTCGGGTGCTCGGTCGAGCCATAAGTGCGCGTGCCGGGCCAGCCATGCTCCTCGCAGCGCTGCATGAGCGTCGAGGGCACGCTCGCCGCGCCGACGGACAGCTGGACGAGGCCATTGGGGAAGAGTTCGGCCGCCCGGTCCAGCAGAAACGAAATCATGAACGGCACGCCGCCGGCCCGATCGGGGCGATGGCGTTTGATCAGCTCGACGGCCAGCTCCTCGTCCCACGCGTCCATCATCAGGCACGCGTCGCCGGCGAGGAACGGGCGCAGCGCCGCGATCACTCCGGCGCTATGCCCGGCCGGCAGCGGCAGCAATTTGGCGCGCCCCGCCGGCGACGGGACCGTCGGAAACAGCGGCACCTCGGCGCCGAAGCTGTTGTGGGTGTGGACCACGCCCTTGGGCGCCGAGGTCGTGCCCGACGTGAACATGATCAGCCACGGGTCGTCGGACGTCGCCGTCAGCGCGGGAAGCTGAATGGCATCGCGCCCGAGATCGCGCCATCTGGTGACCACGCCCGGCATCGGCTCGTCGCCGACGACGATCACCAGCTCCAGCGTCGGCACGTCGCCGAATCCGGCGATGCGGGCGCCGTAATCGATCTTCTTCCAGCGATCGGGAACCACCACTGCCTTGGCGCCGACGGTATTGATGATGAAGGTCATTTCGGCCGAGCCGTAGATGTGGACCATCGGCACGAAGATCAGCCCGAGGTGGAGCGAGGCGAGCAGGGTCAGCGTGCCTTCGCGCCAATTCGGCATCTGCGACACCAGCACGTCGCCTTCGCGCAGCCCGAGACGGTGGAATGCGGCGGCGACTTCGTAGCTCTCGCGAAGCAGTTCCGCGGCGGTTGCCTGCGACGGGCGCTCGCGCGATCCGAAGACGATGGGGATGTCGGGATTTTCCGCAACGCGCTCGGCGATCCGCTCGCCGGTAAGCTTCGCGCTGTGAAGGCCGGCCTGGCGCCAGGCTTCCAGATAGGGCGCGCGTTTCCGCCAATGCGGTGCGCTGTCGAGAGCGGCCAGGGCTTGCTTGAAATTCATCGCTATCCTCTCCTGCCGAATGCAGGTCGTCTTAAGGCCGAGCTTTGTTGAATGACGGCTCTTGATGGCATGGTCGGTGGTGTCAGCTCACGAGATCGGCTTTCAAACTCTTGCGAGCCGCCAGGAAACAGAGCGCCGCAGGTATCGCGACCAGAACCGAGAGCGTAAGCGCCCAGCGGATGCCGCCGGCTTCGCCGAGACCCTGGGCCGCCAGCACGTCGCTCAGCACGCCGACTGCGAGCGGGCCGAACCCCAGACCCACCAGGCTGATCACGAACAGCAAAACGGCAGTGGCGGTGGCGCGCATCGACGGCTGAACCAGCCCCTGGACGATCGCATAAGCCGGGCCGTAATACATCGCGTTGAGCGTGCCCGGCACGAGCAGCAAGGCGAACGCCAGCGCCAGCGAATCGACCCGGAAGGCGGCGACGTAGAAGGGCGTGCCGATGAGCACCGCGATGGCCGGGATCGTCATATGGGCGCGAATGTCGCGGCGGGCGAAATGATCGGCGAACCTGCCGCCAAGGACCGATCCGACCACGCCGGACAGGCCGAGGACGAGCCCCAGCACGATCCCCAGAAAGCCGACCGGCTTGAGCCCGAAACCGCTTGCCATCGAGGCGAGCTCGCCCGCGTGATTCCGGAAGAAGAAGGATCCGAGAAAGGCGTGCACGCTGTATTGGAGGAATGCCTTCATCGTCACCGCGGCGACGATGAAGCGATAGGTGCGCTTCGCCAGCAGGACCTTCAACGTCGACGCGAACGTTTCCTTGCTTTCCCCCGCAGCCGGGGCAGGCCGCGCCGGCGCGGTGAGGCGCGGCTCGAACAGTGTGAGCGCGACGAGGATCGCAACCAGCACGCCCGGCGCGCCGGCGACGAAGAATGCGGTTCGCCATCCCCAGTGGCTCGCGACGAGGCCGCCGATGACCATGCCGAGCAAAGCGCCGGCGGGCGCCCCGGCCATATAGACCGCGACCGCCGACGAGCGCCGCTCGCGTGGCACATAGTCCGCGATCAGCGACAGCGCCGGAGGCGTGCAACCCGCCTCGCCGGTGCCGACGCCGACTCGCGCCAGCGCGAGGTGCGAGAAGCTCCGCGCGAAGCCGCACAGGATGGTGAACAGGCTCCAGACGCTGATCGCCGCCGCAATGACGTACGGGCGATGCCCGCGTTCTGACAGGCGCGCCACGGGAATGCCGACCAGCGTATAGAACAGAGCGAACGCCAGGCCGCTGACCGCGCCGACCTGCCAGTCCGCCAGCCCGAGGTCGCGTTTGATCGGCTCGGCGAGGATCGAAAGCACCTGACGGTCGAGGAAGCTCAACATGTACACCACCATCAGCAGGCCGATGGCGTATCTCGAATAGGCTGGGCTAGGCAGGGTCGGATCGGGCGGTACGGTATCGGCGTCAACGCGATCGGACATCACCTGCCTTCCCTTTGGCTTAGCTGAACACCCCGTATCTCGCCCGGCTGTGGCCGGCACAACAGTCCCTTCGCAGGGTCTTTGAAGTTGCTGCGCGGGCCGACAGGGTTGGCCCATGAAGGTCCTTGTGATCGGCGCGACCGGCTATATCGGATCGCATATCGCGCAAAGGCTGGTGCGCGCGGGGCACGCGGTGTCGGGAACGGCGCGTTCGGCCGGCGGGGCGGAGCGCGTGGCCGGGCTGGGTGCGCTTCCGGTGATCAGCGATCTGATCGAACTCCACAGCCTCGATCGGGCAATCACGGACGCTGACGCCGTGGTTTACGCGGCGCAGCTGCTTCTCGAGCCCGAGTACGATACGCTCGCCGCGCTGGTCGAGCGGCTGGCGGGCGGCGGCAAGAGCCTGATCTTCACCTCGGGCTCCGGCGTGCTCAGCCAGAAGACCGATGGCGACTGGTCCGAGGACAGCTTCGCCGAGGCCGACGATTTCGTCCCGTCGAAGTGGCTCGTCCGGCGTGTCGAGACCGAAACACTGGTGCGAAGCGCGGCGGATCGCGGCGTGCGCGCGATGGTCGTGCGGCCGCCGATGATCTGGGGGCATGGCGGTTGCGGGCTTATCGAGGCCTTCTACGCTTCGGCCGCCCGAGCCGGCGAGGTTTGCTATCTGGGGCGCGGACTGAACCTCTATTCGAACGTCCATGTCGATGATCTGGCGGAAGCCTATGCGCTGGCCATCGAGCGGGGCACGCCGGGCGCGCTCTATCACTGCGTCGCCGGGGAGGTGGCGCATCGGACGCTGGCCGAACGTGTTGCCGGGCAGCTCGGTTGCGCGACACGCAGCATCGGTTTCGACGAGGCCGCCAAAATCTGGGGCAAGTTCCTAGCGCTCATCATCATGAGCACGTGCAGCCGCACGCGCTCGCCCCGTGCACGCGCCGAGCTGGGCTGGACGCCGCGTCATCTCGACATGCTGTCCGACGTGGCGCACGCCGCTTACCGGGACGAATAGCGGTCCTGCGGCCGCTGCAAGACGGAGAATGAAATGCGCGCCGCTGTCGTCGATGCCCTGAATACGATCCCCTATCTGAGCGACGTTCCCGAACCATCGGAAACGCCGGGCGCGCTGCGCATCCGCGTCGAATGGGCCGGGCTTCAGCCCACGGACGTCCTGCGCGTTCGCGGAACCTATAAGAGCCCGGTATTTCCCTACATCGTCGGCGGTGAGGGCATTGGCCGGCTCGCCGACGGCACGCGCGTCTATTTCGGCCATTCGCTCCCGCAACAGGGTGCGATGTCGGAGATCACCGTGGTTCCCGAAGCGGAGGTTTGGCCGATCCCCGAGGATGCCGACGCACGCCAGGTGATCGCGTTCGCGCTGGCCGGGATCGGGGCGATCATTCCGCTCGAAGAGGCGCGGATCCAATCCGGCGATCGCGTGCTGATCCTCGGAGTGACGGGCCCGGTCGGGCAGATCGGCGCGCTCGTCGCCCGTCAGCTGGGAGCAGGCACGATCATAGGCGCGGCGCGTTCGCTGGAGGGGCTGCAGCGTCTGAAGGAGCGCGGGATCGTCGATGCCTTCGCTCAGCTCGGGCAGGGCGACGACGATGCGGCGCTGGCGGCCGAAAAGGGCGATCGCGGCTATGATGTCGTGCTCGATCCCCTGTTCGGGGCGCCGGCCGAAGCCGCGATGCGATCGGTTGCCGAGGGCGGGCGGCTGATGAGCATCGGCACGCGCGCCGGACGGACGATGACCCTGACGCTGACCGAGCTGCGGCGGCGGCATCATCATGGCGTCGATACCGGCGAACTCATCCGCTCCGCCGCGGAGCGCCAGGCCGCGTTCATGCGCCTGCTCGGCTATGCCCAAGCGGGCAAATGGTCAATCGATACCGTGACCTTTGCGCTGGACGATATCGAGGCGGCATGGGCGGCGCAAAACGGCAGCCCGCATGCGAAGATTCTTATCCAGGTCGCCCATGACGTGTGACCGCGAGGAGCGGCTGACCGCCTGGCTGCGCACCCAGCCTGCGTTCGGCGAGCGCTGCGAGATCGCCTCGTTGCAGCCACTGGCGGGCGGCCAGTCGAGCGAGCTCCTGAGCTTCCACTGCCGCCGCGCGCCCGATCGCCCCGAAGAACGATTCGTGGTCCGTTTCGAGCAGCGCGGGAACCAGCTCTTCCTGGCCCCCGATATCGTCCGGGAATATCGCATGATCGATGGAGTCGCGCGGCACAGTTCGGTGCCGGTTGCTGCCATGATGGGCGCCGAGGGAACAGGTGAAGTGCTCGGCGCCCCGTTCCTCGTCATGCGCCATATCGAAGGCCGCGCGCCGCTTGGCCGTCCGTCGATGCACGTTCAGGGCCTGTTGACCGAGCTCGATTCCGGACAACGGACAACGCTGGCATTCAACGGTCTCGATGCCGTCGCCGGTATCCATGCCATCGACTGGCGGCAGTCCCATCCTTTCCTGGTTGCAGAGGAAGAGGATGGCCGCGGCATCGACCGGCATCTGCGGAAGCTTTCGGTTTGGTATCGCTGGGCAGCGGCCGGCCGGGGGTTTCCGATCACCGATCAGGCGCTCGACTATCTGCTGCTGCATCGCCCGGGTCTCCACGACGAAGACGATGTGCTGCTCTGGGGAGACGCGCGGCCGGGCAACATCCTGTTCAGGCCGGACCAGTCGATTGCGGCGGTGCTGGACTGGGAGGGCGCGCTTGTCGGCCCGCGCAGTCTAGATATCGGCTATTGGATCATGATGGATCGCTTCCATGCCGAGAGTATCGGAATGGAACGATTGCCGGGGTGGCCGAGCGAGGCCGAAGTGATCCGCCACTATTCCGATGCCGCGCAGGCGGACGTGCACGACCTCGACTATTTTATTCTCCTCGGCGCGTTCTTCATCGCCACCACGTTGATCCGGGCGACCGATATCGGGATCGAGGCCGGCCGGCTTCCGGCGGGTACGCAGATGGCGCACGCCAACACTGCGACCCAGATTGTCGCCGAACGGCTCGGCATCGCGGTGCCGCCGCTATCTCCGGAATTCAGCGCGCATCGCGGCCTGGCGTCGGCTCCCGGCGCGAGCGGCTAGAGATACTGGCCGACCTCGACCAGATTGCCGTCGGGGTCACGGAAATAGATCGACATCATCGCGCCGATGGCGCCGGTGCGCGCGATCGGGCCCTTTTCGATTTCGACGCCGCAGCGCTCGAGGTGCAGCGCGAAGACGTCGATCGGCATGGACGTGATCAGGCAAAAATCCGCGGCGCCGGGCGTTGGATAGCGCGCTTTCGGATCGAAGGTCCGGTCGGCCTGATGCACGTTGATTTTCTGATGGCCGAACGCCAGCGCGGTCGGCTTGCCCTCGGCTGCGTGCCGCTCGAAGCCCAGGACGCGGCAGTAGAAGGCGCATGTCGTATCGATCGATGCCACGGTCAGGACGAGATGGTCGATGCGATCGATCATTCTCCGGGCGCGATCAGGCGAAACGCGGCGACCGCGCGATCCCCGACCGGCAGCAATTCGAATCGCACCCTGGTGCCAACCGCGGCGCGCTCCTCGCCGAGCAGCGGCGCGAACAGGCGCGGCCCTTCGTCGAGCTCGACGATGCCGCCGCAGACCGGCAGCCGGTCGGCAAATGCCGGATGATGCGCGATGTGGAGCCGGGTGAAACTGTATACGGTACCTCCGCCGCTGGCTTGCTCGGCAGTGAAAGCGCCGCCACCGCAAACGTCGCAGGTCAGGACCGCGAGATGGACCGTCGCGCATTTGTCGCAGCGAAGCACTTCCAGCCTCCCCTCGTCGAGCGCTGCGAAGAAGTGCGCGGAGGCAGCATCGGGTTCGGGGATCGGGAGGGTCATCGGCCATGCTCCACAGCACCGAGAATCATGCCGGCATGGTAATCGAACCGGCCCCCGTCATTGGTGACCAGGATCGTTCCGGCCCGCGCGCATTGGCGCTCGCCCGCGGCGCCGCGCGCCTGCAGCACCGCCTCGACGACCGGCGTCATGCCCTGCAGATAATAGCCGGAGAGGTGGCCCCCGCCGGTGTTGATCGGCATCCCGCTGCCGCCGGGGCCCGCGGCCCCGTTCGCATACGCCTGACGCGCCTCGCCGGGGCCGTAAAAGCCATAGGCTTCGAGCGCCAGCAGCGGCGCGATGCTGAACGCATCATAGAATTGGCAGATGTCGATTTCGGCAGGGGACAGGCCGGTCGCTGCGAACAGCACGCGCGCGGCGATGGTGCCGCCATGGTCGAGCGAACGGTCGAACCCACGCCGGTCCGGCGTGCCGGGATGTCCTTCGGCGCTGGCGAGGATGTGCACCGCCGGCTGTGCACCGTCGGCGGCGCGATCGCGCCGGCTGACAATCACCGCGACCGCGCCGTTGACCGGGGCAGCGCAATCGAACAGGCGCAGAGGTTCGGCGATATAGCGCGCGGCGAAATAGGCTTCGCGGGTCAGCGGCTGGCGAAACGATGCGTCGGGATTGAGCGCAGCCCAGGCCCGCGTCGTGATCGCGACATCGGCGAGGACCTCTTCATCCAGGCGATATCGCGCCAGATAGCGTTGGGCGCTGAGCGCATAGACCGATGCGCCGCCAAACAGCCCGGCGCTGTAGCGCAGCCCTTCCAGGCCCGCTCCGGTCTTGAGCCGGCCAAAGGCCTCGCCCATCCGCTTGCCGGGTGTGACGGGAGCATCGGCGAACACGCAGGCTACCACGTCCGCGAGGCCGGCGGATACGGCCAGCGCCGCCGTCTGGATCGCGGCAAGCGCGCTGGCGCCCTCGCAGAGCGCGATGCGGTTGAGCTTGAGGTCGCGCAGGCCGAGCGCGCGTTGCAGGTCAAGCCCCAGCACCGCGTCGCTCGCGCCGCTGGTGCGGGATATGACGAGGCCGTCGATGGCGGCCGTGGCCAGCCCGGCATCCGCCGCCGCGGCGATCACGGCCTGGCGCGCCATCTCCGCCGCACTTCGCCCGTCCTCCCGGTTCAGGCCGGCGCGGCCCAGACCGATGATCGATGCGTCGAGTCCGCCGCGCCCGGTCAGACCAGGAACGCCAGATTGTCGATCGCCTCATCGCAATTGACGAGGACCACCGTCTTGCGCTTGATCCGAAAACTGTCGCCTGCCGGCACCAGCACGTGCGTCGTGCGCCCGGCCCAGGTCGTCAGATTGGCGCGCCGCGATTCGATCAGGATGAAGTTAGACTGCACTTCGACTTCGCCTTCATTTTCGCTCATCTCGATATTGGAGATCAGGCGGCGCAGGCCCGATTGGGGCGCCTGCGAATGGCGGACCCCGGTGTTGAGCTGGCGGATGCGGCTCGCGAGCCGCGCGCGATTGTCGTAGACATAGGAAACCTCGCGGGCCGGGTCGGCGCCCTGGCGCCTCGGCACCCAATAGAGCGTACCCTCGTCGGCCCACAGGGCTTCCCATTCGTCATAGCGGTGCTCGTCCTGAAGCCGCGCCTCGAGATAGAGGAACTGTTCGACGGCGGCGGCGCTCAGCGCCGTCCGTTCGAGAGTCGCGGTCGTCACTGGCTTGCCTCCTGCGATGCGGCCATCACTTCACGATAGTGGCTCCAGAAGCCGCGCTGGCTGGTCTCGTCCATCAGCCCGGCAAGCTTGACGCCATTGGCGAGCACTTCCTCCTTGCCCAGCCCGCGCGACAGGATGATCCATTCGGGCTCCAGATTGGCGACGCCCATCTGGGTCAGCTCGCCGATTTCGGCATCGTCGGCGATCAGCATCCCGGCAGGGCCCATCGCGCCTTCGCAGCGGCGCAGCGTCCGCGCATTGAGATCGTCGGCACCCTCGAGGAAGACCGGGATGGTGTACTGGATCGAATGTTGCGGGCTCACCGGCTCGATCACCATGATGTTCATTTCGGCGAGCGATAGGTTGGGAAACAGCATCGAGTGCGGCGGTCCCTCGATCAGCCGGCGGCGGGCGTCCTCGGGGCCGTAAGCGTCGTCCATTGCCTTGACATAGACCGGCAACCGCTCGGGATCGATGCCGCCGGTCCAGCGGAACAGGCGGTCCCCCGCGGCGCGATAGTCGCTGGCATGGTCGATATCGGAATGCCCCATGCCGAAATCGCGCACCCGCGTCGGCGAGGTCGGCTTGCGGTCGCGCACGGTCGCAAAGGTGCGGTTGGCGGTGATCAGCGAACCGTGCACCATCGGCGCGTGATAGCCGTCGACCTGATTTTCGACGATCATCTTCCAGTTGGAGCGCATCTTGTGCTTCATCCACCCGGCGGTGAGCTGGATGCGGCCGGTGGGCGAGAGCCCGAGCAGGGCGTCGATCAGTTCCGTGGCGTGGCCGAGATGCTCGCGCAGCGTCAATTGGTTCGGGATCAAATTGACGAAGATGAAACCGCCATAGCTGTCCATCCGGGCGACGGGCGTCAGGCCGGCATCCGCCTTGGAGAAATCGGGCGGATAGGCGCCTTCGTCGGGAAGCCCGATCAGCCGGCCATCCAGCGCGAAGGTCCAGGCATGGTAGGGGCAGGTGATCCGCGAGCGATGCCCCGAAGCGGTCTGGCACAGCGTCGCGCCGCGATGCGGGCAGCGATTGTAGAAGACGCGGACCTCGCCGTCCTTGCCGCGCAACGCGATCAGCGACTGGGTGCCGACGCGCCGGACGACGAAGTCGCCCGAGTTCGGGATTTCGCTGTCGTGCGCGACGAAGCTCCAGCCGCGATGGAAGATCTGCTCCATCTCCTCGGCGAAGATCTGCGGGCTGGTGTAGAGCGAGCCGTGGAGCCGGCCGTCCTGAACCAGATGGCGATAGTCGACCGTCGGCCGAATGTCGGGTGCGGTGGCCATCACGCCGTCTCCTTCTCGATCGCCCAGGGCAGCTTGCCTGGCTGCGTGAACATTGCCTGGATCGCGCGCTTGTCGACCTTGTCGGTGTTCCCACGCGGGAGCGCGGGCAGGATCGCAATGTGCTTCGGCACTTCGAACTTGGAGACGTTCTCGCGGCAATGCCGATCGAGCGCTTCCGGCGTGACGCTGGCGTCGCCGCGAACGGTCACGGCCGCCACCACCGCCTCGCCCCATTGCGGATGCGGCATGCCGAACACTGCGACTTCGGCAACGCCCTTATACTCGGCCAGCGCGTTCTCGATCGCCGTCGGATAGACGTTGAAGCCGCCGCTCACGATCATGTTGTGCTGGCGATCGCCGAGGAAGACATAGCCGCGCTCGTCCATCCGGCCGAAGTCGCCGGTCTTCAGCCATTTGCCGAAGACGGTGTTCGCATTGAGTTCGGGCAGGTTCAGATAGCCCTGCATGACCGTGTCGCCGCCGATCCACACCAGGCCCAGCTCGCCGCGCGGGACTTCATTGCCCTCCTCGTCGCGGATCTGGATGTCGGCGTGCGGCATGGCCTTGCCGACCGAGCGCAGCAGCGCGACGTCCCCCGCCAGCGCCTGCTGGTGCCCGGGATTGTCGAGCAGGGCGACCGCGCCGGTCGATTCGGAAACGCCGTAGCGGTTGAGAAACTCGCAACCGAGCGTCGCATAGGCGTCGCGGATCAGCGCGGGCGTCGCCGGCATCGTGCCATAGCAGATCTGGCGCAGCGACGACGTGTCCCAATGGCCGGTCTTCACGTCATCGACGATGCGGCGCAGCATCGTCGGGACCACGGTGACAGTGGTGACGCGGTGCTCCTCGATCAGATCGAGGAACCGCTCGGCCTGGAAATTCTCCAGCACCGTCGTCATTCCGGTGATGATGTTCATGCACATCGTGTTGATGTTGATGCCGGCCGGGTTCGTCACGTAAACGCGCACGTCCTGCCTGGTATAGCCGTTGACCATGTTGTTGAAGACGAGCGACGTCAGCAAATTGCGGTTGCTCAGCAGCACGCCCTTCGGATTGCCGGTGGTCCCGGAAGTGTAGCCGATCGCGCCCAGCGCCTCTTCTTCGAGCGGCGGCAGGTCCGGATTGGCGTCCGTGCTTGCGACCAGCTTGTCATAGTCGAGCGGCAGATCATGCGCCCCGCCGAGACCGATGATGATCCGCCCCTCGGCGGCAAGCTCCTCATAATGTTCGGCAAGGCTGGCGGCGCATTTGGCCTCGACGAAAATCGCGCGGGCATCGCAGTCGCGGATGACGTGCATCATCTCGCGCGTCGAATAGCGCCAGTTCAGGCCCGCCCGAACCGCGCCGGTCTTCATGCAAGCGAACCAATGCTCGGCGATCTCGATCCGGTTGTGCGACAGGATCGCCGTCCGCGTCCCCTTGGCGATGCCAAGATCCTGAAACACGCGCGCCAGCCGGCTCGAGCGCTCGTGCATCTCCGCCCAGCTGCTGCGGCGATCCGCGTCGATATAGGCGATTTCATCGGGAAATTTTTCGGCGCAGCGTCGCACGAAGTCGCGTAGGAACATTCCCGGCCCTCTCTTGCAGTCTTGTATCAATAATTTCCGCTGGCCTAAGCGTATCGACATCCGAGTGTTAGCTCGCAGATGCTTTGCAAGACATTGGATTTATCAATGGGTTTTTCGTCTGCCGGGCAGGTATATCGCGCGCCCAAGGCATTGATGCATGACGGCGATGGGTTTTCGCTATCGCTCGATAACGCAAACTCTGCTGGCGAGGGTCGGGCTTTGCGCCGAATCTCTTCGCATGAAGAACCGTTTCAAACAGGCGCTCCTCGACAAGCGGGCGCAGATCGGACTGTGGCAAGGCCTGGCGAGCGCCTATACGGCGGAAATCTGCGCCGGGGCCGGTTTCGACTGGCTGATGCTCGACGGGGAGCATAGTCCGACGGATATCCCGATGCTGTTGTCGCAGCTCCAGGCGATCGGGGAGACCGCGGCGGAAGCTGTCGCCCGCCCGCCGGTGGGCGACCCTTGGCTGATCAAGCAATATCTCGACCTCGGCTTCCGCACTCTGCTGATCCCGATGGTAAACAGCGCGGCGCAGGCCGCCGAACTGGTCGCGGCATGCCATTATCCGCCCGCGGGAGTTCGGGGCGTCGCGATGAGCCGGGCGTCGCGCTGGGGGCGCGACAGCGATTATCTGGCGCGCGCGGATGATGAAGTTTGTCTCCTTGTCCAGGTGGAAACCCGTGCGGGCATCGCCGCGGCGGCGGAAATCAGCGCCGTCGATGGGGTGGATGGAATTTTCATTGGCCCGGCCGATCTGTCCGCGTCGCTTGGCTATCGCGGCCAGCCTTCGCACCCTGATGTAGTCGAGCAGATCGCGCGGGCAATCGGTGCCATCCGCGCCGCCGGCAAGGCGCCGGGCATATTGAGCGCCGATGTCGCCGCCGCGCGTCGCTATCTCGAGTTGGGCTGCCTGTTCGTGGCGGTCGGCACGGACATGGGGCTGCTGGCGCGGGCGACCGACGCGCTGGCCGCCGAATTCGGCAGAGGACCCAGCGTGCCGCTCCCGACCGGAACCTATTGATGCACCAACCTACGCTCTGATCGGCAAGCTAAGCATTGCTCATTGCTGTCTCGACAGGCGATCGACCTGCAGCGCTTCGCGGAACCGCGGGAGTGCGGCCGCCAGCGCGACAATAGCGGTCGCGGCGGCGCCGCCAAGCACGATCGCCAGTGCCTTGCCGATCGCCATTCCCGAAGCATCGATCGCGGTGGACAATACCGCCACCAGCGTTGGCCCGACGCCGAACCCGATCAAAGTGATGACCATCGTGAACAGCGCGGAAACGCGGCCGCGCAGTTCGTTCGGCGTGATCAGCTGGAGCGCGGCGGCGGCCACGCCGAGGAAGGTCATCGCGAAGAAATAATGCGGGATCATGCCCATGCCGAACGCCGCGGCATTGCCCCACAGCAAGCCGATGATCGCCGCCGGAACCGCGAAGGGCAGAGTGAACAGGAAGATCCGCAGATTGATGGTGGTATCGCCCCGTGCCGACTGACGGTCCACCCACCATCCCGTGGCGATCTGCCCGGGCAGCCCCGCGAAAATCAGCAGTGCGGCGATCGTCATGCCGATGTGCACGGGCGCGACGTGCAGCGTGCGTCCTAGCACCGTCGGCGACCAGGCGAATGTCGAATTGACGATCATGCTCAGCGCCCCGAAAGCGATGCACAGCAGCGCCAGCAATGCGGCATTGGTTTTCAGGAACCGGACGAGATGCGCGGTGCTGCCGGCCTCGGCAGCCGAGGTGCGGCCGAGGCGGGCCGGCTCGGGGAAGAGGAAAGCGAGCAGCGCGAGGAACGGGCCGGGCAGGCCGGTGACAAAGAAGACCAGCCGCCAGCTATGCAGTTCGCCGATGATCGGCACCGCGACGCTGGCGTGGGTGGTGCTCCACGCGACGACGAAGCCGCCGGCAAGGATGGCGATCGCCCCGCCGACCAGCCCGCCCATGATGAACACCGACATGGCCAGCGACAGGCGATGGCGCGGAAACGAGTCCGAGATCATCGAATAAGCCGCCGGCCCGAGCGCGGCTTCCCCCACGCCCACCAGCATCCGCGCGACGAACAGTTCGGAGAAGTTGGAGGCCAGTCCGCATGCCGCGGAGGCGATACCCCAAAGCGCGACACTGACCGCGATCAGCGCCCGGCGCGAGGTGCGGTCGGCGATCCAGCCCATTGCGAGGCCGATCGTGGTGTAGAAGATCGCGAAGGAAAAGCCGAGCAACAGGCTCGCCTGCACGTCGCTGATGCCGAGGTCGCGGCGGATCGGATCGACCAGCATCGTCATGATCTGCCGATCGACCATTGCGAACACCGAATAGACGAACAGGACCGCGATCGTCAGCCAGGCGACCGCCGGCGAAGGTCTCGACGGCTCGGCTGAGGCGGTCATCTTACGGCTGGGCAACGCGGTCAACATTGTTTTCAGGCTCCGCGCGCAGGATTTCAGGGCGGTTTTGCCGCGCCAGGACAGCGCGGACCGGAGTCAAAGCGTATCGCAGGCTGATCCAGGCGAGCGGGATCGTCAGGCAGGTGGTGGTTGCCAGCGACATTCCGAGCTTGGCCTCGTCCTGGAAGACATAATCGGTGAGGAATGCAGTGAAGGTCGGGCCCGCGCCCAGCCCGAGAAAGGTGAACACGCCGAGAAACAGCCCGGTCACCTGCCCGCGCAGCGTCGGCGGGACGAACAGCTGCAGCGTGGCGCCCATGAAGACGACGAACTGCAGCGCCACCACTTGCATGACCCCATAAGCGATGAGGAACCACCATGGGTCGGTCAGGAAGAATGCCACGGCTCCGACCGGGATCGTGGCGGCGAGCAGCCAGGTGAAGAAGCGCAGATGCGCGTCGCGCATGCCGCGGCCGTACAGCCAGTCGACGAACATGCCCTTGACGATCATCGAGCCGGCTCCAACCAGGCTGATGACGCTGAGCGCGGGCCCGTATTGCGCGGGATGCCAGCCGAACTGGCGGCTCATATAAGTCGGCGCCCAGGACGTCAGGCTGTACATGGTGATCGAGATCGATGCGAAGCCGATCGCCATCGGCACCAATGCGCGAGCCTCGCTGCGCAGGAACGGGATCAGCGGCGGACGATCGGCCGCCGCGTTTGTCGATGCACCGCGCAGTGGCTCGCGGAAAGTGAAGACGAGCAGCGCGAGAAGTACGCCGGGCAGCCCGGTCAGTGCCAGCGCGATCTGCCATGGCTCCATATTCCCGACGATGGGCCAATGGCTGTGCTGGATCGTGGCGGCGAAGGCGATGCTCACGCCGCCGATCGCGAATGCGAGCGCAGCGCCGAGCTTGGCGCCCATCTGATAGATCGCCATCGCAGTGGTCAGCCGGCGCCGCGGAAAGCGATCGGTCAGCATAGAATAGGCGGCGGGCGTCAACGCCGCCTCGCCCGCGCCGACGCCGACCCGGAACAGCAGCAGCCCGGCGAAACTGCCGGCGAGCCCGCTAAGGCCAGCGGACAGCGACCACAGGGTCACCCCGCCGAATATCACTTTTCGTCGGGACGTGCGATCGGCGGCGAGGCCGAAAACATAGCCGAAGATACAATAAGCGACGCCGAAGGCCGGGCCGATGATCAACCCCATCTGCACGTCCGACAGTCCGAGAGTCGCCTTGATCGGATCGACCAGCATCGAGATGACGATGCGATCGACGAAGGAGAGCGTGTAGAGCAGCAGCAGCACCGCCAGCATCCACCACGCCTCGATCGAAACGCGTTCGGGGCGGGCATCGAGAATGCGGTGCGGCGTGGGCTCAACCACGCGTGGTCTCAAGCGCCGCGGCGCGGACCTTGAGCGCCTGCTTGTCGACTTTCATCATGGGGGTGACCGGGAGGGCGTCGATCAGCACGATCTGGTCGGGCGCCTTGTAATCGGCCAGCTCGGACCGGACCTTGCTCCGCACCGCCTCAAGCGAAGGCGGATTGGCAGGGTCCATCGGCACGACGAAGGCCACTCCGATCTCGCCGATCGTCGGGGCCGGCGTGCCGACCACCGCGACGCTGGCCACATCGGGCATCTCGCCGATGACGCGTTCCACTTCGATCGGATAGATGTTGTAGCCGCCGCGGATGTACATCTCGTTGGCGCGCCCGGCGAGAATGACGTTGCCGCTGTCATCGAGCCTGCCGAAATCCCCGGTGAACATCCAGCCATCGCCGATCAGCGCCTCGGCGGTCTTTTCGGGGTCGTTCCAATAGCCGACGGTGAGGGCTTTGGATCGCACCGCAATGCGCCCGACAGCTCCGGCCGGCACTTCGCTGCGATCATCGTCCAAGAACTTCAGCTCGACGCCGACCTGCGGCCTGCCGACCGTCCGGTACTGGACATCGGCGCTGTCGCCGACGCGCGTGCCGGTCATCGACGGGCATTCGGTCATCGAATAGCGAACGATCAACGGCGCACCGATCGCGCGCGAGACCTGTTCGACGAGCTCGGGCGGTGCCGGCGCCGTCGCAGTGATGCCGACCGTGATGTGCGACAGGTCGGCGGAGCCAAGTCCCGGATGCGCGAGCAATTTGGTCCATTGCGTCGGCACCGCGCCGGCGATGTTGATGCGCTCGTCGACGAGGATCCGCAGCATCGCGTCGGCACTCCACGGCGTCGGCGCGACGACCAGCGTCATGCCAAAGGCGACCTGTTCCCACCCCTTGGACATGAAGCCGGCATGGGCGAAGGGGACCGAGCTGAGCTTGCGGGCCAGCGGCGCCGCCACCGGACCGGCGGTGCGCACCGCATTGCGAAGATTGTCGTGGGTGAAGCAGGCCCCTTTGGGCATGCCGGTGGTGCCGCTCGTCCAGATGATGACCGCGGCATCGTCTGGACGGCCGGCGTACGGGGCAGCCCGGTTCGGTGCCTGGCGAAGCCCGGCCAGCTCGGCGCGGCGCACGACCTGCGGGCCGGCCTTGGGCTCGGCCGCATCATCCTCGACGATGATGAGCGCGGCGCCGGAGCGCTCGATGATTCCGTCGAACTCGCGCCGCCCGAGGCGCAGATTGACGCCGCTCGCGATGCCGCCAAGCAGCTGCGCCGCGGCGAAACAAATCGCGTAATCGACGCCATTCTCGAGCGCGATCAGGACGATGGCGCCGGGCTCGACGCCGCGGTCGGCGAAAGCGCTCGCCACCCGCAGCGACTGATCGACCCATTCGCCATAGGTGATCCGGTTCGTGCCCTCGACAAAAGCTTCCTGGCTCGGAAACGCCCGCTCGGCGGCAAGAAGCAGATCGGCGAAGGTCGGCAGCTCCGCATCGAGGAGGGGAGCGTCGTCTTGCATCGGACTATTGCCTTGATGATGCCGTGCGGCCGTCGCGGCGCTTGGCGAGGTCATGGGTTCGAGGCCGGGTTCGCAGCGTTCGCGAAGATGCCCGTCCGCTGGGCGCGCCACGATTGCTTCATGCCCTCCTCGATCTCCAGCGCCTCGGCGAGCGAGGCGCCGTCGGCCTCGCGCATCGCGCGGATCTGCGCTTCTACCGAGGCGCGTGGGTTGCTTCCGATCTGCCGTGCGACTTCCACGGCGCGTTCGGCGACGTCGCCCTCGACCACTTCGTTGACGAGGCCCCAATCATAAGCGCGGCCGGCGTCGATGAATTCGCCCGTCGACATGATCTGGCTGGCGCGGCGTCGCCCTATCGCACGCGGGAGGAGCGCGCTCATCCCCCAGCCTGCGATCAGTCCGACCTTGGCATGGGTATCGGCGAAGCGCGCATTCGACGAAGCGAGGATGAAGCTGCAGGAAAGGGCCACTTCCAGCGCACCGGTGGCGCATGGGCCATCCACCGCGGCGATCACCGGCTTGCCGAAGGCGCGCAGCGCTTCGCCGGGATGCGGCCGGATGGGCTGGGCGCCGGCGCGCAGTTCCTTGATATCGGCGCCCGCCGAGAAACATGCCCCGGCTCCGGTGACAATGACGACGCGGACAGTATCGTCTTTCTCGGCCTCGCTTAGTATCGCCACCAGGGCCTGCTTCATTGCGTTCGACAGCGCGTTGCGCGCGGCCGGACGATTGAACACGATCAGCCTGGTTCCTTCGCGATCGGCGACGACGAGTTCGTCCGACCTGCCTTCTACGAGTTGGTCGGCGAGCATCGTCGTCATTCCTAATCTTACCGCCGGTCAGAACTTGAAGGAAGCCGAGGCACCGAAGGTCCGGGGGCGTTCGAACCCGGCCTTGTCGGCGGTCGCGGTGGACGTCATTTGCGAATAGACCACTTCGTTGGCGAGATTGCGTACGAATATGCTGAGGCGCAAATTGTCCCTGCCGGCGGGCGAGAACGAGATGTCGCCGTTGATCATGGTGTAGGCGGGCTGGGTAAGCCGGTTTTCGAAATCCCAATAATATTTGGCCGAGTAGAAGAGATTCCCCGCCAGGCCGAACGTGCCGATGTCGGTATTGTGCGACCAGTCGAAATTGACGCCCACGGTCGCGCGCGGTGCGCGGATCATGTCCTTGCCCGAGGCGTCAAAGGGTGCGATCGAGCTGTTGCCGCCATTGCCGAGCGGACGGAAGATCTGGGCAGTCGGGAAGCTGTCATATTTGGCGCGGAGATAGGTGGCATAGCCGCGAAGGTTGAAGTCACGGCTGACGCGGACGGTGGCTTCTAGCTCGGCGCCATCGACCTTGGCGGACGCGGCGTTGAACAGCAGCACCAGCGTCGTCAGCGGGTCGCGCGCCGACTGCTGAATGTCGGTATAGTCATAGTGGAACAGCGAGCCGTTGATGCGCAGCCAGTTGAGCGGATCCGTCTTGAAGCCGACTTCGTACGAGTCGATCGTCTCGGGACGGGTGGGCGACGCGGCGGCAACGGTGGTCGCGAAGCCGTTGTAGACGCCGCTCTTGAAGCCGCGGCTGTAGCTTGCGTAGATGTTCGCGCTCGGGCTGAACTTGTACTGGGCCGAGAAGCGGTAGGTCACCTTGTTGTTGCTCGACTCGCGGAAGGGGACGGAGGTGACCGTCGCGGTGTGCGCCTCGTAATTGCGCTTTTCGGTGCTGTACCGGGCGCCAGCGATCAGCGAGACGGGGCCGAGCCGCAGCGTGCCTTCGCTGAAGGCCGCATAGGAGACGACTTCCTGCCGCGTGAACGTACGGCTCAAGAGCGCGCCGTTGGCATAGCTCTCCAGTCCGTCGAACGAGCCCTTGCCGGAGAGTTGGAACGCGCCAACAATCCAGGAGAACGGGCCCTCGCCGGTGGAAAGCGCGCGAATCTCGTTCTCGATATAATATGAGCTCTGCGGCGCGATTACCGAACCGATCGGCTTGGTCGTTGCATCGCTGTCGGTGATCGATATCGCCTTGCTGTCGATATAGGCGGACATGGTCTCGATATTGACGGCGCCGAGAGTCAATCGGGTCTGCAGCGATGCCGAATAGGTCTTCGACTTCGAATTCGTCGGCGTATCGATCGCGGTCTCCCAAGGGCCGGTCGGAACGATTGGCGCGGGTGCGCGAACGCCGGTCGAATTGCCGCGGAAGGGTTGCTCGCTGACCGACGAGGAATCGGCGTAGCGCGTGTAATTGCCGGTCAGCACAGCGCGGAAATTAGTGGCTGGCTCGATCAATATCTTGGCGCGGACCACTTCGGAGGAACGATCGCCGCGATAGCCGCCGTTAACCAGATCCTTGATGTAGCCGGTATCGGCGGCGATGCTGCCTGTCAGGTCGATGCTGACCCCGGGCACGATGCCGGTCGAGATATAGCCCTGCAGCGACTTTTCGCCATAACTGCCGACGCGCGCGACAACGCGGCCTGACAGCTGCTCGGTGGGATCGGGCGTGATTATGTTGATCAGGCCGCCGGTCGAGTTGCGGCCGAAGAGCGTGCCCTGCGGACCGCGCAGCACTTCGATACGCTCGACATTGACGATGTCGAAGCCGAGAGACGACATCACTGGCTGATAGACGCCGTCAATATAGAGCGACACGTTCGATTCATCGCCGATATTGGCGTTTCGGGTGCCGACGCCGCGGATATAGGGCTGGAAGCTGGAATTGACGCGGCTGAACACCACCGACGGCATCGACTGTGTCAATTGGCGCGTGTCGGTCACGCCCGAGCGGGCCAGGCTGTCGCCGGTGACCGCGGTGACGGCGATCGGCACGTCCTGCAGGCGCTCTTCGCGGCGCTGCGCGGTGACGATGATATCCGCGACGCCGGTCTGGTCGTCCCCCTGGGTTTGGCCCTGGGCGGGAGGCGCCGGCTGCGCGGCAACCTGAGCCCACGCGGCGCTCGGCGCGATCAGCGCCGCTGCGAGTGCGATCCTGCTGATGAAAATACGATTCGACATTTGAATCCTCCCCAATTTTTATGCGCTGGGCGCCTTGTTGGCGCCCTTATCAATCCGACGTCCTTTGGACGCGCATGAAGGGCGCAATGCCTAAATTCCGCTCGCGCGCTCTAACCGGCAACACGGCACTCGTGCTAACCGTCAACGGTTTTGTCTATGACCGCAGGATGGGTTCGCTGCCGGGTGCGACCGCGTACCACCCCACGGGGACAGACTTACCCTGCCATTTGCCTACGAACCGATCGCTCTTGAAATCGGCGGGTGGGACCCAGCCTCCGTGCATGCCTTGACGGGCGATTCATGAAAGCAGGTTTGATGGCGAAGTTGACGGTCGTTACGCGAGACGGATCGGAGCATAAAGTGGTGGCCGATGCCACCTCGGGCTATTCGCTTATGGAAATCATCCGGGATAACGGCTTCGACGAGCTGGAGGCGACTTGCGGCGGCTGCTGTTCGTGCGCCACCTGCCACGTTATCGTCGACCCCGTCTGGATGCCGCGGCTTCCGGCCATTTCCGACGCCGAGATCGATCTTCTCGACGGCGCGGCTGAACGCGAGGAGACCTCACGATTGTCGTGCCAGGTCGTATTCACGCATGAACTGGACGGGATCAGGGTCGCCATCGCCCCCGAGTGAGAGTGCCGCCGCCGATCAAACGACGATAGCCCGTTCGGCCTCTTCGACTGCCGCGCGGACATATTTGCGGCCCCACAGGATCGCGATGATCGCGAGCGGCGCGAAGATCGCCAGGGTAAAAGCGATGCCGTGACCGATGAGCGTGGTATCGTGCAAGATCTGCTCGGAGATGACCGCCGGCAACAATGCGCCGAACGTGGTGCCGAGCAATGCCACGACCATCAGGAAGAACAGGCCGGAAAGCCGCCCGCGCATCTGTGGCGGTGAGATCATCTGCACTTGGGCCGCGGCGATGCCGAGGAAGTTGACGGTCAGGCCCATGGCGAGCGCGATCGCCGCCAGGAACAGCGCGATGTTGTTCGACATCAGGCCAAAGAACACGATGGGCGACGTGACGATCAATACCCACAGATAATAAGTGAGGTGGGCGTCCTTCCGGCCCCTGGCGTACCACCGGTCGATGATCCAGCCCGCCGCGAGGAGCCCGGCGATGGCGGGGAGGCTTTGCGACAGACCCAGCGCCACGCCATATTCGGCCGGGTTCATCTTGAAATGGCGCGACATATAAGCGGGCGCCCATTTGATGATGCCGCCGACGACGATGTTCATGCCGCCGAACACGACGCTGAGCGTGAGCACGACTTGCCAATGCGATCGGATGAAGCCGAAAAGCTCCGCCCAGCTGACCTTGCCGTGGCCGTGCGACATGTGCCGCGACGGCTCCGCGAACGGGAGGATCAGCAACGCCAGAAACAGCCCGGGCACGCCGGTGATCAGGAACGCGAATTGCCAGGGGGCCATGTCGCCGATCAGGGGCACGCGAATGTGATCGAGGTGGAGCAGCGAATTGACGATCCAGCCGCCGATCATCAGCGCGAGCCCGGTGCCAATGAGGTTGCCCATCGAATAGATCGACAGGACCGTCGCCAGCCTTCGCCGGGGTACTGTGTCGGCGATGATCGAATGGGCGCTGGGATGCAGCGGCGATTCGAACAGGCCGACCGCGGCGCGCGCCAGAAACAGCCAGACGAAGCCGGTGGCGAAGCCGCATGCGGCTTCCGCCGTGCCCCACAGGATGACCGCGAGGAACAGGATCCACTTTCTCGGATAGCGGTCGACGAGATAGCCCATCGGCAGTCCGCCAAGACCGTAAGCCAGCGCGTAAGCGAGCCCCATCAGCAATCCGATCTGGGTGTCGCTCAGCCCGAGCGAATCCTTGATCGGATCGACCAGCATCGCGATCACGGTGCGATCGACCACGGCGAAAATGCAGAAAGTTAGTAGAACGGCGATCAACGCGGCGCTGCGGAACGCCGAGACTTTTGCAGTGGGAGCGCTTTCCACTCCCGCTTCGGTTGCTGCCGCCGTCATCCACTCATCCTTATGTTATGGACGCATGCTGCAACCCGATGGCGCGCAGGGGCAAGTCGGTTGCGGTGCTCTCGGCGATAGGAATTGCCGATGATCGAGCCACCCGCGCGACGCGGCCATCAGCCGGGCTTGCCCCACTCCGCAACGAGATCGGCCACTTCCGCCAATTGCCGGGGAAGGCGGTGGAGATAGTGCGAAGCGCCGACGATGCGATGGTTCTCAATTCGCGCGCCGCCCGCCGCGCTCCAGCGCGCCACGTCGCTGGGAAAGATGCCAGCGTCGGCGCTATATTCGAGTTGCAGGACGGGAATGCTGGTCCTCGCCAGATTGTCGGGCCCATCCGCGCTCGACAGCTGCGACCATTGGCTGAGCCACGACGTGAGCGTGGTGAAGCGCGCCAGATTGTTCGCCGAGAGATTGGCCTGTTGCGGCGTGTCGCCGCGATTGCCGCCGGGCGCGCGGTCGTTGGGATCGAGTCCGAGATCGACGAAGCGCGGATCGGCATAGGTGCGGTGCACGACAAAGGCTTCGTCGCGGGCGCCCCCCGGCCGCGCACGCAACATCCGCAGGCGCTCGACCGCCCAGGCGGTGATGCGCTCGCTGCGGGCGCGCTGCGCGGCGCGGACGCGCGCGACGAAATCGCGGGAGAACGGCGCCGGATTTCCCGGCGCGTAAATGTCCAGCGAGGGATCGCCGGCATCGGGATTTGCCTCGTCGATCACCGCGGCGTCGATATAGGTCGTCATCAGCGTCGAACGGCCGGGATGCCCGGCCAGCAGGACCAGCGCGTCGGCGGGCGGCATCTCCTCCGCGACCAGATCCACCGGATCGCCGGCGGGCGTATGGGTGATGGTGATCCGCTCGGCCTGTGCCTGGTAGAAAGCGGTCAGCGACGCGCCGCCGGAATTGCCGAGCAGCACGACACGTTCGAACCCCTGTTCGCGAAGATAGCGAACGCCGGCCCCGAGATCCTGGATCGCATTCTCCATGATCAGGACCTGGTCGCCGCCGGCATAGCGCGTGTTGAGCGCGAACACGGCCAGTCCGCGGGCGTTGAGCGGCTCGATGAGATAGTGGCTCATCATGCTGCTGGAGGGATGGATCAGAATGGCGGCGCCGCGCGCTCCGGCGGGCGCCGCGAGCATGCCGTAGATGCGGGGCGCGTTGAGTTGGAGCCCCGATTGGGTCTCGAACGTCGCGCCGATCCGGATCGGCAATGCGACGTGACGATGTTCGGTCACGCGAGCCGGGCCGGGGCCGTGGTCACACCGCCTCCTCGTCGGGCGCATAGCCGGGCTGCACTGTCACGCCGCGCTCGATCAAATTCGCGATCTGCTGCTCGCTCAGTCCGGCTTCGCGCAGCACCTCCACGCTATGCTCGCCGAGGCCGGGCGGCTGGCGGCGGATCGTCGGCTGGGAATCGCTCCAGGTGGACGGTATCCGCACCTGGCGCACCTTGCCCTCGGTCGGGTGATCGACGACCGGCAGATAGCCGACCGCCCTCAAATGCTCGTCCTCGATCAGCGAGTCGAGATCGTGCAGCGGCGTCACCGGAATGTCCGCCGCGAGCAGCACCTCCAGCCATTCGGCGCTGGTCCGCTCCTGCATCGCCTGCGAGACATAGGCATAGAGGTCGTGCGCATGATCGGTCCGGGTGCCGATATTGGCGAAGCGCGGATCGGTGCGGAACACCTCGCTCTGGCCGATCAGATCCATGAAGGTGCGCCAGTGCTTGTCGGTATAGATGATCGAACAGATGCGGCCGTCTTTGGTCTTGTAGGGACGGCGCTCCTTGGTGAGCGTGCGCTTGTAGCCCGCTGGCCCCAGCGGCGGCTCGAAGGTCTTGCCGCCCATGTGATCGCCCAGCACCCATTGCGCCATCGTCTCGAACATCGGCACTTCGATCTGCTGTCCGCGGCCCGACTTCTCGCGATGGATCACCGCGGCGAGCAGGGCGACCGCGCTCGATACCCCGACGGCGCGATCGTTCATCGCCATCGGCACATAATGCGGCTCTTCCGAGCCCGCCTGGACCAGCATCGACGGCAGCGCGGTGACGCCCTGGATCAGATCTTCATAGGTCGGGCGCCCGTCATAGGGGCCGCCGGCGCCGTAACCGACCAGATTGACCAGGATCAGCCGCGGGTTGCGCGCCTGCAGAGTCTCCCAGCCGAGCCCGAGCCGGTCGAGCGCGCGGGTGCGCACGTTGGTGACGATCGCATCGACCCCTTCGGCGAGCTTGAGCAGCGCTTCCTTGCCCGCCGGATCCTTCAAGTCGAGCACGATGCTGCGCTTGTTGCGATTGGCATGGAGGAACACCCAGCCCATATTCTCGCCGCGCATCGGCGTGACGTGCCGGGTCGTGTCGCCCTGGTGCGGCTCGACCTTGATGACGTCGGCGCCGAGGTCGCCGAGAATCTGGGTGGCGAACGGCCCCATCACCACCGAGCTCATGTCGATGATGCGAAGGCCATCGAGTGGCGGCGGCGAAGTCATTCTTGTCTCCTCAGGCTGTGGCGGGCACCAGCACATTGCCCTCCATCAGGCGGCGGGCGGTCCGATAGGCGACTGCATTGTTCGTCCGAAACCCGCCGGCGTCGGCAACCATTTCGGCAGCCACCGACACCATTCCGGAAGCGGTGCCCAGACGAAGGTCGCCTTCGCCGCGCGCACCGTCTGCGAGCATCTCGTGCACAACCGTCCCGGGGATGCGGGCAGCGACCGCGACGCACAATGCCCCGGTGAGGGGGACCGCGCGATGCGCCTGCCCCATCGAGATCATCCGCACGCAAAGATCATGGGACCCGGCATCCAGCGATGCGCCGTCGAGCGTGCGCATGGAACGGGTAGGCGCGACCAGCGCGATCTTGGGACTCGATTGCGACGCTTCGCTGACCGCTTCCGGCGTCGCGCCGAAGCCCATGCGAACGCCCGCCGCCGCGCGGATCGCTTCGAGGATGGCCCGGCTGGCGAGATCGGCATCCAGCTCTTCCGGCAGCTCGGCGCCGGTCAGCCCCAGATCCGCAGCGCGGACGAAGACGCAGGGATTGGCGGCATCGACGAGCGAGGCCCGGATCGCGCCGATGCCCGGGATGTCGATGAACTCCGCCGGCGCCCCGCCGGGCAGCAATCGTCCGGTGCGGCTTCCGTCGGGGTCGATGAATTCGAGTCGGATCGGCGCGCCGCTGAAGCTGATCCCCGGAATCACCAGCGCGCCGTCGACCTGTGCCGTGCCGTCGCGGACGGGCACGTGCGCGCGGATGATCTTGCCGGTGTTGACGGCGTGGATGCGGACGATCGCCATTTCGCCGGCGGCGGCGACCAGCCCCTCGTCCACTGCGAAGTGCGCGACCGCGGAGGCGAGGTTGCCGCAGGTGCCGCCATAATCGACCATCGGCAGATCGACCGCGACCTGCGCGAAAATATAATCGAGATCGGCGTCCTCGCGGGTCGGCGGGCCGATGATAACCGCTTTGGAAAGCGACGACAGGCCGCCGCCCATGCCATCGAGCTGGCGGCCGTAGCTGTCCGGGCTGCCGAGCGCGCGCAGGAAGATCGCGTCCCGCGCATCCCGCTTCTCGGGAAGATCGCGGGCGTGGAAGAACAGCCCCTTGCTGGTGCCGCCGCGCATGAACACGGCGGGTATCGAGAGCATGCCCGCGGTCATTTCGGTCTCAAGGCCGCGCCTCGCCCGCGAGCCTCGCCTGACGCTCGGCGAACTTCGCATCGCGCTGCGCCAGCCCGGAATGGGCATCGGCGGCAAGCCGCGCGATCGTCTCGGCGCTCGCCGTGTCATAGGTCAATTCGAGGCGAATGCCGTTCGGATCGAAGAAATAGATCGAATCGAAGATCTTGTGATCAACGATGCCGAGCACTTCGATTGCATTTGCTTCCAGCCGCGCTTTCGCCGCCGAGAGCTCTTGGCGGGACGAGACCTTCATCGCCAGGTGATTGACCCAAAGCGGCGTCTCCGGGTCCGGCACGTATCCGGTGTCGTCGAGCAGGTCGAAAAAGGCCAGGCAGCCGCCATCGCGCATCTGGAAGAAGATGTGGAAATAGGGGTGATACTCACCCGTCGACGGGACATGATCGTGATAGACGGTGTGGACCAGCGGCATGCCGAGAATGTCTTCGTAGAAATGCCGCGTCTCCTCGGCATTGCGGCATCGATAGGCGAAATGGTGGAGCGACTGGACCGGGTTCGGGGCATTCATGGCTGGCCGCTTTCCGGTGCGCCGGGCTCGAGGCCCCAGCGCTCCATCCACGAGCGGATCGCTTCGACGGCCATCGCAAAAGCCTCGGGCTGGCCATGGAAATAATGCGTCATGCCCTTGAGCGGGAAGAAATCGACGAGATGCGCGGGCGCGGCATCGCGGATCGCACGGCCGTGCACCATCATCGTGCCCTGGTCCGCCGTCATCGGCATCATCCCGATCGGCACCGATACGTGCGGCAGGTTCTTCAGGCTGTCGCCGTTCGAATAGGTTGGGCTCCACGTGCTGAGCCAGCTGCGCAGCGTCGAAAAGCGGCCCATCGGGCCCGGGGCTTCGTTCGCCGCCCGGGGATCGCCCCAGATCGTGCCGACGGCGCGATCGTCCGGATCGATGGTCAAATCGAGGAAGCGCGGGTCGGCAACGGTGCGATGCGTGATGAAGGCGCGGTCGCGAATCCCCATTGCGGTGAGGCGCTTCAGTTCGGCGACGACGAAGTCTTCGATGCGCTGGACGCGGGCCTTTTGCCGGACCCGGTATTCGGCGAACCAAGCTCGGTCGTAAGGCGGTTCGCGGCCCGCGGCGTACAGGTCGAATTCCGGGTCTCGCCGATCCGGATCCTGCTCGTCGATCACCGACGGATCGATGAATTCCTGATAGAGCTGGCTGCGCGAGGGGCTGGCCGCGATCAGCAGCAATGCGTCGGCGGGGGCCAGCGGCGTCTTGGTAAAGTCCGGCGGATCGCCTGCAGGGGTGGCGGTGATCGTCGGGTTTTCGGCCTGGCGCTGGTAGAGGGAGACCAGCGGCCCGCCCCCTGAAAAGCCGCACAGGATCACCTTCTGCCAGCCGTGACGCTCGCGCGCCCAGCGGATCGCCGCATCGATGTCGAGCAGGCAATTCTCGAGGATGACCACGGCATCGTTGCCGGCATAGCGCGTGTTCAGGCCGATGATCGGAATGCCCGACGTGGCAATCGGCTGCAGCAAATGGTGCCCGTGAAAGTTCGACATCGGATGGACCATGATGATCCCCGTCGTCGCCCGCGATCCGGCGATCCGGACAAGGTTGCCGTATACGCGTGGATAGAGGCGCGCGATCCCCGAGTGCAGCTCAAGACCGGATTGCGTCGTACCAGCCTCGATCGGGATCGCCTGAAGCAATTCTTCGAGCACGCTCTCTCCCTAGATTATGTATTGTTGAATCGAATACAACTATGGAAGATTGCGCGACGAGGGCATGAGTGTCAAGCTCATCGCTCGGCGGAAGGGAGTGACGAATGTCGGAGCGTTACGAGCACATTCTCTATGAGGTGGAAAACCAGGTCGCCCACATCATCCTCAATCGGCCGGAAAAACTGAACGCGCTGGGCATGGGACCGGGATCGAGCCGCGACGAAATCGCGCGCGCGCTGACGATTGCCAGCGAAGACGAAGCGATTGGCTGCGTGCTGATCCGCGCGGCCGGGAGCGCGTTCTGCGCGGGCGGCGATCTCAGCCGGATCGGTGGCAAGAGCGCGCCCGACACCGCGCGCGACAATCAGATCTTCAACGAGAATGTGGTCCGTTTCAACGAAGTGGTGCGGCGCGTGCGCAAACCGGTGATCGCCGCGGTCCACGGCCTGTGCCTGGGCACCGCGATGGGCTTTGTCGCGCAGTGCGATTTCGTGATTGCCGCCGATACCGCGCGGTTCGGATTGATCGAAGGGCGAATCGGCCATCCCGGCGCCTCCGACCTGGTCCCGGTGATCGGCGCGGCATGGACGAAATATCTGATCTTCACCGGCGAGATGATCGATGCCTGGCGCGCCGAACGCATCGGCCTGGTGCTTGCGGTGGAACCCGAGGCGTTGCTGCTCGAGCGCGCGGTCGATCTCGCCGAGCGCCTGGCGCGGATGCCGCGCGAGGCGCTCCATCTCAACAAGGCCTGCATCGAGGCGGTGCTCGAAAGCAGCGGCCGCGCGGCGGGCAGGGTCGCCGGGCGCGCGCAAGATGCGATCACCAAGACGATGAGCTCGGTCGCCAAGGCCCCGGATGGGCGATATTTCGAGGATATTCTCCGCGCGGAGGGGGTGGCGGGACTGAAGGCCGCCCGCGCCGGGCAATATTCCACGCCGTGGCTGCCGGCATCGGACACGTGAGTATCGGTCAGGAAGGCAGCGTCGAGCGCTCGATCGATGCGTCCAGTTCCTCATATTGGCCATAGCCCAGCGTTTCGTAGAGTTCGGCGCGCGTCTGCATTGCATCCAGCTGTGCCGCGGCGCTGCCGTCCCGTGCCAGTGCCGCGTAAAGCGCCTCCTGCGCTCGGGCGGCGACGCGCAGCGCGCTGACCGGCCAGATCACCATCCGGAAGCCCATTTCGGCGAACTCGTCGGCAGTGAAGTACGGCGTCTTGCCGAACTCGGTCATGTTGGCCAGCAACGGTGCCTGCACCCGTGCCGCAAAGGCGGCGAACATCCCGGCATCATGCAGCGCCTCGGGGAAGATCGCGTCCGCCCCCGCGGCGAGATAGAGATTGGCACGGTCCACCGCCGCATCAATGCCCTCCTGCGCGACGGCGTCGGTGCGCGCGACGATCACCATGTCGCGGCGGGCGCGGGCGGCGGCGGCGATCTTCGCCGCCATCTCGTGCGCGTCGACCAGCCTCTTGTCGCTCAGATGCCCGCACTTCTTGGGCAGCACCTGATCCTCGATCTGCACCGCCCCGGCGCCCGCCTCCTCGAAGCGGCGGACCATGTGCATCGCGTTCAGCGCTCCGCCAAAGCCGGTGTCGCCATCGACCAGCATCGGCAGATCGGCGGCATGGACGCACTGGCGGATGTGGAAGCACAGATCGTCGATGGTGGTGATGCCGAGATCCGGAAGCCCCATCGCCGCCGACACCGCGGCGCCTGACAGATACGCGGCCTCGAAGCCGGCACGCTTCGCCTGGAGTGCCGACAGCCCGTTATACACACCGGGCATGCGCAGGATGCCGGGCCGCTCCAGCAACGCACGGAATCGCCGTCCCGCCGAAATTCCGGACCGGTCGGCGGCAACCAGCGAGACCATGTCAGCGCGTCACGTCGATCACGATCCGTCCCCGCGTCTGGCCGGCCAGGATCTGCGGCGCGAGTTCGGGGAGCCTGCTCATCGGCTCGACGGTGGTGATGCTGGCAAGAAGCGCGGGGTCGAGATCGCGCGCCAGCCGCTGCCATGCGCGATTGCGCTTGGCGAGCGGGGCCATCACCGAATCGACGCCGAGCAACGCGACCCCGCGCAGGATATGCGGAAGCACGGTGGCGGGAAGATCGACGCCGCCGGCAAGCCCGCACGCGGCCACCGCGCCGCCATAGACGGTCTGCGACAGCACTGTCGCCAGGGTGGTGCTGCCGACCGAATCCACTGCGCCCGCCCAGCGTTCCTTCGCCAGCGGCGGCCCCTTCTCCTGCAATTCCGCGCGCGTCACGAACGCGGTGGCCCCCAGCGAGGAGAGATAGGCATGCGTTTCGGCGCGCCCGGTCGACGCCGTCACGCGGTAACCGGCCTTGGCCAGCAGCGCGATCGCCACAGATCCGACGCCGCCCGCCGCGCCGGTGACCAGGACTTCGCGTCCGCCCTTTTCGACGCCCCAATCCTCCAGCGCATCGACGCACAATGCAGCGGTGTAGCCGGCTGTGCCGATCGCTGCAGCCTGTTCCAGCGAAAGCGCTTCGGGCAGGCGGACCAGCCATTCCGGCTTGACGCGCTGGTAGCGGGTATATCCGCCCTGCTCGGTTTCCGACATGCCCCAGCCGTTCACGACTACCTTGTCGCCCGCCGACCATTGCGGCGATCGCGATTCGACGACGGTGCCGGCGATGTCGATCCCGGCGATCATCGGCAGGCGCCGGGCGATCTTCTTGCCGAGTACCGCCAGCCCGTCCTTGTAGTTCAGGCTCGAAAAACCGACTTCGACCAGGACGTCGTGGCCGGGAAGATCGGCCAGCGTGAGGTCGCGTTCCCGCGCCGCCTGTTTGCCATCCACCTCTTCGATCATTACCGCGCGGAACGTTGGCATCGGGTCCTCGACTTCAATTGGCATCGAAGCCTTCAATTACGAATAGCGCATTCGAATAGCAATATCCGTAATTCAATCGCCACGCACTGCGCCGTTCATCTTCGGAGTGAAGCCCAGCTCGGCGGAGAGTTCCGCAGCGAATTTTCGCAGCGATACCGCGATGGCGCCGTCGGGAGAGACATCGAGTTCGCCCGCGGGCCCGAGCGTGGAAAGTGCTGCCACCAGCACGCCGCGATGGTCGAAGATCGGCGCGGAAAGCGCATTGACGGTGGGATTGAGGCCGCCCTCGGTCGTGCCCAGTCCCGCCCTGACGACATCGTCTAAGCGCCGGTCGATTTCGCGTTCGAAGGATGCGTGACCCGCTTCCCTGCCGGTCGCCGCACCGCAATCGCGATCGATCAGCTTGCGCGTGAGCGCCCTGGGCAGCCAGGCGCCGAAGACAAGCCCGGTGGCGGAGCTCAGGATCGGCATGACTTCGCCGATGCGCGTGCCGATCGTGATCGGCCGGCGTGCCTCTTCGACGGCGATGATCGTCGGCCCGTCCTGCGCCCAGATCGCTACCGCCACCGAAAATCCCAGGTCGGCGCAAATCAGCGGCAGGCGCGAGCCGGCCAGGCGGACGACATCGATCGACTGGATCGCGCGCAACCCCATCAGCCGCGCCATCGGACCCAATTTATACCGGCCGCTCGCTTCATCGCGCTCCACGAGTTGCGATCGGATCAGGCTGACCATGTAGCGGTGCGCCTTTGCCGGCGGCATCCCGGCGCTGGCGGCAAGCGTCTTCAGCATCGGCGGCGGACTGTCGAAGGCGTGCTCCATCAAGGCCGCCATCAGCCGCATGCCGATCTCGAGAGACTGGATGCCGAGCTTTCCGTCCCCCGATGCGGCGGATTGAAGCTCCGGCTCGGGAGCGCCGGGAAGGGGGCCTGGACCTGGGGGCAAACGCGCTGACCTCGTTGTGAAGACCCGATGCTAGGGCAAGGCTCCGGCTAAAGCCAAGCCCGCCCGGAAAGAGGACTGCCCGGCGGCGGCTCAGTCGTGCGCCCCAGGCCGCGACAGGCGTCGTTCCTTGATCCACGCAACTGCGCTGTCGCTGCTGCCCTCGCGCGCGCTTCGCTGTTTCAGTTCCTGCCATTTGGCGACATCCTCGGCCGCCTGCGCCCCGTGCAGCTTCCATTCGGGAATCACGTCCGCGGTCAGCTCGAGGCGGAGGCCGTTGGGGTCGCGGAAGTAGATGCTATAGATGATCCCGTGATTCACCGGGCCGATATAGTCGATGCCCTGTGCGCTCAGATGCTCGGCCCAGCCATCGACAGCCTCCACCGATCCGGCATCCAGCGCGAGATGATTGAAGATCTCATAAGCGGGATGGGACGGAGCCGGAGCCGGCGGCAGGTCGAGCGATTCGAAAAATGCGATCGTCGACCCGTCGGCCATTTCGAAGAACAGATGGATATAGGGGAAGGGGTCGCCCGTCGATGGAACCGCATCGTCGATCACCGAGCTGACCAACTTCATGCGCAACACCCGCGTATAGAACTCCACGGTGGCGGTTACGTCGTGCGTGACATAGGCCGTGTGGTGCAGCATCCGTGGCGGCCCGGCGACCGGGATATCCTGCTGATTCGTCACTTTAGCCTCCGTCATGAAGCCGAGAGTTGGACCGTGCACGAGCAAGAGTCCGCTTCACCGATTAAACATTATCACTGTGTGTCGCTTTATCGGTAATTCAGGCAGGACGCTAGTCGATTGCCGCATGTCGATCGCGACGCCCGGAATGCGATCCGTGCACCGACAAGGCGGCGAGATCGCCCATCAGCAATGTGCGATGGCGCGACGTCAAATCGACCATCCAGTTGATGAAGAGGCGCACCTGAGGGAATGGATGGGTTTCGCGATGGGTCGCCAGCCAGAAGCTTCGCGTAATGCTCAGGTCGCACAGCACGCGCCGTAATTGCGGGTCGATATCGCCGATGAAGCACGGAAGGATGCCGGCACCGGCGCCTGACGCGATCATGCGGTGCTGGGCGTTGATGCTCGACGATCGGAGTTGCGGCTTCGCCCGGATCGGCAACTCGTCGAGATACGACAGTTCGGGAGCGTATAGGATATCCGGGATGTAACCGATGATACGCGCATGCCCGAGTTGCTCCGCCGTGGTGATTTGCAGGGCCAGGCCTGCCGCGCCACTCCCGAGCTGCAAAAGGCACCTGCGCTCGACGCTGTGGCTGAAGGATTATACACCTTCGCTCTCAAAAATGACGGCAACGAACGAATCCCTTCGCCCGCTCCAACGTCATAGTACTCGTTGTCGGAAACCGGCTGACCTGTGGCCAGAGCCATGATCGAGGTCAGGCGGCCGATCACCGCTACGACGGCCGGCAGCGGTCGGAACTGCGATATCTGCGCCGCAACCTGATCGCGGTCGATTCGAGCCTTGGCCAGGACGTGGCCTGGACCGGTCGGCTTCAGCTATTGCGGGCCATCAATGCCTCAATATTCCCGAGGCTGGGAACGGCCAGCACGTTCCCGATCTTTGCGCCATCGTGGGTATTGGGCAGCGGGCCGGGCCGGGTCGGCAGCGATCCGATAGATCGGGATAACCAAGCGAAAAGCAGGAACACCGCGGCCTAAACAGGCTTCGCGCTCACGCTGACAATTTATGCGCTTCCCGATATGCGTTGGTTTGGTAGGCGCAGACGCCTCCGCCACCGCGCTTAATCCGGATAAGTGCTTCATCGGCACGCGCGATCAGCTGGTCCATGTCGGCGCCATCTGCAGCGTGCAGCGCATAGCCAACACTGGTACTTATCGAGAGTTGATGACCCAGGATCGAGTAAGGCCGGGACACCGCACGCGCAATCCGGCGCGCCAGCAACTCCGCCTCGCTTGCATGCTCCGCATGCAACTGCAGGATCACGAATTCGTCGCCCCCGATCCTCGCCGCCACATCGCCTGAACGAAGGACGCGGCGCAGCCTGTCCGCAACAGCTTTGAGAAGTGCATCGCCCACGGGATGGCCATAGGTGTCGTTGACCGCCTTGAAGCGGTCGAGGTCGAGGCAGTGCACGACAAGAACATCTCCCCGGTCGGCCCGGGCGAGAGCCGTGTCGAACGCGTCACGCAGCGACAGACGATTATCCAGGCCGGTAAGCGCGTCCGCCCGGGCGAGCAGCGCGAATGTACCGCGCGCCGTGATTTCGGAAACGGCCGCGGAATAATTTCGCATCATGCTATGCACGCCCCCGCCAAGGAACATCAGAAGCAGGATGCCGACCGAACGGTATGTGAAATCGGACGCGGTCAGAGCGAGCGTGCCTGTTGGAGCCACGGCGAGTATTATACTCGGCAGCGCGATCCAGGGCCGAAGGAATACGCCCGCCGCGACGCCGGCCGCATAACCAAATAACAGTCCGACCACGAGCATGTGCGACCCGACGTCCGCAACCTCGAAAGCGCGGGCGCTGAACGCGCCGAATGCAGCGGCGAAAGCGAAATAGGCGATTGCGAATTTTCGTTCGAGGTTGCGCGCGCCTGCCAGATCCAACGCCTCGCTGCTCGCGCTGGCACGATAAAGAAGCAATAGACCGAGCCGCGCCAACAAGGCAGCTTCGCCAAGCACGACCAGCAGCGTGAGGGGCAAGTCGGACGCCGTAATCGCGACCTGCGCACCAACGCCGAGGAACGCTGTTGCCATGATGATGCTTGGCGTGAGCGTCGCATACAGCGAGCGCACGGCAACGATATAGGTGCCGCTGGGGATATTGGATCGGTTTGGCATTGCTGTCCTTCGGCGATGCCCCCGCAGTTGTGGTAGCGCGCCATCGATTAACAAATGGTAGGGCTTGCAAGCACGCTGCTCGCGACCCGGTTCGATGGGGAGTGGCTGCTTGCGGGGGCCCCGGATTAGCCGCGTCCGGGGACGGGCGAGCTCAGCCGAGGTTGGAACGCGGCATTGAGGAACCGCCTCCGCCCACCGGCGGGATGGCAGCCGTTGTTCTTGCAGCGGGGCTATTGCGCAAGCTTTCGGATACCGAAGAACACACCGCACCAACGGTATCGCGACCAGCTTAGCCGATCCGATCGGGCGCGAGCGTCCACCGTGTGCAGTCGCAGAAAGCGTGGGAATAAACCCGATCCTGACCATCAATGGGCCGCACTCGGGATACGATCACGCGCGACAGAAGCAGACGTCGCCCGCCTCCGATGGGTACGACACCGTACCGACTCCGCGCGGGTCGCAATTTAGAGGTGCCGTACCCATGTTGTTTTGACCGACTGCCACAGCATGGGCGCAGCCGGCTGAGAGAATTGGTCTCCCGCCCCGTTGTGTGGGGGCGCCGACTTGCCAGATCAGATTGCCGTCAGGAATCACCTGTTGCGCGCCATGAGCGCAGCGGACTTTGCAATGGTGGAACCCGACCTCGTCGAGGTCGATTTGGTTCGCGGGCAGGATCTCGTTCGCCCCGGCGAAACGATCGAATATTGCTGGTTTATGGAAAGCGGCATTGCGTCGATCGTGGCGATGACGAGCGCGGGCTTCGAAGCCGAAGCGGGGATCGTCGGAAAGGACGGCATGGTGGATGCCGCGACGATTCTCGGCGTCGACGCTTCGCCGAACCGCTGCTTCGTTCAGATACCTGGGACCGGCTATCGGCTACCCGCACCACGGCTCGGCCGGTGCCTCGCCGCGAGTACGGGGGCGCGGGCGCTGTTCAACGGCTTTGCGCATAGCCTGCTGGCACAGATAGCCGGTACCGCGCTCGCCAACGCGGCATTCACCGTCGAGCAACGGCTGGCGCGATGGCTGCTGATGTGCAGCGATCGCATCGAAGGCGATACCATCGCCCTTACCCATGACCTGCTGTCCATCATGCTCAACGTGCGCCGCGCGAGCGTGAGCGACGCAATTGGCTCACTCCAGGATGCCGGGCTGGTCATGACGGGACGCGGCGTAATTTCGATCACCGACCGCCCCGGGCTCGTGCGTCTGGTGGGCGACGGCTATACGCCGAGCTGGCAAGCGAACCCCGTGCGGACGCATCGGCTGAAGTAGATAAGGCATTCGCTATTGTACGGTAGCGGACAGATGAACGGTGCCGGAAGCGCAACAATGGCGCCGCCCCGGCGAATCGGTAGACGCATCGGGGCGTGTTCCCGTCTGCGGACGACCTTTTCCTGCCGGATAAGCACGGCGCCGTTCCGGGCGTCCCATGCGCGAATTCGGGAAAGGCATTGCAATGCCGAACAGGACAATGGTCTCCAATAACTGGATCGTCGACCAAAACATCGCGCGGTTTGCACAGAAGCTGCGGCAGGAAACCGATCCCGCGAAGCGGCGTGTCCTTACCGAGCTGTTGGACCTTGAGCGCAGCCGCCGAGCATCGCGCTCAATCCCGGAACGCTGAGGCCGGGCGCCCGAGCCTAAGGAATATTCCGGATTCTCCGGCTCGCGCTACTCCACTTTGATGCGCGTCGATCGGAGATCGATATGGAACTCGCAACTCAAAACGCCGGTACTATGTTCGGACGGGCCACACCGTCATTTGCCTGCGATGATGAGGCTGGCGATGGAACCTTCGCCCGTCGGGATCAAGGCCCGCAAAGAGCGGCGATACGCTGCGGCGTTTGCGATCAGACGGTGTGGTTCGCACGAATCGTCGATGAATGGCTTCAGTCGCGCCCGGCCCCGTTAGTGTCCGCGCTGGTCGCTGGTTCGCGACTCTCGCTCCGCCAGCTGGAGCGCAAGTGCAACGCGCTTTACGGCAAGTCACCCAAGGTACTTGCCCGCGAGGCCCGTGCTCTGCGCGCGGCTTCGGAGATCGCGCTCAATCCGCATGCCGGATATGACGTGGTCGAATTCGGTTTCTACGATCAGGCGCACATGATCCGTGAGATCAAGCATTTTACCGGGACAACGCCGGGCCGGATCAGGGCCGCAACGTGGGGCAGCGCGGTTGGGCTGGCAGCATTGTCGGATCAGACGCCCTCGCTCGCGACGGTGTCGGCTAAGTACGTTCCCTGATTCTCGCGACCCCAGGTTTAACTAAACTGGGCTGGCTTTGTTGCGGGGGGTCACGCTCCCGAACTCCCATCGATCGGGGTAGAATCATGGCGACGAATATAAATGGCAACCGCGAGCGGCGACCGCGCGACGCGGATGCGAAGCGTAACCGGGAAAGCCGGACAGTGCTGTGCACGCTGCTATTCGTCGCGGGTCCGCCGGTCATTATCGGCCTGATCGCCAGCCTCATCGTCTGGAATTACGATGCTCTTCGCGAGTTGCTGGCGACCTTTTTGCAGCCGTCCTTCTGGCTGAATTGAGTCAGTCTTCATCGTAGCCATAATGCTCCGTAATAGAACGGATGGCGGGCGAAGTAACGAAGCGCAAAAACGGCCCCGTGTTCTTGGAGAACGATAATGGCGATAGTCAGGAGATTGCGCGACCGATCCACTCATTTTCTCACCCGCGAGCCGCGGGCCGTTATCGGGGGATCGGTGCTGTGCTGCATCGTGTTCGTTGACCTCGTCGCGGCGGTGACGTGGTGAGCCTGAGTAACATTCCGCACGTCGATCCGGCGGATATCCGGCATCTGGTCGTCCTGGGACATCCGGATCCCGACAGCTTCAACGCCGGCGTGGCCCGCGCCTATTGCACCGCCGTCGAGCAATGCGGACAGCGCGCCGAGTTGCGTGATCTCTATGCGATCGGGTTCGATCCGCTGCTGCGCTCGGCCGAGCGCACCGCTGCCGCAGGATTCGAACCTGCCCCGGATGTCGCCAGGGAGCTCGCCTTGCTCGAGGCAAGCGCCGTCGTTGTGCTGGTCTATCCGTTGTGGTTCGGCATGCCTCCCGCCATCATCAAAGGCTATGTCGATCGCGTGCTGGGAGCCGGGTTCGGCCCGCAGGAAATCAAGCTTCAGCGCCACGCGCCCCTGCTGGACGGCAAACGGCTGGTCATTGCGACAACCTCGGCGACGACGCGTCCCTGGCTCGAAGAACAGGGCCAGTGGGTTTCGTTGCGGCAGGCGTTCGATGTCTATCTGGCGACGATTTTCGGTCTCGAAAGCAACGATCACATCCATTTCGACGCGGTCGTAGAGGGCATGGACCAGCAGCGCGCCGGGGAAATACTCGCGCAGGTGACCGAGCAGGCGCGAAAGACCTCGGCCGAGATTCTGGCCGAAAGGCATGCCGCCCAGACGCGTTACGTCATGAGGCATGGGGCGCCCGAATTCGCTTGAGGCTCAAGGGGTTATCACGATGAAAACGATTGTTTCTGTCCTTGCCCTGGGCATGATCGTACTGGGGGGCTGCCACAAGACAGCACCTGCCGACCGGGGTCCCGTCAAGCGGACCGAACCCGTGGCGGTCGCGACCGACTATCTGGCCCGGATCAACGCCTTGCCCGATCGGGCGCGCAACGCGGTCTTTTTTCGTGCGCTCAGTGACGCCAATCTCGATTGCGGAACGGTGAAATCCTCCGAGCCCCGCGCGCCAGTTCAGGGATACCCTGCGTGGGTCGCGCATTGCGATCGCCGCGTCGACTGGGTCCTCGTTCTTGAGAAGGACGGCATGATTCAGGCTGTTACGCCCGCCCAGTTGAGCGGCGGGTCAAAACCGGCGCCCACCCAGGCCGGCAAGAGCGAGGGGCCGAAATGATTCCGGTTTGCAGCGTCCTGCACCGGCAATGCGCACGGTTTGACCGCCGGCGGGCGACCGTCGAATAAGGCCGGCAGGACACGAGACATGCCGCATCATTACATCCTGCTCGCCAATCCCTCGCCGAAGAGTTTTTGCCATTCGGTGGCATGGGCCTACGCAGAGGAAGTGAAGCGGGCCGGTCAGTCGTTCGAGATCCGCGACCTCAACCAGATTCCGTTCGACCCGGTCCTGAAGGATGAGTCTCTCCCCGCGCGTGGGACACCGCCCTCACCCTGGGTGGAGGCCGAACTCGATCGGCTCGCCGCCCGCGCCGCGATCGTCATGGTCTATCCCATCTGGTTCGGTGGCCCGCCCGCCATTCTCAAGGGCTATATCGACCGCGTGTTTGGGACGGGCTGCGATATCGGCGGCTTTCAGGACGGCAAAGGGCCGCGCGCACTGAAGGGCAAATGGTTGCTGACCATCACCACTTCGGCGGCGTCGCGAGACTGGCTGGCCGGGCGCGGTCAGCAGCGCGCTCTGCGCGAGGGATGGGAAGTGTATCTCGAACGCGGGTTCGCGATGCGGGATGCCGGCCACTTGAGCATCGACCGGATCGTTCCCAATATCAGCCGGGCCTATGCCGACGAGCAGCTCGAACGCGTCAGGCAGGCCGCCCGGGAGACCTGCGGGCGGCTCGACGCGGATGCCCGAGGGTGAGCGTCGTCTTCGCGACATGCGAAGTCTCCAGCCTGGGACGCCCCCCGCATATGATCGAGTTAAGGTTGCCGGGAAGCGCCGGCTGATCGGCCCGCTCGAGGCCGGTTCAGGGCGTGGCGCAGCAGGAAAAACCCGGGAATCAACGGCAGCCACAGGATCAGCAGTCGAAGTAGCAGGGTCGCCGCGGCGCGATGGGCGCTAGGGCGTTGCCGGGCGATCGGATAGCGATTGGGACGGAGACGGGCGGGGGGTCGTGCAATCCTCCGGCATCGGGCGAATTGCCATTCGGCTGGCGCGCGGAGCATCGGAAATCCGAATGCGGACGTCGAGCGCCGTCACGCGGGCCTGACCGACGAGCAGCGGGTTGATGTCGAGTTCGACGATGTCGGGAAAGTCTTCCACCATTGTCGCGACGGCCCGGATAACGGCGACGACGCCGTCGAGATCGTACGGCGGCACGTCGCGATACCCCGCGAGCAGGGCGGCAATGCGTGTGCGTGCGATCATCGCGCGCGCAAGGTCGTCGTCGAGCGGCGGGAGGTCCAGCGCGCGATCGCGGATCACCTCGACCGCCTTGCCGCCCGCCCCGACGGCGATCACCGGCCCGAACACGGAATCCTCCGCGACCCCGACGATCAGTTCGACGCCGTTGCGCTCGACGATCATCGGCTCGATTTCGAAACCGGCGATCTGCGCTTCGGGATGCTCCCGCATGATGCGCCGCTGCATCAGGGTCCCCGCCGTAACAGCGGCGGCGGCATCGGGAAGGTTGGTCACGACGCCGCCGGCATCCGATTTGTGCGAAAGCTGGGGTGAAACGATCTTGACGACATAGGGCGCCGCGACGCCGGCGCATGCCGCGGCAACGCCCGCCGGATCGGCCGCTACGCGCGCCGTCACGGTGGGGATGCCGTACGCGGCGAGCAAGGCCCGCGCTTCGGTCGCCGACAGCGCACACCGGCCGTCCCCGCGAACGGTCGCAACGATCGCGGCCGCGGCATGATTGTGCTCCGGGGATCCGGCAGACGGCCGATTTGGAGACGCCTGCGCGCGCGCCAGAGTCACCTGGCGCAGGTAGCCGAGGCCCCGTACCGCCCCCTCGACGGTATCGAACAGTGGCACACCAGCCGCGTCGAACAGGGGCCGCGCCGATGCCGCATCGCTGGGCCCGAGCCACGCTCCGATTACGGGCTTCGAGGATCCGGCGGCGGCATGCAGCGCGGCAGTCGCCATCGCGACTCCGGTTTCGACGGCCGTGGGGCAATGAAGAACGAGCAACGCATCGACGCCGGGATCGGCGAGCAACTGGCGGACGGCGGCATCGAACCGGTCCGCGCACGCGTCGCCGACGACATCCGCCGGATTGGCGCGCGACCATCCCTTCGGCAGCACGCGATCGAGCAGGCTTACCGTTTCCGGCGCAAGTTTGGCCAGTTCCGCGCCCGCAGCCGGCAACGCGTCGGCCGCGAGCACGCCCGCCCCGCCGCCGTTCGTGACGATACCGACGCGCGGCCCGCAGGGGCGAGAACCTCGCCCGAGAATTTCCGCCGCGTCGAACAATTCCGTCATCGAATCGACAAGGATCATTCCGGCACGACGAAACGCGGCGGCGTGCACATCGTACGCGCCCGTCATTGCGCCGGTGTGCGACATTGCGGCCTGGCCCGATGCGGCGGATCGCCCGGCCTTGATTGCCACGACAGGCTTCAGCCGGGTCGCCGCGCACGCCGCCGACATGAAGCGGGCGGCGTCTCCGATACCCTCGATATAGAGCAGAATGGCGGCCGTCTCAGGGTCGGCGGCGTAGAACGCGATCATCTCCGCCCAATCGACATCGACCATGTCGCCCATCGAGACCATTGCCGAAAAGCCGACATGGCGGTCCGCCGCCCAGTCGAGCATCGCGGTGACGAGCGCCCCGCTCTGGGACAGAAACGCAAGGCGTCCGGGCAGCGCGCCCTGGGGCGCAAACGTAGCGTTGAGACTGATCCCCGGCAGGAGCATGCCGAGGCTGTTCGGGCCGACCAATCGAATACCGGATTCGCGACCCGCGGCGGCTAGCGCCGCGCGATGTGAAGCTTCACCGAATCCGTTCGTGAGGATCACCGCAACGCGCGTGCCGAGTCTGCCGAGGGCGCGGACGACATCCGGGACGCTCGCGGGCGGGACGGCAATCACCGCCAGGTCGGGCGCGGCGGGCAGCGTGTCAACCGACGCACACCAGATGCTGCCCGGCACCACGATGCGGCGCGGATTCACGGCGTAGATCGGGCCCGCGAAGCCGCCCGCGATCAGGTTCGCGAGAACGATGTGCCCGATCGCTCCCGGTTCGTGCGATGCCCCGACAACGGCCACACTTGTCGGACGGCACAGCGTCTCAAGGCCGTGTACAGCCATGCTCGTCTCCGTGGCGGCGAGCCAAATCTCGCCGCCCATCATTGTGCCCGACTAAGCCAGGCAGCTATCCGTATAGTTCCGATGCGTCACCCTGCTGGCCCCGAGCGCCTTTAAGGGGAATTACCAATGATGAAAGCGCAGACGCCGACCTATTCAATCTAGCCGCATCGGGCGGTGCAGCGGTCGTGATGCAAGCATTATTTTGCTTGGCTGGTGGCGCCGGGCTCGCTGGACTTGGGGAGTGATCGGCCATGACCGAAATCTTGCTCGACAGCGCGGACGACGTCCCGACGCTGGAAACGCTCGCGGCCGCCCAGTTGCTCGGGCAACAGTGTCCGTCGCTGTCGGTGCGAGTGGTCATGCCCGAGGTCGCCGAGTGGCGCTGGTGCCCCTGAACATCGAGCACCTCCCGGTCGCCCTTCATGCGGACCCGGCGCGCGTCGTTCTGCGTCCCTTCATGCCCGCCGACACAGTGCTTCCCGGTCATTCATCCACCGAACACCGCAACGCCGTGATCGACCGGATTCTCGCCCTCGGCGCGCGCGAGGCGGAGGATGCGCTGGCGCGCGTCCTCGGCGTGCTGTCCAAACGGCATGAAAATGCGGCAGGGATCCTCGATCGTCGCTTTATCGACATTGTCGACTTCCGGCCCGATCTCGCTGCGGCTGGATCGGACATCGCGCGCCTGATCGGCGCCTGTTTTACCGAAGAATATGCGTTCGAGGCCGCCGCGTTATTCAATCCGTGCATCGTACCGCACCCGTTGCAGGCGGGCGCCCCGCATGGCGGGCTGCGCTTCATCCTGTCGTTGCGCGCTGTGGGCGAGGGCCATGTTTCGTCGATCGTGTTTCGTACTGGTTTGATCTCGCCCGACGGTGGAGTCTCGGTCGATCCTGCGGGCAGCAAGCCGATCAGCGCGCGCGCAGAACGTATCCCCGGCGCTTCCGAAGACTTGCCGGGGCTTCGTCTGACCTGCGCCGATGGGGGCGACCTGGGGGACATCGTGCTGTTTCCGGCGAGCCAGGCGCATCGCGGCGGGCTGGAGGACCTGCGGCTCATTGCGTTCGAAGACGATACGCGAGCGCGCGCCTGGCTCGGCACGTTGACCGGCGTGGGAAGCAACACGATCCGCCAGGAAATGCTGCGGACGACCGATTTCGCCAGCTTCGACCTTACCCCGATAACCGGCCCATACGCCGCGACCAAGGGGATGGCGCTCTTTCCCGAGCGCGTCGGCGGGCGTTACGCAATGCTGGGCCGGCCGGATCATGACAGCCTGTGGCTGATGCACTCGAGCGATCTCTATCATTGGGAAGACGGCACGCCCGTCATTGCTCCCGCGGCCATCTGGGAATCGGTCCAGATCGGCAATTGCGGGTCGCCGATACCGTTGCCCGAGGGGTGGCTGGTGATAACCCATGGCGTCGGCCCGCTGCGTACCTATTCGATCGGGGCGTGCCTGCTCGATCGCGGCGATCCCTCCCGCCTCATCGCGCGGCTCGATCGACCGCTCATCGCTCCCGGCGCCCGCCAGTGGTCGGGATATGTCCCGAACACGGTCTATAGCTGCGGCGGCCTCGTCCACGCCGGGCTGCTTTACCTTCCCTATGGGGTTGCCGATTCATTCGCCACGATAGCGCGGGTCGCCGTGAAGGACCTTCTGTCGGCGATGACGCCGTGCTGAAAAGAGCTCAGGATCCTGGCGCTCCTTTTTGGCGGGCAGACGCCGAGGAGCCTGACGACAGTCAGAGGGGGGAGCCGCCCGATGCCGATGCGCCCGGGGATCGGCCTGAGGCGTCTGGGACAGTCCCGAATTACCAAAAGCGCTTGGACTGCAGAAACATGTGACGCGCCGCCACAGCGCGGCGAACGAGCGTTCGGCCTTGATCCCTGCCCAACGAACGCGATCGTCCGTGGATTTTGAGGTCCTTCGCCAGGCGGTGACCCACGGCGAGGTCGTTCAGTTTTCCCAATTGCAGCTGAAGCAGATCGAGGTTTTTCTGAAACGTGCCGAGCCGCCGGCCCGATTTCCCTTCTGAATAGAGCGACCCGAAAAAGTCGGTCGCGTAGCGCATCTTCTTCGCCTCGATACGGGCCCGGTGTCGCCGCTTGCGCCCAAGATTGGGCAGCTTCTTGCTGCGGCGCGCCAGCCGATGACACTCGTCGTCAAGTGACCGGGCCGCGAAAGCGGGCAAGCTTTCCCGCAATCGCCGGGGATGCGCGGGGTGCAGCCGCCAGTCGCCAAATTCGAGCCACTCGGCAAGGTCGAGCATCAAGCACCGCGCCGAGGGCCTTGCCAGTACGGCGCGCGCACGCCCCCACGCCGCCTCGCGAGCGACCCTGAGCCGTTCCCGCGCACCGCCATGGCAGTGCGGGATCAGCACGTCGATGTTCCTTACCGTGCCCAGCGCAGCCGCCAGCGTGCGCAGCCTCTGGTCGAGCGGACCGACCTGCGCGTCGCCATCGAGCATCCGCTCGAACACTGCGAAGGCCGAACGCAGGCGTCTTAATGCGACCCGGGCCTGGTGGATCGCCTCGGCATCGCCTGACTGGGCGAGCCCATCCTCGTTCATCCTGAATTGCCGGATGCACGCGCGGACGATCAGGGCGAACGCGTCCGTCAAGCCGCTCCCGGGGTCGAGTACGACACGTCCGGCTTTGACCGGCTGGCCCTGCCTTCCCTGCGCCAGGGCGTAGCCGCGCTCGGCCTTGGAGCACACGCCCAGCCGGAGCGGTACGTCATCGCTCAACGCGCGAGCCAAAGCGAACAACGTGCGCGAATCTCCCGCGTGCAGTTCAAGTTCAAGCTCGCAATGTTCGGTAGCCCTGGCGCCGCAGCGTATCTCGCCCGCGTCCAGCGCGGCATCGATCACAGCGCCGGCATAATCCACGCGAATCACGGTGCGCCGGATGTCCGTGACGAACGCCGGTCGGATGCGGGCGAGTTCCTCACCCCCCACCGCGGCCGCCAACGGCTCGCTCGGGCTTGCAGGGTCCGGACGATCGCCGTCCAGTCGGCGCTCCCACTCGCTCCGCGCAAACAGCCCGGTCCCGGCGCCCAACGTCTTGATCGTCTGGGTTCGCTGCGCCCCCGCGCGCCGGACGCGCAGGACGTAGCCGGCCTGCGCGATGTCGCTTTGCGGGGTGTCGAAATAGGTCGAGATCAAGCGATGCGTCGCCGTTTTGGAGCCGAAGGTCCGCAACGCCGCCACCAGCGTGTCATGATCGGCGCGATCAAAGTCGAACTTGAGTTCGACCTCGGCCTGCGCGCTCGTTTCAGCATTCGTCATCGCCGGTGTCGTCCGCCCGATCTCCGCGCAACAGGCCGACCCACCGGCTGCGTACTTCCTGTCGTGTACGACGAATGCACCGGCCGGCCACTAGGTGAAATCCACCATGGCGGCCTGCATCGGCGCACCGTAGCCACGCACAGCGCCGGGTCGCCAATGACGGGATGGATATGCAGATCAACGATCAGGACGGCATCGGCAGGCGTGCGCTGATCCTGGCGACGCTGTCCGCATCCGCGGGCGCGGTCCTGCCGTCCTGGGCGTTCGCTGCGCGCGGAAACGCCGTCCCGATCCTCGCCTATCACCGTTTCGACCGCGCGCGGCCCGGTTCCACCACGGTGACCATTCCCACGCTCACCTCCCAGTTGCGGCAACTGGTGGAGCACGATTACCGGGTGGTCGCGTTGCGTGACGCCATCGCGGCGCTCCGGCAACGGCGACCGGACGCGCCGCGACTGGCGGCGATCACGGTCGATGACGGACACCGCTCGGTATACGACCTGCTCTACCCACTGCTGCGCGAACGTCGCCTGCCCGCGACAGTGTTTGTCTATCCCTCCGCAATCTCAAACGCCGATTATGCGATGACGTGGGACCAACTTCGCGAAATGGAGGGATCGGGGCTCGTCGATGTGCAGTCGCACACCTACTGGCACCCGAACTTCAACACCGAACGCCGACGCCGTTCAGCCGACGGTTTTCGTGCCTTCGTCGACGACCAGCTGATGCGATCGAAAGCCACGATCGAAAAGCGGCTGGGCAACAAGGTCGACCAGCTCGCATGGCCGTTTGGCATCGTCGATGCTGACCTCGAAGCCGCTGCACGGCGCGCGGGATATGCCGCGGCATTGGCGTATGAAGGCGGGCCGGCAACAGCGGATTCCGACCTGCTGGCGCTCCCGCGCATTCCGATCGGCGACGCAGATCGCGGCGCGCAATTTGCCGCGAAGATTGCCGCGCCGTCCACGGCGCCGCTGAAATGAGCCGGCTGTCAGGCGTGATGGTCGCGGCGTTGGGGGCTGCATTTCTGGTCGGTGCCGCACCCGATCAGGTCGCCAACCTTGATGGACGGCTGGTCGATCAGGCCACCGGAGCACCGGTCCCGGACGGGATCGTCACGCTGGGCAGCGGCGAGACCCGCCTCACCCCAAGCGGGATCTTTCACGTCAAGGGTGCCTTCGACCGCGTGCAGGTTCGCGCGCTGGGCTATCGCCGAACGACCGTTTCCCGAGCCGAACTGATCAGGGCGCAGGGCGTGGTCAAGCTTGCCCCGTTCACACCCAAAGCATTGTATCTGACCGTCTACGGAGTCGCGTCGCAAAAGCTGCTGGGCGGCGCGCTGACGATTATTCGCGCCGGGGGCGCCAACGCGCTGGTGATCGACCTCAAGGGGGATCGCGGCCTCGTCCCCTACCCCAGCGCGGTCGCGCTGGCGGCAACGTCGGGCGCGCGAAAACTGACATCTATCCCCGATTTGCCGGCGCAGGTTCGGCGCTTCCACGATGCCGGCATCTACGTCATCGCGCGGATCGTGGTGTTCAAGGACAACCCCCTTGCCACCGCGCACCCCGAACTGGCGATCACGCGTGGCAAGGGATTGTTCCGCGACCGCGAAGGACTCGCCTGGACCGATCCCTTCCGGGCCGAGGTGCGCACGTACAATATCGACCTTGCAGAGGAGGCGGCGAAGGCGGGCGTCGACGAAATCCAGTTCGACTATCTCCGCTTTCCCGATTCATCCGCACAGCTGGCGCTCGCCCAGCCATCGACTCAGGCCAACCGCATCGCCGCGATAGCGGGGTTCCTGAGCGAGGCGCGGATCCGGCTGGTGCCCTACAACGTCTTCACTGCGGCCGACATTTTTGGCTATGTCTGTTGGAATTCCGATGACACCGGGATCGGCCAGCGACTTGAGGAGATCGCGCCGCAAGTCGATTATTTGTCGCCGATGCTGTATCCGTCGGGATATCGATGGGGCATCCCGGGCGTCAAGGACCCGGTCGCCGACAGCTATGCGATCGTACGGGGGTCGCTCGACGAGGCGCGGCGCCGGCTCGGAGGCTCGTCCAAGCGGTTCCGCCCCTGGCTGCAGGCGTTTCGCGACTATGCCTTCGACCACCGGCCATTCGACGCGAACGAGGTAGCGACACAGGTGCGCGCCGCGGACGACTTCGGGTCCGCCGGCTGGATGCTGTGGAACGCGAAGAACGACTATAGCCAGACCGGGCTGATGCCGGTGCCTCCGAAACGCTGAATGATCGCAACGTGCCGGGGCGGTCAGTTCGCCCAATCACAACCCGCCGTTGCCGCCACGGAATGCGGGCTTGTACGAAGTTCGAAAGAGACCGTAACCCGTTACCCGTCGGATCTTGTCCCCAATGGAGCATTGCCGTGGCGCATTCGATATTCTCAGCGACCTGGTTTCAACGGCCCAACCTTAGCGTGCTAAGTGACGCTTGAACTGACCTTCCACGGCGCCGCAGGCGTCGTCACCGGCTCCTGCATGGAGCTCAGAGCCGGTGCGCAGCGCATCCTGATCGACTGCGGCCTGTTTCAGGGCTCGCGCAGCCTCGAGGCGCTCAACCATGAGCCGCTGCCGTTCGACCCCGGCCATATCGACGCCATCGTCCTGACCCACGCGCATCTCGATCATTCGGGACGCTTGCCGCTGCTCGCCCGGCAAGGCTGCCGGGCCCGAATTTGGTGTACGCCGCCGACACAGCATTTGCTCGAACCGCTGCTGGCCGACGCGGCGCAGCTGCAGGCCGCCGACGCCGAGCGGCGCAACCGCCGGCCCGACCGGGCCGGACTCCGCGCGTTCGAAGCGCTGTACGACGACCATGACGTGTCCACCGTCGTCGAACTCGCACAGGCACTGCGCTACGGCGAATGGGCGAAGATCGCGCCCGGAGTCGATATCCGCTTTGCCGACGCACATCACATCCTCGGTTCGGCGTCGGTCGAGGTGCGCACGGGGGACCAGCACCTCCTGTTCTCGGGCGACATCGGGCTCGGCGCGGCCGATACTGGCGGCCCCGAGGCGCCCGAGAGCGGCTGGGACCATATCGTTTGCGAGTCGACCTATGGCGACCGCGACCGCGCCCGGCATTCTGTCGCCGAACGGCGTGAACTTCTTGCCGCCGCGGTCGAACCGGCATTGTCGCGTGGCGGCAATCTGCTCATTCCGGCCTTCGCGCTCGAGCGTACGCAGGTCGTTCTCGAAGACCTGGTCGCCTTGTTCGCCGCCGGGCGATTGCGCGCTGTTCCGGTCTTCGTCGACTCGCCGCTCGCCGACCGCGTCACCCGCGCTTACCGCCGCTACTCGCGCGAGCGTTCGGGTCCCTCGCCATTCGACGACCCGCATGTCCGCTTCACCAGCGGGGTTCAGCAGTCGAAGGCGCTCAATCAGATCGAAGGGGCGATCATCATCGCGGGGTCCGGCATGTGCACCGGCGGGCGCATTCGCCACCATCTGGTCCGCAACCTGCCGCGCGCCGATTCGACCGTGCTGCTGGTCGGCTATCAGGCGCGCGGCACGTTGGGCGCCGTCCTCGAATCGGGCGCGCGCGCCGTACGCGTGATGGGCAACGACATTCGCGTCCGCGCGACGGTCGCCAGTCTTGACATCTATTCGGCGCATGCCGATCACGCCGCGCTGCGCACCTGGCTTGCCCGCCGTGCCCCGGTGACCGGCACCGTCTTCCTCGACCATGGCGAGCCTCCCGCGCTCGACCAGTTGGCAACGGATGTGTCGTCGATGGTTGGCCTCGCCCGGCCGATCGTGCCGCTGCTGGGCGAACGGTTTCGCCTCGACAAGGCCACCGCCGCGCAGCGGGTCGGAGAGCCCCGCGACCATGCGGCCGACCTGACGGCGCGCGAGGATTGGCGAAACCGCTACGCCGCCTTTGCAGCCTCGCTCGAGGACAGGCTGCGCGCGCTTCCTTCGGATTCGGCACGCGTGCGGGCGCTCGAGGCAGCGGACAGGGCATTGCGGACTCCCTGAACCGAGGGGTCCGTATTAATCCCAGGTGCGAACGCCGTCCGAACGGACAATCATGCGCGTCGTGCCAGGCGGATGACGCATGAGGCAGTCACCAAGCGGCGGGGCATTTTCTAGCGGAACGCCACCAGGTCCGGCCCGGATCGGTACGCCGCCCGGAGAAGGACATCGCGATGCGTCCAGAGAGAATAGATCGCGAAGGCCATGCCGCCTCGGAAGAGATGGTCGCGGCGCTCCGCGCGGCGGCCGAGCCGCTCCCGCACCCCGCCGACGCCGTCGATTTCGGGACGATGTTCGATCGGTTCGGCGATGCGAGCGTGGTGCTGCTGGGCGAGGCGACTCACGGCACGTCCGAATTCTATCGCGCCCGTGCGGCGATCACCCGCCGGCTGATCGAACGCCACGGCTTCACGATGGTCGCGGTCGAGGCGGACTGGCCCGACGCGGCGCGGATCGACGATTATGTCCGTCATCAGGCACCACGACCGCGACGCGGCGACGTGTTTGCGCGCTTCCCGACGTGGATGTGGCGCAACCAGGAAGTGCTCGAATTCGCCGACTGGCTGCGCGATCATAACGCGCCGCTGGCCGAGACCGAGCGCGTCTCGTTCCATGGGCTCGACGTCTACAGCCTCAGCGAGTCGATCCATGCCGTACTCGCGTACCTCGATCGCATGGATCCCGACGGAGCGGCGCGCGCACGCCGGCGCTATGGCTGTCTGACGCCGTGGCAGGATGAGCCCGCGCAGTATGGGCGCGCGGTCGAGCGCGGCGGGCGTGACAGTTGCGAGGACGCCATCGTCGCTCAACTCAATGACCTGTTGTTGCACCGCCTCGATTATCTGCGGGACGACGGCGAGCGCTGGTTCGATGCGTTCCAGAATGCGCGCATCGTCCACGCCGCGGAACGCTATTACCGGGCAATGTATCGGGGCGCCGCGGAAAGCTGGAATCTGCGCGACCGTCACATGTTCACGACGTTGCAGGCGCTGCTCGCGCACCACGGACCGGGCACCAGGGCCGTGGTCTGGGCGCACAATTCGCATATTGGCAACGCCGCCGCGACGGCGATGGGCTGGCAGGGCGAGTTCAACATCGGCGAACTGTGCCGGACCGCTTTTGGCGATCAGGCGGTGCTGATCGGCTTCGGCACCGACCGTGGCACGGTCGCCGCGGCGAGCGACTGGGGCGCCGAAATGGAAACCAAAACCGTGCGGCCAGCGCGCCCCGACAGCTACGAACACGCCTTTCGCCGCACCGGCCAGGCGCGATCCCTGACCGAGTGGCGCTCGCCGGGGCGTCGCGCGCTCGCGGACCATTTGCGAACCCCGCTGCTCGAACGCGCGATCGGCGTGGTCTATCGTCCCGAAACCGAGCTGCTCAGCCATTATTTCCAGGCGATCCTGGCCGAGCAGTTCGACGCCTTTGTGTGGTTCGACGAGAGTCATGCGGTGACGCCGCTCGGGCCGGAGCACGCGCGCGGCGCGCCCGAAACCTGGCCGTTCGGGCTCTAGCGCCATGACCGCGACAGACACCGCGCAGCGCGAAGTGGAGATTCTTCCGCTCGGTCTTGAGGCGATTCTCGGTGTGCCCGAAGACGCCCGGGGGCTCGTCATCTTCGCGCATGGCAGCGGCAGCGGGCGATTGAGTCCGCGCAACAGCCACGTCGCGTCGGGGCTGCGCAAGGCCGGGATCGCGACCATGTTGCTCGACCTGCTGACACCGCGTGAAGAAGTCGATCGCCGCAACGTGTTCGATATCGGGCTGCTTGCGTCCCGGCTGTTGGGCGCGACGCGATGGGCGTCCGCCGACCCGCGAACGCTCGACCTGCCGATCGGCTATTTCGGCGCGAGCACGGGCGCCGGCGCCGCGCTGCTCGCCGCGGCGAATGCCGACCCGACGCGCATCGCCGCGGTGGTATCGCGCGGTGGCCGCCCCGACCTCGCCGGCGCCGAGGCACTGTCGCACGTCCGGGCGCCGACCCAGTTGATCGTCGGCAGCCTCGACACAACCGTGATCGCGCTCAACGAGCAGGCGATGCGTCATCTGCGCTGCCCGCACGAAATGGTGATCGTGCCGGGCGCCGGGCACCTGTTCGAGGAGCCGGGAACGCTCGATGCGGTGATCGATCACGCCAGGCGGTGGTTCGCCCGCCACTTCGCCACCTGAGGGGAAACGCGCATGGCCGATGCTGCCGAATTCACCGACCGTCGCGCCGCCGGCAAACGGCTGGCGCGGCATCTCATGCACCTGCGCGACCGGAACCCGCTGGTGCTCGCGCTGCCGCGGGGTGGCGTGCCGGTCGCGTTCGAGGTCGCGGTCGCGCTGGGCGCCCCGCTGGATCTGTTGTTCGTGCGCAAGCTCGGGGCGCCGGGATATCCGGAATATGGCATCGGCGCGGTGGTCGATGGCGCCGACCCGCAGCTCGTGGTCAACGAGGAGATCGTGCGCGAACTCAGGGTCCCGGACAGCTATCTGCGCGACGAACTCCGTCGGCAGCTGATCGAAATCGAGCGCCGCCGTCACGCCTATGTCGGCGGGCGCGAGGCCATCCCGACAACCGGTCGAACGGTGATCGTGGTCGATGACGGTATCGCCACCGGCGGCACCGTGACGGCCGCGCTGAAGGGCATTCGCCAGAATCATCCCACGCATCTGGTACTGGCGGTGCCGGTAGCGCCGCCGGACGTGGCCAGATCGCTTCAGGCTGCATGCGATGAGTTCGTTTGTCTCGAAACGCCCGACCCCTTCTATTCGGTGGGCGCCCATTATGCCGATTTCACCCAGACCGGCGACGCCGAAGTCATCGACCTCCTCGCTCGCGCGGCGATGACCCGCTCGGTCGCGGTCGGCCCGGCAGTCTGACGTGATGCGGCGCCCAACGCTTTATCGCCATCTGACGAAGGGATTGACGCACCCTCACCCGCTGATTGCCGCCGCCGCCTGGCTTGGCCTGCTCGCCCTGTTGCTCGTTCTCGCCCGGTTGATTGTCGCCCTGGTCGATGATTTCTGGCTGATCGTGATCACGCTCGCGCAACCCTGACTGCGAAGGTCGATCCGGAACATACCGTAGCGACCCGCGAGCCATGATGCGCGATACCCGCCCACGAGGAGGCACGAACCATGCCCACCAAGATGCGCGCGACGATCTTTCTCGAACCGGGGAGGATTGTGCTCGGAGAGAAACCAATCCCGGAGGTCGGTCCGCTCGATGCGCTGATCCGCATTACGACCACCACGATCTGCGGCACCGACATTCACATCCTGAAGGGCGAATATCCGGTCGCCTCCGGCCTGACGATCGGACATGAGCCGGTCGGCGTGATCGAAAAGCTGGGGTCGGCGGTGACCGGCTACCAGGAGGGCCAGCGCGTCATTACCGGCGCCATCACCCCGTCGGGCTGGTCGAACGCCTCGCTCGACGGCTGCCACGCGCAATGCGGCGCGGGGACACCGCATGGCTGGAAGGCGATCGGGGGGTGGCGTTTCGGCAATACCATCGACGGTGCGCAGGCCGACTATCTGCTCGTGCCCGACGCGATGGCCAACCTGACCGTGATCCCCGACGAACTTACCGACGAGCAAGTGCTGATGTGTCCCGACATCCTGTCGACCGGATTCGGCGGCGCCGAGGCAGGCAAGATCCGGATCGGGGACACGGTGGCCGTCTTTGCGCAGGGACCGATCGGCTTGTGCGCCACCGCCGGAGCGCGGCTGATGGGCGCGTCCCGGATCATCGCGGTCGAGAGTATTCCGGACCGCGCCGCCATCGCGCGGCAGATGGGTGCCGATGATGTTGTCGATTTCAGCAAGGAAGATCCGGTCAGCGCGATCATGAAGATCACGCGGGGTCGCGGTGCCGACGTTGCTATCGAGGCGCTCGGCAAGCAGCAAACATTCGAATGGGCGCTCCGTTCGCTTCGTCCGGGCGGCACGCTATCCTCGCTTGGCGTCTATTCCGAAGACCTGACGATACCGCTCGACGCCTTTGCCGCGGGCTTGGGCAACCATCGCATCGTTACCACGCTGTGCCCGGGGGGCAAGGAGCGGATGCGGCGGCTGATGGCGACAGTGGCGAGCGGCCGGATCGACACTGGCGCGCTGGTCACTCACCGTTTCGGTCTGGACGATATCGAGACGGCCTACGATCTGTTCGGTCACCAGCGCGACGGTGTGCTGAAGGTGGCGATCCGACCGTGATGGCGCGCCCCGTCGCGCCCTAACGATCGGGGGCGCCGCGCACTTTGACGCCGTCCGCCACCTTGTCGCCGGGATGGAGGATCACGCGGTCGCCTGCCGAGAGCCCCGCCAGAACCTGCGCATCGTCGGCGCCGATCCGCCCGATCGTGACGGGTACCGCACGCGCGACTCCTCCACTGATCCGAAAGACCTGCCAGTTCGCCTTGCTGCGAAAGAGAGCGCTGATCGGTACAAGCAAGGCATCGTCGGATTGCCAGACCGCGATCCGCACGGTCGCGCGGAACCCGTGGCCGAGCCGTGCCCAGGCTTTGCGCGGGTCATCGAAGTCGATGATCACGTTGACGCGCTGTTCTTCGACGCCGAGCGCGGAGACTTTCAGAAATCCATAGGGCTCGATCAGCCATACATGCCCTTTGAGCGGCCGCTCCCCGCCCCAGTCCTCGATCATCACCGCCGCCCCCGGCCGGACCCGAACCGCGTCCTCCGAGAGCAGGTCCGTCACCAGTTCGAGCCGGTCGGGATCGCCCACCGTGACCAGCGGTGTGCCCGCTGCCACCACGCGATCACTTTCTTGCGGCACGGTCATCACGGTGCCCGACACGGGGGAGCGAACGTCGATGATACCGCGCCCGCGCGCGCCCTTCCCCGGCACGATCAGCCCGGCTTTGGCGGCTGCGACACTTGCCCGCGCGGCGCGCTCGGATTGCAGCGCGGCCTGCAACGCAGCACTCGCCCGGGCGCGGGCAGCGCGCGCCGCATCCAGCGTCGCCTGCGCCACGAACCCCCGCTCGCTCAGGCTGACGGCGCGGCGATACTGACGTTCGGCCAGATCCTGCGCGGCTTGTGCATCCAGGACTTGCGCGCGGGCCGCGGCCGATTGGGCTTCGAGCGCCACGATATTCGCCGAAATCTGGGCCAGCGTGCGTGCGTCAAGCACGCCCGGTTCGGCAGGCTGAATGCGCGCAAGAAGCGTCTCGCCGGCAACCACGCGCGCGCCGGGTTTGAGCGGTACGCGCTGCAACTCGCCCGTCACCGGCGCCGACACGGTGTAGAGGTCACGCACCCGCGTTTCGGCAAGGTCGTCGATCGTCACGGTGAGTGCTCCGCGCGCGACAGTCCCGGCATCGACGTCGACCGCGGGCGTGCGGGTCGCGACGAACAGCGCCGCCGCGGCGACGATAACGATCAGGGTGAGGATGATCCGGGGGCCGGTGACGATTCTGGACTGCACGATCACTCCCTTGTCTTGAGCGCACGAACGAGGTCGAGCCGGTCGAGCCGGCGGCGGATCAGCAGCGCGGTGCCCGCGGCTGCTGCGCCCACCAACAGGACGCTTCGCCCGAAAACGCGCGGATCGATGTCGAAGGGGATCGTGAACAGGTCGTTGCCGAACTGGCCGATCAGGAATCGCCAGAGCGCGACACCGCCCAACATGCCAAGTGGCAGCCCCGCCAGAACGAGCAGGACCTGCTCGCCGAGAAGAATGAACGCGACTTCGCCGCGACGGAATCCGAGGACACGCAGCGACGCGAGGTCGCGTGCCTGCTCGGACAGGCTGATCCGTGCGCTGTTATAGACCACGCCGATCACCACGAGCATCGCGAGCCCGACATAGAAGAACGTCTGGATCGCGAAATTCTGCTCGATCGTTTGCTTCATCGTGCGCAACATCGCCTCCCGCGAGGTCACACCGGCGATCATCGGGCTGGCTTTCAGCCGGGCATAAACCGCCGGGAGCGCGGGCTTGTCGACCTGCAGGTACGCGCCGGACAGGCTCGCACCTTCGCGCAGCAACCGGTTCAGCGTGATCCGGTCGAGGCTGGCGGCACCCCCGAACGGATTCTCGAGCACCGTCGCGACGCGCAGGCTGAGGTTTTGGCGCTCGCCCTCGGTGACCTTTGCTTCGATCGTATCGCCGACCCCGACGCCCAGCCGGCGCGCTGTCCGGCCCGAAAGGACCGCGCCGGCCGGCGGCGGCTGGTAAACCGCGCCTCCCAGATCGATCAGCCGCGACAATGCGCCGTTACGCTCGATTCCGGACAGAGACTCGCGCACCTCGCGGTGGCCGGAACGCAGCCGTGCCCCGGTCGCGCGAAACGGCTGGACGCGCAGCACGCCGGGAATGCGTTCGAGCTCGTACAGGGCCCGCGCATCGCGCGGTTCGAAGAATGCGACGGCCAGATCGGAGCTGTCGGCGACACCGAACCCCAGATCGATCATCCGATCGATGCTCGCCGTCGGACTGGCCGATGTTACGTACAGCATCGTCGCGGCCGCCAGACCAACAACCGTCAACGCAGAGCGCATCGGCCGGCGCAGCAATCCGCGCACGATGATCCGACTGGGCTCGTCGGGACCCAGCGCCACGGCCAGCGCTGTCCCGGCCCGGCCCGAATAATCGGGCGGCGCTTCGGGGCGCATCGCATCCGCCGGCGACAGCCGGGCCGACCGCCACACCGCCGAAGCGGCGCCGAGAATGACCGGTATCAGCGTCGCCGCGGCCGCCAGCAGAAAGGCGTTCGCATCGATCCTGAATTCAAGGAACGGAAATGCGAAGAAGCGCTGGTAGATGCCCGCCATACCGCGCCCGAGCCACGCACCCAAAGCGATGCCGAGCGCCAGCCCGCCGAGCGAAAGCAAGGCGGCAAGTTGGACATAATGGAACATGATCGCGCGCACCGGAAACCCGAAGGCCTTGAGCAGCCCGATCACTTCCCGTTCGGTATCGACCAGTCGCGCAAGGACGATATTGAGCAGGAATGCCGCGACGAGCAGAAACACCGGCGGGAGCAGCTGGGCCATCGTCGACAACTGCCCGATCTCGTCGCTGACGAATCGGTCCGAAATCTGCTGTTCGCGCGAGTAAGCGCCGGCGCCGCCATAGGGTGCCAGGAGCGTGTCGAGACGGCGCTCGACCTCCGGTTTGCTCGCACCCGGCGCTGCCCGCACCAGCACGTCGTTGAACGACTGGTTCAGGTCGAGCGCGGCCGCCAGCGGCTCGCGCGCCATCCACAGGATCGCCGAGCGGCGATTGTCGGGAAAGATCTGGGCCGCCGACAGCACGTAAACATATTCCGGCGACAGAACCGACCCGACCAGACGCAGGTCGACCTCTTTGCCGTAAATCACCGCCTTCAACCGCTCGCCGGTCCGGAGGCCGGCAGCCTTGACGAACGCCTCATTGGCGACGACCTCTTCGGGATGCTGCGGATCTGGCAGCCGCCCCTCGCGCAACACCAGCTGGTTGAGGGCGTCGTCCCGCGTCGGCGGCAGTGAATGGACCCGCGCAGTCACTGGTTCGTCGACCTCCTCCACCTCCAGCGTCGCGCCGGTCGAGATGCGGCTGTCGGCCGCAGCCACGCCGGGAAGCAGGCGCACCTTGGCGATCAGCGTTTCGGGCGCCCGCACCAGCGGGGCAAATATGTCCGCGAAACGGTATCGATCGTAATAGGCGTCGCGCGTCGCATTGAGTGAGCCGATCAGGCCGACCGCCATCACCATCGTGCCGACTCCGGCGGCGATCACCAGCGCGATCGCGACCGCCTGACCGCGCAGCCGCCAGAAGTCGCGGAACAGCTTGATGGTCAGCGTCGAGACGAAACGCACTACCATGTCAGCCCCAACGGCGACTTGCGGGACGTGTTGTGCCGCCGTCCGGTGATGCGGCCATCCCCGAACAGAAGCACTTCGTCGGCAACGTCCGCGATCACCGCGTTGTGCGTGATGATGAACGTCGTCGTACCGAACTGGCGATTGACCTGATCGAGCGCGTCGAGCACGCGCGTGCCCGTCTGACTGTCGAGCGCGCCGGTTGGCTCGTCGCATAGCAAAACATCGGGGCGTTTTGCGATGGCGCGGGCGATCGCCACCCGCTGTTGCTCGCCGCCCGACAGTTGCGATGGAAAATGGTCGAGCCGCGATTCGAGCCCGACCAGCGCGAGCGCTTCGGCCGGATCCATCGGATTGTCCGATATTTCGGTGATCAGCGAAACATTCTCGCGCGCGGTCAGCGACGCCACCAGATTGTAGAACTGAAAGACGAACCCGACACTGTGCCGGCGATACTCGGTCAGCTCGGACTCGCCGAATTCGGTGACGTCGCGGTCGCGGAACCACGCGTGTCCGGACGTGGCATGATCGAGCCCGCCCAGGATATTGAGCAACGTGGATTTGCCCGAACCCGACGGACCCAGTAGCACGATCATCGCTCCGGGCTCGGCAACCAGATCGACGCCACGCAGCGCGTGCACGGCGCTCTCGCCCTTGCCATAGGTCTTGGTCAGCCCTTCGACCCGGTAGACTGCGCTATCTGCCGGGCCACGTTCAGGCACCTGAGAAACGCCGTGGCGCCCCGTTACGGATGGCGCGACGCCCTCCGCTCCCGCGTCGGCGGACGCTACGGAGGGCGTCATGGCCGAACGTCAGTTCTTTGACTTGATCGCGATCTTGCGGGTCCGCTCGGCGACCGTCTCGTCCTTCGGCAAGACGATCGTCAGCACGCCCTTGTGGAACTCCGCCGTAATCGCATCGGCTTTCACGCCCGCCGGCAGCGTGACGCTCCGTTCGAACGCACCGTAGCGGCGTTCGCTGAGCAGCGCGCCGTCCTGATCGTGCTCGGACTCCTCGCGCTTTTCGCCCGTCAGCGTCAGTATGCCGTCGGCGATCCCGATCTCGACGTCGTCCTCTTTGAGACCGGGTAGTTCGGCGGTGAGCCGATACTCCTTGTCCTTCTCGGTCAATTCCAGCGCGGGGACCGGCGCGAGCGTACCGAAATTGAAGATGCTGCGCGCCGGGCGCCCAAAGTCGTCGAACAGCCGGTCGATCTCGGTGCGCAGCCATCCGAGCGGGGATTCCTGCAGGGCGCGGCCTTTGGCGGGGGCCGGGGTCACTTCGTTCATGATGTGCTCCTTTCATCCAGAGGGTCGGTCAATCGGAAGGGTCAGGCAAACAACGCCCTCTCGCCGGTCTCCTCCAGCGGTTCGGGTACCACGAGTTGATCGTGCGCGCCCGAGTGCGGGAGGCGCGAATGTTCGGGCAGGCAGGATACCATCAGATTCCACCAGCCGGTGAACGCCGCGATATTGAACCGCCACAGCATATCGACCGCTTCCATTGCAACGGCGGCCTGTCCTGCGTCCTGAGGTTCCTGGGCACGGTCGGAAGTCATCTGCATCTCCTTCGATCGCCGGGGCGGATGCTATTCCCGAACGAATGTCTCCCCATATTGGGAAGTGTACCTATTCCTTCGACGAGGTCGCATCGCGCTTTCCCGGCTTAGCGTTTTCCCCAATTGCCGCGGCCGCGCGCGCGGTCCACCCGACGTGGCATGACGACCGGTTACGCCATGCAACTCGACGCGGTGGGGAGCGCGCTGCGTCTGGTCCCGCGGGAGATTCCCAGGGCAGGGCCGGGCGACATCGTCCTTGAAGTCCGCGCGTGCGGCGTCTGTCGGACCGACCTGCACATCGTCGATGGCGAGGTTCCGGCGCATTTCCCGATCGTACCCGGACACGAGGTTGTGGGAGTCGTCGTCGAAATCGGTCCGCAGGTCACCGGACTGGCGCTTGGCCAGCGCATGGGGGTGCCGTGGCTGGGGGAAACATGCGGGCGGTGCCCCCATTGCCGGGCCGGACGGGAAAACCTGTGCGACGCGCCGGTTTTCACCGGGGCGACGCGCGATGGCGGCTATGCGACTCATGTCCGCGCCGACGCGCGCTTCTGTATCCCGATCCCCGACGCGTTCGGCGATGTGGAAGCCGCGCCGCTCCTGTGCGCCGGGCTGATCGGCTATCGTGCGCTGGCGATGGCTGGCGAGGCACAACGGCTCGCGCTCTACGGATTCGGCGCGGCGGCGCACATCATCACCCAGATTGCGCGCTGGCAAGGGCGCGAGATCTATGCGCTCACCCGGCCTGGCGACGTGGAGACACAGGATTTCGCGCGATCGCTGGGCTGCGTGTGGGCCGGCGGCTCGGACGAGTCGCCGCCGGTTCAAGTCGATGCCGCGATTCTGTTCGCGCCCGACGGAGATTTGGTGCCAGCCAGCTTGCGCGCGGTGCGGAAGGGCGGCCGGGTCGTGTGCGCCGGGATCCACATGAGCGACATCCCCAGCTTCCCTTACGCCGACCTCTGGGGGGAGCGCTCGATCCTGTCGGTCGCCAACCTGACGCGTGCCGACGGCCGGGCGTTCTTCGAAATCGCTGCCAGGGTGCCCGTGCACACGACGACGCAATCTTATCCGATGAGCCAGGCGAACGCGGCGCTCGATGACTTGCGCAAGGGGCGGATCGAAGGCGCGGCGGTACTCGTGCCCGACCCTTAACACCGGTATCGGACGGCGGATCGTTTCAGGCCGGTCAGGTCAATGCGCCAGAAAGACGGGCACCGGGCAGTCGCGCAGCATGCGCCGCGTCACGCCGCCGAACACCGCCTCGACGAAGCGGTTATGGCCAAATCCGCCCATCACCAGATAAGCGGCACCCAGCGCGTCGATCGCCTGCAGAATGACGGTGCTCGGTCGCTCCATGCCGCGACCTGCATGCTCGATCGTCGCCGCGATCCCGGCCCGCGCGAGCACCGTGGCGGCCTCGCTTGCGGGCTGTTTGATCGAGCCGTCATCGACTTCCAATATCGTCACCGAGCGGGCGTGGGCGAGCAACGGCACCGCGGCGCGCAACGCGGCCTGCGACTCGTTCGACCCGTCCCAGGCGACGATTGCGGAGCCCGAAACATCGAAATGCAGCGCCGATGCGGGCACCGCGAGAATAGGCTTGTGCGCGCCGACCACCGCCTCGCCGATGATTTCCAGCATGTCGGGCGATCCGGCCTGGTCGAGTTCGCGGTTCAGCACGATGATGTCGGCCTTTTCAGCCGCATCCCGAACGCACGGGCTCAGAAAACCGCACTCCTCATACCAAGTGTAAGCTACATTTTCGGCTTTCAGCCTCGCTTCCATGCGCGCGCGGTTCTGGTCCTCGCGACGCTGCTCGTTGTCCATGAGCAGCGCGGCGCCGCCGACATCCGCATAATCGCCGACGAATGTCGGGGTAATCACGACATCGATGCATGTCAGGTGGCCGCCCAGCGCGCGGGTAAGGCCGAGCGCCGCCCGGAACCGCGCTTCCTGGCCGGCATCGTCATGCATCAGAACCATCACGTTCTTCATCAGCGCTAACTCCCCTGAGCGCGGCCCGCGATTGAGCAACGCGCGTCACTGACAATGGCCTGGCAAGGTCCTCTGTCGGTCAGAGCTTCCGGATATGACAATTGACGCACAATTCGCATTAGGAATTGCCCGGATTGGTTGGTCAGCAAACCGGGCGCGAGACCGTCATATGGTCACCGCAATTATCGATCGTGGTGGCGCGATCATCGAGCTATGATGCTCACCAGCATTGGAGGTCCGCTCTTTGCACTGATAGCGACGGTAACGAGTGAATCCCTTCGCCCGCCCCCGGCCGCCTGTTCCCCTACCGCGCCAACACCACCTCAGCGACATGCCGCCGACCATTGGTCCGCGCGAGCTGGACGAACACGTCCACCGTCGTGCGGACATAATGATTGACGTCCTCGCGCCCGAGCCTGGTGCCGGTTTGCAGCACCAGCAGCGCAATCTGTTCGATCGCGCGTTCGGCGCTGTCGGCGTGGACCGTGGTCATCGATCCGGGATGCCCGGTATTGACCGCGCGCAGGAAGGTATAAGCCTCGGGCCCGCGCAACTCGCCGACGATGATGCGGTCGGGGCGCATGCGCAAGCTCGCCGCGAGCAGGCTGTCGGCGGTCACCTGCGCCTCACCCAGCGCACTCCGCGCGGCGAGCAGGCCGACCGCATTGGCGTGCCCCAGATGCAGTTCGGGGGTGTCTTCGATTAGGATCAGCCGTTCGTGCGCCGGGATTTCGCGGATCAGCGCGTTGAGGAAGGTGGTCTTGCCGGTCGAGGTCCCGCCCGAAACGAGGATGTTCTTGCGCGCCGTGACTGCAAGGCTGAGCATCCCCGCAATATCGCCCGAGTCGAGCAGTTGCGACAGCTTGACGTCAACGGCCGAGCGCTCGCCGACCTTCCCGCTCCTGGTGTCGGCAAAGGCGCCGGTGGCGACATAATCGCTGAGCGACAGATCGGACGAGACGTGCTTGCGGATCGCGAGCGCGAGCGGCCCGCGCGTCGCCGGCGGCGCGACCACCTGCACGCGCGCGCCATCGGGCAGGGTCGCCGATAGGAGCGGGTGTTCGCGGCTGATCCCCTGATGCGACAAGGCCGCGATCTGGCGTGCCAGCCGCTCGAGCGTCGCGGCGGTCAGGTCGGGGGCGGCAAGCTGCTCGATCGCGCCGCCGATCGTCTCGATCCACAATTCGCCGGGCTTGTTGACGTAAATGTCGGTGACGTCGTCGCGCGCCAGCACCGCGCCCAGCGGGGCGAGGTAGCTTTTGAGATAGATGGGGTCGCTCGCGGCTATTTTTTCGACTCCACGGCGGTGAAATCCAGGTCGCGCGCGACGAACACGCTGATCGACACGCCCTGTTTGACGCGCAGCGTGCGCAACACCTGATCGGTGCCGCCGGTCAGCCCGGACGCGCCGGCGGTGCCGGGCAGCGCCAGGATCGCGAGATTGTTGTTGCTGCCCAGACTGGACGCGAGCCCGACCCCGACGCTGAGCGTGGTTTGCAGCAATGCCGAGGCGAACCGTTCGAGGAAATGGCTGTTGACCTTGCCCTTGATCCCGACCCGCCCGAGCGGATCGGCGGCGGGCGATGCCAAGGCGATTGTCGCGCCGTCGGGGCGGACCAGCCGCGTCCAGATCACCAGCGCGCGGTTTTGCCCGGGCTGCAGATCGGCTTTATATTCGCCGATCAACCGGCTGCCGCGCTGGATCAGGATCTGTTTGCCGTCGAACCCGCGCACGTCGCGCGTAACGATCGCGCGGGCAGGGCCCGGTCGGGTCGAATCGAGCGCGGTTTCGAGGACCGCCGGGATCAGCGTCCCTTCGGGCACGGTCGTCGTGCGATTGCGCATCATCGTCGCGCGCGCGCGCCCGCCCACCGTCAGCGCGCCGCCGCCCGGCGCCGCGGCGGCGCCCGGCACATCTCCCCCCGGCGCGGTCGCGGTCGCGTCGCCGGTCGTGGTGTCGATCACCAGCACCGGATCGGCCGAGGTGCGCGGCGGTGGGGGCAGCGGCACCGGTGCGGGCTGCGGCACCGGCGGCGCGGGCACGTACACGATCTTGGGCGGCGGGGGCGGCGGCGGGGGTAAAGGCGGGGGTGGCAGCGGCGGTGGGGGTGGCGCGGGCTCGGGCGGAATATAGAGTTGCGGGGTCGTTCCGCCGGCGCTCGCGGTGCCCGCGCGCGGGCTGGTGGCGGGGGCCGAAAGCTGACGACGACGCGAATCGAGGATCAGGAACAGGATCAGCCCGGCGACCAGCACCCCGGCGACGATCATCCAATTGGGCGTGCCGCGCCCCGCCCGCGCCACCACCGGGCGGGCGCTGACCTCGACCGCGCCGCGCGGGTCGCTGCCGGTCACCGCCATCAGCGGTTGACCTGCGGCACACGCAGCGCGCCCGCATTTTGCTTGTCGAGCCGGAAGATCAGCCGGTCGTTGACGCTGTCGAGGACGTAGCGCCCGTCGCGCATCGCGCCGTCGGCCAGCGTCTCGCGCCCCTGCCGGTCGATCACGAACACCGCGGGCAGCGTCTGGTCGTCGCGCCAGATGATATAGGTCTTCGCCCCGTCGTCGGAAATCGCGTCGGGGCGCAGTTCGGGCGCGCCGCTCAATTTATAACGGCCGGGCTCGAGCGCTGGCGTGCCGTTCGCCGGGGGCACGGGCGGCTTGGGATAGTCGAAACGGATCGTATAGGCCGGGGTCGATCCGCCGCCGGGCGCGAGTTCGAAGACATAGGTGCGCGCGTCGGTAATCACCGTCAAATTGGTGATCACGCTGTTGCTCGTCGGCTTGATGAACAGGTGATCGCCGCGTTTGTTGGGGGTGATCTGCCACGCCCCGCTATCCCCCACCGCGACATTCTCGATCCGCTCATCGGGGGCGAATTCGACCGTCAGCTGGTAGCCGGTCGACACTTGCAGCAACACGACCTGATCGGGGTCGTACAGCACGCTCTGGATGCGCGGGTCGCCGACCCCCGGCGTGGGACGCACTTGCGCCATCGCCGCCGGGGTCAGCACGGCGGCGCCCAGCGCAGCGAGGCAAACCAGCCGGATCACAGTTCCATTTCGGGGGTTGCCGTGCCGCGCTTCGGCGACGGCGCGGGACCAGCCGGGCTGCCCGGTGCCCCCGGGGCGATCACTTGCGGCTGGGGCACGACGACCGGCGGTGCGCTATAGGCCGGGGCGCCCGCCGATTCCTGATCGCGGCGATAGCTGGTAACCTGAAAACCCAGCGGATTGACGAAGCGATCTTCGCTGCGCATCGGCGCGGCCGAGAACGTGTATTTGATCACCGCAACCCATGCCAATGGCGGCTGGAGCTGGCCCCCCGCATCGCGCCGGGTCGTTTCGAAGCGGACCATCGCCGAATTGCCGTCCAGCGGCGACACGCTCTTCACGCGGGTATCGATGATTGTCGACGGTGGATAGTTGAGCGGGCTCGCGGGGTTGGACGACTGGATCGCCGCCACGTAATCGGTCCTGGCGGTGCCGGTCGACCACAGCCCGACCTTGGCATAATTGGCCTGCACCTGCGCCCGGTCGAAGCTTTCGCGGGCGATCACATATTGCACCAGAAACGACTGGGTGAGCGCGGTATCAGGGGCAATCTTCTGCGCGTCGATCGGCTTCAGTTCCTGGACATAGCCGGTCGTCTTGTCGACCAGCAACGTATAGGGGACCACGGTCTTGAACGGCATCAGGAACACCAACGCCAGCGCCTCGAACAGCGCGATTGCTACGGCGACCCAGGCGACGATCCACGCGACGCGACGCGATTCGCGCAACGCCACTTGCTGGTCCTCGGCCCAGCTGCCCGCTTCGCTGTAATAAGCGTCGAGCGATTCGCGCGCGGCCTGTTTCATCTGTTGCTATCCCGCCGTGATGCCCCGGCCGACACGCGCCCGCGCGTCCGCCGCCTGAAGCTTTGGCCGAGCGGTACTGCCCCCGCAACGGCGATCTGGGTTGAGGTGGTGGTCACCGTCGCACTCGCGCGGCCGAGCGATGTCGGCACGGGCTGACGCCCGATCGATTCGCGCCGCTGCGTCGCGGCGACCGCATCGGCGATCACCAATGCGCGCGCGCGGTCGTCGGTGGCCGCGGCCTGCCCCGATGGCGCGCCCGCCAGCGCGGGAACGCGCGCGCCCAGTGCTTCGGCGATGCGCTGCGGGGCCTGCCGCCAGACGGGCGGGAAGTGGAACCCCGCCGCGACCTTGGCCACGGCGCCCAGCGCGGCGAGCAAGGTCAGCCCGAACACCAGCGAAATGACCAGCAATTCGATCGGCACCGCCGGTGTTGCGACCTCCTGATGGCGCAACTCGATCACGGCGGCCAGCCACGGTTCGAGCAACGCCAGCTCGACCCCCAATATTATCGCCGTCGCCAGCGCCCCCAGCGCTGCCCCGGTCAGCCCGCGCACCCAGCCTTCGAACAGGCCGCGCGTCGCGTCGAACAGCAGGAATATCCCGAATAACGGTCCCAGCGCGAGCAACAGCCCGGCGATCAGCCGGACGCTGGCGAACGCCGCGATCGTTCCCGACAGATAGAGCGTGCGCGCGCTGCCCAGCAACGTCGCGTCGCGCGCCGGATCCCAGCGCGGGCGCGCGGCCAGATTCTGCAGACGACGCTGTTCCTCCAGTTGCTGTTGCGGCGTCAGCGGGGCAGTCGGGCCGGCCACCACATCGCTATTGGGCGGCTTACCGGTGCCGATCAGATTGAGTTCGGTCAGTTGGTAGTCGACCAGCTGCAACCGCATCACCAACCCGCCGCCCGCGCCGGGCAGCTGCGCCGCGCCGCCGATGCTCCCGGCTACTTCCGCCGGGCCCTTGAGGGCGACGTCATAGGCGAGCGTGCGAAACGCCGGCCAGCTGGTCGCGAACGCCAGCACCGCGCCAACCTTGATCGCGGCGATCACCCAATCGCGCATCGTCGGCGTCTCGCCCAGCACCAGCCGGTATCCGATCAATCCGACGAAGATCGTGAACGCCCCGGTCAGCAACAGCGCGCCGGCCGATCCCGGCATGGTGAGCGAGGCGAACCCCGCCGCGCCCAATGTCTGTGCCTGGCAATCGATATGCCCCAGCACGCTCGACAGGAATTGCGTGTCGTTGATGGCGGGGCACGCGACCTGCATCACGCACGCTCCAGCAATTGGGGGATCCAGTCGGCGGGATTGTCGCCGCTCTCGCTGCGAATCTCGTCGAGCAGCCGCACCGTGCGCTCGCGCCCCGACAGGATCGTCAGGATGTCGCGCTCGCCGGTCAGGTTGAGCCGCACCACGACGCTTTCGTTGCCGTGCTTGATCAGAAAACAATGCGCGTCGTCGGGAAGCGACCGCACGATCTCATATTCGTGGAGGGTGAGGCCGAACCCGTCGACATAATCGGCTTCGCGCGCTTTGGGGTTGGTCATGAAGATCTGCGTCGCGGCCTGTTCGATGATCGCACTGGCGATGCGGCTTTCCAGCGCGTCCTGCGCGCTTTGCGTGGCGAAGCCGACGATCCCGTTGCGTTTACGGATCGTCTTTTCCCAATCCTTGATCCGGCGCACGAACACGTCGTCGTCGAGCGCCTTCCACCCTTCATCGACGACGATGATCGCGGCGTCGCCGTTCAGCCGTTCCTCGACGCGGTGGAACAGGTACATCATGGCGGGGGTGCGCACCGCCGGATCGTCGAGGATCTGGGTCATGTCGAACCCGACCGAATCGGCTGACAAATCGGTCAGGTCGTGCTCGTTGTCGAACAGCCAGGCGCGCTCGCCGTCGCCCCACCACGCGCGCAGCCGCGAATAGAGGTCGACCGAGGTCGGGCGCGCGCCGCCGCGGAACAGTTCGGCCAGATGGCGCAACCGGCGATGTTCGGGCGGTTGGTCGTAATTGGCGTCGATCGCGTCCTTGATCCGTGCGATCTCGTCGATATCGGCGCCCCCCGCCAGCTGCGCGATCCAGTCGATCAGGAACTGGCGGTTAGCGGCATTGTCCTCGAGCTGAAGCGGGTTGAGTCCCGCCGGCGTATCGGGCCGCAGCACGTCGTAGCGCCCGCCGATCGCGCGGATGAACAGTTCGGCGCCGCGATCCTTGTCGAAAAAGATGATCCGCGGATGGAATTTGCGCGCCTGTGCCAGCAGGAAGTTGAGCACCACGGTCTTGCCCGACCCCGACGGGCCGATGACGGTGAAATTGCCCAGATCGCCCTGGTGGAAGTTGAAATAATAGGGGCCCGCGGCGGTGGTTTCGAGCAGGCTGACCGCCTGCCCCCAATGGTTGCCCTCGGGCGTGCCGAGCGCGAAATTGTGGCTGCTGGCGAGGCCTGCGAAATTGCCGGTCGAGATCAGCCCGCGCCGCGCGATATATTTGAAATTGCCGGGGAACTGCGCCCAGAAGGCAGGTTCGAGCGCGAAATCCTCGCGCACCGCGATGATCCCCAGATCGGCGAGCGTCGCCTGCACCTCGGCGACCCCGGCATCGACTTCGGCCAAAGTCTGCCCGTGCACCGCGACGGTCATGTGATGCTCGCCGAACCCGGCGCGCCCGGCAGCGACATCGTCCTTGGCGTTCGACAGCTCGGCGCGAAGGCTGACCGCCTCGTCCTCGGCCGACCGCATTCGACGTAGCGCGAGGTTCATCTTGCCGAGCGCCGCCTGCCGGTCGACGAAGCCGAAGCTTTGCGAGACGGTCAGTTCGAACGGCAATCGCAGCAATTCGTCGAACATCCCCGGCGCGGTCTGCGCGGGATAATCCTTGATCGAGACCATGCCCACGAAACTGCGCTCGGTATGCCCCGCCGCGCCCAGTTCGACCGTTTCCTCGCCGAAGCTGACCCGGCGATACGGAATGTACGCCCCGGCATCCTGCATCGGCATCAGCACCGGGCGCATTTCGGCATTGTACAAGGCCGAGAGGAATTCGAGCGGTTCGGAACAGACCCCGGCTTTGGTTTCATAGACGCCGAGCAGCCGCGGGTCATAGCTGCCCAGTTGCGCGAGCACGGCGTCGCGCGCGGTGTTCAATTGGTGCAGTTCGTGCGCGATCGTCACCGACCGGTCCTCGCCCGCCGCGCCGAACCAGCCGCGCACGCGATCGGCGAACCCGACGCGGCCCTGCATCGGGCGGCGCACCAGGGTCAGGAACAAATCGTTGACGTAGAGCTTGCGGCTCGCCAGCCGCGCGCGCCACGCGGCATCGAGCTGGGTCGAGAAATCGTCGGGGAATTTGTCGCTCAGCTCGACATCGGTCTGGCGCCGGATGACGTGATGATAGATCGCGAAGCGCGACGATCCGATCGCTTGCAGCATCGCGTCGCGCAGCGACTTGCGGTAATTGATCTCGTCGGTGTCGGCGGTTTCGAACAGCAATCCGCGGAGCTGGATCACCTGGATCAGCAAGCCGTCGCGCGTCTCGATCGTATGGTCGTCGACGTGACGCGCATAGGGCAGATGAGCCCCCGCTGCTTTCTCTTTTGCGACCGCCTTCGGATCGGTGCTCAGGGGCGGTAGGAGTTGCATCGCCAGATCGAATAATTGCGCACGCGCGGGCAACGGCTGGCTTTGGTCAGCCACAAGTCGAAGATCCGCGGCTCACGCACGCACAGCACCATCCCGATCGCATGGATCACCACCGCGACCAGCAGCACCCAGACCGAATGAAAGATCAGGAACAATTCGGTCGCGATCACGCCGTTGATGACGAAAAAGGTGTACGTCACGCCGGCGAACATCTGCGGTCGTGTCAGCGCGACGAACAACGGTTCGCGATCGAGCCCCGCCGCCACAGCTTAGTTGCCGAGCCCGGCGCTGGATTGAATCCCCGCGACGATCGATCCCGCGCCGAACAGGATGAAGCAGCCGATGATCACCGTCGCGCCGTAGCGCCAGTTGATCCGCCCGGTCAGCATCAGGAACCCGACCGAGGCGACCGCGATGATCGCGACCACCGTGGCGACCGTGCCGAGCAACGTCCCTTGCAACCAGCGCACCGCGGAGACCAGCACGCCCGACCCGGCCGGGTCGGCGAGCGTATCTTGCGCATGCGCGACACCCGCCTGAAGCATTGCCGACACCGCGACGAGAACCGGCACCGTTCTTGATGTGATGAAACGCAACACGCCTGCTCCACTCTGCTTGTTTGTCCCGGGCGCGTGTCGGCATGGTCGATGCCCGGCGCCCCCACAACACCGAGTCGGGGTTTGCACCAGCAACACGGGGGTTTCAAGCGGCGTAGGTGCTATCGTCGCGGGGGCGTCCCGCGCTATCGTGCTTGTATGACAGCGATACGAATCGGCATTGGCGGCTGGACCTATGAGCCGTGGCGGGGAACCTTCTTCCCGGACAAATGGCCGCAAAAGCGCGAGTTGGAGTTTGCCAGCCGCGCGCTGACCGCGATCGAGGTCAATGGTACCTATTATTCGGGGTTCAAGCCCGCCACCTTCGCGGGCTGGGCCGAAGTCGTGCCAGACGACTTCGTCTTCACGCTCAAAGCCTCGCGATTCTGCACCAACCGCAAGGTGCTGGCCGATGCCGGCGAATCGGTTCAGCGCTTTGTCGGCCAGGGAATCGTCGAGCTCGGGCCCAAGCTCGGGCCGATCCTGTGGCAGTTCATGGCGACCAAGAAGTTCGAGTCCGGCGATTTCGGCGCGTTCCTGAAATTGCTCCCGCCCGCGCAGGACGGCGTGCGACTGCGCCACGCGGTGCAGGTCCGCCACGACAGCTTTCACGTCCCCGAATTCGTCGATCTGTGCCGCGCCGCCGGGGTGACGATCGTCTATGCCGATTCGCCCGATTATCCCGCGATCGCCGATGTGACCGGCGATTTCGTCTATGCCCGGCTGGAAAATACCGTCGAGCAGGAGCCGACGGGCTATTCGCCGGCGGCGCTCGATCGCTGGGCCGACGTGGCGAAGGCGTGGGCAGCGGGCGATTCGCCCGACGGGCTGCCCTATTTCGGCGACCCCGCACCGAAACAGCCGCGCGATACCTTCATCTTCATGATCAGCGGCGCCAAGGTCCGCGCACCCGCCGCCGCACAGGCACTGATCGCGCGGGTTTAGGGTCTAAGGGAGTTCAGACCCTAGGGTTTAGCAGGCGCGGGGTTGGCGACCCGGCCCTGAAGCGCTGCGGATTCGAGCGCGTCGAGCGCTTTGCGCAGTTCGACATATTGCTTCGCCCCGGTCATCCAGCCGGTCGCCTGCGTCGCGCCGGGCAGCCGGTTCACTTCCTCGACCGCGGCTTCGACTTGTCCTTGCGCGAGCAAGCGCCGGACGCGCGCCAGCCGCTCGCCGGGGACCGGGGAGGGCGTGTTCCTCGGATGAATCACCACCAGACTGCCGAGCATGCGGACGAACGCGCCGCCCCAGCCATCGCCCGCCGGCCCCATCGCCAGCTGCGTGCCGATCTGATCGAGCCCGAGCCGCAGATCCTCGGTCGTGACCGGGCTGCGCGCGCCCTTGATGATCGTTGCGACCTCATTGGGCTGGGTCGCGCCGAATCGGTCCTTGAGCTGCTGTTCGAGATAGCCCAGCCCCAGCCCGCGATCGAGCGCGCGGCGCGCGGCGAACGCGACCAGCAACGCTTCGGCGCGCGTGGCATTGCCATAGGCGCTGGCGGCTTCCCCGGTGACAGCCGACGTACGTTGCTCCAGTGCGGCGAGTTGGGCGGACAGCATTTCCTGCCGCGCCGCCAACGAGGCGGGATCGGCACTGACCGGAGCGGCGATGATCACCGGCTGCGGCGCGACGGTCGCTACGGTGATCGGTTTGGGTTGGGCCGCGGGCGTCGCATCGCGGAAATGGTTGATCGCCCAGACCGCGAGCACCGATCCGATCAGGAACGCGGCGAGCGCGATTCCCGCAGTCAGCGCCATCGTCCGGCGGGTATTGGGGGCAGTCGGTGCGGCCTCTGTCATGGCCGCTCTTATCCGCTGCGGCTCCGGCGCGGTCAATCGGCCAGCTGGCGGGCCAGCGCGAGCAGCGCGTCGTCGGTCGGCGTGCGGGCGGGCTGTAGGCTTTCCCAACCGGATCCGGCGGCGCTGGCGATGGCGGGGCTGAGCGCGGCAACGCGGATCGTCCGTCGCCGCGCGGGATCGATCAAGTCGCTCAGGCGCCGCGCCGCGCGGGCTGAGTGAAGCAGCACGACGGCGTCGGTCAGCGCGTTCACATCGGCATCGGCGACCGGGAGCATGTCGCTGGCGTAGACCGCGATCGCTTCGGCGATGATCCCGCCCGCGTCGAGCATGCGCTCGCGCCCCGACAATAACAGACCGCGCTTGACGTCCGCCGCCGCCGCGACGAGCGCCGCGCCGTCGCTATCGCCGGTCATCGCCACGGTGAGACCGGCCGCCCGCGCGGCCAGCGCGGTCGCTTCGCCCACGACATAGGCCGGGAGCGCCGCCAGCCGCGCCAGTCCGGGGCCGCCCAGCCGCGCCGCATTGGCGCTGGTCAGGACCAAGGCGTCGAACCGCGCGGGATCGGGAACGGACCAGTCGAGCGGCCGCACCGCGAACAGCGGCAAGCGGATCGCGCTCACCCCGATCGCCTCCAGTCGCCCGGCGGTCGCCGCATTGCCCGGTTCCGGGCGCAGCACCGCGACCGCGCGGGTCATCCGCCAAACCCTGAGCGGACCGCCGCAGGTGCGCGTTCGAGCAGCGCGCTCGCCAGATCGCGCGCCAGTGCCGCGCCATCGGTCCCGCTGACATCGCCCGCGACATGCTCGGCGCCGTCCTCCGAAAAAAGTTCGGCGCGCAGCGTGATCGACTTACCCGCGATCGTCGCCAGCGCGGCAACGGGCGAGTGGCACGTCGCGTCGAGCGCGGCGAGCAGCGCGCGTTCGCACCGCACCGCGCGGCTGGTCGCGGCGTGATCGATCGCGGCGAGCAGGTCGAGCGTCTTGGCGTCATCGGCGCGGCATTCGATGCCGACCGCGCCTTGCGCGGGCGCTGGCAGCATCTCGCTGAGCGCGACCGCGACGCCGATGTCGCTGCGTCCCAGCCGGTCGAGCCCGGCGGCGGCCAGCAATGTCGCATCGGCTTCGCCCGCCGCCAGCTTGGCCAGCCGCGTATCGACATTGCCCCGAAACAGCACCACCGACACGTCGGGTCGTGCGCGCAACACCTGCGCGCGGCGGCGCGGGCTACTGGTGCCGACCACGCCGTTCGCGCGAATCGCCGCCAGACTGTCAGCGCCCACCAGCCGGTCGCGCACATCGGCGCGTGTCAGCATCGCGGCGATCGCGATGGCGGCGGGGCGGATCGTCTCGACATCCTTCATCGAATGCACCGCGATGTCGATCTCGCCGCCCAGCAATGCGCGATCGAGTTCCTTGGTCCACAGCGCCTTGCCGCCAATCTCGGCCAGCGCGCGGTCCTGCACGCGGTCGCCGGTGGTGCGGATCACGACGATCTCGCTCGTCACGCCGTGCGCCGCGAAGAGCAGATCCTTGACGAAATTGGCCTGGACGAGGGCGAGCGGCGAACCGCGGGTACCGAGACGGATAGGGGGCATGGCTTGTGCTACCGGGCGAGCGGCGTAGAGGGAAGACCATGCTTATCCTCGGCCTCGAATCCTCGTGCGACGAAACCGCCGCGGCGTTGGTCACCAGCGACCGGCGGATTTTATCGCACAAGCTCGCGGGGCAGGAGGCGGCGCATCGCCCGTTTGGCGGCGTCGTGCCCGAAATCGCGGCGCGCGCGCATGTCGAAATGCTCGAACCCCTGATCGCCGCGGCGCTGGAGGAGGCGGGTGTGACGCTTGCCGATGTGGATGCCGTAGCGGCGACCGCAGGCCCGGGCCTCATCGGTGGCGTCATGGTGGGGCTGGTCACGGGCAAGGCGCTGGCGCACGCGGCGGGCAAGCCGCTGATCGCGGTCAATCACCTCGAGGGACACGCGCTCAGCCCCAGGCTCGCCGATCCCGATCTGGAATTCCCCTATCTGCTGCTGCTCGTCTCGGGCGGGCATTGCCAGTTGCTGCTGGTGCAGGGCGTCGGACGTTATCGCCGGCTGGCGACGACGATCGATGATGCGGCTGGCGAAGCGTTCGACAAGACCGCGAAGATCTTGGGACTCGGCTTTCCCGGCGGACCCGCAGTCGAACGCGCGGCGGCGCTGGGCGAAGCGATCGTGCCCTTGCCGCGGCCCTTGCTGGGATCGCCCGAGCCGCATTTCTCGTTCGCCGGGCTGAAAAGCGCGGTGCTGCGCGCGCACGACACGGGTAAGTGGCGGGTCGAGGATATCGCCGCGAGCTTCCAGCAAGCCGCGGTCGACTGCCTGATCGACCGCACGCGGCGCCAGCTCGGCGATACCGACGCGACCGCTTTGGTCGTGGCGGGTGGCGTCGCCGCCAACGGCGCGGTGCGCGCTGCGCTCGAAGCGCTGGCGGGCGACTACAAATTACCGTTCAGCGTGCCCCCGCAATGGCTGTGCACCGACAACGCCGCGATGATCGCCTGGGCCGGGGCGGAACGCTTCGCCTTGGGGCTGACCGACCCGCTCGACATCGAAGCGCGCCCGCGCTGGCCGCTCGACCCGCACGCCGACAAGGTGCGCGGCGCGGGGGTGAAGGCATGAAGATCGGGGTGATCGGCGGCGGGGCGTGGGGTACCGCACTGGCGCAGGTGGCGGCGCAGGGCGGTCAGCCGGTGCTGCTATGGGCGCGCGAGGCCGAGGTCGTCGCCTCGATCAACGCGCACCACGTCAATGACCTGTTCCTGTCGAGCGTGCCGCTGTCGCGCTCGATCCGCGCGACCGACGATATCGACGATTTGCGCGGTATGGATGCGGTGCTGGTGGTGACGCCGGCGCAGCATGTCCGCGCGGTGCTCGGCTCGACCGACTTCGGTTCAACGCCGCTGGTGCTGTGCGCCAAGGGGATCGAAGCGGGGACCAGGATGCTGATCGGCGAGGTCGCGCGCGCGGTTCAGCCGAACGCGCCGCTCGCGGTGCTGTCGGGCCCGACCTTCGCGCATGAGGTCGCGGCGGGATTGCCGACCGCGGTCACGCTGGCGTGCGAAGATGCCGATCTCGGCGCCGCGCTGGCCGACCGGATCGCGTCGGCGACCTTCCGGCCCTATGCCAGCGACGACGTGATCGGCGCGGAGATCGGCGGTGCGGTCAAGAACGTGCTGGCGATCGGCTGCGGCGTGGTCGAGGGCGCGCAATTGGGCCAGAATGCCCGCGCGGCGCTGATCGCGCGCGGCTTTGCCGAAATGACCCGGTTCGGGCTGGCGCGCGGCGCGCGGGCGGAGACGATGGCCGGGCTGTCGGGGTTGGGCGACCTCGTGCTGACCTGTTCGTCGACCTCGTCGCGCAATTTCTCGCTCGGCGTGGGGTTGGGCGAGGGCCGATCGACCGACGATCTGCTGTCCGACCGGCGAACCGTGGCGGAGGGCGCGTTCACCGCGCCGGTGCTGCGCGACGCTGCCGCCGAGGCCGGGGTCGACATGCCGGTGTGCGACGCGGTCTGCGCGTTGCTCGAGGGGCGGCCGATCGAAGAGGTGATCGCCGCGCTGCTCAGCCGGCCGCTGAAGGACGAGCGCGGATAATGTGCCAGTGCTCCTGCGGAAGCGGGAGCCCAGGGTTACACCACGGACCGCTTGTGGTTCTGGGTTCCTGCTTTCGCAGGAACACGGGGGCGAATCGAACTAAGGCTTGCGGAACTTATAAATGAACTGGTCGGTCTTGCCGCGGATCGCGTCGTTGAACACCAGCAACGTGTGATCGTCCGCCGGGTTGGCGAGCAAGGTCGATTCTCCGACGAATGTGAACCCCGCCGCCAACACTTGCGCTTTGACGATCGCCGCGTCGATGCGGTGGAGCGTGTCGGTATCGCGCATCCCCGATCCGGGCGCGGCGGCGTGGTCCACGATCAGATAGATGCCCCCGCGCTTGAGCGCCTTGAACACCGCCTTGTTGAGATCGGCCGGATCGACCGGACCCATGAACTTGTCGGGATAGTCGTGGTAATTCTGCGCGGTAAAGACCAGGTCGACCTTGACCGGCAGCGTGAGCTCGGTCGCGGGCTGGGTCGAGGCGGTGATATTGCCGAATGCAGGGTTTGCGGCGAGCATGTCATAGCGTTCGACGCTCTTGGCATCTTCGAGCGCATAGGGTGCGGGCCAGATGCCGTAGACATGCCCCCGGGGGCCCACGATCTTCGAAAACAGCCGGGTCCAATATCCACCGCCGGGGATCAGATCGAGCACCTTCGCGCCGGGCCTGACCCCGGCAAAGGCGAGGATTTCGGGGCCGTGGCGGCGCGCATCGATCGCGACATCGGCCGCGCGCGCCGGGTCGGCGGCGGCGCGGGCAATATACGACGGCAGCGTTGGCGCGGTCGCGGCGGCGAGCAGGACCAGCGGCAGAAGCGCGCGAAACTTCATTTGAGCGGTTTCCTGAACTTGTAGATGAACTGGTCGGTAAAGCCGCGGATCGCGGGGTCGAAGACCTTGAGCGTGTGATCGTCCTTGGGATTGGTCAATGCTTTCGACTCGCCGACCCATGTAAAGCCGGCGGCGAGCACTTGCTTCTTGACGATCGCCGGGTCGATGCGGTGCAGCGTATTGGTATCGGCCAGCCCGCTGCCGGCGGGCGCGACGTGGTCGACAACGACATAGGTCCCGCCCGGCTTCAATGCCTTGAACACCGCCGCGTTGAACGCGGTGAGACCGGCTTCGCCGATGCCCTTGTTAGGAATGTCGTGGTAGTTCTCCACCGTCCAGACCAGATCGACCGGCGCGGGGACGGTGATCAACGCGGGATCGACCGCGGCGGTGACGTTGGCGAGGCCCAGCGCCTGGAGCACGGGAAGCGTCTTGGCGGCATTTCCGGCCGCGGCAGCCGGCCAGATCGCGTAGACATGGCCCTTGGGCCCGACCACGCCGGTGAAGATTCGCGTCCAATATCCGGCACCGGGCAGGAAATCGACGACGGTCTGGCCGGGTTTGAGCCCCGAAAACGCGACCAACGCCGCCGCCTGACGCCGCGCATCGTCCTTGGCCTGATCGGCGCGCGCGGGATCGGCCAGCGCCTTGGCGATGACGGGGGACGTCGTATCCTTCGCGATCACCGCCACGGGCAACGCGAACGCGGCTGACGCCGCCAGAGCAAAACCTAGGCGCATCGACTTTCTCCCTATGTCCCGCCCGCCGGTTTAGTCCGGCGATGCGTCGTTATCGCTACACGTCCAGATTGGCGACGCTCAGCGCATTCTCCTGGATGAATTCGCGGCGCGGTTCGACCACGTCGCCCATCAATCGCGTGAAAATCTCGTCGGCGACATCGGCCTGATCGACCGCGACGCGCAGCATCGAACGGTTGCCCGGGTCGAGCGTGGTTTCCCACAATTGCTCGGCGTTCATCTCGCCCAACCCCTTGTAGCGCTGGATCGACAGGCCCTTGCGCCCGGCGGCGAGGATCGCGTCGAGCAGCTGGCTGGGGCGCGACACCAACGCCTCGCCCTTGCCGACCACGACGGGCTCGTCATTGTCCTCGGCGGCTTCCTCCTCGGCCAGTTCGGCGGCGGCGACCGACTTGGACGACACCAGTTTGGCGGGGAAGAGATAGGCCTCGGCCTGCTCTTCGGCGAGCGCATGGAGTTTGCGCGCCTCAGCGGAAGCGAGGAACGCGGCTTCGACGATGTGGTGGTCGGTCACGCCGCGCCACAGCCGCTCGAAATGATAGCCGCCATCTTCGGCGACGCGCGCCGACCAGCGCGCATCCTTGTCCGCCGCATCGAGCCGCGTGACCACGCTGGTCAACGAGTGGATGTGCTCGTCGCGCGAGGCGTTGGGGTTGAGCCCGCCGCCCAAAGCCAGCGATTCGATGATCATCGGGTCGTACCGCCGCGGCACGTAGCGCATCAGCGTGCGCATGCGCCGCGCGTGATCGACCAAGGTGCGCAGATCCTCGCCGCTGCGCTGACCCGTGGGCGCGTCGAGCACCGTCCCGCCGACTCCGCCGTCGACCAGATATTGATCGAGCGCGGCATCGTCCTTCAGATAGACTTCGGACCGGCCCTTCGCCGCCTTGTACAAAGGCGGCTGCGCGATGAAGAGGTGCCCGGCGGTGATGATTTCGGGCATCTGGCGGTAGAAGAAGGTCAGCAACAGCGTGCGGATATGCGCGCCGTCGACGTCTGCGTCGGTCATGATGACGATCTTGTGGTAGCGCAGTTTCTCGAGGTTGAAGTCGTCGCGCCCGATCCCCGTGCCCATCGCCTGGATCAGCGTGCCGATCTCTCGGCTGCCGAGCATGCGATCGAAACGCGCGCGTTCGACGTTGAGGATCTTGCCCCGCAAGGGGAGGATCGCCTGATAATGCCGGTCGCGGCCCTGCTTGGCCGACCCGCCGGCCGAGTCACCCTCGACCAGGAACAGCTCGGACTTGGCCGGATCGCGTTCCTGACAATCGGCGAGCTTGCCCGGCAGCGACGCGATCCCGAGCACCGACTTGCGGCTCGCTTCGCGCGCCTTGCGCGCGGCTTCGCGCGCGGCGGCGGCGTCGATGATCTTGGCGACGATCTGCCGCGCGTTCTGCGGGTTCTCTTCGAGCCAGTCGCTCATCTTGTCGGCGAGCAGGCTTTCGAGCGGCTGGCGCACCTCGGACGAGACGAGCTTGTCCTTGGTCTGCGAGCTGAATTTGGGATCGGGTAATTTGACCGAAACGATCGCGGTCAGTCCTTCGCGCATATCGTCGCCGGTCAGCGCGATCTTTTCCTTCTTCAGGATCCCCGATTTCTCGGCGTAGTTGTTGAGCGTGCGCGTCAGCGCCGAACGGAATGCCGCGAGATGCGTGCCGCCGTCGCGCTGCGGGATGTTGTTGGTGAAGCACAGCACGTTTTCATAGTACGAGTCGTTCCATTCGAGCGCGACGTCGATCCCGATATCGTCGCGCTGGCCGTTGATCGCGATCGGCTCGGGGAAGAGCGGCGCCTTGGCGCGGTCGAGATACTTCACGAACGCGGCGATCCCGCCTTCGTAGAACAATTCGACGGTCTTGGGCTCTTCGTGCCGCGCGTCGGTCAGGAACAGCCGCACGCCCGAATTGAGGAAGGCGAGCTCGCGATAGCGGTGCTCGAGCTTTTCGAAATCGAATTCGACGATCTTGAACGTCGCGGGACTGGGCAGGAAGGTCACGCGCGTGCCCTTTTGCCCCGGCGCGGCGTCGCCGACGACCTTCAGCGGCAAAACCGCGTCGCCAAAGGCAAAGCGCATATAATGCTCCTTGCCGTCGCGCCAGATCGTCAGGTCGAGCCATTCGCTCAAAGCGTTGACCACCGACACGCCGACGCCGTGCAGGCCACCGGAGACTTTGTACGCGTTGTCGTCGGACGTATTCTCGAACTTACCCCCGGCGTGGAGCTGAGTCATGATGACTTCGGCCGCCGATACGCCTTCTTCGGTGTGGATTCCGGTCGGAATCCCGCGCCCGTTATCGGTCACGCTGACCGATCCGTCGGGGTTGAGGACGATGTCGATCCGGTCGCAATGCCCGGCCAACGCTTCGTCGATCGCGTTGTCGGAGACCTCGAACACCATGTGGTGGAGGCCCGATCCGTCGTCGGTATCGCCGATATACATGCCGGGGCGTTTGCGCACCGCGTCCAGCCCTTTCAGGACCTTGATCGAATCTGCGCCATAATCGTTGGTATTGGGGTCTTCTGCCATGCCCAGCATATAGGGACGAAGGGCAGAAAACGGAAGCGAAATGGGTGTTTTGTGACGGTGCGGCTAAGCGATCCGCCCGTTCTCGACCCGCAGCCACGTCGCGGCGCCGATATCCGCGAACGGCGCGGCTTCGGTGCCGGTGATCCAGACCTGACTCCCGGTCGCCGACAGCCGTTCGAACAAGGCGGCGCGGCGGAGCGGATCGAGGTGCGCGGCGACTTCGTCGAGCAGCAGGATCGGGGCACGACCGGTGCGCTCCGCGACCAGTTCGGCATGCGCCAGAACGAGCCCGAGCAGCAGCGCTTTCTGTTCGCCGGTCGAGCAAAGCGCGGCGGGTTGCTGCTTGTCGAGGTGTATGACCGACAAATCGGTGCGGTGCGGGCCCACCAGCGTGCGCCCGGCGGCGGCATCGCGGCGGCGGCCCTGCGCCAGATCGGCGGCGAGCGTCTCCGCCCCGCTCCACCCCTCCAGCGTCAGTCCGGCGCGCGCGAACGGCCCGGCGGGCTGATCCGCGAGCCGCGCGGACAGCGCCGCAACCGTCTCGCGTCGCCCCTCGTCGATCGCCGCGCCATGTTCGGCCATCTGTGCCTCCAGCGCGGTCAGCCACGCGGCGTCCGGCGGGCCGTCCTCGCCGAGCAGCCGGTTGCGCGCGCGCATCGCGGCTTCGTAGCGGTTGCTGTGCTGGGCGTGGTCGGGGCGCAGCGCCAGCGTCAGCCGGTCGAGGAAGCGGCGGCGCTCGCCCGCGGGTTCGACGAACAGTCGGTCCATCGCGGGCGTGAGCCATAGAACGGTCAGCCATTCGGCCAGCGCGGTAGCCGAGTGCGTCGCGCCGTTGACCCGCACGATCCGGCGCTCGGGCGCCGATGATTGGGTGCCGGTGCCGATGTCGATTAGCCCCTCCGCTTCAGGAGCGTCGGGGGGGGGG
>JAZJYW010000006.1:0-79628 GCA_040390165.1 Pseudomonadota bacterium | reverse complement strand
CCCCCCCCCCCGACGCTGGGTTGGGGTGGGGGCTATCCACGGGCGACGAGGCCTGAGGCACTGCCCCACCCCCAACCCCTCCCCTGAAGGGGAGGGGCTTGAGTTGCGCCGCGACGCCGAAGCCTCCGCTCCCACCCTGCCGTGCCATGTCGCTCAACGCCGCGCGCCGGAGCCCCCGCCCCGGCGCGAGTAGCGACACCGCCTCGAGCACGTTGGTCTTGCCCGCGCCGTTGTCGCCGGTCAGCACCACGAAGCCGCGCTCCGGCGAGAGCACGGCGTCGGCATGGTTGCGGAAATCGGTGAGGATCAGGCGCGACAGCATTGCGGGAGGCTGTAGCTTGTTCGCGCTGGTCGAAACAGGGCGCTCCGGTGCCGCGCTCCCCTCGTCACCCCGGATTTAATCCGGGGTCCCGCTCGTCGACCCCCGCCAAAGAAGCGGGACCCCGGCTCAAGGCCGGGGTGACGACGAGACTTACGCCGCGAGCTTCTCGGGCGCTGGAGCGGCCTCGGGCTTGGGCATGCTGAGGTACGACGCCAGCGCGCCCAGTTCGCGCTGGGCCTTCAGGTACGCGACGGGTTCGCTCAGGCCGAGCCGCTGGCGCGCCTGGTCGAGCGGTTCGTGGAGGAGCTTTTCGTAATCCTCGCCCGAAATCCATTTGGCCTTCTTGCCGCGCTTATAGCCTTCCCACACGGCCTTCGCGAACAAGCGATTGCCGGTAGCCTTGAGGCTCTTGAGCGCCGCGGCACCGCCGATGAACGCCCAGCCGAGCCCGCCGACCTGCGCATAGGAAAACGCAACCAACGCTGCTTCGCCCAGGCTTTCGTCGGCCTTGTAGCCGGTCAGGACGTGCCAGATGTCGTGCGTGTCGCGGATCCGGCGGCCGAACCAGGCATAAGGGTGCGGCATGTCCTCTTCGCGATTGATCTTGCTCACTTCGGCCAGCCCGTCGGCCGAATAGCCGGTCGAGTCGAGGAAATGGCAGTACGCCGCGCCCACCGTGCCGGGCGCGAATTGTTTGGCGTAACCGGGCTGCGAGAAAATCTGCGCCAGTTCGCGGCGTTCATACGCCTGCCGTCCGCCCTCTTCGGTCGCGATGAACTTCGCATAGTTCATCGGCGCGTTGCCGGCATTGAGCGCGCGCATGATGCGGAACACCTGCGTCGTGTCGTCGCCATTGTTCAACAGCTTGCGGATCGCGTCGAACGCGGTGCGCCAGTCGCGGCGTCCGTCGGTGCCGGGGAAGGGGGGAAGTTTCGCAGCCATCGGGGTGATTCCTTATTGACACTGATGTTAGTAAGGAATGCGGGCTAATAAGTCAAGAACGTGCGGGAAAGGGCTGGAAATGTAGGATTTGGCGTGTCAGCTTTCCCGAATCGCTCTTTGATATCGTTGCAAACCGCGTTGCCGGACCGCCGGCTATTCGCTTCCCCGGCGAAGGCCGGGGCCCAGCATCGGCGCAGCACATTGTCCCGCGCCGCTCAATGACGAGCTTTATCGCGACTGGGCCCCGGCCTTCGCCGGGGAAGCGCCGGGGGGCTACTGAAGCGCCGACCCTGTGAACGCTAAGCCGAAAAACGGTGCCGATAGTGTCAACCTGGTGTCAACTTAGGCGCGGAATCACACCCGCATCGGCATCAGCACATACAGCGCCGGCGCCTTGTCGTTCTCGCGGATCAGCGTCGGCGCGCTGGCGTCGGCCAGATGGACCTCGACCGAATCGCCCTCGATCTGCCCCAATATGTCGAGCAAATAGCGGCTGTTGAACCCGATCTCGAACCCTGCGGCGGTGTAATCGCCCGACACTTCTTCCGCCGCGGTGCCGTTTTCGGGGCTGGTCACCGACAGCGTGATCTTGTCGCGGTCGAGCGCCATCTTGACCGCGCGGGTCTTTTCGGTGGCGATCGTCGAGACGCGGTCGACGCCTTCCATGAAGCTCTTGGGGTCGATCTTGAGGATCTTGTCGTTGCCGGTCGGGATCACGCGGCTGTAATCGGGGAAGGTGCCGTCGATCAGCTTGCTGGTGAGCAACGCCTGCCCCAGATCGAAACGGATCTTGCTGGGCGACAGCGACACGCCGACCGATCCGTCGATCTCGTCGAGCAATTTGCGCAGTTCGGCGATGCATTTGCGCGGGATGATGATGTCGGGCATCCCCTCGGCACCGTCGGGGCGCGGGATCGTCACGCGGGCGAGGCGGTGGCCGTCGGTCGCGGCGGCCTTGAGCACCGGCTGGCCATCGTCCGCCACGTGCCAGAAGATGCCGTTGAGGTAATAGCGCGTTTCTTCGGTCGAGATCGCGAAGCGCGTCTTGTCGATGATCTGCTTGAGCGTTTCGGCCGGCAGTTCGAAGCTGACCGGGAGTTCGCCTTCGGCGATCACCGGGAAATCGTCGCGCGGCAGCGTGCCGAGCTGGAAGCGCGCGCGGCCCGCGACGATCGTCATCTTGCCGTCGGCGGCGCTCAGGCTGACCTGGCTACCCTCGGGCAGCTTGCGCGCAATGTCGAACAAGGTGTGCGCGGAGACGGTGGTCGCGCCGGGCTGTTCGACATCGGCGGGGACGCTTTCGTTGATCTGCAGATCGAGGTCGGTCGCCATCAGCTTGAGCACGCCGTCGCCGGCATCGATCAGCACGTTGGACAGGATCGGGATCGTGTTGCGGCGTTCGACCACCGACTGGACATGGCTCAGCCCCTTGAGGAGCGTTGCGCGTTCGATCGTGGCCTTCATCTCAAAATCCCCCGGGCCGTCGCCCAATCTCTTCCCGCCAGACGTATCGAATCCGGGGGCAATTCGCCGTCTCCTTTCCTTAACGAGAAAAGGGGCCGGAGCAAGCGCTCCAGCCCCGATATTCACAGCTTTTACGAGGAGCGTAACCTTAGAAGCGCAAGCCTACGCCGACTGCCACCTGATGGCGGTCGGTATCCACCGAGAAATTGTTGGTGTTGGCGCCGTTCGGATATTCCAGGCGCGCCTTGCCATAGTTCGAATAGCGATATTCGATCTTGGCATAGGTGTTGCGGCCGATCGCCTGCTCGATGCCCGCACCGGCACGCCAGCCGTCGAGGTTGAAGTGCGCGCCGGTCTCGGTCGTGCCGTTGCTGGCGACCAGATCGAGCCGCTGGTTGGTGTAACCGCCCTTGGCGTAGAGCAAAGTGCTGGGGGTCACGAGGTAACCGATGCGGGCACCGGCGTAGAGGTCGCGGCCAGCCTTGACGCGGCCATAGCCGAGCGCGCCCGCGGCGGACGGATTGCCGCTGACCTTACTGGTCGATCCGGTGACTTCGCCTTCGACGCCGAACACCATGTTGCCGCTGCGGACATCGTATCCGACATCGCCGCCGTAAACCAAGCCATCGGCCGAATTGTTGCTGTTGATGTTCGAATTGGCGACCTGACCCGGCTGCAGTCGGTCATAGCCGAGGATGATCCCGGCGCGGGGGCCGCTGAACGTGGGCTCGTCGGGATTGGCGGGGGCTTCCTGGGCGAAGGCGGGGGCGGCGACGCTCAGCGCAACAACACTGGCGGCGGCGAAAACAAACTTGCGCATAATCAACTCCATTCACTCACTTACCCGCGGGTCGCCGGGGGGTGGCGGCGCGGGAAAGGTCAAATAGGTGGGCGGGCCAGAGGTTGCATGAACCTCAGATAAACAAGGAAATCCGTTGCTTTTGCGCCACACGCGGTTGAAAGCCGGGCGATGGCGACCAACGGGCGAAGGGGCCGCGACTTCATCGCGCGGCATGGTGAAACGGTGTTCAACGCCGCCGGGCGGCTGCAGGGCGACCACCCGCACACCCCGCTGACGCGCGCCGGGTTTCAACAGGCCGACCATTTGGGCGCCGCGTTGCGCGCATTGCTCGGGTCGAAGCCACAGCTGACCTTGTGGACATCCCCGACGGGCCGCGCGCTCCAGACGCTCGCGATCGTCGTCGAGCACCTCGACCTCGATTGGCATAATGTCCGCACCGATCCGCGACTGACCGAGATCGGCATGGGGGCATGGGGCGGGCGTTATTATGCCGACATCATCGCCGAACACGGACGCGAGCGGATCATCGCCGATGGCAATCTGCAAGTCGCCCCCGGCGGCGAGGACTATCCCGCGATCGCCGCGCGTGTGTCGTCCTGGCTGGCCGACACCGATGCCGACGACGGTGACCGGCTGGTGATCATGCACGGCGTGTCGAGTCGCGTGATGCGCGGCGTGATGACCGGACTGCCCGTCGATCCGGTGCTTGGCGCCCCGATCGCGGCGGGATTGCCACAAGGGTCGGTCGTGCTGGTCCAAAGCGGGGTCGAGAGCGTGCCGCATCGCGGCACCGGGCACGCCCCCGAATGAAGTGGATGGCGGTCGCGCTGATGCTCGTCGCCGCGCCCGCCGCGGCGCGCGACACGATCGGCGTCTATGGCCGCTGGGGCGCGTTCAGCGACGCCAGCCCGCGCCGCTGCTTCGCGATCGCGCAACCGGTCGATCCCGATCAGCGCGGCGGCTTCGCCAGCGTCTCGACCTGGCCCGGCCAGAATATCCGCGGGCAGCTCCACGTCCGGCTCAGCCACCCGCGCGCCGCGACCGCGCGCGTCACGCTGTCGATCGGCGAACGCCGCTTCGTGCTGGTGGCGGGGGTCAGCGACGCGTGGGCGCCCGACGCCCGCACCGACGCCGCGATCGTCGCGGCGATGCGCGCCGGGCGCAGCATGAGCATCGAGGCGCTCGGCCGCGACGGATCGGCCTTTGCCGACACTTACGCGCTCAGCGGCGCGGCAACCGCGATCGATGCCGCGGCTTTGGCCTGCCCCCGCTAGGTAGCGTTGTAGCGTTTCAAGCCAGCCACCAAAGCATCGAACACCGCCCGGACCGGCGCAGAACTGCGCAAATCCTCGTGCATCACCACCCACGTATCGAGCGGATAGCCGATCGCATCGGATAGCAGCCGCACCAGCGCCGGATCGCGCCGGGCGAGCGGCACCTGACACAAGCCAACCCCCAGCCCCGCGCGGATCGCCGCAAGCTGGGCAAGATCGCTGTCCGAGCGGAACGCAAAGCCGTCGAAGTTCAGCGGGAGACCCGCCGCGCGCATCCCGCGAAGCACGGCATTCTCGGTCTCGACGCCGATCAGCCCGAAGGCGATCGCCTCTTCCGGGGTCGTTGGCAGGTCCCGCCCGGTGAACAAGTCGGCGCGACCGTGCAGCCCGAGTTCGATCGCGCCGATATACCGCGCCACCAGCGCGCCCTGTTCGGGCCGTACCATCCGCACCGCGATATCGGCCTCGCGGCGCAACAAATCCTCGCTGCGGTTATTCGGGCTCAGCGCGACGACCAGCTTCGGAAAGCGGCGGCGCAAATCGGCGAGCATCGGCGGCAGCACTTCGACCGCGATCACGTCGCTGGCCGAAACGCGGACAAGTCCGGCGATGTCGCTCCCCTGCGTCGCGCCACGCGCGAACGCGGCGGAGGCGATCTCCATCGCTTCGGCATGCTGGCGCAGTCCCAGCGCCGCGTCGGTCGGGACCAGTCCCTCGGGCGCGCGGGTGAACAAGGCGATGCCGAGCTGATGTTCGAGTTCGGCAATCCGTCGCCGCACGGTGGGTTGCGCCAGCAACAGCGACCGCGCCGCACCCGACAGGCTGCCCTCGCGCAACACGGAGAGAAAGGCGCGGTGGCGTTCCCAATCGTCGCTCATACCTTTTGTATAGGCAGGATGAACATTTGTGACAATTTTATAGGAGATCCCCCTTCGCCATGTCGCTGCTCGGTAAACGAGGAGACGAACAGTGACGAAAACGGCTTTGGTATTGGGCGCGACGGGGGGCGTCGGTGGCGAGACGGCGCGGGCGTTGATTGCGCATGGCTGGAGGGTGCGCGGACTGACCCGCAGTGCCCGGACCGGCGACGGAATCGACTGGATCACCGGGGACGCGATGGACCGCGACGCCGTGATGTCCTCCGCAAAAGGGGCCGATGCGATCGTCCACGCGGTGAACCCGCCGGGCTATCGCAACTGGGAAAGCCTTGCGCTGCCGATGCTCGAGAACAGCATCGCCGCTGCGCTGGCGAACGACGCGCGGCTCGCGCTGCCGGGGACGATCTACAATTACGACCCGCGCACCTCACCCGTGATCGCGCCTGACAGTGCGCAGCAGCCTTCCACCCGGAAAGGCGCAATCCGTGTCCGGATGGAGAGCGCAATCGAGCGATCGGGGGTGAAGGCGGTGATCCTGCGCGCGGGTGACTTTTTCGGACCTCGCCCGGGGAACAGCTGGCTGAGCCAGGGTCTGGTGACGCCGGGCAAGCCGGTCGGGCGCGTGATGGTGCCCGGCAAAGCGGGGGTGGGACATGCCTGGGCGTATCTGCCCGATGTCGGAGAAGCCTTTGCGCGATTGCTCGACAAGAGCGACGATCTGCCGCGGTTCGCGCGCCATCACTTCGCCGGCGAGTGGGACGCCGACGGCGGAGAAATCGTCCGCGCTATCGGCCGCGCGGCCGGCAAACCCGGCCTCAAGACTTGGCGGATGCCGTGGTCGCTGCTGCCGCTGATCGGGCTGTTCAACCCGACGATGCGCGAAATGGCCGAGATGCAGCCGTTCTGGGAGCATCCGGTCCGGCTCGACAATGCGTCTTTGGTCGCGGTGATCGGTGAGGAGCCGCACACGCCGCTCGATCAGGCAATGGCGACGACGCTGCGGGCGCTGGGCTGCGTGGCCTAGAAAAGCCTGCGCTTTTCGCCTATGTGCCCGGCCATGCAACCAGCGTCGTCAGCTCTTATGCCCATTCCCGGGCACATCGACCCCGTGCCCGTGCCGCGCGCATTCGTGCCGCGCAGCGACGGGCGGATCGATTTGCTCGGGCTGGCGAAGGACGATCTCCGCATGGCGCTGGAGACGTCGCAGCTCGAGCCGCGACAGGCCAAATTGCGCGCCAAGCAGCTGTTTCACTGGATCTACAATCGCGGCGTCACCGACTTTTCGCTGATGACCGACATTTCGAAGACGATGCAGCCGTGGCTCGAACAGCGCTTCGTGATCAGCCGCCCGCAGGTCGTCGAGCAGCAAGTCTCGACCGACGGCACGCGCAAATGGCTGCTGCGTTCGGACGACGGCAACGATTACGAGATGGTGTTCATCCCCGACGCCGACCGGGGAACCCTGTGCGTGTCGAGCCAGGTCGGGTGCACGCTCAATTGCCGCTTCTGCCACACCGGCACGATGCGGCTGGTGCGCAACCTGACCCCGGCGGAAATCGTCGGTCAGGTCATGCTGGCGCGCGATTCGCTGGGCGAATGGCCGAGCAGCCCGGAGGGGCGGATGCTGACCAACATCGTGATGATGGGGATGGGCGAGCCGCTCTATAATTTCGACAATGTCCGCGATGCGTTGAAGCTGGTGATGGACGGCGACGGGCTCGCGCTGAGCAAGCGCCGGATCACGCTCAGCACCTCGGGCGTGGTGCCGATGATGGCGCGCGCGGGCGAGGAGATCGGGGTCAACCTCGCGGTCTCGCTCCACGCGGTGACCAAGGAAATCCGCGACGAGATCGTCCCGATCAACCGCAAATACGGAATCGAGGAGCTTCTTCAGGCGTGCGCCGATTACCCAGGCGCGAACAACGCGCGGCGCATCACGTTCGAGTATGTCATGCTCAGGGACAAGAATGACAGCGACGCCGAAGCGCACGAACTGGTCCGGCTGCTGCGCAAGTACAAGCTCCCCGCCAAGGTCAATCTGATCCCGTTCAACCCGTGGCCCGGCGCGCCGTACGATACGTCGACGCCCGAGCGCGTCCGGGCTTTCTCCAATATCATTTTCGACGCCGGGATTTCGGCGCCGGTGCGCACCCCGCGCGGCCGCGACATCGACGCGGCGTGCGGGCAGCTGAAGACCGCGAGCGAGAAGCAGAGCCGCGCCGAGCTCGACCGCCAGGCCGAAGAGAAACTAGCCGCTTTGGGCTAAATCCGGTTGGCGCGGGCGATCGCGCCGAGATGCCGCGCGCTGGGCTTGAGCGTGCGCTTGAAGGTCTTCAGATCGACCGCGACCAGCCCGAAATGCTTGGCATAGCCCGCGCCCCATTCGAAATTGTCGAGCAGCGACCAATAGAGATACGAATGAACGGGGATACCCTCGTCGATGCACGCACGGACGCCCGCCAGCGCCTGATCGATGAACGCGATGCGGCGCGTATCGTCGTCGGTCGCGATGCCGCTTTCGGTGACGTAGATCGGCTTGCCGATCGCCTGGTGCGCCCAGCGGATCGTGTTGGCGAGCGCTGCGGGATAGAATTCGTACCCGGCATCGGTCATTTCGGTGCCCTTGGGCGGCGCGACCGCGCCGTTCCGATCGACCAGAATGCGGGTATAGGTCTGCACCCCGATAAAATCGGCATGGCTGCGCGCGACCGCCACCCAGTCGCCGTAAAGGCGGTGGCGGAATTCTTCGGCCAGTGAGGGCGCGCCGACCGACTGGATGTCCTGCGTGGTCAGCGTCAGGCCGACCGGTAGCGCGGGGCGCGCCGCCTTGATCGCGTCGAAGCCGCGGCGATGCGCTTCCTGCAGCAGCGGCGTCGCGACCGCGGGATCGGCATAGGCGACGCGCGAAAATTTGGGCGAATTGGTCGCCTTCGCCGCGACCGCCAGCGATGCTTTCGCCACGGCAAGCCCGCCCGCCAGTTGCGGCATGACCTTCACCAGCAACCCGATATTGGCTTCGTTGAAGGTCGTCGCCGCATGCATCAGCCCGCCGAGATGCCCGGCCGCCGTGCCGCAATAGCGCGCGAACAAATCGGGCGAATCAGCGACTTCGAACCCGCCGCGCATCGCGAACCAGAGCGGCGTGGTGAAATGGCTGAAGGTCACGATCGGCTTGAGCCCGTGCGCGCGGCACGTCTCCAGCACCTTGGCATAATGGTCGAGCTCGGCGTTGGAGAAATGGCCTTCATTGGGCTCGATCCGCGCCCATTCGATCCCGAGCCGGTAGCAATTGAACCCGAGACCAGCGGCGATCGCGATATCCTCGGCGTAGCGATGATAGCTGTCGCACGCGTCGCCCGAGCGATCCCTGAAGATGCTGGGTTTCAGATTCTCCATCAGCCACGCGTCGCTATTGGTGTTGTTGCCCTCGCTCTGATGCGCCGAGATCGCGGTGCCCCACAGGAAATCGGCGGGGAGCGCGCGGCGGCGCGGCAGTGCTGCCGGGGCGATCGCGGCATAGCCCAATCCCATCGCCGCGCCGGCGACGATGCTCCGTCGCGAGGGTCCGGTGCATCCCTCGATGCCGGGTTTCATCATCGCTCTCCCCTGTTTGTCCTGCGAGATACACTCACTGACATTCGGATGAATGTATCCGGTTTAGGGCCGCGGTCAACGCGTCGGCCCGGCCATCCGGAAATGCTCGCGGTACGCCCCCGACCCGGTTAGCATCACGTCGCTTCCGGGGGGACAGGGCTTGATCAATGTGCTGCGTCGGATCGCTCGCCGCCATCTGCCCGAGCGGCCGCGGCTCGCGCTGGCGCTGGCGCGACGGGGATGGCGGGATCGGGCAACCGGCGATTATCGTCGTCTGGCGCAGGGCAAGGCGAGCGGCGACCACTCCTCGTTCCGGATCGCCGATCTCTCCCAGCCGATCCGCATTACCGGGTTCGTCGAGGGCAAGCTCACCAATATCCGGCTCGGCGCCGAACGGCTCGACGGCGCCGTCATCGCGCCGGGCGAGATATTCTCTTTCTGGGCACTGGTCGGGGCACCCTCGGCGCGCGCCGGATTCGACCTCGGTCGTTCGATCCGCGATGGCGTGGTCGGGGGCGAAGTCGGCGGCGGCCTGTGTCAGGTCAGTGGCATCGCCTATGAACTACTGCTTCGCGCGGGGCTGGCGGTGGACGAGCGTCACCCGCATTCGCGCGATCTCTATAGCGAAGCGGAACGGTTCACCCCGCTCGGGCTCGACGCGACCGTGGTGTGGCCATACCGCGACCTGAGGATGGCCAATCGTTTGGACGTGCCGGTGACATTGCGGTTCGCCGTTGAGGAGATGACGCTCAGGGCCGCGCTATGTGCCCCGCGCGCAGTCCCGCCGACCGAAGTGAAAATCGAGCGCGTCGATCATCCGGGCCGACGCCATGTCCGCGTCTCGCGCGATGGCATCCTGATCAGCGACGACAGCTACGCAACCGCGTGACAAGTCGCGCCGCAGCGGCAAAGGGGGCAGAATGATCGACCCGCTCCAGATTCTCCTCGCTTTGGCCGCAGGAACAGTGGGTGGCGCGATGAACGCGTTGGCGGGCGGCGGGACATTCGCAACGTTGCCCGCATTGATTGCGCTGGGACTGCCCGCCAATATCGCCAATGCCAGTTCCAACGTCGCGCTGCTGCCGGGCGCGGCGACCAGCGCCTGGGCGTTTCGCGACGAATTGGGGCCGGTCGGCGGGGTCGATATCCGCCTGCTCGCGGTGATCACCTTTGTCGGCGGGCTGGCGGGGAGCGCGCTGCTGGTGCTGACGCCGAGCCATGCGTTCGACGTGATCATCCCGTGGCTGCTGCTGTTCGCGTTCGTCGTGATCGCGTTCGGGCGGCGCGCGGCGGACTGGCTGCACGCGCGGGTGACGATCGGGCGGCGTAGCTTGCTGGTCACGCAGAGCCTGCTCGGGATTTATGGCGGCTATTTCGGGGGCGGCGTCGGGCTGATGACCACTGCGGTCTACGGACTGCTCGCGAACGTCTCGCCCCGCGCCTTATTCGCGCCGCGCACGCTGATGCTGGCAATAGCCAACCTCGCCGCAGCACTGATTTTCATCATCGCGGGCATGGTGGCATGGTGGGCGTGTTTGCCGATGCTGATCGGGGCGATTGTCGGCGGGTGGATCGGCGCGGTGATCGGCAAGCGGCTCCCGGCATCCGTCGTTCGGCTCTGGACGTTACTGGTGACCGGCGCGACGACGCTCATATTCTTCTGGCGCGCATATGGATAAGCGGCGATAGTCGAATTCGTTTCGTCGGTGTAACCGAATGGCACGCTGGTGCGAAGGAACGGCAATGGAACCCGATCAGCCTGCCCCGACGTCCGCGCAAACGGTCTATCGCCACCGACTGACGACGCGGCTGTGGCACTGGATCAACGCGATCACGATCTTCATCATGATCGGCAGCGGGTTGATGATCTTCAACGCGCACCCGCATCTCTATTGGGGCGAATACGGCGCCAATTACGATCACGCCTGGTTCCATGGCAGCTGGATCTGGGGCGGTAACGGGCGCTTTCCCGGCTGGCTGACGATCCCGCAAAGCTACAATCTCGCGCTGGCGCGGCGCTGGCATCTGATCTTCGCGCTGGTGCTGGGGTTCGGGTTGCTCGCGTTCATGATCGCCAGCCTGATCAACCGCCATTTCCAGCGCGACCTGAGGGTGCGCGCGAAGGAAATCGCGCCGAAACACCTGATCGCCGACGCGGCGGCGCACGCGCGGTTCGAGTTCCACAATCCCGACGACCCTGCGGCGTACAACACGCTCCAGAAACTCGCCTACGTCGCTGCGATCTTCATCCTGATCCCCGTGATGATCCTGACCGGTCTGGCGATGTCGCCGGGGATGGACGCGGCGTGGCCGTGGCTGACCGCGATGTTCGGCGGGCGTCCTTCGGCACGGTCGGTGCATTTCATCGCCGCCAGCCTGCTGGTGGGGTTCATCGTCGTCCACCTTGCCTTGGTCATCCTCGCCGGGCCGATCGAAGAGGTCAGGTCGATGATCACCGGCTGGTGGAAGCTGCCCCCGATCGAACCGCAGCGCGAGACGGAGGTGCCCGAATGACACTGATCACGCGACGTGGCCTCGTCACCGGCGGCGCGCTCGGCGCCGGGCTGCTGCTATCGGGCTGCGACAAGCTCGCCGCCCAGCCCGGCTTCCGCAAAATCCTGTTTTCGGGCGAGGACATGAATCGCGGGCTGCAACGCGCGCTGTCCGAGCGGGGGGCGCTCGCGCGCGAGTTCCGCCCCGACCAGATGTCGCCGCGCTTTCGCGTCAACGGGACGCATGCCCCGAATACGCCCGGTTATAACCAGTTGGCCACCGGCAATTTCGCCGACTGGCGGCTGGCGGTCGGCGGGCTGGTCGATCACCCCCTCTCGCTCAGCCTGCGCGACCTTCAGGCGATGCCGCAGCGCGCGCAGATCACGCGCCACGATTGCGTCGAGGGGTGGAGTGCGATCGGCAAATGGCAGGGGCCGATGCTGGGCAATGTGCTCAAGGCCGCGGGCATCCGCGCGAGCGCGCGCTACGTCGTGTTCACCTGTGCCGATCTCTACGGCGGCAAGCCCTATTACGAATCGATCGACCTGATCGACGCGTTTCATCCGCAGACGATCCTGGCCTGGGCGATGAACGACCGGCGGCTGGAGGTCGGCCACGGCGCGCCCGTCCGGCTCCGGGTCGAACGCCAGCTGGGCTACAAGCACGCCAAATACGTCATGCGCATCGACGCGGTCGCCAGCCTGGCGGGGGTCGGCAAGGGCAAAGGCGGCTATTGGGAGGATAATGTCGATTACGACTGGTACGCCGGCATCTAGGGTTCTTTACGTCTTTTCGCCGCCGTAATCACGCGATAGCAGCGCTTTATGGCTCTGATCGACTTGTTCCTCGAACGCGCGTTCAAGCGCGGCGTCCTCACGGTAACCTATGCCAGTGGCGTCACCCGGACATTCGGGGTGCCCGATCCCGCTTTCCCGGATGTGGCGATCCGCTTCACCACGAAAAGCGCCCCCGGAAAGATCATTCGCGATCCCGCGCTCGGCGTGGCGGAGGCGTATATCGCCGGGCGGCTGGTGATCGAGCAGGGCGACATCATGAGCCTGCTCGCGCTGGCCAGCGCGAACAATCGCTGGGAAGACGCGACCGGCGCGCTCGAACCGAGCCTCGCCGCCAAGGCCGTGGTCGGGGTCAAGCGCAAGATCGACCAGTTCAACCGGACGCGGGTGTCGCGCCAGAACGTCAAGCATCACTACGATATCGGCAACGCGCTGTACGACCTCTTCCTCGACACCGACCGCCAGTACAGTTGCGCCTATTTCCTCCACGGCGAGGACGAAAGCCTCGAACAGGCGCAGATCGACAAGAAGGCGCATATCGCCGCCAAGCTGGCGCTCAAGCCCGGGATGCGCGTGCTCGACATCGGCTGCGGCTGGGGCGGGATGGCGCTGTATCTGCACGAGACCTACGGGGTCGACGTGCTCGGGATTACGCTCAGCGAGGAGCAGATCAAGACCGCGAACCAGCGTGCCGCCGATGCCGGGGTCAGCGATCACGTCAAGTTCGAGCTGATCGATTACCGCCATCAGACCGGCACGTTCGACCGGATCGTGTCGGTCGGCATGTTCGAACATGTCGGCCCGCCGCAATATCGCACGTTTTTCCGGAAATGCCGCGACTTGCTGACCGACGACGGGGTGATGCTGATCCACACGATCGGCCGCGCCGGGGGGCCGGGCGTCACCGACGAATTCACCGCCAAATACATCTTCCCCGGCGGCTACATCCCGGCGCTGTCGGAGATCGCAAAGGGGTATGAAGGCCTGCACTATTACATGACCGATGTGGAGGTGTTGCGGCTCCACTACGCCTATACGCTGCAGGCCTGGTACGACCGCGCGATGGCGAACAAGGACCGGATCGTCGCGCTGTACGACGAGAATTTCTTCCGGATGTGGACCTTCTACCTCGCCGGGTCGTGCGTCAGCTTCAGGTATGGGGGCATGGTCAATTATCAGCTGCAATTCACCCGCGACCGCAACGCATTGCCGATCACGCGGGATTATATGAGCGACGAGGAGAGACGAATCGCGCGGAAGGTTTGAAGATCCTCCCCGGCACGGGGAGGGGAACCGCGACGCGCAGCGGCGTGGTGGAGGGGGCGGGCCGCGAGCGCACCGCCCGTGGCCCGCCCCCCTCCACCATGCTTCGCAGGGTCCCCCTCCCCGTGCCGGGGAGGATATTAGCTTATCCCTCGTTCCAGGCCGCCCGGATCAGCTCGTCCAGCACGCCCAAATCCACGTCCGCCAGCTTCCTGAGATACAGGCACCCCTTGCCGGTGTCGTGCTTGCCCAGCCGCGCGACGATCGCGGCGTTGCGCTCGATCCCCATGCCGTACAGCGTCAGCGCCGCCTTGCGCGGCGACAGCCCGATCTTGCAGATACTACCTTCGCGCCCGCTGTCATATTTATAGTGATTGACCCCGAACCCGACGATCGAGGGTCCCCACATCGTGGCCGGTTCACCGCTCGCCTTTGCCATCATCGCGCAGACAATTTGCGAATCGGCGCGGCGTTGTTCGGGCTCGACCGCGGCGAGATACGTCGCCGGATCGACTGCCGTTGCCTGGGTCTTGTTCTCGCCCATGATCCTCTCCCCCGAGTCGGCTGGCCCAGGCTATATCACACCGCTTGCGGAACCTGCCCCCGGAACCTAATGCCCCGCGCATGACAGACACCTCCGGCATCAATCGCGTCGTTCTCGCTTATTCGGGCGGGCTCGACACCAGCGTCATCCTCAAATGGCTCCAGCAGACCTACCAATGCGAAGTGGTGACCTTCACCGCCGATCTGGGGCAGGGCGAAGAGCTCGAGCCGGCGCGCAAGAAGGCGCAAGATGCCGGGGTCAAGCCCGAGCACATCTTCATCGACGACCTCAAGGAAGAGTTCGTCCGCGATTATGTCTTCCCGATGATGCGTGCCAACGCGCTGTACGAGGGGCTGTATCTGCTCGGCACCTCGATCGCGCGACCGCTGATCGCCAAGCGCCAGGTCGAGATCGCCAAGCTGGTGAATGCCGACGCGGTCAGCCACGGCGCGACCGGCAAGGGTAACGATCAGGTGCGCTTCGAACTCGGCTATTACGCGCTGGCGCCCGACATCAAGGTGATCGCGCCGTGGCGCGAATGGGATCTGACCAGCCGCACCAAGCTGATCGAGTTCGCCGAGCAGCACCAGATTCCGGTGAGCAAGGACAAGCGCGGCGAAGCGCCCTTCTCGACCGACGCGAATATCCTGCACACCAGTTCCGAAGGCAAGGTGCTCGAGGATCCGTGGGAGGAAGTTCCCGATTACGTCTATTCGCGCACCAACAATCCCGAGGATGCGCCCGACACGCCCGAATTCATCACGATCGATTTCGAACATGGCGACGGCGTCGCGGTCAATGGCGAGGGGATGTCGCCGGCGACGTTGCTCGCGAAGCTCAACGACCTCGGGCGCTTGCATGGCATCGGGCGGCTCGATCTGGTCGAGAACCGTTTCGTCGGCATGAAATCGCGCGGGATGTACGAGACCCCGGGCGGCACGATCTATCACCTCGCGCATCGCGGGATCGAGCAGCTGACGCTCGACCGCGGCGCCGCGCACCTGAAGGACGAGCTCGCGCCGCGCTACGCCGAGCTGGTCTATAACGGCTTCTGGTTCAGCCCCGAGCGCGAGATGCTGCAGGCCGCGATCGATCACAGCCAGGACAAGGTGACGGGAACGGTCCGACTCAAGCTGTACAAGGGCGGCGTGTACGTAGTCGGGCGCAAGTCGCCTTTCTCGCTCTATTCGGAGAAGGTCGTGACGTTCGAGGACGATCAGGGCGCGTACGATCAGCGCGACGCGGCGGGGTTCATCAAGCTCAACGCGTTGCGTCTGCGGCTGCTCGGGCGGCGCGACCGGCCCTAACCCGGCCTTAACGTCGCGCGTGGCAGACACGCGCGATGGAACGAACCAACCGCACCGCGTGGAGTGACGCGCTGGTCGCGACACTGCTGGCGTGCGCGTTGGCGGCGGCGTGGTCGTGGCGCGACTGGAGCAACCTGTCGGCGCTCAGGCTGCCCGACGCCGACGACATGATGCGGTTGCAGCAGATTCGCGACTGGCTGGGGGGCCAGGCATTTGCCGACCTTTCTCAGCATCGCCTTGGCGCCGACGGTGTCCCGATGCACTGGTCGCGGCTTGCCGATCTGGTGCCCGCTGGAATCATTTGGGCGTTGCAGGGCGCGGTTGGGCGGCATGCTGCGGAGATCGTCGCCGTGATAGCCTGGCCGGGAATGTTGCTGGCCGCGGCGATTGCGATGACCGGACGCATCGCGCGCGCGGTCGGTGGCGCAGAGATCGTCCGCCCGGCAATGATCGTCGCCGCCATCGCCTATCCCGCCAGCACGCTCTTTCTGCCGGGCCGGATCGACCATCACAACCTCCAGATCGTGCTCGCACTGATTACCACGCTGATGCTGATCGGGCGGGGATCGATGATGGCCGGGCTGATCGCCGGCGTGGCGATGAGCCTGAGCATCGTCGTGGGCATGGAGACCGTGCCGTTGCTCGGCATCGCGGCGGCGGTGATGGTGATCGACTGGGTGTTCGGCGGCTGGGGCGGTCGCGACCGCCTGATGGGGTTCGGCATCGCGCTGTGCGCGGTGACCATCGCGTCGGGGATCGTGTTTCGCTCGCTCGCCTGGGACTATGCTGCGTGCGATGGCTTCACTGCGATTTCGGCGCGTGCCGTGATGGTCGCGTCGTTCGCGCCGATCGGGCTGGCGCTGGCGGGGTGGGATTCGTCCGCGAGGGTGCGGCTGGCATTCGCGCTGGCCAGCGGGTTCGCGTTCGCCGCCGGGCTGGGGATGAGTGCGCCGCAATGCCTGTCGCCCTATGGCGGGGTCGATCCGCTGCTCCAGAAACTCTGGCTGGTCCGCGTTGGCGAGGCGCAGCCGTTGTTCGCGGCGCCGCTCGCGGTGGCGATCGGCTATGCGGGGCTAGCGGTCGTGGGGATCGGCGCGACCGGGTGGCAGCTATGGCGCACGCGCGAGCGCGGCTGGCTGGTGCTGTTCGCGTTGCAACTGGCTGCGCTGGCGGTGACCGTGATGCAAGTCCGCGGCGCCTATGCCGGAGCGATCCTTGCCGCGCCCGCGCTTGGCGCCCTGATCGTGTCTGCGCGCCGGGCCGGTGCCGTTCCGCTGGCGGGTGCATGGATCGCCTCGGCGGGGATGCTCTACCCGATCGCCGCGCAAGCCTTTGCGCCGCCAGCCCCAGAGCCGTCCGGCGCCAGTTGCACCGCGCCCGATCTGATCGCCGCGCTGGGGCAATTGCCCAGCGGCACGGTGATGGCGCCGATCGACACCGGCGGCGCGGCGATCGCGCTGACCGGGCAGCGGCTGATCGCCGGCGCCTACCACCGCGACGGAGCGGGCGATCTTGCCATGTATGCTTTTTATCGCGGGAGCCCCGATCAGGCGCGGGCCATCGCCACCCGGTGGCGGGTAACCTACGTCGTCGCTTGCGACGGCTTTCCCGGCCTGTCGGCCCCGTTTTCGACGACGCTCAATCGCGGCGCGCATACGACCTGGCTGCGTGAAGTCGCGCACGTCGCTACCGGCGGACGAATTTTCGCGGTGGTCGGCTTGTCGCCAAGCGCTCCCCGGCCCTAAAGCGGGTCGATGCAGGGGCCCGACGACACTCTCCAATGGTGGCAGACGCGCAAGTTCGTCATCGCGATGGCGTTGTTGGCGATGGTGCCGTTATTGTGGCCGGACATTCCGCCGCTGGTCGATTTGCCCGGCCATATGGGGCGCTATCGCGTCCAGCTTGACCTCTACAATTACAAGTGGCTGACCGATTGGTATAACTTCAACTGGCAGCTTATCGGCAATTTGGGCGTCGATTTGCTGGTCGAAATTTTCGGGCCAATTCTGGGACTCGAACTGACCGTCAAGCTGGTCGTGCTGTCGATCCCACCGTTGATCGTGATCGGACTGCTGTGGATCGCGCGCGAAGTCCATGGGAAGATTCCGGCGACCGCGTTGTTCGCGCTGCCGCTGGCTTATTGCTTTCCGCTGCAATTCGGTTTCGTCAATTTCATGCTGTCGATGGCGCTGGCGCTGCCGGCATTCGCGCTGTGGCTGCGGCTGGCGCGACTGGGAAAATTCCGGCTGCGCGCGGCGATTTTTGTGCCGTTATCCTGCGCCTTGTGGATCTGCCACACCTTTGGCTGGGGCGTGTTGGGCGTGCTCGCCTTTTCTGCCGAAATGGTCCGCGAACATGACCGGGTAAGGGCGGAAAACGGACTTCGGATCGGCAAACCCACGGCTGCAGGCGCAAAACGCTGGGCAATGGCATGGGTTCGTGCCGGGCTGCACTGTCTGCCGCTCGCGCTGCCGATGCTCCTCATGATAATGTGGCGCAGCGGCGGCGGGGTGAGCGGCGAAACCGGCGATTGGTTCAACTGGCGTGCCAAGATCACGTGGCTCACGATGGTCCTGCGCGACCGCTGGATGCCGTTCGATATCGGATCGACCGCCGTGATGGCGCTGGTGTTGTACAAGGCGTTCCGTGACCGCAACGTCGAATATTCTCGCAGCCTGGGCCTGTCGGCTCTGTTCTTGCTGGCGGTCTTCATCCTGTTGCCCCGGATCGTGTTCGGATCGGCTTATGCCGATATGCGGCTCGCCCCCTTCATGGTGGCGATTGCGCTGATCGCGATCCGGCCGCGCAACGGGCCCGCCGACATCTCGCTGATGCCGCAAAGACCAGACCGGTCGGCGGGCGAGCTTCAGGCGATCGCGGAAAAGCGGCGCAGCCGGACGATGATGACTGTCGCGGCGCTGGGGCTGGCCTTCGTGCTGGTCCGCACGGCAGGGACGACGATCAGTTTCTTCATGTTTGATCAGCGCTACGATCGCGAACTGAAGGCGCTTGATTATGTGCCGATCGGGGCGCGGCTGATCAGTTTCGTCGGGCAAAATTGCACCGTCGATTGGAAGATGAGCCGGCTCGAACATCTGCCCGGGCTCGCGCTTGAACGGAACATGGCCTATACCAACGATCAATGGTCGATGGCGGGCGCGCAGATGCTCACCACGCGCTACATGGCGGCTCGCCCTTTCTCGCACGACCCGTCGCAAATCGTCACGCTGCTGCAATGTCCGCGCGAATGGTGGCGGCCAATCGACCGCAGCCTGGCCAAATTCCCGCGCGCCGCATTCGATTATGTCTGGCTGATCAGCCCGCCGCCGTACGACGTCAAATATGCCCGGGATCTCACCCCGATCTGGCGCGATGGGACGAGCGTGCTGTTCAAGGTCAACCATATCGACGTCGCGCCAGAGACCAAGAAGGGCGAGTTCAAGCTCACGCCGCGGAGCAAGACTCCGCTCTACTGAATGGCGTCAGGCCGCTCAGATACTCCTGATCGCTCTCCACGCTGAGCCGTTCGCGCGCGAGGAAATCGGCGATGGCGCGGCGGAAATTGGCGTCCGGAATGTAATGCGCCGAGAAGGTGGGCACGGGGACATAGCCGCGCGCCAATTTGTGCTCCCCCTGCGCTCCCGCTTCGACCGTGCTCAGACCGCGCGCGATGGCGGCGTCGATCGCCTGATAGTAACAGAGCTCGAAATGGAGGAACGGCACGTCCTCGGTGCAGCCCCAATAGCGGCCATAGAGCGTATCGGCGCCGATCAGGTTGAGCGCTCCTGCAATGGGATGGCCGTCGCGTTCGGCGAGGATCAGCAACGTCCGATCGCCCATCCGTTCACCCAGCAGCGAAAAGAATTCGCGTGTCAGATAGGGCTGGCCCCATTTGCGGCTGCCGGTGTCCTGGTAGAAGATCCAGAAGGCGTCCCAATGCGCTTCGGTCAGCTCGGCGCCGGTGAGGTGGCGGATCGTCAGCCCTTCGACCGCCCTGGCGCGCTCGTGCCGGATCGCCTTGCGCTTTCGGCTCGACAGGCGGGCGAGGAAATCGTCGAAGCCGGCATAGCCTTCATTATGCCAGTGGAATTGCGTGCCGGTCCGGATCAGCCAGCCCGCCGCCTCGAACAGCGGTACCTGATCGGGCGCAACGAAGGTGGCGTGCGCCGAGGACAGCCCGTTCTGATCGGTCACGGCTTCCAGCGCGCCCAGCAACGCTGGCGCTAAATCGGGATCGCGCAGCAGCAGGCGCGGGCCGGGCGCGGGCGTGAACGGCGATGCAATCTGGAGCTTGGGATAATAGTTCCCGCCCGCCCGCTCCCACGCCTCGGCCCAGGCATGATCGAAGACATATTCGCCCTGGCTGTGGCTTTTGGCATAGGCCGGGGCGATCGCGCCCGGCCGCCCGTCGGTGCCATCGACGATCACGGGCAGCGGCTGCCACCCGGTGCCGCGCCCGACGCTGCCCGACTCCTCGAGGATCGCGAGGAAGGCATGACCGACGAACGGGTTGGCGGCGCCCGCGCAGGCGTCCCACTCGTCGGCGGGGATGGCCGAGACGCCTTCGGCGATGCGTGCGGTGATCGGGGGAGCAGTCACAGGCCCTAAATAGGGTCAGGCGGTCAGCTTCACCACCGCATCGACCTCGACCGCCGCACCGCGCGGCAGGGCCGCCACGCCGACTGCGCTGCGGGCGTGCTTGCCGGCATCGCCGAACAAGGCTTCCATCAGGTTCGACGCGCCGTTCGCGACTTCGGGCTGGTCGGTGAAGTCGGGCGCGGAATTGACGAATACGCCGAGCTTGACGATCCGCTCGACCCGGCTGAGGTCGCCGCCCAGCGCCGCCTTAATCTGCGCGACGAGCATCAGCCCGCACAATTCGGCCGCTTCCTGCCCCTGTACCTTGTCGACGCCATCGCCCAGGCGACCCGTGACGACCTTGCCGTCCTTGAACGGAAGCTGCCCCGAAATATGCAGCAGCCCGCCTGCATCGACGGTAGGGACGTAGGACGCGACCGGTGCGGCGGCTTGCGGCAGGGTCAGGCCCATTTCCTCGAGCTTGCGGTCGATACGGTCGGTCATGCAAAGGCCCCTTCTGTTGCGGCGGGAAGATTGTCGGCGAAGCGCTGGCTGATCCAGGCGTGCGCCGTTTCCCAATCGTCGATTCTGGCGTGCGCGAACGGCGCTGGCGGTACTTGCGGCGCCATTGCCGGTTCGGCGACGAGATGCAGCCGGTGGACCGTGGGCGCGTGCTTCGCAACCGATTCGTGGTGCCCCCCCAGATCATCGACGAACACCGTGACCGGATTGCCATACTCGGCGACCAGTCGCGCGACGGGGCCGCCCTTGCCGCCCTGATTGGTTTCGACCCGGTGATCGATGCCGTGCGCGGCCAATTGAGCGATCCGGTGATCGCGGCAATGATCGCCGAGATTGGTCAGGATGACGATGTCCGCCACGTTGGCCAGCGCGGCCAGCGCCTCGATCGCGCCCGGAACGGCCGTCTGTCGCTCCATCTCGGCGGGGAAGAATTGATCGAGCATGCCCCAGATCCGCTCATGCTCGACCGGGCGTCCGTCGGGATAGGTCATCGCGGTGAAGCTGCCGCTCTCATGCGCGAAATGGATGTCGTGGCGCTCGCGCAGCCACGTGCCGAAATGCCGCACCATGTGCAGTAATACTTCGTCGCAGTCGCAAATGAGAAGCGGCTTGGTCATGATTCGAGCTCTCGATGGGCCGCGACCAGGGCTTCGGGCTTGACCTCGAGCTCGGCGGCGCAGGCGATCAGATCGGGTTCGTGGCCCGCGAGGAAGCCGAGCACCGCCGCCAGCGTGCCGCGCTGCCCGGCCGACGCGCGCAGATCGTCGGCGTCGAGCCCGGTCAGGCTGAGCAGCCGCTCGGCGCGTGCCGGGTCGGCAAGCGTCCACACCAGCGCCTGCAGCGCCAGCGTCGCGGGGTCATGATGGATTGTCTCTCGCGCGGCCATCGCTAAGCAGGGAAATTGAAGGAGCGCCACCCGTGGCAAAGCGCGTGCTGGTTGTCGAGGACAACGAACTTAATCTGAAGCTGTTTTGCGATTTGTTGCGCGCGCACGATTTCGCGACCGAACCGGTGCGCGACGGACGCGAGGCGGTGCAGCGCGCGCGCGATTTCATGCCCGATCTGATCGTGATGGACATTCAATTGCCGTATGTCAGCGGGTTAGAGCTGATCGAGCGGATCAAGGCGGACGAGACGCTGAACACGATCCCGATCATGGCGGTGACGGCCTATGCGGGGCGCGAGGACGAGGACCGGATTCGCGCGGCGGGGGCGGATGCCTATGTCTCGAAGCCGATTTCGGTGTCGCGATTCGTTGAGGAAGTGAACGCGCTGCTCTGACCCACGTCACCCCAGCGAAAGCTGGGGTCCCAGGCCGGATCGCGCCGTCTCCAGCGATCCCAGCTTGCACTGGGATGACGGCTAAAGGGCAAAGCAAAGGCCGCGAGGGTTGCCCCTGCGGCCCTGGGTCCCCGCTTTCGCGGGGATTGCGTGATCCGGGCTTGCGCCCGAATTACTTGATCTTCGCTTCCTTGAACTCGACATGCTTGCGCACGACGGGATCGTATTTGCGGAACGACAGCTTCTCGGTCTGCGTGCGCGGATTCTTCTTCGTGACGTAGAAGAACCCGGTGTCGGCCGAACTGACGAGCTTGATCTTGACGGTGGTCGGCTTTGCCATGACCCAATTCCTGTAATTAAAATGCAAAAGCGGCGGAGCATGCCGCCGCTTGTCAGGGGCGGGCCATTGCCCCGGCGAGGCGCGCTTGTCAAGCGTGCGGGCCGAATACGCGCTGTCACAATCCCGCGTTAAGCACTCATTTACCATCGGGCGAGCAGGATCGCGCCAGTGAAGCGGGAGTTGAGACGATGGGGGTTCAAGCTCGACACGATATTGCGGCCAGTGTGGCGCAGCTCAACATGATGGCGGGGCATGCTGCCCCGCGCGATCTGGTCAACGCGGTGAACGCGATCCGCGCGGCGGCACAAGCCGAAGGGCGACTGCCGGTGGTGGCGGTGGCGCGCGCGATCGAATCGGCGCTGGCGCGCGGTGAGCGCGGTGTGGTGGTCCGGGGATGGATCGCGATGCTGTCGGAAGCTGTCGGATGCGAATCGCACGATGCGGATTCCGGCCATGTCTTTCTCGCCGCCGGCGCGATCCGGCTGGCGCATTAGGCAGTAACGCGCATGGAATCGCTGATGGCCGCACTAGTGGCGGCGCTGTTGATCCGTGCGACCGACAAATCCGCTGGCTTCGTCGCGATGTCCGCCGAACGTTCGGGAAAGCCGGGCGCCGTGCTGCTGGCCGCGACAATTGCGCTCGCCGCCACGTTGTCGGTGGCGACGGCCGCCGGTTTCCTGATCGGGCCGCGCGTCTCGCCCAACGCGACGCGGCTGATGCTCGGTCTGTCGCTGGTTGCAGCGGCGTCCGGCGCGATCTGGCCCGGCAAGACCCCCGTCATCGACGACGTTCGGCGCCCGTTCTGGGGCACGCTCACCGGAATGATCTCAACCGGCCTGACCGGCAGCACCGAGTTCGTCGTTTTCACGACCGCCGCCTGGGGCACCGCCGCACTCGCCGGCATCGGGGGGCTGATTGGCAGCATGGTGATTCTGTCGGCTGCTGTGGTGGCGGGGGAGACGCTATGGCGACCCTTGCCCCATCGGGCGATCGGGGTTGTGGTCGGCGTGGTCCTGTTCGTCGTGGGTGCGTGGCTGGCAGCATCCGGCCTGCGGCTGATCTAGCCCCCGAGCGTCAGCAGCCACAGGTCTGGCGGGGCGCCAAGCCGGAGCGCCGCCGGGCCGCTCGTCCCGAGTCCGCCGGTAACGATCACCGCGCGACCGTTCTCGAGTCGCACGCCGCAGCGATAGCGCTTGCCGTAGTGCGAGACGTCGGACACCGGGCCCCAGAGCGGCAGCACGACCTGGCCGCAATGCGTATGCCCAGCGAGCAGAAGACGAATATCGCCGGGCAAAGCCGGCGCGATGTCCGGCGAGTGCGTCAGAATGATCCGCGCACCGGCAAAAGGCCGCAGCTTGACCAGCGTGGCGGCAAGGTCGGCGTGCCCCGAGAAATCGTCGCCCACCCCGCCGATGGCGAGCGGACCTCGCGCCGTCACATCATTGTCCAGCACGGTAATGCGCGCTTGTGCCAGCAGCGAGCGCACGTCTCCCGCGCCGGTCCATTGATCGTGATTGCCCAGCACCGCAACGACGCCCAGCGCCGCGGTGAGCCGCGACAATGGCGCGACCAGCGCCGGGCCCAGCGTGCGCGCGCCTTGGGGGTTGTCCCCGAAGATCATGTCGCCCGCGATCAGGACGATGTCGGGCCGCAGGGCGTTGATCTGATCGACGATTCGGTCGAGTCTCGCAGCGTCCATGCCCGGCCCGCCGACGTGAATATCGCTGATCAGCACCGCGCGAACCGGCTTGATCCCGGCCGGCCACCGTGGGAGCCGGATCGTTGCGGTGCGGACCACCGGGTCGCGAAGCGCTTCGGAACGCGCATACAGGAAAAGGCCGCCCAGCGCCGCGATGACGATCAGGAAGGCAATCAGCAGCTTGCGAATCATCGCTCGGGCCTAGCGGATCGCACCGGCTGGCGGAACCAGCGCCGATCGCCCATGTTGAGCGCCCTATGCACGCCTTCGCGCAGCTCCTCGATTCGCTGATTTACACGCGCTCGCGCAATGCCAAGCTCAGGCTGATCGGCGACTATCTAACGGCCACGCCCGATCCCGACCGCGGCTGGGCGATCGCCGCGCTGACCGGCGATCTCGACCTGAAGACGGTCAAGCCAGCGGTCATCCGCGCCTTGATCGAGGAGCGCGTCGACCCGGTATTGTTCCGGATGAGCCGCGACTATGTCGGCGATACCGCCGAGACGGTGGCGCTGCTCTGGCCCGGCGCGGATGACGGCACGGGGGAGCCGTTATCGGTGAGCAACGTGGTCGATACGCTCAACCGCCTGTCGCGCTCGGACGCGCCCGCCGCATTGGCGGCAATGCTCGATCGGATGGACGCCGAGGAGCGGTTCGCTTTGCTCAAGATGGCGACCGGCGGCCTGCGCATCGGGGTGTCGGCGCGGCTCGCCAAGACGGCGCTGGCGCAGGCGTTTTCTGTCGAGGTCGATGCGGTCGAGGAAGTGTGGCACGCGCTCGCGCCGCCTTACGCCGAATTGTTCGACTGGGTCGAAGGGCGCGGCGCGCAGCCGACGTCGGATGACGTGCCGGTGTTTCGCCCGTTCATGCTGGCGCATCCGCTGGAGGAATTGCGCGTCGACCTGAACGACTATGCCGCCGAGTGGAAATGGGACGGAATCCGCGTCCAGATCGTCCATGTCGCGGGCGAAACCCGGCTCTACAGCCGGGCGGGGGACGACATTACCGGCAGCTTCCCCGATGTCGCGAGCGCCTTCGTCACCCCCGGCGTGGTCGACGGCGAATTGATGGTCAAAGGCGAAGTGCAGGGGGGTGAGGCGGCCAGCTTCAACGCGTTGCAGCAGCGGCTGGGACGCAAAATCGTCTCGGGCAAGATGTTGGCCGACTATCCGGCGTTCGTCCGGCTCTACGATATCCTGTTCGATGGGCCGGAGGATGTGCGTCCGCTGCCCTGGACGGGGCGTCGTGAGCGGCTTGAGGCGTTTGTTGGCCAGCTCGATCCCGGTCGGTTCGATCTCAGCGCACTGATCGACGCGCAGGATTTTGCCGCACTCGAACAAATCCGCGCCGGCGCGCGCGACGCCGCGATCGAGGGCGTGATGCTCAAACGCCGCGACTCGGACTATGTCGCGGGGCGGCGCACCGGGCTGTGGTACAAATGGAAGCGCGACCCGCTGACCGCCGATTGCGTGATGATGTACGCGCAGCGTGGCATCGGGCGCCGTTCGAGCTTCTATTCGGACTATACGTTCGGGTGCTGGACCGAAGAAGGCGAACTGCTCCCGGTCGGCAAGGCCTATTCGGGGATCACCGATGAGGAACTGAAAATGCTCGACAGCTTCGTGCGCAACCACACGACGGGGCGGTTCGGCCCGGTGCGCGAAGTCGACAAGACGCTGGTGCTCGAGGTGGCGTTCGATTCGATCCACGAATCGAAACGGCACAAATCGGGGGTCGCGATGCGCTTCCCGCGGATCCATCGCATCCGCACCGACAAACCGGCCGCCGAAGCGGATCGGATCGACACGCTGCGGCGGATGATTACGTGAGCGTTTGAGGGCCGGCACCGAACGGGGGTGGACGCACCGGCCCTCGCTACCGTTACGGCAGCAACACGGTGTCGATGACGTGGATCACGCCGTTCGACTGCATCACATTGGCGATGGTGATCTTCGCTTTGTCGCCCTTGGCGTCGGTCACGACCCAGCCCATGCCGGACTTCATGAAGCTGAGCGTTCCGCCCTGCACCGTGCTGTAGGTCGCGGTGCCGCCATTGGCTTTCGCCTTGGCGGCGATCATCGCTGCGGTGATTCGGCCGGGAACGACGTGATACGTCAGCACCGCGGTCAGCTGCGCCTTGTTCTCGGGCATCAGCAGCGTGTCGACCGTGCCGGCGGGAAGCTTGGCGAACGCGGCGTTGGTCGGCGCGAACACCGTGAACGGCCCCTTGCTCGACAGCGTGTCGACCAGCCCGGCGGCCTTGACCGCAGCGACCAAGGTCGTGTGATCCTTCGAATTGACCGCGTTCTGGACGATATTTTTGGTCGAATACATCGCGGCGCCGCCGACCATCGGGTTCTTCATGGCGGCGAAACCGGCGGTCGATCCGGCAAGCAGGACGGTTGCGAGCATCGCGGTACGAATGGTGACTTTCATTTCCCTATCTCCTTTTGGGCACGCCGGGGGGCGGGTGCGGTCGGAGATACGGGCGCGGCGCGCGCGCGGATGCAGCTCAGGCGGCGGAAAGTGCGCCGCTGGCCACAACCGGGCCGGTCGGCTTGCCGGTGGGCGATCCGCCGAGCGGCTCGACCGACACGGCCAGCATCACGCCGGCAGCCAGTTGCTTGCGGTCGGCCATCGGCAACGTCAGCCGCGTCGTCTCGGTCTGCGCGACTATGCCCATCGGGTGTGCGACGCCGTCAGCGCCGATCATCCACAGCTGCGCGCTTTTACCCTTGGGCGCCATATCGACCTTGGGGATACGCACCTCGCCGGTGTTCATGTCGATCATCGCGCCCACGGAAGCCGATTTGTCGGTCATCATCAGCGACGCGACCATCATGTCGTGCGGCTTGGCGACCGGCGGCGCGGGCCGCAGCACGAACACGAGCAACAGGCTGGCGGCGAGTGCGGTCAGTGCGGCGACCAGCGGCCAGCGGCGCGGCGGTTTCGCGCCGGGCGCGATCAGGCGCGCGGCGACCGATTCGGGCGCCTCGACCTCGGGATAATCGTCGAACATGCCCGCCAACCGCCCGCGCCAGTCCTCGACCTCGCGCGCGAAAGCGGGATCGGCCAGCACGCGGCGCAGCGCAGCGGCACGCTCTTCGCCCTCGAGTACGCCCAGCGCCAGTTCGCCGGCGGTCACGTCGGGGATTGCGGGATCGTCAGACGCCATCGACACACCCCCGCAATTGCAGCAGCCCGCGGCGCACCCAGCTCTTCATCGTGCCCAGCGGCACGCCCTTGCGCTCGGCCAGTTCGGCATAGGTCACGCCGTCGAAAAAGGCGGTGCGGATCGAGTCGCGCTGATTGTCGTCGAGCGCGTCGAGGCAATCGTGCAGCCGCTGCGATGCCTGGTCGCGCTGGATCAGCGTCACCTGATCGGGCGACTCGTCGGCCACGGCGGCGGCCTCTTCGATCGGGTGCGACGGACGGCTCCCCCGCGCACGGACCCAGTCGATCGCCCGGTTGCGCGCGATCGTCGCCAGCCACGAAATCGGGCTGGCGCGGCCGGGTTCGTACGCTCCCGCTCTCTTCCAGATGGTCAGATAGACCTCGTGCAACACATCCTCCGCAGCTGATCGCTCTCCACAGATACGCAGGCAGATGCCGAAAAGCTTCGCCGAGGTCAGCCGATAGACGTCATGGAACGCCGCGCGGTCCTCCGCACCGGTGCGCAGCAACGCCTCGCTCAACCGGGCGCGGGCTTCGGCGGGGTCGGGAGCGGGGTCGCGCACCGCGACTGACTAGACCCGCGCGTGGCGTGGGGCAATCGGGTCAGTGTGACGCCCGCTATTCTCGCGCCCTTCCTGGTGATTGCCTCCGGATCGATCCACGCGGTGGTCAACGCCAGCGTCAAGGGCGGCAAGGACAAGATGGCCGCGTCGGCGGCGATGCACGCGCACTACCTTCACGCGCTGATCCGCGCCTAGCAGGCGAGCGATCGGTCGGTGGCGTATCCGGTGCTGCGCGGGACCGCGCCGCTTGCGGCGTTGCGGGAGACCCGCATGGTCACCGCGTTGGTCATCGCGGTCGTCGTTCGGAAAGAACGCGTGACTCCGGGTCGCCTAACGGCCGTGCTCGGGATCCTCGGCGGCGCGGCGCTGATTCTGGCGGGTTAGCCGCTCACTTCACCCATTGCGCCAGCCAGTCGGCCAGCGCCTGCGGCGTCATGCTGCGCGCATCGGCAAGCGCGGCGACTCGGCCGCTGTTGATCAGCTTGCCGGTGCGCGGATCGACCACCAGCAAGGCTGGCACGCCCTCCAGACGGTTCTTGATCCCATAGCGCGCGGGAATTTGCAGGTTCTTGTCGAACCGTCCGATATCGACCGTGACGATCTCATAATGTGTGGCCAGCCAGCGTTTGAGTGGCTCGACCTCCATCGTCCCCGCCAGAATCCGGCAGTCGAGGCACCAGTTGCCGCCGAGATCGATCAGCAACAACTTCTTGCCGCGAATCGCGCGGGCCTTTGCGGCGGCAACCGCCGCATCGGCATTGGCGCTTTCATTGTACGGCAGCGGTAGTGGCTTTGCGAGCTGGTCGAAGCTGGCGATCGGCACGCGCGGGGCGGCAATCGGCGCGGCACCGACGAGCGCAACAGCGGCGATGGCGGCGGTCAGAACGGGCAACAGGCGCATGGTCGGGGTCCTCGAATGATCCGACCGTAAAACTATACCGATTTGATGGGATTTCTCACAAACAAATAGATGGCGCCGAACAGGCCAGGCTTCGGCGGAGTCGGCGCCGGGCGAATCGACTCGCACTGTGTCGATCGCGTCAGCGCCGAACGCACGGGAGACAGCAAAAAGCCCGGCCCGCGACATGCGCGAACCGGGCTTTTGATGAGCCGAACGACTCGGGCGATCAGATCGCCGTCAGGTTGACCGCTGCGTACTTGCCGCGACGATTGTCGACCTCCAGCTCGAATTCGAGCCGGTCGCCTTCGTTGAGGTTGGTCATGCCGGCGCGTTCCACCGCCGAGATGTGGACGAACGCATCGGGCTGCCCATCGTCGCGCTGAATGAAGCCGAAGCCCTTCATCGCGTTGAAGAACTTAACCGTGCCGGTTGCCTTTTCGCCGGTGAGCTCACGCCCGCCGCCGCCGCCAGCATTGCCGCCACCGCGCGGAGCATCGTCGCGCTCACGCGGCGGTGCCCGGTCGGTCACGGGGAGCGGCTCGCCCTCGATCTTGAGATCGGTCGCCGAGATACGGCCACCACGATCGACCAGAGTGAAGCCGAGCGGCTGTCCTTCGGCCAGACCGGTCAGTCCGGCCTGCTCGACCGCGCTGATGTGAACGAACACATCCTCACCGCCATCGTCACGAACGACGAAGCCGAAGCCCTTCTGGCCATTAAAGAATTTTACGACGCCCGTGCCTTCGCCGACGACCTGGGGGGGCATGCCGCCACCCGCACCGCCGCCGCCGCCGCCGCGGAAACCGCCGCCACCACCGCCGCCGCCGCGGAAACCACCGCCGCCGCCGCCGCCGAAGCCACCGCGATCACCGCCGCCGAAGCTGCTGCCACCGCCGCCACCGCGATAACCGCCGCCGCCGCCACCGCCGAAGCTGCTTCCGCCGCCGCCATAGCTGTCACCGCCGCCGAATCCGCCGCCACCGCCGAAATCGTCGCCGCCGAAACCGTCGCGCTTATCACGCCCGCGACCGCCACGATTGCCGCGGCCACCTTTATCGAAACTCATGCCCTGTTCGTCTTTCCGGTTCGTCCCATATCCCATTCAAGAACCAGCACGTCGGACGACGGACGCAGGCCTTCGGGCGCAAATCAAGAGCGCCTCTGTTTTGTCTTAGCGGAAAATCGAGGGCCCCGCGAATAAAATCGTCTCCGATTATGCCCTTGCCGTCGCGATACTTGCGCGGGCGTGGCCGAGACGGCACAGCTTGTCCGATGTCGATTATCGATCTTCTCGCCAACCCCGCCGCTTGGGCGGCATTTCTCACGTTGATTGTGATGGAGGTGGTGCTCGGCATCGACAACCTCGTGTTCATCGCGATTCTGTCGAACAAACTGCCCGAAGAGCATCGCTCGCGCACCCGGCGAATCGGCATCGGTCTCGCGCTGATCATGCGGCTGGGGCTGTTGTCGACGATCGCCTGGATCGTCGGCATGACCGCGCCGGTGCTCGACCTCGGGCTGGTCGGCGGGGCCGATTCGCACGGCAACCCCAGTTTCGAGACGTCTTTTTCGGTACGCGACCTGATCCTGATCGCGGGCGGCGTGTTCCTGCTCTACAAAGCGACGACCGAAATCCATCACAGCATGGACCCCGACGAATCCGATTCGCCGCTCGACAAGACCAACAGCCAGAAGTCGCTCGGGTTCGCGGCGGCGATCGTCCAGATTTTGCTGCTCGACCTGGTGTTCTCGATCGATTCGATTTTGACCGCAGTCGGGATGACCGACGAATTGCCGATCATGATCGCCGCCGTCGTGGTCGCGGTCGGGGTGATGTTGCTCGCGGCCGATCCGCTGGGCAATTTCATCGCCAAGAACCCGACGGTGGTGATGCTGGCGCTCGGGTTCCTGCTGCTGATCGGGTTCGTGCTGATCGCCGACGGTTTCGGCGTTCATGTGCCCAAGGGTTATGTCTACACCGCGATGGCGTTTTCCGCGGGCGTGGAAACGCTCAACATCTGGTCGCGCAAGGCACGCGAACGGCGCAAGGACAACGCGACCGGCCATTGAGCGTTCACGTGCGACGCGCTAGGGCCGCTCGATGACCGTTTACCTGCACGAAGAAGATCTCCCCGCCGGCGTGTTCGCACCCGGCGCCTCGATCGCCGTCGATACCGAGACGATGGGGCTGATTACGCCGCGCGACCGGCTGTGCCTTGTCCAGCTGTCCGACGGTGGCCCCGACGAGCACCTCGTACGCTTTTCGCCCGGCAGCGATTACGCCGCGCCCAATTTGAAGGCGTTGCTGGCCGATCCGGCGCGCGACAAGCTCTATCATTTCGCGCGTTTCGATCTGGCCGCGATCAAACATTATCTTGGCGTCACCGCGGCCCCGGTCTTTTGCACCAAGATCGCGTCGCGGCTGGTGCGCACCTATACCGACCGGCACGGGCTGAAGGAGCTGGTCCGCGAGCTGCTGGGGCAGGATATTTCGAAGCAGCAGCAATCGTCGGACTGGGGCGGCCCCGAATTGTCCGACGCGCAAAAGGATTATGCCGCCTCGGACGTGCGCTATCTCCACCGGATGCGCGAAGAGCTCGATCGCCGGCTCGCGCGCGAAGGCCGTGCCGCGCTGGCGCAGGCGTGTTTCGACTTCCTGCCCGCGCGGGCCGATCTCGATCTGGCGGGCTGGCCGGAAATCGACATCTTCGCGCATGTTTGAAGGCTTGCGCCACCGCGACCGGATAAGCGCGCATGTCTGAACTCGCCGTCAGCATGCGGTCGGCGCGCCACCAATGGGCGGCGCCGGGCAGCGCGCATGACAGCCTCGTGGCGGTACTGCGCGTGGTGCTGCCCTCCGCCGTCGGCGTGGTCGCGGCGATGATGGTGTTCCTGCCGCTGACCTCGACCGGGGACGTCAGCTTCGTCCTCGACAAGAACAAGGTCGAGATTTCGAAGGAGCGGCTTCGCGTCCAGTCCGCGACCTATCGTGGCCAGGACGACAAAGGGCAGCCGTTCATGCTCAGTGCCGAATCGGCACTGCAAAAAAGCATCGCCGATCCCGTCATCGAGATGCAGAAGCTCTCGGCGCAGATGCAGTTGACCGATGGCCTGGCCACGCTCGACGCGCCCAGCGGCAAGTTCAATCCGAACACCCAGCAGGTCGATGTGTCGGGGCCGATCAACTTTGTCGGGCCCAAAGGATATACGCTGCGAAGCGATACCGCGACGCTGGACCTCAAGAAGAAATCGATGACCGGCAATGGCGGCGTGACCGGCACATTGCCGCAGGGAACGTTCAGCGGCGACCGGATGAGTGCCGATCTCGACAACCGTGTCGTTCGGCTTGATGGACGCGCGCGCTTGCGGATCACGCCGCGACGCGCGAGATAGGACCCCATGCGTATTACCTCCCCCCTGTTCGCGCTCGTCGCTTTTGCCGCCTCCGGTCCGGCGATGGCGCAGTCGCGCCACGATTCGTCCGCGCCGATCGATTTCGCCGCCGATCACATCGAATTGCAGGACAAGGCCAATCGCGCGATCCTGTCGGGGGGCGTCCGCATTACGCAGGCCGAGATGACGCTGACCGCGGCGCGCATGACCGTCGCTTATACCGGCAAAGTGGCCAATGGATCGCCGCAGGTTTCGCGCCTCGACGCGTCCGGCGGGGTGGTCGTGACACGTCCCGATCAAACCGCACGCGGCGCGTATGGCGTGTATGACGTCAATCGCCGTGTGATCATCATGTTGGGCGGCGTCACGTTGACGCAAGGGTCCAACACGATCAGCGGCAGCCGCCTGACGATCAATCTCGACACGGGGAAAGCGGTGATCGACGGATCAGGCGCGGTTTCGGGCGGAGCGCCCGGGACGACCGGCACGGCGCCCGGCGGGCGCGTGACCGGTCGCTTCTCGGTCCCCAAGCGCAACCAATAACCCGATTTTTCGGCTGAATCGTCGCGTCGGCGCTTTCCTTCCGCGCGTCCGCGGGGCATTGCTCGCTGGCTGCCCAAGCACAATCTATGCACAAAGCTTGCCAAGTGGTGATCGGGTAACCATTCGGTAACCATGACGCGGGCAATTGAGGGATCGATATGAGCGACGCCGCAACCCTGGATACGATCGAACCGATCGCCGAAAAGCCGGTGATGCAGGGGTTGTCGGTGGTATCGATCGCCAAATCCTACGACAAACGCGTGGTGCTGAGCGACGTGTCGCTGACCGTCGGGCATGGCGAGGTGATCGGGCTGTTGGGGCCGAACGGGGCGGGCAAGACGACGTGTTTCTATTCGGTGATGGGGCTGGTGAAGCCAGATTCGGGCCGGATCATGCTCGACGGCGACGATATTACCGGGCTGCCGATGTACCGGCGCGCCATCCTGGGGCTGGGCTATCTGCCGCAGGAAACCTCGATCTTTCGCGGGCTGTCGGTCGAAAAGAATATCCTCGCCGTGCTCGAACTCGCCGAACCCGACAAGAATGCGCGGATGGCGCGGCTCGACCAGTTGCTCGACGAATTCGGCCTGACCAAGCTGCGCGATGCCCCCGCGATGGCGCTGTCGGGCGGTGAACGCCGCCGTGCCGAAATCGCGCGGGCGCTGGCGGCAAATCCGTCGATCATGCTGCTCGACGAACCCTTTGCCGGCATCGACCCGCTGTCGATCTCGGACATTCGCGACCTGATCGTGCAGTTGAAATCGCGCGGCATCGGCGTGCTGATCACCGACCACAACGTGCGCGAGACGCTCGACATCGTCGATCGTGGCTACATCATCTATGACGGCCGCGTATTGTTCGCCGGGTCGCCCGCCGAACTGGTCGCCGACGAAAACGTCCGCCGGCTCTACCTCGGCGAGAGTTTCTCGCTGTAAATCATGAGCCTGGCGCCTCGCCTCGATCTGCGGCAATCGCAATCGCTGGTGATGACGCCCCAGTTGCAGCAGGCGATCCGCCTGCTCGCGCTGAGCAATCTCGAAGTCGAAACATTCATCGCCGAGGAAATCGAGCGCAACCCGCTGCTCGATAGCATTGGCGGTGAAGATGACGGGCCGATCGCCGAGCGCGATGCCGTGGTCGCAGCGCCCGCCGAAGCCGCCGGGGCCGATTCGCTGGTGATGGGCGAAGGCGGGGGCGAAGCCGCGCTCGACGTCGATTTCGCGGCCGAAAGCTTCCACCATGACAGCGCCGCCGATCAGGCCGGGATGGACGGCTCGCTGGGGATGAACGGCGGCGGCGGCGGTGCGGCCAGCGAGGACGGCCCGGATTTCGATTCGTTCGCCGATACCAGCCTGACGTTGGCCGACCATCTGATCCAGCAAGCCGGCGAAGTGATGTCGGGCGGCGATCTGTTCGTCGCACAACATCTGATCGATCTGATCGATGACGCCGGATATCTCACCGCGCCGTTGCTCGAGGTGGCGACCCGGCTGGGCGCGCCGCTCGCGCATGTCGAACAGGTGCTCGGCGTGATCCAGACCTTCGACCCGACCGGGGTCGGCGCGCGCGACCTGGCCGAATGCCTGACGCTCCAGGCGAAGGAAGCCGATCGGTACGATCCGTGCATGGCGCGGCTGATCGACAATCTCGACCTCGTGGCGCGCGGCGACATGGGACGCCTCCGGCGGATCTGCGACGTCGATGACGAGGATCTGGCGGACATGATCCGCGAACTGCGCAATTACGACCCCAAACCGGGCTGTCGCTATGGCGGCGAAGCGACGCAGGCGGTGACGCCCGACCTGTTCATCGCCCAACGCAAGACCGGGTGGGCGATCGAAATCAACGCGGCGACGCTGCCGCGGCTGCTGGTCAACCGGTCTTATTATGTCGAACTCTCGTCGGGGCCGCAGGACAAGAGTTCGAAGGCGTGGCTCAACGAAATGCTCGCCAGCGCCAATTGGCTGGTCAAGGCGCTCGATCAGCGCCAGCGCACGATCATCAAGGTCGCGAGCGAGATCGTGAAGCAGCAGGAGGCCTTCTTCCTCCACGGCGTCGCGCACCTCAAACCGATGACGCTCAAACAGGTCGCCGACGCGATCGAAATGCACGAATCGACCGTCAGCCGGGTGACCAGCAACAAATATCTGAGCTGCGCGCGCGGGCTGTTCGAACTCAAATTTTTCTTCACCAGTTCGATTCAGTCTTCAGACGGCGGCGATGCGGTGTCGGCCGAAGCGGTCAAATCGGCGATTCGTGCGCTGATCGTGGCGGAGGATCCGAAGGCGATCCTGAGCGACGACACCTTGGTCGATATGCTCAACGCCAAGGGCTTCGGAATCGCCCGGCGGACGGTCGCGAAATACCGCGAAGCGCTGGGAATCGGCAGCTCGGTCCAGCGGCGGCGGCAAAAGGCTTTGGAGGGAGTGACTTAGCCTTTAGCAATTTGGAAAAACATTTGCCTTAACCGATCTGTGATGAGCGCTCACTTCACCGTCCAAGCCGACCCGGAACGCGATCTGATTCGGATCAGCATGTCGGGATTCTTCTCCCCCGATGACATTCAGGCATTCTTCGACGCGCGCGCCGTCGAACATGCAAAGTTACACTGCGGCCCGAACCAGCATCTCACGCTCAACGATCTGACCGCGATGAAGGTGCAGTCGCAGGAGATCGTGGCGGGCTTTCAGTCGTTGCTCGCCGATCCCGCCTATCGCTCGCGGCGCCTGGCGTTCGTGGTGAGCCGGACGTTGGCGCGCAGCCAGTTGATGCGCGCACTCAATGGCCGCGATGCGAAATGCTTCGAGAAGCGCGCCGACGCCGAAAAATGGCTGTTCGCGCCGCAGCAGGGATCGATCGCCGCCTGACGCGGCATCAGTCGTCCTCATCTTCATAGCCGACCAGCGCCAATGCGCGGGCCTTGATCTGACGCGTCTGGCACCAATGGACCAGCGCGTCCTCGCGGCCATGCGTAACCCACACTTCCTTCGGCGCGATTTCGGTCAGCGTCGTCGTCAGTTCGTCCCAATCGGCATGGTCCGACAGGATCAGCGGCAGTTCGACATTGCGTTGCCGCGCGCGCTGGCGGACGCGCATCCAGCCGCTGGCCATCGCGGTGATCGGGTCGGGCAGGCGGCGCGACCAGCGGTCGTTGAGTGCGCCCGGCGGGGCGAGGACCAGCCGGCCCTGCAACTCCGCCTTGGGGACGCCGGTGGCGGGGCGCAGATCGCCGAGATCGACGCCGAGCTCGACGTACAGGTCGCACAGACGTTGCAGCGCGCCGTGGATATAGATCGGATCGTCGAACCCCATGTCGCGTAGCTCGCGGATCACGCGCTGCGCCTTACCCAAAGCATAGGCGCCGACCAGCACGCAGCGATCGGGATTGGCGCGCAACGTGGCGAGCAATTTGTCCATCTCGTCATGCGTGTCGGGGTGGCGGAACACGGGCAGCCCGAAGGTCGCTTCGGTGATGAAGATATCGCATTTGACGGGTTCGAATCGCGCGCAGGTCGGGTCGGCGCGGCGCTTGTAATCGCCCGACACCACGACCGTCTCGCCGCGATGCCGCAGCACGATCTGCGCCGAGCCGAGTACGTGACCGGCGGGAACGAAAGTCACCTCGACATCGCCCATGTCGAACGGCCGGCCGTAGGCGACGGGATGGCCGTTCTGCGCGCCGTAGCGCGTTTCCATGATCGCCAGTGTTTCGGGGGTCGCCCACACATCGCCGTGGCCGCCACGCGCATGGTCGGCATGACCGTGCGTGACCAGCGCGCGCGGGGCCGGCACCGACGGATCGACCCACGCATCGGCGGGGGTCACGTAAATCCCTTGCGGATGGGGATCGATCCAGTCGCCGAGCTTCGCCATCGTGCCTATATGGATGGGATGCGCTTGAGTTCCCAGTGACAGACCTCCCCGAACAATTGACCGACTGGTTCGCGTCGCGCGGCTGGGCGCCGCGGCGGCATCAGTTGGAGATGCTCGAGGCGGCGCGTGCCGGGCACCACGCGCTGCTCGTCGCGGCGACCGGCGCGGGCAAGACGCTGGCCGGGTTCCTGCCGACCCTCGCCGACCTGATCGAGACGCCGATCGACGGGCTGCACACGCTCTACGTATCGCCGCTGAAGGCGCTGGCGGTCGACGTGCAGCGGAACTTGCTTACCCCCATCGCGGAGATGGCGGTCGAGATCCGCGTCGAAACGCGCACCGGCGATACGCCCTCCGACCGCAAGGCGCGGCAGCGGATCAAGCCGCCCAACATCCTGCTGACCACGCCCGAATCGCTGTCGCTGCTGCTCAGTTATCCCGACAGCGTCCTGATGTTCGCCGATCTGAAGTGCGTGGTGATCGACGAAGTCCATGCTTTCGCTACGGGCAAGCGCGGCGATCTGCTCAACCTCGGGCTGGCACGGCTTCAGACGATCGCCCCCGCGATGCGCCGCGTCGCGCTGTCGGCGACGGTGGCCGATCCCGACGCCTATCGCGCCTGGCTCGCGCCCGACGGCGATATCGATCGGGTCGATCTGGTGACGGGCGAACCCGGCGCCGATCCCGACATTTCGATCCTGCTGCCCGAAGGCCGCGTGCCGTGGTCGGGCCATTCGGGACGTTACGCGGCCGAACAGGTGATGGCCGAGATCGAGACGCACAGGACGACGATCGTGTTTTGCAACACGCGCAGTCTGGCCGAACTGATCTTTCAGGATCTGTGGAAGGTCAACACTCTGTCGCTGCCGATCGGGGTGCACCACGGATCGCTCAGCCGCGAAGCACGGCGCAAGGTCGAAGGCGCGATGGCCGATGGCAAATTGCGCGCGTTGGTCGCGACCGCCAGTCTCGACCTCGGGGTCGATTGGGGGGATGTCGACTGTGTGGTGCAGATGGGGGCGCCCAAGGGGTCGTCGCGATTGCTCCAGCGGATCGGGCGCGCCAACCACCGGCTCGACGAATCGTCCGAAGCGATCGTCGTGCCGGGCAATCGCTTCGAATATCTCGAGGCGCGCGCAGCGCTCGACGCGGTCGAGGCGGGCGAACTCGACAACGAACCGTTCCGCGCCGGCGCGCTCGACGTGCTCGCGCAGCACATCATGGCGTGCGCCTGCGCGGCGCCGTTCAAGGCCGACGATCTGCTGAGCGAAGTCCAGTCGGCGCTACCGTATTCGGCGCTCGACCGTGCGACTTTCGACCGCGTGCTCGGGTTCATTCGCGACGGGGGCTATTCGCTCCGGGCGTACGACCGATTCAAGCGGTTGACCGAGCAGGACGGGCTATGGCGCGTCAGCCACCCGCGCTTCGTCACGCAGCACCGGCTCAACGCGGGGATCATCGTCGAGGCGACGATGCTGAGCGTGCGCTTCAAGAACGGGCGGACCCTGGGCACGGTCGAGGAAGCGTTCGCCGCATCGCTCAGCAACGGCGACACCTTCTTCTTCGCCGGCATGAGCCTGGAGGTGATCGCGATCGACACCGAGGATCTGCTGGTGCGCGCGACCGCGCGGCCGGCGCGGATCCCGACCTATGGCGGCGCGCGCATGCCGCTCTCGACCAACCTTGCCGACCGCGTGCGCGGTTTCCTTGCCACGCCGTCCGAATGGGCGCGATTCCCCGACGATGTGCGCGAATGGCTGGAAGTGCAGTCCTACCGGTCAAGATTGCCCGAGCCGGGACAGCTGCTGGTCGAGACGTTCCCGCGCGAAGGCCGGCACTACATGGTCGCGTACAGTTTCGAAGGGTGGAACGCGCACCAGTCGCTGGGGATGCTGATCACGCGGCGGATGGAGACGCAGGGGCTCAAGCCGTTGGGGTTCGTCGCCAACGATTATGCCATCGCCTGCTACGCACTCGATCCGATCACCGATCCCGCCAGCCTGTTCTCGGCGGATATCCTCGAGGACGAATTCGTCGACTGGGTGCAGGGCTCGCACCTGCTCAAACGCGCATTCCGCGAAGTCGCGGTGATCGGTGGGCTGGTCGAACGGCAGCATCCGGGCAAGCGCAAGACCGGCAAACAAGTCACCTTCTCGACCGACCTGATCTACGACGTGCTGCAGAAATACGAACCCGGCCATTTGCTGCTGCAGGCCGCCTGGGCCGATGCGCGCGCGCGGATGACCGATGTCGGGCGGCTCGCCGATCTGCTCGATCGCGCGGCCGAGACGATGGTGCACGTCGATCTCGACCGGATTTCGCCGCTGGCCGTGCCGGTACTGACGCTGATCGGGCGCGAGCGAGTCGCGACGGGCCTCGCCGACGACGCGCTGCTGGTCGAGGCGGAAGTGCTGGCACAGGAAGCGATGCGGCTGGACTGAGCGCGTGTATTATCCGCTTGGTACGCACCTTGAACAGGCGTACCATTGTGCCACGATGCACAGGCGGGGATCCTGGGTAGCGGTCGCGGCAATCGCAACGGCGATGCCTTTGGTCGCTCACGGCGCGATGCCGCAAGATGTTGGAGCGAACGCGCCGGCACCGCAGCAGCCGATTGCCAACCCACCCACAGATGACCTCGGATTCGGCATCCTAACCGACCGCATGACCGTGCCGGTGTCGGTGGGCGGCGTGGGCCCCTTCGACTTCATCGTCGATACCGGCGCCGAACGCTCGGTGCTGTCGCGCGAACTGGCGACGTCGCTCGACCTCCAGCCCGGCGCGCGGGCGCGGCTGTTCGATTTTACCGGACCGAGCGCGGTCAATACGGTCAAGGTCCCATCGCTCTCCGCCGGCACGCTGACCACCGCCGCGATGGAAGCCCCGTCGCTGGCGATGGCCAATATCGGCGCGCAGGGATTGCTCGGGATCGACGCGCTCCAGGGGCATAAGGTCGTCATCGATTTCGCCCGCAATCGCATGTCGGTGGTGCCCGCCAGGCGGCACGCGTCGGGTGAGATTATCGTGCGCGCCGAGGCCCGGCTCGGGCAGCTGATCGTGACCAAGGCGACGTTCAACGGCGCGCCGATTGCGGTGATTATCGATACCGGTTCGTGGGTCAGCGTGGGGAACACCGCCATGCTCGCTCTCGCCAGGAAACAACCGCGTCCGCTCGGCCCGATTGCCGTGCGATCGGTCACGGGCAGAACGTTTCAGGCCGATTATGTCGCGGTCAGCGACCTGAATGTCGGCGGAGTCCGGTTCGACAATGTCGGGCTCGCTTTCGCGGATGTGCAGCCGTTCGTCCGCTTCGGGCTGCGCAACACACCGGCGTTGATTCTGGGGATGAGCTCGCTGCGCCTGTTTCGGCGAGTCGAGATCGATTTTACCAATCGCGAGATCGGCTTTTCGCTGCCGCGGCCGCCGATCGATTTCGGCAATGTCTGCCGCGGCGGCATGTCCAGCTGCAAGAGTCTGTAAATGCGCGGCCTGGCCCTTCTCGCCGTGATGCTCGGTTCGATCAGCGTGCCGTTGCTGGCACAAAGCGTGGCGCCGCCGCCGCCGGCCGGCGCCAATGTCAGCGATCCGACGGACGCGCTGTCGGATTTTCTCGGGCTGGGCGAGGCGAGCGAACGAATGACCGTGCCGGTGTCGATCGGCACCAACGGGCCGTACCATTTCATCATCGACACCGGTGCCGAGCGGACTGTCGTGTCGCGAGAACTGGCGGGGATGCTCAAGCTGACCGCCGGACGGCGGGTCAAGGTGACGACGATGTCGGGCGCCGGAGAACTCGGGACGTTCCTGCTTCCCGAACTGCGCATCAGCCGGATCGCGCCGGCGCCGATCGAGGCTCCCGCGGTCGAGGCGCGCAACCTGGGCGCGATCGGCATGCTCGGAATCGATGCGTTGAAGGGGCATGCTGTGTCGATCGACTTCGACAAGCAGGTGATGGAAGTGCGCCCATCGAAGAAGCGCAGCTTCGTCGTCGGTCCCGACGAAATCGTGATCCGGGCGAAGAACCTGTACGGCCAGCTGATCGTCACCGACGCGCGTTATCGCGGGCGGCGCATCTCGGTCGTGATCGATACCGGCTCGCCGGTAACGATCGGCAATCTGGCATTGCTCAAGCGCGTGCGCACCGAAAAATCGCTCGGGATGATTTCGCTGATGTCGGTGACCGGTCAATCGATCAGCGCCGACTATCGAGTGATCGATCAGCTGAGCATCGCCGGCATCGGCTTCTCCCAGGTGCCGATCGCCTTCGCCGACGGGTTGCCGTTCAAGCGGTTCGGGCTGATCGATACGCCTGCGCTGATGCTCGGCATGGATTCGCTGAAGCTGTTCCGCCGTGTGCAAATCGATTTCGCCAATCGCGAGATCCGCTTCACCTTGCCGCGCGACGCGATCTTGGGCCGACCTACATTCTAGCCATCGCCGCCACCGTCGGCGGTGGTTGCCAGCACGGCGATTTGCCGCTCTACTCCTGCCGATCAGAGCATCAACACAATCGGGGGTCGGCATGCGCGCGTTGGGATGGATCGTAGCGGCGTCCTTGGTCGCGCAAAGCGCGAACGCCGCGCCCACCGCGCTGCGCCCAGACCAGCAAGCCTTTTTCGGGCTCTACAAGGAACTGGTCGAGACCAACACCGTGGTCGACATCGGCAGCTGCACGCAGGCCGCCGCACAGATTGCGGCGCGGCTGAAGGCCGCGGGCTATGCCGACCAGGACATCACGCTCTTCTCGATCCCGGAAAAGCCCAAGGATGGCGGGATCGTCGCGATCCTCAAAGGCAGCGACGCCAGGGCCAAGCCGATGCTGTTGCTCGGGCATCTCGACGTGGTCGCGGCGAAGCGCGAGGAGTGGGTGCGCGATCCGTTCAAGCTGATCGAGGAAGACGGCTATTATTATGGCCGCGGCACGATCGACGATAAGGCGATGGCGGCGGTCTGGGCCGACGCGATGATCCGCTTCAAGACCAGCGGCTACAAGCCCAAACGCACGATCAAACTGGCGCTGACCTGCGGCGAGGAAACGACGTACGCGTTCAACGGCGCGCAGTGGCTGGCGGACAACAAACCCGATCTGATCGCCGCCGAATTCGCGCTCAACGAAGGCGGCGGCGGGCGCTACGGCAAGGACGGCAAGCGCCAGTTGCTCGCGATCCAGGTCGGCGAAAAGGCCGCGCAGAACTTCACCTTCACCACCACCAACCCCGGCGGCCACAGCTCGCAACCGGTGCCCGACAACGCGATTTACGAGCTGGCCGACGCGCTCAATGCGGTGCGCCGCTATGAATTCCCGATCAAATTCACCGAAACCACGCGCACCTTCTTTACGATGGTCGCCGCCGCGCCGACCACGCCCAAGCCGCTGTCGGACGCGATCACCAAACTGCTCGCCAACCCGAACGATGCGGCGGCGGACAGGATCGTCAGCAGCGACAAGGCGATGCATTCGACGCTGCGCACGACCTGTGTCGCGACCTTGCTGAAAGCGGGGCATGCCGAAAACGCGCTGCCGCAGACCGCCACCGCCAACATCAATTGCCGCATCTTCCCCGGCGAATCGGTCGACGGCACGCTCGCCAAGCTGAAGGAACTGGCCGGGCCCAAGGTGACCGTGACGGTCAATCAGCCGGTCCGCCCGATCGGCATTCCGCCCGAACTCGATCCCAAGATTACCGGGCCGATGAAGACGCTGGCGGCCAAATATTTCCCCGGCGTGCCGCTGCTCCCGGCGATGTCGACCGGCGCGACCGACGGTATCTTTTTCGAAGCGATCGGCATGCCGGTCTATGGTGCCCCGGGGATTTTCGTCGATCCCGACATGAGCGGGGTGCACGGACTCAACGAGAAGATCCGGGTCGAATCGCTCTATGCCGGGCGGGATTATCTGTACGATCTGGTCAAGGCGTATGCGGGCTAGGCTCGCCGCGGCAGATTAGCCGCGCTAATCTGCGCTTGGCGGCGAGCCCGGCCGGCGGAACGCAGTTCCGACCGACGGCGCGGATTTACGCCGCGCCGCTGCCTACCGATACCGTAACCGGCCAAGGCGGGGATTCAATTGAGTTTGCCCCGATGCCGGCCGGGCCTTTGCGCCGGTAGTGCCGCTGGAGAGCAGCGGCGAGCCTAGACCGTAACCTGTTCGCCCAGTTCGAGCACCTTGCCCGGCGGGATGTGGAGGAAGTCGGTCGGGTCGCTGGCGTTCCGTTGCAGGAACATGAAGATGCGATCCTGCCACAGCGGCATGCCGACTTCCGCGTCGGGCTTGAGCGTGTTGCGGCCGATGAAATAGCTCGCTTTCATCGGGTCGAGCTTGAGCGCGCCGGCCTTGGCTGCCGCCGCCAGATCGCGCGGCACGTCGGGGGTTTCCATGAAGCCGTAGCGCAGCACGATCACGCTGAAATTGTCGTCGATGCGGGTGATTTCGCAGCGATCCATATCGTCGACCTGCGGCCGATCGGCGGTGCGCACCGAGCAGATCAGATTGGCGGCGTGGAGCACCTTGTTGTGCTTGAGGTTGTGGAGCAGCGCGCCGGGCGCCGATTCGGGATTGCCGGTCAGGAAGATCGCGGTGCCCTCGACCCGCTCGGGCGGGCGGCGCGACAGCGCGGCGGCGAGGTCGGCGAGCGGTACGCTCTGGCGCTGCTCGAAGGTCTTGACGATGCCCTTGCCGCGCACCCAGGTGTAGATCGTAAAGCCGATGCACGCGGCGATCACCAGCGGCACCCAGCCGCCTTCGACCACGCGCAGGATGTTCGCGCCGAAGAAGATCAGGTCGAGCGTCAGGAATGGCCCGATCACCGCGACCGCCCAGCCGCGCGACCAGTGCCAGTGGTGTCGCACGACAATATAAGCGAGGCAGGTGGTGACGACCATCGTGCCGGTGACCGAGATGCCGTACGCCGCCGCCATCGCCGACGAATTGCGGAACTGGATCACCAGCACGAGCACGCCGACGAGCAGCAGCCAGTTGATCGAGGGCAGATAGATCTGACCGACATAGTCGGCCGAGGTATTGCGCACGCGCAACCGCGGCAGCAGCCCGAGTTGCACCGCTTGCTGGGTCAGAGAATAGGCACCGGTGATCACCGCCTGGCTGGCGATGATCGTCGCCAGCGTGGCCAGCACGATCAGCAGCGGGCGGACGCCTTCTGGCGCCATCAGGAAGAACCAGTCGGCATTGGCGAACTTCTCGCCCGCGGCGTTGGCCGCTTCGAGCTTGTTGAGCGCGTAGGCGCCCTGCCCGAGATAGTTGAGGCACAGCGCCGGGCCGGCGAGCAGGAACCAGCCGAGCCGAATCGGCTTGAGCCCGAAATGCCCCATGTCGGCGGTCAGCGCTTCGGCGCCGGTCACCGTCAGGAACACCGCGCCCAGCACGAACAGCCCGAGCACGCCGTGCGTCGCGAGGAAGTCGACGGCATAATAGGGGTTGAGCGAGCGCAGGATGCCGAGCTCGTCCGAAATGTGCCACAGCCCGAGCCCGCCGATCACGAAGAACCACAGGATACAGATCGGCCCGAACAGCTTCGACACGCTGGCGGTGCCGCGCGACTGGATCAGGAACAACGCGATCAGAATCCCGATCGTCACCCCCATGATCGTGCCTTCGGTGATCGAATGCTCGGCGCCGGGAATCGTGCGCAGCCCTTCGACCGCCGACAGCACCGACAGCGCGGGCGTGATCATCGCGTCGCCGTAGAACATCGCCGCGCCGGCTGCGCCGAGCACGATCGCGGTGCGCGAGCGCCAGCCCAATGCGCGCCGGGCGAGCGCGGCGAGCGCCAGCACGCCGCCTTCGCCCTGATTGTCGGCGCGCATCAAAAAGATCACGTATTTGACCGTGACGACAAGGAACAGCGTCCACAAAGCAAGACTGAGCACGCCCAGAATCTCGTCGGCGTAGAGCCCGTCGGCGGCGGCTTGCCCCAGCGCTTCGCGAAATGCGTAGAGCGGGCTGGTGCCGATGTCGCCGAAGACGACGCCGATCGCGCCGACGGTCAGGACCAGCATTGCTGACCGTGAGATCGCTGCGCCGGGCGCGGTGGGTTCCGAAGACATGAGGGACATGGTCTGCCGAGGAAGGACGGCGCGCTTTACGCCTGTTTGAAACGCAATCAAGCGCATTCGCTGCACCGCCGCAAGCCATTGATCCCGCGCACCGCTTACGGCATGGACAAGGCATGGTTCCCTTTTCGTTCGCCGGCCACAGCCTTGCCGCGCTTCCCCAGGGCGCGCTTTACTGGCCTGCGCGGCGCGCGCTGATCGTCGCCGACCTGCATTTCGAAAAGTCCAGCTGGTTCGCGAGTTTCGGACAGATGCTGCCCCCGTACGACAGCGCCGCGACGCTGACCGCGCTGGAGGAGATCGTCGCCGCGACCGATCCGGCGGAGATCTGGTGCCTTGGCGACTCTTTCCACGATTCGCACGGGTGCGAGCGGCTGCCCGAAACCGAGCAGGCGCGGCTGCGCGCGCTGACCGCGGCGCACCGATTCGTGTGGATCGTCGGCAACCACGATTCGGCGATCGGCAATCCGTGCGGCGGCGAGGTCATCGACGAAGCCGAGATCGACGGGCTGGTGTTGCGGCACGAAGCCGATCCGGCTGACCCGCGCCCCGAATTGTCGGGGCATTTTCACCCCAGATTGCGCGTCCGGGTGCGTGGGCGGCTGGTGTCGCGGCGCTGCTTCGTCGCGACCGGCAGCAAGTTGATCCTCCCCGCCTTCGGGTCGCTCACCGGCGGGCTCGACGCTCAGCACCCCGAAATCGTTCGCGCGGTCGGCGCGCGCAGCGAGGCGCTGGTGCCGGTGGCGGACCGAATGTTGCGGTTCCCGCTCGCCGCCTGAGCAGCTAAGTTGACACTAAGTTGACACTATCGCGGTCTTTTTCGGCCATCCTCGCCATCCCGTTCGCACCGCCATATGGCACCGACGCGACTCGCAGCCTGTCAGGCGAAATCCAACATTTCCAGCCTTATTTCGCGAGCTGCGGAAAGGCCGCACGGAACGCCGCGAGCTTGGGCTTGTCCCAGCGCACGATGTACGGATGCGTCGGATTACGGTCGAAGAAATTCTGGTGATACGCTTCGGCCGGATAGAATCCGCCGTTTTCCAGCTTGGTCGCGATCGCGCGCGGATAGACCTTCGCGGCCCCCAGTTGCGCGATATAGGCCGCCGCGACCACGCGCTGCGCGGCGTTTTGCGGGAAGATCGCCGAGCGATAGCTGGGGCCGGTATCGGGGGTCTGGCCGTTCACCTGGGTGGGGTCGTGCGCGACCGAGAAATAGACGCGCAGCAACGTGCCGTAACTGACGACCCTGGGATCGTACGTGATTCGGATCGCTTCGGCGTGCCCCGTGCTTTCGCTCGACACCTGATCGTAGGTCGCGGTGCCGGCGCTGCCCCCGGCATAGCCCGCGGTGACGCCGGTCACGCCCTTCACATGTTCGAACACCGCTTCCATGCCCCAGAAACACCCGCCCGCCAGCACCGCGACAGACGGTTGCGCGGTTGGCACGACATCGCGCGCCGGGGCTGGGATCGGTACCGCGCGCTCAGCGCTGGCGCCGGGTCCCAGCGTCAGCACTCCGACGGCGGCGGTAACCGCCAATAACGGCAGAATGAAAGTCTTGGTCATGGCAGGCGCTCCAATGCTCGTACGACGCAGGTACGTAGCAAACCCCGCCAAGGTTTCAGTTTAATGCTGCGCCTGTGCCTGTTCGGTCGCGGGGGCATAGGGCACGGGATCGGCGCTGGCCGGGTGCAGCGCGAGCACGCCGATGCCACCGAGTACGAAACCGCCGAGGAACCGCCACAGCATGGCGGATTTGATCATGGCCTTCATGGCTCTTGTCCTTTGTTGCGGGTGCGAAATCGGTACGCGACCGTTCCCTTTCAACCCTGAATGAGTGAAGATTAGGTTTGCTCGCCTGAACTTTATCTGGCCGGACTGTTCATCGGGGAGTTCGGAAGCGAGCGAAACGGCAACGCAATGCCGTGCTCCTGCGAAAGCAGGAGCCTAGGGTTACGGGGCTTTCCGCTTGTGGCTCTGGGCTCCTGCTTTCGCAGGAGCACTATTCAGCGAAGCGCCGCGCAGGCGGTCTGAATGCGCTCGCACGCTTCGCGCAGCAGTTCGTCCGACGTCGCGTAACTGATCCGCATCGCCGGCGAGAGCCCGAACGCTTCGCCCTGCACCGCCGCGACCCTGGCATCGTCGAGCAGATAGCCGACGAAATCCTCGTCGGTCGCGATCAGCCGTCCGTTGGGGCTGGTCTTGCCGATCAACGCCGAAAATTCGGGATAGACGTAGAACGCGCCTTCGGGTCGCGGGCAGGTGATGCCGGCCGCCTGGTTGAGCATCGACACCACCAGGTCGCGGCGCGACTGGAACAACGCGGCATTGTCTTTCAGGAACCCCTGATCCCCGGTCAGCGCCGCAACGCTGGCAGCCTGCGCGATCGAGCACGGGTTGCTGGTCGATTGCGACTGGAGCTTCGACATCGCCTTGATCAGCCACGGCGCGCCGCCGGCAAAACCGATCCGCCAGCCGGTCATCGCATAGGCCTTCGAACAGCCATTCGCCGTCAGCGTGCGGTCGTAGAGCGAGGGGCAGACCTGCGCGATCGTGGTGAATTCGAAATCGTCGAACACGATATGTTCGTACATATCGTCGGCATAGATCCAGACGTGCGGATGGCGTTCGAGCACCTCGCCCAAGGCCTTCAATTCGTCGCGGCTGTACGCGGCGCCGGTCGGGTTGGACGGCGAATTGAGGATCAGCCACTTGGTCTTTGGCGTGATCGCCGCTTCCAGCTGCTCGGGCTTCAATTTGTAGTTCTGGTCGGCGCCCGCCGCGGCGAAAACGGGCGTCCCGCCGGCGAACAACACGACGTCGGGATAGCTGACCCAATAGGGTGCGGGGATGACCACTTCGTCGCCGACGTCGAGCGTCGCGACCATCGCGTTGAACAGCGTGTGCTTGCCACCCGAATTCACCGAAATCTGGCTGGTTTCATAGTTCAAGCCGTTGTCGCGCTTGAACTTGAGCGCGACCGCTTCCTTCAGTTCGGGCGTCCCGTCGACATTGGTATATTTGGTTTGGCCGTCGCGGATCGCCTTGATCCCGGCTTCCTTGATGAAATCGGGCGTGTCGAAATCGGGTTCGCCGGCGCCCAGCCCGATTACATCGATCCCGGCGCGCTTCAATTCCTGCACGCGGCTGGTGATCGCGAGCGTGGGCGAGGGCTTGATGCGGTTGAGCGCGGACGACGGATGCATGTTGGGTCCCCTTGGGTCGGGGGCGCTATAGCGACGCGGCGCAGCATGCCGCAACCGCAACAAATGTTTCAGGCCCGGATCGCCTGGCTTCAGTGCACGAGCCGCGCCGGGATCAGCCCCCGCAGGGCGTTGCCGACGAAGAATCCGTTGGCCAGGTCGCCCCGGGTGAGCGGTGCCTCGATCGCGCGGCCGCGCTCGATCAGCTCGGCGCGCAGCACGCCGGGGAGCAAACCGGCGCTGAGCGGCGGCGTCAGCAGCCGGCCGTCGCGCTCGACGAACAGCGAGGTGAAGCTGCCTTCGGTGAGCTGTCCGTCGATTTCGAAAATCACCTCGAAATGCGTGCGTGCGTCGTCGTAAAAGGCGCGGTCGCTGGTCTTGTGGCGCAATCGGAAATCGCTCGCCGCAACCGGCAGCGGCGCGATCGTCACCTCGACCGGATCCTCAGGGACGGCCGGCATGGGCGCGACTTCGATCGCCACCGCGCCCGATTTCGACAGCAACAGCCGAATCCGGCGCGCCTCGCGCAGCCGGAAGGTCGCGGCCTGCAGCTCGTTGCGCGCCGCGTGCCGGTCGAATTCGAACCCGAACGCCTGCGCGCTCGCCTTCATCCGCGCCAGATGACGCTCGAGCAATTGAATGCCCTCCACCGCATCGAACGCCATCGTTTCGATCAGGTCGAACGGGCGGGCGTCGGCAGTCACGAAATCCATCTTGGCCAGTGCCTCGTCCCATTCCTCGTCGACGCGCGAATCGGCGACGATCCCGCCGCCCGCGCCGAGTATTGCGGTGTCGCTGCCCTCTTCGATCACCAGCGTGCGGATCGCAACGTTGAACATCGCATCGCCTGTCGCGTCGAGCCGCCCGATCGCGCCGGTATAGGGACCGCGCGGCGCGCTGGTCGCTTCGATCCCGGCCAGTGCGTCGATCGCGCGGATTTTGGGCGCGCCGGTGATCGATCCGCACGGAAAGAGCGTGGCGAGCGCATCGATCGCGTCCTGGTCGGGAGACAGCGTCGCGGTGACGGTCGACACCATCGTGTGGATCGTCGGATAGGTTTCGACCGCGAACAGTTCGGGGACGGCGACGCTGGCGGGCACCGCGACGCGTGACAAATCGTTGCGCAGCAGGTCGACGATCATCAGGTTTTCGGCGCGCTGCTTGGGATCGTCGCGCAGGGATTCGGCCAGCGCGCGGTCTTCCTGCGGCGTGGCGCCGCGCCGAGCGGTGCCCTTCATCGGTTTGGCGGTAAGGTGCGGACCGTCGAGCGCGAAAAACAGTTCGGGCGAGAGCGAGAGGAGCCAGTCATGCCCGGTCGATACGACCGCGCCATATCCGGCGCGCGCGCTCGATCGCAGCCGGGCATAGAGCGCGAGCGGATCGCCCGCGAACGGCACGCGGGCGCGGTAGGACAGGTTCGCCTGATAGACATCGCCCGCCTCGATCAGCGCGTGGACCCGGGCAAAGCGCTCGCCATAGGTCGCGCGGTCGATGTCGGGGACGGGGGCTCCGGCCCAGGCCGAGGCGGGATCGGGCAGCAATGCCGCGACCTCGCCTGGCGCGATATCGTCGTAGCGGTCGAACAGCCCGAACCACAAAAGCGGCGTGTTCGCTGGCCTCGGTACGCCCAGCACCGGCTCGAACGCCGCCGCCGCCTCATACGCTATGAACCCCGCTGCGTGCAGCCCGCGGTGCCGCGCCGCGCGCAGCCGCTCGAGCGCGGGGTTGATCGCGGCGATGTCGCGCGCTTCGACGATCGCGAGCGGTGCCTGATACAGCCGCGCGGGCGCCGCGCCGGTTACGCGGGCGTCGTCGAGCAGGACGAAGGGACGGTCGCGGCGGATCACATCGACGCTGATGCAGCGGGCAATGCCGGTTGGGCAACCCCAAGCTTGCGGGGCGCGGATCGCTCGCTTACCTCCGCGGCATGGCCGATCCCTCAGCGCAGCCGCTCCGCGCGGCGATTATCCCCGTCACCCCGCTCCAGCAGAATTGCACGTTATTGTGGTGCACAAGAACGATGCGCGGTGCGTTCGTCGATCCCGGCGGCGACTTGCCGATGCTCATCTCGGCGATGGAGAAATACGGCGTGACGATCGAGAAGATTCTCGTGACGCACGGCCATTTCGACCATTGCGGTGGCGCGGCCGAGCTCGCCGAGCAACTCGGCGTGCCGATCGAGGGACCGCATCCGGAAGATACGTTCCTGCTCGAGGAACTGGGTGAGGTCGGTCTGAAATACGGCGTGCCCGGGCGCTCGTTCGTCCCCGACCGCTGGCTCGATCAGGGCGACAGCGTGACCGTCGGCGACGTCGAGTTCGCGGTGCACCACACGCCCGGGCACACGCCTGGTCATGTCGTGTTCCACAACGCCGAGTCGAAGCTGGCGATCGTCGGGGACGTATTGTTCCAGGGATCGGTCGGGCGCACCGACTTCCCGCGCGGCAATCACGACCAGCTGATCGAATCGATCGTCACGCGGTTATGGCCGATGGGCGACGACACCGTCTTCCTGCCGGGGCATGGTCAGCCTAGCACCTTCGGGCAGGAACGGCGCAGCAACCCGTACGTCGCCGACACCGTCCTCTCCTGAGCCTTATTTGGCCGGCGCGAAGGTCATCGTCCGCTCGACCGGCTGCGCTGCGGCGGCCTGATACCCGATCACCAGCGCCCAGCCGGACAGGCCGAGCAGCGCGAGCCAGGTCAGGCTGGCGCCGGCGACGCGCAGCTTGCTCGGCGTTTCGCTGTCCATCCCGAAGGCATGACAAAGCCGGGCAACGATGAACACGATCCCGATCAGCCACAGCGCGAGGCCGGGTCCGCGCGCCAGCTCGATCAGCGCCATCAGGATCAGGATCGCTGGCGCATATTCGGCGAAATTGGCGTGGGCACGCATGCGCTTGAGCATCAGCGGGTTGCCGCCGTCGCCGAACAACACCTTATCGCTGATTCGCACACGCGACGCGCGGATCGCCAGCCAGAAGTTGATCAACCCCGCCGCCGCGGCGATGACGAGCGTTACCGGTAATAGGATCATTTGGACGTCCCCTTTGTCGTCGCGCGGTGTGGCAGGTGGGACGGCGGCTTGCAACGGCGCGGCAATTCGCTATAGGCGCCCGTTCGCGATGCATCCCGCAGATTTGCTCCGCGTAGCCGATGCGTCGGTTGCGTGAGCCGCGCTCCGGGCCTAATCGTCCTGATCAATAGAAGTTAGAAGGTTGTCGCCGCAATGGCCGTTCCCAAAAGAAAGACCTCGCCCTCACGCCGTGGCATGCGCCGCGCGCACGACGCGCTGTCGATCGAATCGTTTCAGGAGTGCCCGAATTGTGGCGAACTGAAGCGCCCGCACAATCTGTGCCCGTCATGCGGCCATTATAACGGCCGCGAGATCGTCTCGGCCGAAGGCTGATCGCGACTATCTAGAGGAATTGCACCGTGACCACCGGTTCCTGGATCGCCATCGACGCGATGGGCGGTGACGAGGGGCTGGCGGTGATGCTGGCGGGGGTCGCGGAGGCGCGTCGCCGCTACGACGGCACGCATTTCTTTCTGGTCGGCGACCGCGACAAGATCGCCGAGGGGCTCAAGAAGCATCCCAACCTCAGCGCCAATTCCGAAATCATCCACGCGCCCGACGTCATCTCCGGTGACGAAAAGCCGGGGCAAGCGCTGCGCCGCGCCAAGACGACGTCGATGGGGCTTGCGATCGATCTGGTGAAACAGGGCCGCGCCGCCGCCGCCGTGTCGGCCGGCAATACCGGCGCGCTGATGGCGATGGCCAAGGTCTCGCTGCGGACGATGAAGGGGATCGACCGTCCCGCGCTCGCCGGGCTGATGCCCAGCCTGGGCGATAACGACACCGTCGTGCTCGATCTTGGCGCCAATACCGAATGCGACGCGCGCAATCTGATCCAGTTTGCGGTGATGGGCGCAGCCTATGCGCGCACCACGATGGACCTCGCGTCGCCGCGAGTCGCGCTGCTCAATATCGGCACCGAGGACCAGAAGGGCACCGAGGAAATCCGCGACGCCGCGACCGCGTTGCGCGCCGCGACTCACTTACCGCTCAGCTTTATCGGCTTCATCGAAGGCGACAAATTGTCGCGCGGGCATGTCGACGTGATCGTGTGCGACGGCTTTTCCGGCAATATCGCCTTGAAGACCGCCGAGGGTACGGCGCGCTTCGTCGCCGATTTGTTGCGCAAGGCGTTTTCGTCGTCGCTGCGCTCGAAGATCGGCTTCCTGATCTCTCGGCCGGCAACCGAATTGCTGCGGCATCACCTCGACCCCAACAATCATAATGGCGCGGTATTCCTGGGGCTCAACGGGCTGGTGGTGAAGAGCCATGGCGGCGCGAACGAAACCGGAATCGCCAACGCGATCGCGGTCGCGGCGAAGATGGTGCGCGACGACCTGACCCGGCGGATCGTCGAGGATTTGCAGCATTTCGAGGCGCGCGAGCCCGCCGGAGCGGCGGCATGAGGCGTTCGGTGATCGTCGGAACCGGATCGGCGTTGCCGGTCCGCCGCGTGTCCAACGCCGAACTGGCCGAAACCGTCGATACGACCGACGAATGGATCGTCGAGCGGACCGGGATCAAGTTCCGGCATATCGCCGGCCCCGACGAGACGACCGGTACGCTGGGCGCCGATGCGGGGCGCGCGGCGCTGGCGGCGGCGGGCAAAAACCCGGGCGATATCGACCTGATCGTGCTCGCCACCGCGACGCCGGACCAGACCTTTCCCGCCACCGCGACCAAGATCCAGGCGATGCTGGGGATCGACGATTGCGTCGCGTTCGACGTCGGCGCGGTGTGTTCGGGGTTCCTCTACGCGCTCCAGGTCGCGGACAGTCTGATCAAGACCGGCGCGGCGAACACCGCTTTGGTGATCGGGGCCGAAACCTTCAGCCGAATCCTCGACTGGGAAGACCGCGCGACGTGCGTGCTGTTCGGCGATGGCGCCGGGGCGGTCGTGCTCGAAGCGCGCGATGTGGCGGAGGACGGTCCCGGCATCCTGACCAGCAAGCTCCATGCCGATGGCCGGTATAACGACCTGCTCTATGTCGATGGCGGTCCCTCGACCACCGGCACGGTCGGCAAGGTCCGGATGAAGGGGCGCGAAGTGTTCCGCCACGCGGTCACCAACCTCGCCAATGTCCTCGACGAATCGCTGTCCACGGTCGGGCTGACCTCGGGCGAGATCGACTGGCTGGTGCCGCATCAGGCCAATGCCCGGATCCTCGACGCCACCGCGCGCAAGCTGGGGCTCGACCGGGCCAAGGTCGTCGTGACCGTCGACCAGCACGCCAACACGTCGGCAGCGTCGGTCCCGCTCGCGCTCGATACCGCGGTGCGCGACGGGCGGATCAAGCCCGGGCAGGTCATCGTGCTCGAAGCGATGGGCGGCGGATTTACCTGGGGCGCGGCGGTAATCCGGACCTAGGTCAGACTACGTATCCTGGTGTATGTCATGATCGCGTAACTTAACCTTTTCTTGTGCAGCACCATTGTGTTACGGCGGATTCTTGGCACCTGGGGAGGGGGCGTAGATGTCGAGTGTGGGTACATTGACGCGGGCGGATCTGGCCGATGCGTTGCAGCGCGAAGTCGGTTTGTCGCGCGCGGATTCGGCCAAGATGGTCGAAGATATCCTCGAACATATGTGCGAGGCGCTGTCCCGCGGGGAGAATGTCAAGATTTCGGGGTTCGGCACCTTTGTCCTGCGCGACAAGGGCCAGCGGGTGGGGCGCAACCCCAAGACCGGGGTCGAAGTGCCGATCGCGCCGCGCCGCGTGCTGACCTTCCGGGCCAGCCAGATGATGCGCGACCGCATCGTCGGTGCAGGCTGACGCACGAGATGGTCGCCGACCTGGATAAGGCGGCTGGCGCATTTCGCACGATCGGCGAAGTGTCGCGCGATACCGGGCTGCCGCAGCATATCCTGCGCTATTGGGAAACGCGTTTCCCGCAACTCCGCCCGCTCCAGCGGAGCGGACGGCGGCGCTATTATCGACCCGATGACGTCGCGTTGGTCAATCGAATCAATGCCTTGCTCAATCAGGAAGGCTATACGATCCGCGGCGTGCAGAAATTGCTGGTGTCGGAGGGGCGTGGAGCGGCACCGGCGGCGCCCGATCCCGCATCTTCTGGCGGCGCGGCAGACGTCGACGCGCTGCGTGCGATCCGTACCTTATTGGCGACCGCGCTGAGCGACGCCTAGCGCGGCGCGAGGCCGTCGCGGAGCAGTTCGGCGACGATGTCCGCGACCTGGTCGGGCGCGCGGTCTTCACCCCAGACGCCGAAGCGCAGCCCCAAAAACACGTTCATCCCCATCACCGCCCAGGCGTGGACGTCGGACACGTCGGGGCGGATTTCGCCGCGCGCCACGGCGGCTTTCAGGCGGTGTTCGATCCGGTCGGCGGTGGTCGAATAATGGTCGCGAAAGCTTTGCGGATCGACGAATTCGGCTTCGTCGATGATCCGGTAGATTTCCTTGTGACCGCGCACGAATTCCAGAAAGCTGAGCAAGCCGGCGCGTTCCGCCGCGATCTGATCGGGGGCGGCGCGAATCGCCGGCGCCACGCGGTCGCGCACCTGATCCGACATGTCGCGCACCAGCGCGCGGAAGATCGCGTCCTTCGAATCGAAATAGGTATAGAAACTGCCGAGCGCGACGCCGGCGCGGCGCGTGATCCCGCTGACCGATCCGTCGTGGAATCCTTTCTCCCCGAATTCGATCGCGGCGGCGTCGAGCAAGGCGCGCAACGTGCGGCGGCCGCGGTCGGTGCGCGGTGCTTTGCCTTCGCTGGCGGTAGCGTCGAGCGTTGCCGTAGAGCCACGCTGCCCCATTAAATCACTCCCCCTCGAAAGACCTAAGTTGAAACCCGGTTCAGGTTTCAGTATAGACCACATCAACAAGCGTTCAACCGGGCGAATCCAGCCCCGGAAACGATAGATATTTTGGGAGGGAGATGACCATGATCCGCACTCACGCGCGTTCGCTGTATCTGGGGGTTGCCGTCGCGGCATTGTATGCGATGCCGGCGCACGCTCAGGAAACCCCGGCGACGCCCGCCGATACGCAGGCCGATACCGCCGAGTCGACCGACATCGTGATTACCGCGCGCCGCCGGTCGGAAAGCCTGCTCAGCGTGCCGATCGCGGTCACCGCGTTCAGCGCCGACAAGCTCGAAAAGATCGGCGCGGTCGACCTGACCGACATCCAGAACACCACGCCCAACACCACGCTGAAGGACGCGCGCGGGACCAATTCGACGCTCGCCGCCTTCATCCGCGGCGTGGGCCAGCAGGACCCGGTCCCGGGATTCGAAGCGGGCATCGGCATCTATCTGGACGACGTCTATCTCAACCGTCCGCAGGCCGCCGTACTCGATGTCTATGACGTCGACCGGATCGAAATCCTGCGCGGACCGCAGGGCACGCTGTATGGCCGCAACACGATCGGCGGCGCGGTCAAGTACGTCACGCGCAAGCTGCCCGACCAGTTCGAGGTCAAGCTGAAGGGCACCTACGGATCGTACAACCAGCTCGACGGCGTCGCCAGCATCTCGGTGCCGATCGGATCGATGATCAAGGTCGGTGTCTCGGGCGCGCGGCTGACGCGCGACGGCTTTGGCCGCAACCTCAATCTGGGGATCGACAATTACAACAAGAAGATCTGGGCCGGCCGCGGCACGATCGAGTTTGAAAGCCCCGACAGCCGGCTCTTCATCCGCATCACCGGCGACTATACCCACGACACGTCGGCGCCGCGCAACGGCCACCGTCTGATCGCGGGATTGCTCACCGGATCGCCGGTCCTGTCGAACGTCTATGACACCAATGCCGGGCTGAACTTTCCGACCGAGGACATCTGGGCCGGCGGCCTGTCGATGTCGGCGACCGCCAAGCTGACCGATAATCTGACGCTGCGCAGCATCAGCGCATGGCGCAAGGACCGCAGCTATACCCCGATCGATTTCGATTCGACCCCGTCGGTCGATGTCGACGTCCCCGCGATCTACAAGAACGAACAGACCAGCCAGGAATTCCAGTTCCTGTGGTCGAGCGACAAATTGAACGGGCTGGTCGGCTTCTATTATCTCGGCGCCAAGGCCTCGACCGGGTTCGACGTGCTGCTCAACACCACGCTCCCTAACTTCGACGCCTACACCGCCGGCGACGTGCGGACCGAGACGAGCTCGATCTATGCCGACTTCACCTACGATTTCACCCCGCAGCTGAGCCTGTCGCTCGGCGGCCGGTACACGTGGGACGAACGCAACTCGTACATCTTCAAGGCCAGCTATCTCGGGGGGCCGCTGTTCGGTTCAACCGCCGAATTCGGCGGCAATCCCACCGCGTTCGGCGCGCCCTCGACCAATTTCCGCGGGGTCGCCAAGTTCAAGAAGTTCACCCCGCGCGCCAGCCTGTCGTTCAAACCGACCCCCGATCACATGCTCTATGTGTCCTATTCGGAAGGCTTCAAGGGCGGCGGGTTCGATCCGCGCGGCTCCGGCACCTCGGCGCCGGACGTCAATCAGGATGGCGTCCGCAGCTATCAGGAAATCTACAACTACCTGCTGTTCAAGCCCGAATCGGTGAAGAGCTACGAAATCGGCTGGAAGGGTTCGGCGTTCGATCGTCGCCTGACCTGGGCGCTCGACGGCTTCTATTCGGACTATACCGACGTGCAGATCCCCGGTTCGGTCGGGTGCATCATCGGCGGGGTCCAGAGCTTCTGCGGGATCACCACCAACGCCGCCAAAGCCAAGATCAAGGGCGTCGAGCTCGAAACCACGGCGGTATTGGCGAAGGGGTTCGCCGGCGCGGGATCGAACGTCACCTTCACCGGCACGCTCGGGTACATGGACGCGAAGTACAAGACCTTCATCGGCCCGACCGGCTCCGATGTCGCCAACGTCCGCGTGTTCCAGAATACGCCGAACTGGACGTTGTCGGGCACGCTCGGGACCGTCCTTCCGATCGGGCCGGGCAGCGTGTCGGCATCGACGACCGTGTCGTATCGCAGCCTGACGCATCAGTTCGAAACGGCATCGCCGTTCCTGGATCAGCCGGGTTACACGTTGTGGGACGCCAATCTGACGTACAGCTTCGGCGACGGGCGCTATTCGTTCGGGATCCACGCCAAGAATATCGGCGACGTTCGCTACAAGACCGCGGGATATCAATATATCCGCACCGATCTTGCGGGTAACCCGATCAACCTGGCGAACGCGCCCGTGCCCAACGGACCGTACGTCCCGACATTGGGCAAGGAAGGCATCGCCACCGCGTTCTACGGCAATCCGCGGCAGGTATTCGGAACCTTCTCGCTCAAATTCTGATCGACTGATAAGGGGGAAAGGGCTGGGTGCGTCAGCGGACGCATCCGGCCCTTTTTATGCGAAAACGCGCGGGCACGTTGAGGGGATGACGATGAACACCGAACGGCCGGGCTATCGCGGAATCGTGCTGACGATGTTGCTGGTCGTCTACACCTTCAATTTCCTCGACCGGCAGATTTTGGGCATCCTCGCCAAGCCGATTCAGGCCAGCCTCAACCTCAACGATGCGCAGTTCGGCGCGATCGGCGGGACCGCCTTCGCCATCCTCTATTCGGTGCTCGGCGTTCCGCTGGCGCTCGCCGCCGATCGCTGGGGCAAGACGCGCGTAATCGCGGGCTCGCTGGTGGTGTGGAGCGGGTTCACCGCTTTGTGCGGCACCGCGACGGGGTTCTGGCAGCTGTTCCTCTATCGCCTGGGGGTCGGCGTCGGCGAGGCGGGTGGCGCCGCGCCATCCTACGCGCTGATCGCCGACTATTTCCCGGTCGAACGGCGCGCACGCGCGCTGGCGATCTATTCGATGGGGATCCCGATCGGGCTTGGGAGCGGCGTCCTGCTCGGCGCGTACATCGCCAAATATATCAACTGGCAGGCAGCGTTCATCGTCATGGGGGTGGCCGGCATTGTGGTCGCGCCGGTGTTCCTGTGGCTGGTCCGCGATCGCTATCCTCCCACCGTCGCGATCAAGGGCGCGCCGTCGCCGTTCCTGGTCGTGCCGTTGCTGATGAAGAAGCCCGCTTACTGGCTGTTGTCGATCAGCGCGGGCTGCAGCTCGATGGCGGGGTACGGGCTGGCCTTGTGGGCGCCCAAGATCATTGCCGTCCAGTTCGGCTGGACCGCGCCGGCGCAGCTGACCAATGTCGGCTGGTTCATGGGCGGGCTGCTGCTGATCGGCGGATCGATCGGCATTTTCATGGGCGGTGTCGTGTCCGACCGGTTGGGAAAGATCGACCGCGCCTGGTATCCGCGCATACCCGCCATCGCCTGGCTGATCACCGCACCGATGTTCATTCTGGGCTTCAATACCCCCAACCCGATGCTGGCCTGGTTCATTCTGCTGATTCCCAACGCGCTCAATACGCTGTGGCTGGGGCCCATCATCACCGCGGTCCAGCACCTTGCGCCGGCGCACATGCGGTCGGGGACGTCGGGCACGTTCCTGTTCGTCAACAACCTGCTCGGGCTGGGGCTGGGGCCGTTGCTGATGGGCACCTTGTCGGTGGCGTTGAAGGCGCGATATGGCGATCAGTCGCTGGGGATCGCGGCGATGGTGGGCGTGTGCCTGTACCTTGTCGCGGCGGCCCTCGCGTTCCTCGCGATCAAGCCGCTCAAGCGCGGTTGGGTTGAGGCGGACGCCTAACGGGCTCCCACGAAGTCCTACTTCGTGGGAATGCCCTAACGCTCGCGCGTCGCGGCGAATTTCACCTTGGGATAGCGGTCGGCGACATAGCCAACATCCCAGTTGGTCTTCGCCATATAGACCGGATTGCCGTCGCGATCCTTGGCGAGCGCCGAGCGATTGACGTCCATGAACGCCTTCAGGTCGGCGGGGTCCTCGGCGGAAACCCAGCGCGCGGTCTCGAACGGCGCCATCTCCAGCCCGGCGGCGACCTTATACTCGGCGTCGAGCCGGCTGATCAGCACTTCCAATTGAAGCTGGCCCACCACGCCGATGATCCAGTTCGATCCGATCTCGGGGTAGAAGACCTGCGTCACGCCTTCCTCGGCCATGTCGTCCAATGCCTTGCGAAGCTGCTTGGTCTTGGTCGGGTCCTTGAGCGCGACTCGGCGCAGGATTTCGGGGGCGAAATTGGGGAGCCCGGTGAAGCGCACGTCGGCGCGCTCGCTCAGCGTATCGCCGACGCGCAATGTCCCGTGATTGGGGATACCGATGATATCGCCGGGAAAGGCTTCGTCGGCGACTTCGCGGTTCTGCGCGAAGAACAGGATCGGCGAGTGGATCGCGATCGGCTTGCCCGACCCGCTCGGCGTCAGTTTCATGCCGCGTTTGAAGGTCCCCGAACACAGCCGCATGAAGGCAATGCGGTCGCGGTGGTTGGGGTCCATATTGGCCTGCACCTTGAAGATGAAGCCGGTGACTTCGTCGAACTCGGGCGAGACCGGCGCGGGCTCGGCCGGCTGCGGGCGCGGCGGCGGGGCGTAATCGGCCAGCGCGCCGATCAGTTCGGCCACCCCGAAATCCTTGAGCGCCGACCCGAAATAGACCGGGGTCAGATCGCCGTTGCGATACGCTTCGGCGTCGAAGCTGGAATATCCCCCTGTCGCTAGCTCGACCTCGTCGCGGATCGCGTCGGGCAGCTCGGGATCGGCATCGATCTTGCCCAAGAAGGTGCGGCTGTCGGTTTCGGGCCGGCTGACTTTGTTGGTCATCAGGTCGAGCACGCCCTCGAACTGCCCGCCCATCCCGACCGGCCAGCTCATCGGGCAGACGTCGAGCGCGAGCACGTCGGCGATCTCGTCGAGCAAGGCGAACGGCGACAGCCCTTCGCGATCGACCTTGTTGATGAAGGTGATGATCGGCACCGAGCGCAGCCGGCACACTTCGAACAATTTGCGCGTTTGCGCTTCGATCCCGCGTGCCGCGTCGATCACCATCACGGCCGAATCGACCGCGGTCAGCGTGCGGTACGTATCTTCGCTGAAGTCTTCGTGCCCCGGTGTATCGAGCAGGTTGAAGGTGATCCCGCCGCGCTCGAAGGTCATCACCGAGCTGGTCACCGAGATGCCGCGCTGCTGCTCGATCTTCATCCAGTCCGACCGCGCGCGCCGCGTCTGGCCGCGCGCCTTGACCTCGCCGGCCAAGTGAATCGCGCCACCGAAGTAGAGCAATTTCTCGGTCAGCGTGGTCTTGCCGGCGTCGGGATGGGAAATGATCGCAAAGGTGCGGCGCGGGGAAATCGTCATATCGCGCCCGCCCTAGCGGGTCAGGCGCGCAAGGTCACGCTCATCGAACAGGTCCAGTCGGCGCCGGGTGCGACCTCGAACATACCGGGCTTGTCGCGGAAATCGCCCGTGAAGCCCGCGGGGTCGGCGTGGCCGTGCCATGGTTCGATACACACGAAGGCCGCGCCGGGCTTGCTCCAGATGCCGAGCTGCGGGGTGTCGGGGAAATCGATGTAGAGGCGGGGGCCGGAAGGCGGACCGTAGCTCACGCTGGACGAGTGAATCGGGTCCCAGATCAGCGCATCGTCGGCGAAGAGCGCATCGGTCAGCGCCAGCATATGGCCGTCGAGCGGCGACGGGCGGTCGCCAGCGATCAGGCCGTCGGCGAGCTGTTTGATCGGCACCGGCTCGTCACTGGCGAAGACGATGCGATGATCCTCGCGGGGCGCGCCAAAGGGCAGCGGCCAAGCGAATGCGGGATGGAAGCCGAGACTGGCGGGCAGCGGCGCGGCCCCCGGATTGGCGATGCGGACGTCGATCGTCAGCGTGGCGGCTTCGATCGAAAAGTCGACCTCCAGCGCGAACTCGAAGGGGTATTGCGCGCGCGTTTCGTCGTTGGCGGTGAGCCGGAACAGCGCGCTCGCCGCGTCGTGTTGTACGACCTCGAACCCTTGCCGCCGCGCAAAGCCGTGCTGCTTCATCGGATAGTCGACTCCGTCGATCCGCAGCACGTCGCCGTTCAGCCGCCCGACGATCGGAAACAGGATCGGCGCATGCCCGGTCCAGAAGGCCGGATCGGCATCGGTCATCAGTTCGCGGCCCCCGGAGTCCTTAAGCGAGGTCAGCTCGGCGCCGAGCGGGTTGATCGTGGCCGTCAGCTGGCCGTTGCCGATCGCGATCATCGGCGCACCGGATGCTGGAAACAGAGTCCGTAGCCGTCCGGATCGGTGAGCTGAAGCTGACGCATGCCATAGGGCGTGTCGTTCGGGCGCGCGCAGTCCAGCCCTTTGGCACGCAGCTCGGTCCACAGGGCATCGACGTCGTCGCAGCCGATAAATACGCAAATGTCGCGATGGCCCCGCCACCGCGCCGCGTCGCGTTCGGCGGGACGCTCGTTCGAATCGTAAGCGGTATTGAGCATGATTTCCGCTCCGTCGCGCCGCAACCACATCCAGTGCGAAAAGCGTCCTTCCGCCGTTTCGACCTCGGGCGACGCATCGACGACTCCGAATCCCAGCGTGTCGCGGTAGAAGGCCTGAGCCGCAGCCATGTCGAACACCTGAAGCAGCGGCACGTTTCCGGTCAGTGGCATGGTCGTCTCCGTCGGTCGCCCCATCTACACCCGATCGCGCACTTTTCTCCACGCGTCGATCACCGCATCGGCGGTGATCGCGCCGTCTTCCATCGTCGTCGCGGCCGAGGTCACCGAGACGCGCATCACCCACTCCCCGCGCCACAGCGACGATCCGATGAACGCGACGGCATCCTCCTGCACGCGCGCGACGACGGCCAGCGTCAGCGCATCGTCGTCGCCGAAGCGGAGCATGAACTGGTTGAGCTCGGGCGCCATGAGCAGCGTGGCGCCGGGTTCGGCGGCGACTCGTTCGGCGATCAGCGCGGCGATGCGGCAATGCCGCTCGACCATCTCGGCGATACCGGCCCGACCCAATTGCCGGATCATCGCCCAGGTCGCGAAACCGCGTGCGCGGCGCGAGAGTTCGGGGACGTAGGACGACGGATCGCGCTCGGCGCCCTCGGCGGGGGGCAGATAGCTCGCCGAAATCGCCATCGCGCGGCGGTGCGCCTCGGCATCGCGGACGATCGCGAAGCCCGAATCGTACGGTGTCTGGAGCCATTTATGCCCGTCGGTCGCCCAGCTATCGGCGAGTTCGACGCCCGCGGTCAGATGCTGGCGGCTCGGGCATGTCTGCGCCCACAACCCGAACGCGCCATCGACATGCAACCACGCCCCCTCCGCGCGCGCCATCGGCGCGATGTCGGCGAATGGATCGGTCACCCCGGTATTGATCTGCCCGGCCTGTGCGATCGCGATCACCGGGCCGGTCGCGGCGTTGAGCGCGGCCTCGAACGCCGATGGCAGCATCCGGCCCGCATCATCGGTCGCGACCGTGACGACGCGCTTCGTGCCGAGCCCGAGATATTTGAGCCCCGAAAAGACAGTGGCGTGCGCGTCGGCCCCTATCAGCACATTGATTGGCGGCGCGCCGAACATTCCGTCGCCCTCGACATCCCACCCGACGCGGCGCAGCACTTCGCTCCGCGCGGCGGCAAGGCAGACGAAATTGGCGACGGTCGCGCCGGTCACGAATCCTATCGAGGCCTCCGACGGCAATGCGAGCAGATCGAGCAGCCACTCCGCCGCGACCGCCTCGACCGCGCTGGCGGCGGGTGCCGCGGCGATATTGGCGGCATTCTGCCCCCAGGCGGCGGTCAGCCAGTCGGCGGCGACTCCTGTGGGGTGCGAATTGCCGATCACCCAGCCGTAGAAACGCGGACCGGTCGACGCGCGAATGCCGGGCGTTGCGCGCTCGATCAGCTCGGCGATGATCGCATCGGCGTCGCCGCCGGTCTCGGGCGTCGGCCCGGCGAACGCGGCGAGGATATCGGCATAGCTCGCGACAGGGGTGGTCTCAGCAGTCGCGATATCGCGGCGATAGGCGATCGCGGCGTCGGCGGCGCGGGTCATGGCGGTGAAATCGGGGTCGGTCATTTCACCCTCCTCGTCCGTAGAGCTCATGATAGCGCCCCGAAACTTGCTGCTGAACCCAATCAATCGTCACCCCGGCTATGTGCCGGGGTCTGCCAAGCCTCGACCACGCAGCCTCGCGGCACTGCGGATTCCGGCACAAGGCCGGGATGACGACGCCGGACATTATCCTCGCAACGTCGCGCCCAGCTTCGCCGCCGCCGCAACGACCTTGTCCGCGATCGCCTTCAACTCGACATCGGTGAAACTCTTCTCGCTCGGCTGCAACGTCACTTCGATCGCCATCGACGTCACGCCCTCGCGTTCGAACAGGTCGAACACGCGCGCCGCGGTGATCAGCGCCTTGTCGCTGCCGCGCACCGCGCGCGTCAGTGCGTCGGCGGTCAGGCTGGCGGGGACGGTGAAGGCGAAGTCACGCTTGACCGCCTGCAACGCCGGCGGGGCGTAGGCCGAGCGCATGAACCCGCTGCTGCGCTTGCCCGGGATCGCGTCCAGGTACAGTTCGACCGCGGCGACCGGGCCGTCGAGGTCGAACGCCTTCGCCGTCGCGGGGTGGAGCATCCCGAACGCGGCGAGTACGGTCTTGGGGCCGAGCCGGAGCGTGCCCGACTGGCCGGGATGCCACGTGTCGCCAGCCTCACCCATCACCTGAAGGTTATCGACCGGGGCGCCGGCGGCCGCCAGCAGCCCGAGCGCTTCGGCTTTGGCGTCATAGGCGTCGAACGGCGCGGCCTTGCCCGATTGCCAGCCGCGCGGACGCTTGTCGCCGGCGAGGACGACGCCCAGGGTCGGGCGTTCGCCATCGGCGAGATAGCGCCGGCCCAGTTCGAACAGCCGGACGCTGCCGACACCGCGATTGAGGTTGCGCGCGGTGGCCGAGAGCAGACCCGGCAGCAGCGACGGGCGCATCACCTTCAAATCTTCGCTGATCGGATTGGCCAGGCTCCACGCGCCGCCGCCGAACGCATCGGCTTCGGCCTGGCTCAGGAACGACCAGGTGATCGCTTCGTCGAGCCCGCGCGCGGCGGCGGCGCGACGGACCTTGCGCTCGAGCTTCTGCTCGGGCGTGGCGGTTGGGATGGCGACGCCGGGGAGGCGCTCGAGCGGGGTCGACGGAACGTTGTCGATCCCTTCGATCCGGATCACTTCCTCGACCAGATCGGCCGGGCCATGAACGTCGCGGCGCCAGCTTGGGACGGTGACGGGCCATTGGCGCTCGATCGTCGCGAACAGCGCATCGCTGAAGGCGTCGGCTTCGTGGATCGCGCCGACGGTGAAGCCGAGCGAGAGCAGGATTCGTGCTTGCCGCTCGGGCGCGACGTGGAGGCCGCCCAGATCCTTCGACAGATGCGGGTCGTACTGGATCGTGCGGCGCTCGACCGGGGGCGTGCCTGCGCGCGTGACCTCGCTCGGCGTCCCACCGCACAGTGCCAGCACCAGCCGCGTCGCTATCTCGAGCCCGTCGTCGAGGAACGCCGGATCGACCCCGCGTTCGAAGCGCTGGCGTGCGTCGCTGGTCAATTGCAGCTTCTGACCCGTCCGCGCGATATGGTCGGGATCGAAATACGCGCATTCGATTAGCACGTCGGTGGTCGTCTCCGACACGCCCGAATGCTCGCCGCCCATGATCCCGCCGATGTCGTGGACGCTGTCGTCGTCGGCGATAACGGTCATGCTCGAGTCGAGCGTGTAGGTCTTGCCGTTGAGCGCGAGGACGTGCTCGCCGTCGGTCGCCTTGCGCGCGACGAGCGCACCGCTCAGCGTGGCGCGGTCATAGACATGGAGCGGGCGCCCCAGACCGAACATCACGAAATTGGTGATATCGACCAGCTTCGAGATCGGCTTCTGTCCGACCGACAGCAAGCGGCGTTGCAGCCAGTCGGGCGACGGGCCGTTGACGACGCCGCTGACCGCTTGCGCGTAGAACGCCGGGCAACCGTCGGTATCGTCGGTGCGGACATCGGGTGCCGACCCGTTCGGGGTCGCGACGGGCAGCGCGCCGATAATCGCCTCGAGCGGCCGCAGCTCGCCCAGTCCCGCCGCGGCCAGATCGCGCGCGATCCCGCGCACGCCCATGCAATCCTGGCGGTTGGGGGTGATGCTGACGTCGATCACCGGATCGTTGAGCCCGGCATAATCGGGGTAGGACGCGCCGACCGGCGCATCGGCGGGAAGCTCGATGATCCCGTCATGATCGTCGCCCAGTTCGAGTTCGCGCGTCGAGCACATCATTCCGTTGGACTGCACCCCGCGGATCTCGGCGAGCTTGAGCACCATGCCGTTGGACGGCACCACAGCGCCCGGCATCCCGAACACGCCGACCAGCCCGGCGCGGGCGTTGGGCGCGCCGCACACGACCTGCAACGGGCCGTCCCCCGCATCGACCGACAGCACTTGCAGCTTGTCGGCCTGCGGGTGGCGCTCGGCGGTCAGCACGCGCGCGACCTTGAACGCGGCCAGCTTCTCGCCCGGATTGTCGACGCCTTCGACCTCCAGCCCGATCCGGGTCATCACCTCGACGATCGTGTCGAGGCCGGCATCGGTGTCGAGATGCTCCTTGAGCCAGCTCAGCGTGAACTTCATGCCAAAATATCCGTCACCCCAGCGCACGCTGGGGTCGTTGTGGGGCTAAGCGCGTCGCGCGCCACGAGGAGATCCCAGCTTTCGCAGGGATGACGATTGAGGGTCATGCGCCAACCCCTCCCGATAGAGTGGGCACGTCGAGCCCCGAGAATCCGTAATGCTTCAACCAGCGCACATCGCCGTCGAAGAACGGGCGGAGGTCGTCCATCCCGTATTTGAGCATCGCCAGCCGGTCGATCCCGCAGCCGAACGCAAAGCCCTGCCACTCGTCGGGATCGTAGCCGCCGGCGATCATCACTTCGCGGTGGACCATGCCGCTGCCCAGCACTTCCATCCAGCCATCCGATCCGCCGATCACACGCTTGCCGTTGACCAATGTGTAGCCGACATCGACCTCCGCCGACGGTTCGGTGAAGGGGAAATAGCTCGGGCGCAGCCGCAGCACGACGTCGTCGCGCTCGAAGAACGCTTTCAGGAACGTCTCGAGCGTCCATTTGAGGTGGCCGAGCGTGATGTGCCGGTCGATCACCAGCCCCTCGACCTGATGGAACATCGGGGTGTGCGTGGCGTCCGAGTCCGATCGATAGGTGCGTCCGGGCGCGATAATGCGGATCGGCTGGTTGCCGCCCGCGGCCTTCATCGTGCGGATCTGCACCGGCGACGTGTGCGTCCGAAGCACCATCGGCTGCTCATGCTCGCCCGCGAGGTAAAAGGTGTCGTGCATCGCCCGCGCGGGGTGCGTCTCGGGGATGTTGAGCGCGGTGAAATTGTGCCAGTCGTCCTCGATCTCGGGGCCGGTCGCGACCGCAAAACCCAGATCGGCGAAGATTTCGGCGAGTTCGTCCATCACCTGGCTGACCGGGTGGATCGTGCCCGCAGGTGTCGCGTCGACCGGCAAGGTCATGTCGAGCGTTTCGTTCGCCAACCGCGCGTCGAGCGCGGCGCGTTCGAGCCCGGCCTTGCGCGTCGTCAGCGCGTCGCTGACTGCCTCGCGCAGGCCCTGAATCCGCGGGCCTTCGACCTGCCGCTGTTCGGGCGACATACTACCCAAGGTCTTGAGCAGCGCGGTGACGCTGCCCGACTTACCCAGCGCGGACACGCGAATCTCCTCCAGCGCCGCGAGGTCGGCGGTACCGATGCGCCCCAGCAAGTCGGTCTTTATCTGGTCGAGGTCGCTCATGCCCATTCCACTACCCATTGGTCCACCCATCCGTCCTCCGGATGATCATATTGCCCGATACATGCAAAGCCGTTGCGCCGGAGCACGCGCTCCGAGGCTCCACTGTCGGGCAAGGTCTCGGCGGTCAAGCCGCGCGCGCCCTTGGCCCGGGCGATCGCCTTGAGCGTCGCGACCGCGGCGGTGGCGTGGCCGCGCCCTTCGCGCGTCGGCGCGACGCCATAGCCAATGTCCCAGCGCCCCTGCGAGTCGCGCTCCTTGATGCTGATCAGTCCGACACCTTCGCCATCGGCCACCATCATCCACGCCGCTTCGCCGCCGACTTCGAACGCGATGCCGCGCAGCAGATCGACGATCTCGGGCGGCGCGAGGCCGCCTTCGGCGAGCGGGGGCGCATCCGGCGGGGGCGACGCTTCGCCCATCAGCCAGGCGAAATGCGCATCGGTCATCGGCAGCAGGTGCATCGGGTTGACCTCCGAAACGAAAAGGGGCGCCGGTGTTGCCACCGACGCCCCGTGTTTCTTGCTCGCTACAGGTCGCTCAGGCGGCCTGGGGCAGAGCCGCCTTCGCCTGCGCGATGATGACGCTAAACGCTTCGCCTTCGTGCATCGCGATGTCGGCCAGGACCTTCCGGTCGAGTTCGACGCCGGCGAGCTTGAGCCCGTGCATGAACTGCGAATAGGTCAGGCCCTCGGCGCGGACGCCGGCGTTGATGCGCTGAATCCACAGGCCCCGGAACGTGCGCTTCTTAACCTTGCGGTCGCGATAGGCATATTGCCCGGCCTTTTCGACCGCCTGACGGGCGATCCGGATCGTGTTCTTGCGACGACCCGAATAGCCCTTGGCCTGTTCGAGGATATTCTTGTGCTTTGCGCGGGTGGTTACACCCCGTTTGACGCGTGCCATTCTCTAACTCCTCAGCTCAGGCCGTACGGGGCCCAGGCCTTCACCGTCGAGGTGTCGGCCTTCGACAGCACCGACGTGCCGCGATTTTGGCGAATATATTTGCCGTTATGGCTGATCAGGCGATGGCGTTTGCCAGCGACGCCGTGCTTCAGCTTACCGGTTGCGGTGAGCGTGAAGCGCTTTTTGACGCCGCTCTTGGTCTTGAGCTTGGGCATTTTCGTCCTTTCTCTGTGAGCGACACCAAAACAACCGCGGCAGCCCTACTGGCCGGGTCATCCTTCACGCATCGCTTCGGAAGAGGGCGCGCATAGCGGCGAGTCTCGCGGAATGCAACCTCAGTGCCCGCGGCAGGCCAGCGCCTCGAGAATATCGTCGATCCGGGCGGGGTCGCCGGCGGCGATCACTTCACCGTTGCTTGCGGCTGTCAGCGGGTCGCCCGACCAGTCGCACATGCGGCCACCCGCCCCTTCGACGACGGGGACCAGCGCGGCGAAATCGTGGACTTTCAGCCCCGATTCGACGACGATATCGAGCCAGCCGCTCGCCACGCTGGCGTAATTGTAGCAATCCCCGCCCAGCACGACCGACCGCACCGCGCCGTCGAGATGCTCGAACGCATGAAGCTGATCGTCGCCGAACAGCGCCGGCGACGTCGTCGCGAGCAGCGCCTCGCTGAGTTCGCGACAGCGGCGAGTCGTGGCCGGCTGGCCGTTGAAGATTGTCGGGCGTCCGACCGCGCCGATCCAGCGTTCCTTCAGGATCGGCTGGTCGATCACCCCGATCGCGGGCCAGCCGTCGATCACCAACGCGATCAGCGTGCCGAAGATCGGGCGCCCGGCGATGAACGCGCGCGTGCCGTCGATCGGGTCGAGCACCCATTGCCGCCCGGTCGAGCCTTCGGTGGTGCCGAACTCCTCGCCCGAAATGCCGTCGCGCGGGGCTTCGGCGGCAAGCAACTTGCGCATCGCCTGTTCGGCGGCGCGGTCGGCGATCGTCACGGGCGAATCGTCGGGCTTCATCTCGACGTCGAAGGCGGCGCGAAAGTGCGGGCGGATCGCCGCACCCGCGGCGTCGGCAAGGCGCGCCGCAAGCGCGATATCGGTGTCGGTGATGCGCATCCCCCAGCCCTAGCCGCGCCGCCGCGACAGGTCTAGGAAACGCGCACGACAATAGGAGAGTCTTCCCATGCGCCTTCGCCTTCTCGGCATCCCGCTTGCCATCGCCGCAGCCTTTCCCGCAACCGCCGCTCTGTCGCCCGGGGTGCAAGCGCCCGATTTCTCGACGCGCGGCGCGATCAACGGCAAGGTGTTCAAGTTACGCCTGTCGTCGCAGCTGAAGAAAGGGCCGGTCGTGCTCTACTTCTTCCCCGCCGCCTATACCGGCGGGTGCAACGCCGAAGCGCATGAATTCTCCGAAGCGATTCCTGATTTCCAGGCGGCGGGCGCGCAGGTGATCGGCATGTCGGCCGATACGATCCCGACCTTGCAGAAGTTCAGCCAGGAAAAATGTGCGGGCAAGTTCGCCGTGGCCAGCGCCGGACCCAAGATCGTCAAGGATTATGATGTCGCGCTCGACCGGATGATCCCCGACCCCTTCACCAAGAAGATGCGCAAAGTCACCGACCGCACCAGCTATGTGATCGGACGTGACGGCAAGATCGCGTTTGTCCATTCGAACCTCAGCGCCGCCGACCACGTGCGGTTAACGTTGGCTGCGGTGCGTGCGCTCAAATAGACGTGCTTAAATCCGCATTCCGATGACAACGCTATATTAGCAGTTCGGCGGCTATAGCTGTGCCGAGGAATGGTATAGCGACGGAATCGGGTGAAAAGTGGCCAGTGCCGCGACCAGTCAACAGTTCGGCCCGTCCGACCGCCTCTATGTGGCGATCGGAGACTTTCTGGCCGACCACCGCCTGAGTGTCGATCCGGTCAATTATGGTTTTGCCCACCGCCTGCTCAGCCAGCCCAAGGGGCCGCTCGCGGCAACGGTCGCGCGCCTGACCGATGGCGGCGTGCGGCTGACGTCGCGCGATATCGAGGATCTGGGTGGGCCGGCTGGCGTAACGGGCGCCGCAACCGGGCACGAAGGGCATGACGACCGGGACGGCGCGCCGGTCACGGCGTCCGCAGACGCAGTGATGCAGGCGCTGGTCGCCCGCACCCAGATGCAGGTCGAAGGCTTTGCCGACACGGTCCGGGCAATGCGCGCCGAGACACAGGATTTCGGCCGCGATTTGCGCGCCAGCACCGATGCGCTGCGCGCGCCCGGCGGCGGTGCGGTGGACGATATCACCCGCCTGGCCGGATCGATGCTGGACCGCGTGCTGTCGGCCGAGGGACGGCTGGCGGCGGCAACCGAAGAAGCCGAATCGCTGCGGCGCGAACTGGAAGAGGCGCGCGACGACGCTCGCCGCGATCCGTTGACCGGGCTCGCCAATCGCCGCGCATTCGAGGATGGCTTCACCAAGGCGATCCAGGCCGGCAAAGCCGTCTGCGTGGCGTTGTGCGACATCGATCATTTCAAGTCGGTCAACGACCGCTTCGGGCACGCCGTCGGCGACCGCGTGCTCAAAGTGATTGCCGGCGCGTTGAGCGAGGCCTGCGGCGACCATCTGGTGGCGCGTTATGGCGGCGAGGAATTCGCCATCCTGTTCACCGACACCGATGTCGCGGCTGCGGTCGAGACACTGGACGGGGCGCGCGCGACGGTCGCGGCGAAGCGCTACCGGTTGCGCGAAACCGACGCGCCGCTGGGCTCGGTGACCTTCTCGGGCGGAATCAGCCTGTATCAGCCCGACGAATTGGTCGGATCTGTCATGGGCCGGGCCGACAGGCTATTGTATCGCGCCAAGGACCTTGGCCGGAACAACATTCAGATCGACTAGCGAAATGCGCCATCGATCGGCGAAAATTGCCTGATAAGAATGGCAAAATGCGCACTAAAAATCATGCGGTTTATACAATATCTATATATGTCAGCATGTTACGCAATTGGCACGCTCCCTGCAACCGTTGTGGCATCGGTCGCCGGATGGTCCGGCACCGAAACGATAAAGGGATGAATATCATGTCGGTACGTTACGCTTCGCTTCAACAGGTCGCTTTCTCGATCTTCAGCGCGCTGCTCTGCTCGGCGGTTCTGATCGGCGCAGCCACCTCGATCGTCCCGGTCGCCTGACCGGGACGATTCCCCCACCGCGCGCGAGCAGGACGGTGGCGGGGACGACGATGCGAGCGCCAGCGAAGCGCGCTCGCCATGCTTCACGCCGGGATTGAGCCCGGCCAGATACCAGCATCATCGCCACCCCGGATTGACAGTCGCCCCGGCGCTGCCAACAACCGGGCATGGCCGAGGTGACGCTGCATCCGAGCTGGCTCGACCCGCTCCGACCCGAATTCGACAGCGATTATATGGCGGCGCTGCGCGCGTTCCTCGTCGCTGAAAAGCAAGCGGGCAAACGCATCTTTCCGCGCGGCGCCGACTGGTTTCGCGCGCTCGACCTGACCCCGCTCGAGAACGTCCGCGTCGTCATTCTGGGGCAAGACCCCTATCATGGCGCGGGGCAGGCGCACGGACTGTGTTTCTCGGTCATGCCGGGAACGCGCACCCCGCCCAGTCTGGTCAATATCTATAAGGAAATGGAGGCCGATCTGCGCATTCCGCCCGCGCGCCACGGCTTCCTCGAACATTGGGCGAAACAGGGCGTGCTGCTGCTCAACGCCGTGCTGACGGTGGAGATGGGGCTCGCCTCCTCGCATCGGGGGCGCGGCTGGGAACGCTTTACCGATGCGGTGATCCGGTTGATCAATGCGCGCGAAAAGCCGGTCGTGTTCATGCTGTGGGGTTCGCACGCGCAGAAGAAAGCAGCCTTTGTCGACTCGACCGATCGCGGCGGGCGGCATCTCGTGCTGCGCGCGCCGCATCCCTCACCGCTGTCCGCCTATACCGGCTTCTTCGGGAGCCGGCACTTCTCGCAGGCGAACGCCTTTCTCAGGGCGAATGGGGAAAAGCCGATCGACTGGGCGCTCCCGCCGATTGAGGAAGAAAAGCCGTGAGCCGAGGCGCGTTCCACCATATCGACCTGACCGTCAGCGATGTCGCAGCGGCCAAGCCGGTCTACGCGCTGGTGCTCGAATTCCTCGGTTATACCTGCGTCAAGGACACGCCCGAGGGCTGCGAATGGGATCTGAAGGGCCGCGAACCGTTCGGCGCCTCGCTCGGCATCCGCGCCGCGCGCAGCGACCGGCCGCACGATCGCTACGCGCCGGGGCTGCACCATTTGGCATGGCGTGCCGCAAGCCGCGACGAGGTCGATGCGCTCCATGCGTTGCTGGTCGAACACGGCGTCGAGGTGCTCGACCCGCCGGCGCATTATCCCGAATATTCGGGCGACTATTACGCGCTGTTCTTCGCCGATCCCGACGGGATCAAGCTCGAACTGGTCCATGCCCCGGGATGGATTTAGGCCCGGCTCTTGACCGCGCGCCAGCCGAGCCAGACCATCAGCAGCAATCCGGCCCCTTGCGCCACCAGCCCGGCCACGGGCGGGAGCGACGCGAGCGCCGGGACCTTCTGAAACAGCTGCGTGATAAGCACGAAGATGTTGAACCATTGCGCGATCGCCGCGGTGATCGCGTAGGTCGGCCGCCAGATGCCCGTGCGGTTATAGCCGTACAGCGCGATCAGCGACACCGCGAGGACGATCAGCGAGATCACGCCGACGACATGCGGCGGCCCGAACGCCTTCGAATGGAAGAAGAAACCGGTCACGCTGGTCAGGATGGTGAAGACCAGAAAAATGCGGTTCCACAGGTCCGACCATCTTCCCTGCACCCATCCCAGGAACAACAGCAACCCGGCGGCGATACCGATCAGGCTGATGATGACGTGGAGCAGCGTGAACGCGGGTACGGACAGGCCAAGGATCGTATCCATTTGCTTCCTCCCGAAAGGACGGGGTCAGTCTAGACAGCCGTTTCGCAGTGGCAACGATATTTTTCAGCCAATCTTTACGACGGCTTGGCATGATCGCGTTATCACCAAGCTGAAGCGGACCTGCGATGACACGATTTGGCCGATTTTGGATCGCGCTCGCCGCGTTGATCATGATGCCGCTGCTCGCGCAAAGCGCGGGGGCGAACACCGTCGGCTGGAACGAGAAGATCGACTATGTCCGCGATCTGCCCAACGAAGGCCCGTTCGAACATGACGGGCAATATTTCGATCTCGGCTATCTCTGGTCGGCCAGCGGCAGCGCCAATACCGGGTACGTGCTGTATCACGACGATCGCTATGTCGTGCTCGATCCCGAAAAGATGGCGTTGGTCAGAGAATATCTGGGGGAAGATCCGGCGGCCGGCTATGCCCCGCCCGCCGGCGCCGCGCCGCCCGGCGCGCGCCGCGTCAGCAAGGACGATTACGGCGGCTGGGCGCGCATGAACAAGGCCGCGCCCGCCGCGTCGCGCGGCGATATGCCGCCCGTTGCCGCCCCGGCCTTGCTCGCCGGCGGTGGTTCGATCCTGTCGTTCCTGTTCATCGGCTTCGGCCTGGCGGCGGTGCGTCACCAGCTGAAGCGCCGGTCGCGCCGGATGCTGGATGAGGCGGGGATGAGCGGCGATCCGACCCGTACCGGCGTGCCGGGCGAGAGCTTCGAAGCGCGCGTCGCCGCGCGGCTGGCGGCGCTGCAGGCGAGCGGCGACGCGCCCGACCCGCCGCCGCCGCCGGCTCCCGCCTTCGGCCGCAAAATCGCCTGACTCGTTGGCTGCGGCGCATCGGCCGGCGTCACGAATAAGCGCGCCAGCGCGTCGCATTCCCGCTACGGCATCGGCGAGTTCAGAGGGGGCGAGCGAATGCCAGACGGCGACGACTATGTGTACGACGAGGCAAGCGGCGAGTGGATCAGCGCCGCCGATGCCGCGGCGACCGCCGGCGCGGGCGACGCCGTCGAGGTGCGCGATTCGGTCGGCAACGTGCTTGCCGATGGCGACCAGGTCACGCTGATCAAGGACCTGACGGTCAAGGGCGCGGGGCAGACGCTCAAGCGCGGCACGCTGATCAAGTCGATCCGGCTGACCGGCGACGCGCAGGAAATCGACTGCAAGTTCGAGGGGATCAAGGGCCTGGTCCTGCGCGCCGAGTTCGTGCGCAAGCGGTGAGCGACGTGACCACGCCTGACCCGGTGCCGGGCCCGATTGCGCGGCTGCTCAGCCGGGTGCTGAGCGGACCGTACCGGCGCGGCGGCTGGACCTCGGTCGCCGACACGCCCGTCCCTCCGCGGTGCGTGCTGATCGCCGCGCCGCACACCAGCAACTGGGACTTCCCCAACTTTCTGGGGGTCACCGCCGCGCTGGGCATTCGCCCGCATTTCATGGGTAAGAAGGCGCTGTTCCGTTGGCCGATGGGCGGGTTCATGCGCCAGATGGGCGGCGTCAGCGTCGACCGCTCGGCGGCGAAGGACGTGGTCCAGCAGATGATCGACGAATTCGCCGCACGCGACCGCTTCGCGCTGGTGATCGCGCCCGAAGGCACGCGCAGCGCGGTCGATCAGTGGCGCACCGGCTTTTACCGCATCGCGCACGGCGCCGGGGTGCCGATCGTGTGCGGCTTCATGGACTATCCCAGCCGCACCGCCGGGATCGGCCCGGTGATCCAGCCGACCGGCGATTACGACGCCGACATGGCGCCCGCCTTCGCCTTTTATCGCGGGATCACCGGCAAGCACCCGGCGCGGATGGGTTAGCCCCGGCTGGCAGCCTTGCCCTGCGTCAGCATCAGCCCGCCGAGCACCACCACGACCAGCAACAGCGCCGGGACGTCGCCGATCAGATGCCCGCGCTGCATCGCATCGCCGCAAGCCTGCACCGCCATGATCAGCGCATGGACCGCGCTCGACACCACGGTGAACCAGATCAGCGAGGCGTTCGCTGCCGGGTTGCGCGCGGCGAGGATCAGGAACACGCCCAGCGTCGCGTACACGCCGACGATCATCATGAAATAATGCGACGCCATCGGCGGCCCGGCATGCCACGCCCATCCCGACGGCCACACCATCGACAGCGGGTAAAGCAGGCAAAAGGTCGCGCCGAACGCGACGAGCACGATTTGCAACAAGGTGTATTTGCCGATCATGGTTCGAGCCCCCTCAACAACGATGGAGGCAAAGCTGCGCCGATTCGGGTGGCGGTGCAAGGGCCCCGCAACACACCGGCCAGGCCGCGAAACAGCGCGGATTGTGCCGATGGAACGGCGTTCGATCGTTGGGCCGCGCGGCTAAGTTGACACTGGCTTCACACTATCGCGATCATGCGCGCGGTCGGCGGCGGCGGGCCGAATTGCTAGCCGGATCGAGGTAGAAGCATTCGTCGGCAAACTCCTCGTCGGTCAGTTCGTGTCCGGCCTCGCGCTTGGCGATCGCCGCTTCGCCGCGCGCCGACCGCGCCGCCGCTGCCTCCGCCGCGATCTGCGCGTCGGTCCTGGGCGCGCGCTGTTCGTTCAGGAAATGCGGTAGCTTGCCGTCGGAGACCTCGGCGAGTTCGACCGCGGCCTCCAGATCGTCGGGTGACATCAATTGCTCGGGCGGCGCGGGCAAAGCGGGCTCCATCGCGCGCAGGCTTTCCTCCAGCGCTTTGTCCGGCGCGACCGGCGGCGCCGCGCTGACCGCGCGCTGCCCGCCGTAACGGTCGGGCTTCAAATGGCTGAGCAGGTATTTGAGCAGGCGATTGTCGTGGACCAGCCGCGCGCCGACGACTTCGCCGTTGCCGTCATAGACTTCCTGCTCGACGCCCAGAATCGCGCGTTCGAACACGATGTCCTCGATCAGCCCGCCGGCATGGTGCCGCGCCGCGTCCCAGGCGCGCGTGAACGCGGGGTGATGGCCCGAACGGCGCAGCTGGTACGCGCTCTCGCGCGACATGCCGACCGCCCGGGCGGCCAGGTTGACCAGCCCGGTATCGGCGAGCGTTTCGATGAAACGCCGCTGCTTCTCCTCGGTCCACCCGTCGAGCCGCGGGCGGCGACGGACCGGGACCCAGCGATAATCGGCGGGGTCGTAATCGGACGGGGCGAGCGCGGAAGGCGCGGGGTCGTCCTCGTCGGGCCAGTCGGCGGCGTCGGCGGGATCGGTGGCGGTCAGCGCTTGGCCCGACGCTGTGCGGGGATTGGATGAGTCGGTCATCTGACAGTTTGGATCAGATGAAATCCTACATTGGTAGGATTATTGCGTCCGGTTCGGAGGGAATGGGGCGTGACAGCGTCCATGAGCTATGGTTGAATGTCGTACAGAAAGTTGTACATATATGGGCATGGAAATTATCAGCAGTTCGGAAGCGCGCGCCAACATCAAGGCCGTGATGGACCGCGTCGTGGCCGACAAGGTGCCGATCGCGATCTCACGCCAGAAGGGTGAGGGCGTGGTGCTGATCGCTCAGAGCGAATGGGACGGCATGATGGAGACGATGCATTTGTTGTCATCGCCAGCCAACGCCAGGCACCTGATGGAGGGCATTGCTCGACTGAACGCCGGACGGGGCGAGGAGCATGAGCTGATCGAGCCGTGAAGCTCACCTTCGACGAAGTCGCGTGGCAGCAATATCTCGGCTGGCAAGCCGACGATCGCAAGGTCGCCGAACGGCTGAATGTATTGATCGGCCAGTGTTTGCGACACCCCTTCACCGGGATCGGGAAGCCCGAAGCACTAAAACAGAATCTGACGGGTTGGTGGTCGCGGCGGATAACCGGGGAGCATCGGCTGGTTTATCGTGTGCGTGGGTCAGGCGATGAGCAGGTGCTGGAGATAGTCTCCTGCCGGTTTCACTATTGAGATCATCATGCGGCGCCCGGATGGCCGGGCGCGAACTGCACGAGGTCCCACAGGTTGCCGTACAGATCGGCGAACACCGCGACCTTGCCATAGTCATAGGTGGCTGGCGGGCGGACCCATTCGACCCCGGCCAGCGTGAAGGCCGCATGGTCGCGGTCGAAATCGTGCGTTGCGAGGAACAGGAACACGCGCCCGCCCGCCTGATCGCCGACATATTGGGATTGGTGATCGTTCGAGGCGCGGGCGAGGAGGATCGTCGTGGCGTTTTCAGGAGCGCCCGGCGGGCGGATCGTCACCCAGCGTTTGTCTTGCTCGGGCTGGTACGTGTCTTCGACCAGCGTGAAACCGAGTTTGCCGACGTAAAAGGCGAGCGCTTCGTCATACTCGCGGACGATCAGGGCGATGTGGGCTAGGTGGGGCAATCCGGCCTATGGCTCAAGTTCGAGCGGATATTCGTCATATGTCCGGCCGTGTAGCTGTCGCCCCGCCGCTTTCTTATTTCGACCGCCCCATTGCTTGAAGAAGAAGGCTACGTCGTCACGACGGCAAATTTCGTAAAGTCGCTCGACCCAATCTTCCTCCATTGGTCGAGCTCGTGGACCCGATTCTCCGCCCACGATAGCCCAATGAACACCCCGCAGGTCGATATCTTGAATTTTGCCAATCAACGGCTCGAAAGATATAAAAAGGGTAGCGCCTTTGATGGCGGTCAGATGCCGAACACGATCAGCGACCTCACTATTCTCGACGGAAGTGCCAATCCACACGTTAGGCAGAATTCTGATTTTCTTGGTCGCGAACAGGTCGGCCATCCTATCCGGCCGCTTCGTCAGCACTTGGAAGTGATGCTGCGGGCAGTCCACCATGACCTCCCAGACGCGCTGAATGAAAGCGTCTGGAACATCGGGATGAAAAAGGTCCGACATTGAGTTCACAAAAATGCGCTTTGGCTTACGCCATTCCAGCGGTGCAAAGAGGCTTGAGGCGTCGGTATTCACGCGCCCAGTCCACACGTATCGACCGCCACTCTTTCGCGTCGTGCCGCGATATTTCGGATGACCCATCGCCTGCAAGCGCGCCGCCATCCGCATGGCATAACAGTTAGAGCACCCACTGGACGCGATCGTGCATCCGGCAACGGGGTTCCATGTAACGTCAGTCCATTCGATTTCCGATACGCCCGCCATCACGCTGTTCTCAAAATGTGATTGGCTATGCGCATCGCAGCCTGTGATGCAGCCGGACTTGGATTGGCACAAGCGAACATCAGGGAAAAATCGTGGCGACGCCCGCGACCGAGGGGAAGATAGGACGTGGCTACTCCCCCCGCGAACACATCGCGCAGGTGATCTCGAAACATTTCAGAGAATTGCTTTGCTCTCGCGATCTTTTCTAGTCGCTCGTCGACGCCCCCAAACAGGTCATTCGACACATCAGCCTGACGGACGGCCTTCGTTCGCCATGCTGTTGAGCCCCAAAGCTCATCGATCTTACCAGCCCCAGGCAGGAAACTGCCGTCATCCTTAATCTGTCTCGACATCCCATCGACCGGTACTAGATACCACAAATCAACCTTCTTGGTGGCAGCGATTTTCTCAATAGTATCCCATCGAACGCTTAGACCAAATGGATCGAGAAAAATTACGGCCCGATCAAGTCGCTCCGACCCTATCCGTGCGCAAAAGTCGGCCAGTCTTTCATTAGCATCTCCATGGGCCACCTCGATATTTCGATCAGGGAAATCGGCGCGTAACTCGGACAGCGACCGTACGTTTTCGTTTCTCTTGTCGATAAAAATGTACTGATCGAACGGCGGGTTAACGCTTAGGGCTCGGACAGGCGATCCTTCAACGAAATCCGCGGAAGGAAAGAGTGTTGGATCAATGGCGACCTGCGTTTCACTTTTCGGGGCCGACGCGCCCGAACCGGCGAATCCATCTACATAAAAGAGACGAAAATCCTGCCTCTTCATGACGGTGGCATATGCTGCCAGATATTTGGCAACGACGTCTAGCTTACGGCGCGTGTGCTCCCCGCCGAACGTTTGAATGCGATCCGCCATGGACGTTCCTCCAACTCCGCCATGGAACATACATGGAACATGCGACTTGATCAATCGTGCTCCCGCCCGCCAGCCCCCATATACAGCTCGCTCCCGCTCTCCTTAAACTTCGCGCTCATCTCCTCCATCCCCCGGATCGCAGCGGCCTTGCTCGCCGCCGCAGTTTCCGCCCCGGTCGGCCCGCTCGCAATAAACCCCTCGACCCCCTGATTCTGCTTGGCGGCAAAATCCCGCACTTCCTGGCTGATCTGCATCGAGCAGAATTTCGGCCCGCACATCGAACAGAAATGCGCGCTCTTCGCGCCTTCAGCCGGCAGCGTCTGGTCGTGATATTGCTCGGCGGTGTCGGGATCGAGCGACAGGTTGAACTGGTCGCGCCAGCGGAATTCGAAGCGCGCCTTTGACAGCGCATTGTCGCGCATCTGCGCCGCCGGGTGGCCTTTCGCCAGATCGGCCGCGTGCGCCGCCAGCTTGTACGTCACCACGCCAACCTTGACGTCGTCGCGGTCGGGGAGCCCCAGATGCTCCTTCGGCGTGACGTAGCAAAGCATCGCGGTGCCGTACCAGCCGATCATCGCGGCGCCGATGCCGCTCGTGATATGGTCGTAGCCCGGCGCGATATCGGTGGTGAGCGGCCCGAGCGTGTAGAAGGGCGCTTCGCCGCACACCTCGAGCTGCTTGTCCATATTCTCCTTGATCTTGTGCATCGGCACATGGCCGGGGCCTTCGATCATCACCTGCACGTCGCTCTTCCACGCGCGGTGGGTGAGTTCGCCGAGCGTATAGAGCTCGCTGAACTGCGCTTCGTCATTGGCGTCGGCGATGCTGCCCGGGCGCAGGCCGTCGCCCAGCGAGTAGGCGATGTCATATTGCTTCATGATCTCGGTGATCTCGTCGAAGCGCTCGTAGAGGAAGCTCTCCTTGTGGTGTGCGAGGCACCATTTCGCCATGATGCTGCCGCCGCGGCTGACGATCCCGGTCACGCGCTTCGCCGCCATCGGGACATAAGCGAGCCGCACGCCGGCGTGGATCGTGAAGTAATCGACGCCCTGTTCGGCCTGCTCGATCAGCGTGTCGCGGAAGATTTCCCAGGTCAGCTCCTCGGCGACGCCGCCGACCTTTTCCAGCGCCTGATAGATCGGCACGGTGCCGATCGGGACGGGCGAGTTGCGGATGATCCATTCGCGCGTGTCGTGGATGTTGCGACCGGTCGACAGGTCCATCACCGTGTCGGCGCCCCAGCGGATCGACCACACCATCTTGTCGACTTCGGCGGCGACGT
>JAZJYW010000005.1:162451-175919 GCA_040390165.1 Pseudomonadota bacterium | reverse complement strand
GACGAATATCTGCCGCAGCCCGAGCGTCCGCTCGACAAGCCGTTCATGATGCCGATCGAAGACGTGTTCTCGATCTCGGGTCGTGGCACGGTCGTCACCGGCCGCGTCGAAACCGGCATCGTCAAGGTTGGCGAAGAAGTCGAAATCGTCGGCATCCACCCCGAAGTCCGCAAGACCACGGTCACCGGCGTCGAAATGTTCCGCAAGCTGCTCGATCAGGGCCAGGCTGGCGATAACGTCGGCGCGCTGATCCGCGGCGTGGGTCGTGAAGAGGTCGAGCGCGGGCAGGTTCTCTGCAAGCCCGGCTCGATCAAGCCGCACACCGACTTCGCGTCGGAAGTGTACGTCCTGTCGAAGGACGAGGGCGGCCGTCACACGCCGTTCTTCGCGAACTATCGTCCGCAGTTCTACTTCCGCACCACGGACGTGACCGGCACCGTCGAGCTGCCCGAGGGCACCGAAATGGTGATGCCGGGCGACAACGTCGCTCTGGGCATCAAGCTGATCGCGCCGATCGCCATGGACGTGGGCCAGCGCTTCACGATCCGCGAAGGCGGCCGTACGGTTGGTTCGGGTATCGTCAGCGGTATCACCAAGTAAGCTTCAGTCGTCGGACTGACCGGAAAGCCCGGCCTCGCGAGAGGTCGGGCTTTTCTGCGTTTGGGCCTTGGTGCTGCCGATGGAGGAGCGTTGGCACGTGATCGATTGCAGACGTTCCTATTTCTCCGTCATGCTGAACTTGTTTCAGCATCCTTTGCGCCACAAGCGACTGAGTTGCCCGACCAAACATGGATCCTGAAACAAGTTCAGGATGACGGATGCGGGGAACCCCGGCGTGCGCTATGGGGTCGTAACCCACCACATTCATTCCCGTCACCCCGGGCTCGACCCGGGGTCCCGCTTCTTCTGACGCGCGCTAATAGCGGGACCCCGGCTCAAGGCCGGGGTGACGAACCGGCTAGTAACGCATCCGCCGCCGCACTTTCTGCCAAAGATGCGACGAACAGGGCTTGATCTCTGCGGCGCTCGCCTGTAGTGGCCGCCCTCCAGTTTAGTCTAGAACAGCAAGAGGTAGCCCCCGCAAGGGCAAGCTGCCCCGCTCTTTCGCATCGGTAGGAACCATGGACAGCAATATCCGTATTCGCCTCAAGGCGTTCGATCATCGCGTGCTCGATCAGGCTACCGGCGACATCGCCGACACCGCCCGACGTACCGGTGCCCTGATCCGTGGTCCGATCCCGTTGCCGACGCGCATCGAGAAGTTCACCGTGAACCGCGGTCCGCACATCGACAAGAAGTCGCGCGAGCAGTTCGAGGTTCGCACCTACAAGCGTATGCTGGACATCGTTCAGCCGACCCCGCAGACGGTCGATGCGCTGATGAAGCTCGATCTCGCCGCAGGCGTTGACGTCGAGATCAAACTCGCCTAACGGCACTGCTCCCGCGGTCGACCTCTCGGTCCCGCAGGACGCTGACAAATAGAGATACCGCCGATCTTCGGGTCGGGCAGCGTCTCCCGTCACGTTTCAGGCGTCATGCCAGGAACACCAGCCCGGGACGGGGGCTCGCTTCGCATTTCCGGGCTGACACGCACTTCGGAATTTCCCGTTGTGCCTCTGTTGAGGAGCAAAGATCATGCGCACTGGCGTGATCGCGAAGAAGTTGGGGATGACCCGCCTGTTTCAGGACGACGGCCGCCACGTGCCGGTTACCGTTCTGAGCCTCGAAGGGCTGCAGGTCGTTTCCCGTCGCGAACAAGATAGAGACGGCTATTCCGCCGTTCAGCTCGGCGCGGGTACCGCGAAGAGCAAGAACGTTGCCAAGCCGCAGCGTGGCCATTTCGGCAAGGCCGAAGTCGAGCCCAAAGCCATTCTCGCGGAATTCCGCGTCGATGCCGAAAACCTGCTCGACGTGGGCGCCGAGATTTCGGCCGACCATTTCGTTGCTGGCCAGATCGTCGATATCCAGGGCAAGACCCAGGGTAAGGGCTTTCAGGGCGGCATGAAGCGTTGGGGCTTCGGCGGTCTGCGCGCGACCCACGGCGTCTCGGTCTCGCACCGGTCGCTCGGTTCGACCGGTCAGCGTCAGGATCCGGGCAAGGTCTTCAAGAACAAGAAGATGGCCGGCCACATGGGTGACAAATATCGCACCCAGCAAAACCTCGAAATCGTCGGCACCGACGCCGCGCGCGGCCTGATCTTCGTCAAGGGCTCGGTCCCGGGATCGAAGGGCGGCTGGTTGTTCGTCAAGGATTCGGTGAAGGTCGCGCGTCACGCCGACGCGCCGTTCCCGGCCGGACTGCGCAGCGCCGCGCATGACGAAGAGCCGCACGTGATCGTCGTCGAAGAAGGCGCGATCCACGAAATTCCCGCGCTGCCCGGTGACGATGAAGTCGCCGCCGGCGTGATTGCCGCCGATGCGCACGGTGCGGGTGAAACCGACGCCGAGATCGCAGCCGACACCGGCGACACCACTGGCCAGGAGGGCTGAACGTGAAGGTCAAGATTTCCTCCTTCGACGCCAAGGCGAAGGCCGCGGACATCGAGCTCAACGACGAGGTCTTCGGCCTCGATCCGCGCGCCGACATCCTGCACCGCGTCGTCACCTGGCAGCTCGAAAAGCGTCGCGCGACCGCACGCGGCACGCGTGAGCGCGCCGACGTTGCCCGCACCGGCAAGAAGTTCGGTCGCCAGAAGGGCGGCGGTACGGCTCGTCACGGCGATCGCCGCGCGCCGGTGTTCATCGGTGGTGGTAAGGCTCACGGCGCTCGCGTCCGTGACTTCAACCCCGGCCTGAACAAGAAGGTTCGCGCGCTGGGCCTGAAGATGGCGCTCAGCAGCCACGCCAAGGCGGGTTCGCTGTTCGTCATGGACAGCCTGGCCGTCAAGGACAGCAAGACCAAGACGCTGAAGGGCGATCTGGCAAAGATGGGCTTCGGCAAATCGGCGCTGATCATCGACGGCGATATGGTCGAGACCACGTTCGCGCTGGCCGCGGGCAATCTGGGGCACATCAACGTGCTCCCGGCCGCCGGCGCCAACGTCTACGATATCCTGAAGCATGATACGCTGGTGCTCACGCGCTCCGCGATCGAAAAGCTGGAGGCGCGTTTCAATGGCTAAGAAGCCTGCGAAGTCGGCAATCGACAACCGTCATTATGACGTGATCGTCGCGCCGCATATCACCGAAAAGTCGACGATGATGTCGGAGCACAACGCCGTTGTGTTCCGCGTCGCGAACGACGCGACCAAGCCCGAGATCAAGGCTGCCGTCGAGGCGCTGTTCAATGTCAGCGTCACGAACGTCAACACGATCGTGCAAAAGGGCAAGACCAAGAAGTGGAAGGGCACGCCCTACACCAAGTCCGACATCAAGAAGGCGATCGTGACGTTGAAGGACGGCCAGTCCATCGACGTGACGACGGGGGTCTGATCCGATGGCATTGAAACATTATAATCCGACCAGCCCGGCACGCCGTGGCCTGATCCTGATCGACCGTTCGGGTTTGTTCAAAGGTCGCCCCGTCAAGGCGCTGACCGAAGGCAAGCAGAAGACCGGCGGACGTAACAACAAGGGGCATGTGACCTCGCGCGGCATCGCCGGCGGTCACAAGCAGAAGTATCGCATCGTCGACTTCAAGCGCCGCTTGTGGGACGTCGAAGGCACCGTCGAGCGGATCGAATACGATCCCAACCGCACCGCCTTCATCGCGCTGATCAACTATGGCGCGGGCGAGGACGGCAAGGATCGTCTGACCTATATCATCGCTCCGCAGCGTCTCGCTGTCGGCGACAAGGTGATTGCGGGCAAGAAGACCGACGTGAAGCCGGGCAATTCGATGGAGCTGGCGTCGATGCCGGTTGGCACGATCGTCCACAACGTCGAGATGAAGCCGGGCAAGGGCGGTCAGATCGCGCGGTCGGCCGGCACGTACGTGCAGGTCGTCGGTCGTGACCGCGGGATGGTGATCGTTCGCCTCAATTCGGGCGAGCAGCGTTACATCCTCGGCAATTGCATGGCAACGGTGGGCGCGGTGTCGAACCCCGACAACCAGAACACCAACCTGGGCAAGGCCGGCCGCAACCGTTGGAAGGGCATTCGCCCGCTGACGCGCGGCGTGGCCAAGAACCCGGTCGACCATCCGCACGGCGGTGGTGAAGGCCGGACCTCGGGTGGCCGTCATCCGGTTACGCCATGGGGCAAGCCGACCAAGGGTGCTCGCACCCGTCACAATAAGTCGACCGACAAGATGATCATCCGGTCGCGTCATTCCACCAAGAGGAAGGGCTAAACCATGGCTCGTTCAGTCTGGAAGGGCCCGTTCGTCGAACTGAGCCTTCTCAAGAAGGCGCAAGTTGCGCAGGAAACCAACGCTCGTTCGCCGATCAAGACCTGGTCGCGCCGTTCGACCATCTTGCCCGACTTCGTCGGCCTGACCTTCAGCGTCTATAACGGCCGCAAGTTCGTGCCGGTGTCGGTCAACGAAGACATGGTCGGCATGAAGCTGGGTGAGTTTGCGCCGACGCGCTACTTCCCGGGTCACGCCGCCGACAAGAAGGGCAAGCGCTAAGATGTCCAAGGCTAAATCCCCCCGCAAGGTCGGCGATAAGGAAGCCCTGTCGGTCGGCACGCAGATCCGCGGTTCGGCGCAGAAGCTGAACCTCGTCGCTGCGCTGATCCGCAACCGCAAGGCCGGCGACGCGCTCAACATCCTGGCCTTCTCCAAGAAGGGCATGGCGATCGAGGCGCGCAAGGTTCTCGCCAGCGCGATCGCGAATGCGGAAAACAACCACAACCTCGATGTCGACGCGCTCGTCGTCACCGAGGCGTCAGTCGGCAAGTCGATCACGATGAAGCGCTTCGCGACTCGCGGCCGTGGCAAGTCCACCCGCATCCTGAAGCCGTTCTCGCGTCTTCGCATCGTCGTCCGCGAGCAGGAAGAAGCATAATGGGTCACAAGAGCAATCCGATCGGCCTGCGTCTCCAGATCAACCGCACCTGGGACAGCCGCTGGTTCGCCGAGGGTGCCGACTATGGCCGGCTGCTCCTCGAAGATCTGAAGATGCGTCAGTACATCATCGATACGCTGCCGCAGGCGGCGATTTCGAAGGTGGTCATCGAGCGTCCGGCCAAGCTGTGCCGCGTGTCGATCTATGCCGCACGCCCCGGCGTGATCATCGGCAAGAAGGGCACCGACATCGAGAAGCTGCGCCGCACGCTGGGCAAGATGACCACGTCGGACGTGTCGCTGAACATCGTCGAAATCCGTAAGCCCGAAATCGACGCCAAGCTCGTCGCGCAGGGCATTGCCGATCAGCTCGAGCGTCGTATCGCTTTCCGTCGCGCCATGAAGCGTGCGGTTCAGTCGGCGATGCGCCTGGGTGCCGACGGCATCCGCGTGCAGTGCGGCGGTCGCCTTGGTGGCGCCGAAATCGCGCGGACCGAAAGCTATCGTGAAGGCCGCGTGCCGCTGCACACGCTGCGCGCGCATCTCGATTATGCCGAAGCGCAGGCGCACACCGCTTACGGTGTCTGCGGCGTCAAGGTTTGGGTCTTCAAGGGCGAGATTCTGGGTCATGACCCGCTCGCTCAGGAGCGCTTGATGATGGAGGCTCAGACCTCCGGCGTGCGCCCTGCGCGCGACGACCGTCGTTAAGGACTGACAGATGCTTCAACCGAAGAAAACCAAGTTCCGCAAGGCCTTCAAGGGCCGCATCCATGGCGATGCCAAGGGTGGCGCGACGCTCAACTTCGGCTCGTACGGGCTGAAGGCGATGGAGCCGGAGCGGATCACCGCACGCCAGATCGAAGCGGCTCGCCGCGCGATCACGCGTCACATCAAGCGTCAGGGGCGCTTGTGGATCCGCATTTTCCCGGATCTGCCGGTGTCGTCGAAGCCCGCCGAAGTCCGCATGGGCAAGGGCAAGGGTTCGCCGGAATTCTGGGCAGCCCGGGTCAAGCCCGGCCGCATCCTGTTCGAACTGGACGGCGTTCCCGGCCCGCTGGCCGCAGAAGCATTTAGTCGCGCGGCGATGAAGCTGCCGATCAAGGTTAAGGTCGTGGCGCGTCTGGGTGACACGTCGCACCTCGGAGGTGAATGATCATGGCTAAGCAGATGGCCAAGGGCGATTTCGTCGCCAAGACCGACGATCAACTGGCAGAAGAGCTGACCAACCTGAAGCGTGAGGCGTTCAACCTCCGTTTCCAGGCAGCGACCAGCCAGCTTGAGAAGCCGAGCCGCGTCCGTGAAGTCCGTCGTGACATCGCGCGCATCAAGACCGTTCAGACGTCGCGTTCGCGCGACGCTGCAGCGAAGTAAGGATTAGGACATGCCAAAGCGCGTGCTGACCGGACAGATTGTCTCGGACAAGGGCGACAAGACGGTGGTCGTGAACGTGGAGCGCAAGGTCAAGCACCCGCTCTACGGCAAGATCATCCGTCGTTCGAAGAAGTATCACGCCCATGACGAGGGCAACGAATTCAAGCAGGGCGAGACCGTGCGGATCGAAGAGACCGCACCGATTTCCAAGCTGAAGACCTGGAAGGTGATCGAGCGGGTGAACACCCATGCGACGCCCGAGCGGGTCGAGCTCGGTGGCGAGGAAGCAGCCGCCGGCGCGTAAGTCATTCGGCCCGATCGGGCTGAGAGTTTAGCGGAACCCCCGGGCCAGACCTTTAGAATGGTCCCGGTAGGCCAAGTGAGAAGGAAGCGGATCGATGATCCAGATGCAATCCAATCTCGACGTCGCAGACAATAGCGGCGCGAAGCGGGTGCAGTGCATCAAGGTGCTGGGCGGCTCGAAGCGTCGCGTAGCCGGTGTGGGCGACATTATCGTCGTCAGCATCAAGGAAGCACAGCCGCGCGGCAAGGTGAAGAAGGGCGACGTTCATCGCGCCGTGATCGTACGGACCCGCAAGGACATCCGTCGTGCCGATGGCACCGTGATCCGCTTCGACAGCAATGCCGCGGTGCTGGTCAACAAGAACGAGGAGCCGATCGGCACCCGTATCTTTGGCCCGGTGGTGCGCGAGCTGCGCGGCCGCAAGCACATGAAGATCATCAGCCTGGCGCCGGAGGTTCTGTAATGGCCGCTGCGAAGATCAAGAAGGGTGACCGCGTCATCGTCCTGTCCGGCAAGGACAAGGGCAAGACCGGTGAAGTCACCCAGGCCATGCCGAAGGACGGCAAGGTCATCGTGTCGGGCGTGAACATCGCGATCCGTCATACCAAGCCGAGCCAGGGCGACCCGCAGGGTGGCCTGAAGCGCGCCGAAGCCCCGCTGCACGTCTCGAAGGTCGCTCACGTGACCGCTGACGGCAAGCCGACGCGGGTTCGCTTTGAAACCAAGGACGGCAAGAAGGTCCGCGTGGCCGTGAAGTCCGGGGAGACGATCAGTGGCTGATACCAACCAGGCGGCCGCCAGCAAGCCGCGGATGAAGGCGATCTATGAGGATCGCATCATCAAGGCGATGACCGAGAAGTTCGGTTACAAGAATTCGATGGAGGTTCCGCGCCTCGACAAGATCGTCCTCAACATGGGCGTTGGCGAAGCGACGCAGGACAAGAAGAAGGTCGACCAGGCTGCTTCCGAAATGGAGCTGATCGCCGGCCAGAAGCCTGTCGTGACGAAGGCCAAGAAGTCGATCGCGCAGTTCAAGCTGCGTGAAGGCATGCCGATCGGCGTGAAGGTCACCCTTCGCCGTGAGCGCATGTACGAGTTTCTCGACCGCTTCATCACGATCGCGCTGCCGCGTGTTCGCGATTTCCGCGGGCTGAACCCCAAATCGTTCGACGGTCGCGGCAATTACGCGATGGGCCTCAGGGAGCAGCTGGTGTTCCCGGAGATCAACTATGACCGCATCGATCAGGTGCGCGGCATGGATGTCATCGTCACCACTTCGGCAAACACCGACGACGAAGCGCGCGAGCTGCTCCGTCTCTTCGGCTTCCCGTTCCCCATCGAGGCGGACGACGAAGCCAAGCAAGCGGCATAAGGGCAGGTCATGGCGAAAAAGAGTTCCGTAAATAAGAACGAGCGGCGCAAGAAGCTGGTGGCAAAGACTGCCCCCAAGCTGGCGAAGCTCAAGGCAATGGCAAACGACAAGTCGCTCGACGATACCGAGCGGCTGATTGCCCGCCTGAAGATGGCCGAGTTGCCGCGCAATGGTAACCCGACCCGTATCCGCAACCGTTGCGAGGTGACTGGTCGTCCCCGCGCATATTACCGCAAGTTCCGGCTTTGCCGCATTCAGCTTCGGGAGCTGGCCAATAAGGGCCTCATCCCGGGCGTGACGAAGTCGAGCTGGTAAGGATCAGAAGATGGCATTGACCGATCCCCTGGGTGATATGCTCACCCGCATCCGCAACGGCCAGCGTGCGCGCAAGGACTCCGTCCTGTCGCCCGCGTCGAAGCTGCGTGTCCGCGTCCTCGACGTGCTGCAGCGCGAAGGCTATATTCGCGGCTACTCCGAGGAAGAGATGGGCCCTGCAAAGGGTATCCGGATCGAACTCAAATATTTTGAAGGCCAGCCGGCCATCAAGCACGTCGCGCGCGTCTCCAAACCGGGCCGCCGCGTCTATTCGGGGGCGACCGAGCTTCCGCGCGTGATGAACGGTCTGGGCATCACCATCGTCTCGACGCCGCGTGGCGTGCTCTCGGATGCCGAAGCACGCGACCAGAACGTCGGCGGCGAAGTCCTTGCGGAGGTGTTCTGATGAGCCGCATCGGTAAAAAGCCGGTGTCGATCCCCAGCGGTGTTACCGCGACGATCGACGGTGGCGTGCTCAACGTGAAGGGCCCCAAGGGCACCCTGGCGCTGACGTTGCGTGAAGAAATCAGCTACACGCTGGCCGACGACGGCATAACCGTGAAGCCGGCGAACGACACCAAGCAGGCTCGCGCCTTTTGGGGCATGCAGCGGACGATGGTGCAGAACCTGGTGACGGGCGTGTCGGACGGCTTCACCAAGAAGCTGCTGATCAACGGCGTCGGCTATCGTGCGATGGCGAACGGCAAGAAGCTCAAGCTTCAGCTGGGCTACAGCCACGATATCGACATCGACGTGCCCGCCGACCTCGACGTCAAGACCCCGGATAACACCACGGTCGAGATTTCGGGTTCCGACAAGCAGAAGGTTGGCCAGCTGGCCGCCGAGATCCGCCGCTGGCGCAAGCCCGAGCCGTACAAGGGCAAGGGCATCAAGTACGACGGCGAGTATATCTTCCGTAAGGAAGGGAAGAAGAAGTAATGACCAAGGGTCTTTCGCTTTTCGAGAAGCGGCGTCGCCGCAACCGTACCGCGCTTCGCGCCCGGGCCGGCACGCGTCCGCGCCTCTCGGTGCATCGTTCGGGCAAGCACATCTATGCCCAGGTTATCGACGACGAGAACGGCAAGACCGTTGCCGCCGCTTCGACCCTGGAAAAGGACGTGCGCGCTAAGTCGGGTGCCAACATTGATGCGGCTTCGGCCGTCGGCAAGCGCGTGGCGGAAGCCGCGGTGAAGGCTGGCGTCAAGCAGGTCGTATTCGATCGCGGCGGCTTCCTGTTCCACGGCCGCGTCAAGGCGCTGGCCGATGCCGCGCGCGAAGCCGGATTGGAGTTCTAAGAATGGCTGACGAAATCAACACGACCGACACTCCGGTCGAAGCCGGCGCCCCCGCTGGCGACGCATCGCAGGGCCGCGGCGCCCGTGGCGGTCGCGGTCGCGGCGGTCCTGGCGGCGGCGGTGGCCCCGGCGGCAATCGCGGCGGCCCTGGCGGCAATCGTGGCGGCCGTGACGGCAATCGTGGTCGTCCCGGCAACGATGACGGCGGCGAAGAGCTGATCGAAAAGCTGGTTCACATCAACCGCGTTTCGAAGACGGTGAAGGGCGGCAAGCGCTTCGGCTTTGCAGCACTCGTCGTCGTCGGCGACGGCAAGGGCCGCGTCGGCTTCGGTCACGGCAAGGCGCGCGAAGTGCCGGAAGCCATCTCCAAGGCCACTGCGGCTGCGAAGAAGGCGATGGTTCGCGTTCCGCTGCGCGAGGGCCGCACGCTGCATCACGATGGCAATGGCCATTTCGGTGCCGGTCGCGTGACCGTTCGTTCGGCGCCGCAGGGTACCGGCATCATCGCCGGCGGCCCGATGCGCGCCGTGTTCGAATCGCTCGGCGTTGCCGACGTGGTGACCAAGTCGGTCGGCACATCGAACCCCTACAACATGATCCGGGCGACGTTCGAAGCCTTGCGCGAACAGGTTTCGCCCAAGTCGGTCGCACAGCGCCGGGGCAAGAAGATCGCCGACCTGCTCGGTCGCGGAGGCGTCGATAAGGGCGCAGCCGAGGCTGAAGCCGCAGCGATCGCGGAGTAAGACAGATGGCAACCATCAAGATTACGCAGACCGGTTCGCCGATCCGCCGCGAAAAGAGCCAGCGTGCCACGCTGATCGGTCTGGGCCTCAACAAGATGCACAAGACCGTCGAGCTGGCTGATACCCCGGAAACACGTGGTATGATCCGCAAGGTGGCTCACATGCTCTCGGTCGAGGGCTAAGACTTTAACCGTCGCCCCAGCGAAAGCTGGGGTCGCTCGGTGGCTCGGGTACCCAGCCACACAGCGATGCCGGCTTTCGCTGGCATGACGACAATGGGTTCAGCGCGACAAAAGCGAAAGCGAGTGCACGATATGAAACTGAACGAACTCCGCGACAATGCGGGCGCCCGCAAATCCCGTATGCGCGTCGGACGCGGCATCGGTTCGGGCAAGGGCAAGACCGCTGGTCGTGGTCAGAAGGGCCAGAAGAGCCGTGAAGGCGTCTCGATCGCCGGCTTTGAAGGCGGCCAGATGCCGCTCCACATGCGTCTGCCTAAGCGCGGCTTCAACAACATCTTCGCCAAGGATTATGCCGAAGTGAACCTCGGCGCGATCCAGCGGCTGGTCGATGGCGGCAAGCTGAAGGAAGGCGCGACGCTCGATCACGCCGCCCTGAAGGAAGCCGGTGTCGCACGCGGTGGCAAGGACGGCGTCCGTCTGCTCGCCAAGGGCACGCTGACCGCCAAGCTGAACTTCACCGTTGCCGGCGCGTCGAAGGGCGCGATCGAAGCGGTCGAAAAGCTCGGCGGCAAGGTCGATGTGATCCATGTCGTTCCCGCCGCTGAGAAGGCTGCCGCCAAGAAGGGCGTCAAGTATCGCGAGCGCAAGGCCGACAAGGAAGCCAAGCAGGCTGCCGCCAAGAAGTAATTCGACTGTGTCCCCGGTGAGAGCCGGGGCCCAGTTTCGGGCCGCTCGCGACTGGGTTCCGGCAATCGCCGGGAACAAATTGCTTCCGAGGTTAGACAAGCCGGGAAGCGTGACTATATGAGCGGCGGCGGGCGGTATTCAGCGCTCGTCGCCGTTCTCGTTTAAGGCAACAAGCACCGATGGCATCCGCAGCCGACAGTCTCGCCTCCGGGCTCAACCTTTCCAAATTCGGGAAGGCGACCGACCTCAAGAAGCGCATCTGGTTCACGATTGGCGCGCTGATCATCTTCCGCATGCTCAGCTACGTGCCGCTGCCCGGTGTCGATCCGACCGCGCTGAACGCGTTCGCCGCGCGAACGACGGGCGGCGTGCTCGACTTCTTCAACAATTTCTCGGGCGGCTCGCTCAAGCGCGCGAGCATCATCGCGCTCGGCGTGATGCCGTACATCACCGCCTCGATCGTGGTGCAGCTCGCGACCTCGCTGTCGCCGGCGCTCGCTGCGATCAAGAAGGAGGGGGAGAGCGGGCGCAAGCGGCTCAACCAATACACCCGCTACGGCACCGTCGCGTTGACCGCGATCCAGGGCTATTTTGTGATCGCGGTGGGGCTGGAATCGCAGAATGTTGCGACCGATCCCGGTATGCTGTTCCGCGTCGCCGTCACGATCTCGCTGATCGGCGGCACGATGTTCCTGATGTGGCTGGGCGAACAGATTACCAGCCGCGGCATCGGCAACGGCGTTTCGCTGATCATCATGGCGGGGATCGTCGCCAACATGCCGACCAGCATCGTCAATCTGTTGCAGAGCGCACGCACCGGCAAGGGCAACCTCGGCGCACCGCAGGTGCTCGGGATCTTCGTTGCGGTCGCGCTGATCGTGCTGCTGATCTGCTTCATGGAACGCGCCCAGCGCCGTATCCTGATCCAATATCCCAAGCGACAAACGCAACGCGGCGTGCAGTCGGACCGCAGCCATTTGCCGCTCAAGCTCAACACCGCCGGCGTCATCCCGCCGATCTTCGCCTCGTCGTTGCTGCTGCTGCCGCTGACCATCACGCAGTTTGCCGGCGATAAGGTGCAGGGCGACAGCGTGTGGGGCGACGTGATCATCACGCTCAACCAGTATCTGCAGCACGGCTCGCCGCTCTATATGACGCTGTACGGTGCGGGGATCATCTTCTTCTCGTTCTTCTACACCGCGGTGGTGTTCAACCCCGAGGAAACCGCCGACAATCTGAAGCGCTATGGCGGGTTCGTCCCCGGCATCCGTCCGGGCAAGAATACCGAGGTCTATTTCGATTACGTGCTGACCCGTATCACCGTGATCGGCGCGGCGTACCTTACCTTCATCTGCCTGGTGCCGGAATATCTGGTGTCGGCGCTCAGCATCCCGTTCTACCTCGGCGGCACCAGTTTGCTGATCGTGGTCAACGTGACGATGGATACGGTGACGCAGATCCAGTCGCACTTGCTCGCGCACCAATATGGTGACCTGATCAAGAAGGCGAAACTGAAGGGCGGTCGTCTCCGTTAAGAGAGGCGACGCGACAGGGAGACAAGGCGCGTGAATATCATCCTCCTCGGCCCCCCGGGCGCCGGTAAAGGCACCCAGGCCGCCAAGCTGGTGAGCGATCGCGGCATGGTGCAGCTGTCCACTGGCGACATGCTGCGCGCAGCGGTCAAGGCGGGAACGCCGGTTGGGCTGAAGGCCAAAGCGTTGATGGAAGCGGGCGCGCTGGTCCCCGACGACGTCGTCAGCGGCATCATCGGCGAACGTCTCGACGAGATGACGGCGGGCGAGGGCGCGATCTTCGACGGCTATCCGCGGACCGCCGATCAGGCTGCGGCACTCGACACCTTGCTGGAAGAACGCGGTCGCACACTCGATCACGTGATCGAACTGTCGGTCGATGAGGATGCGTTGGTCGAACGGATCGTCGGCCGCTACACCTGCGCCAAATGCGGCGAAGGCTATCACGACCGATTCAAGCAGCCGAAGGTCGCGGACACTTGCGACGTCTGTGGCAGCCATGAATTCAAACGCCGCCCCGACGATAACGAGGAAACCGTGCGCACGCGCATGGCCGAATATCGCGGCAAAACCGCGCCGATCATCCCGATCTACGAAGCGCGCGGGATCCTGAGCAGGATCGACGGCATGGCCGACATCGACACCGTGAGCATGGCGATTTCGGGCATCCTCGACGCGACCAAACGCTAGCCGTCGCCCCGGCCTTGAGCCGGGGTCCC
>JAZJYW010000005.1:65053-162441 GCA_040390165.1 Pseudomonadota bacterium | reverse complement strand
TTCTTGCGTCTGAAATAGCGGGACCCCGGCTCAAGGCCGGGGTGACGACGGTAGTTTGAGAGCGTAGTCTGCCCGCTCCTGAGGGGGACCCGCCATGCTTCGTTTCGCCATTGCCGCCGCCGTGCTCATGGCCGTTGCACCGTCAGCCACCGCCGACGTTGTCGACTCCGGTCCGGCCGGCTTCACCGTCTCCAAAACCGTCACGGTGAACGCATCGGCCGATACGGTGTGGGACACGCTGCGCGCGCCGCAACGCTGGTGGGCAAAGGAGCACACCTGGTCGGGCGACAGCGCCAACCTGTATATCGACAGCCAGGCGACGGGGTGTTTCTGCGAAAAGCTGCCGGGCAGGGGGAGCGTCGCGCATGCGCGGCTGATCTATGTCGATAAGGGCAGACTGCTCCGGATGGAGGGCGCGTTCGGGCCGCTTCAGTCGATGGCGGTGACAGGGGTGATGACCTTCGAACTCAAGCCCGAAGGAGACAATGCGACTAAGGTCACGATGACCTACACCGTCGGGGGCTATGTCGCGGGCGGACTGGACAAGATGGCCGCGCCGGTCGACGGCGTGCTCGGATTGCAACTGGATGCGCTCAAAGCCGCCGCCGAAGCGCCGCCGCCCGCGTCGATCGAGCCGGCCCCGCCAAAGTAAGCTGCGGCGCGGCGCGCCAAGCTTGACACTTATGCGACTCACACCTAGATGACCCGTCTTCCGATACACCGGCTAACCGGCGGCGCTTGTTTGCGTCTGCCGCCGTTGTGCGTTTCGGATGTAACGCGATGAGATGGAGCCGTGCAGCCATGCCGGATCCGTGGAGCTGGGAGATTAAATTTCATGGCACGTATTGCGGGTGTTAACATCCCGACCAACAAGCGCGTGGTGATCGCGCTGACCTATATCCACGGTATTGGCCCGACCAAGGCCAAGGAAATCACCACCAAGCTGGGCATTGCGCCTGCCGCCCGCGTGCAGGACCTGACCGATCAGGAAGTGCTCCATATCCGTGAAGCGATCGACGCCGGTTATACCGTCGAAGGCGATCTTCGTCGCGAAACCGCGATGAACATCAAGCGCCTGATGGATCTGGCCTGCTATCGCGGGCTTCGCCATCGCAAGGGGCTCCCCGTTCGCGGCCAGCGCACGCATACCAATGCGCGCACCCGCAAGGGCAAGGCCAAGCCGATCGCCGGCAAGAAGAAGTGAGCCGCCGCCGCGGGCATCCGCGGCGCGCTCCTTTCAGCTATCAGGATTAGGAAACAACAATGGCACGCGAACCTCAGCGCATTAAGCGCCGCGAGCGGAAGAACATCACTAGCGGTGTGGCTCACGTCAACGCCAGCTTCAACAACACGATGATCACCATCACCGATGCACAGGGCAATGCGATCAGCTGGTCCAGTGCGGGCATGATGGGGTTCAAGGGCTCGCGCAAGTCGACGCCGTACGCTGCGCAGGTCGCAGCCGAAGACGCCGGCAAGAAGGCCGCCGAACACGGCGTCCGCACGATCGAGGTCGAAGTGAAGGGTCCGGGTTCGGGTCGCGAATCGGCGCTTCGTGCGCTGCAAGCGGTCGGTTTCCAGATCACCTCGATCCGCGATGTGACTTCGATCCCGCACAACGGCGTGCGTCCGTCGAAGCGCCGCCGCGTCTGATTTCGTCTCACCGGCGCGCGGTTGATCGCGCCGCGCCGGTTAATGCCAATGGCCCAGGGGTCGCCCAACCCCGGCCCAACAGAGGGAATCCCCCGTGTCCGTCAACGCAAAAAACTGGCAGGAACTGAAGAAGCCCAACGCGCTCGAGAAGAAGAGCGGCGACGGCAAGACCAAGGCGACCTTCATCGCCGAGCCGCTGGAGCGGGGCTTTGGCCTGACGCTCGGCAACGCACTGCGCCGCGTATTGCTGTCGTCGCTGCAGGGCGCCGCCATCACCTCGATCAAGATCGAGAACGTGTTGCATGAATTCAGCTCGCTGGCGGGCGTCCGTGAGGACGTCACCGACATCGTGCTCAACGTGAAGCAGATCGCGATCCGGATGCAGGGCGAAGGCCCGAAGCGTCTCCAGCTCGCGGTCACCGGTCCGGCCGACGTCAAGGCCGGCGACATCGCCGTGTCGGGCGACATCGAAGTGATGAACCCCGATTTGCTGATCTGCCACCTCGACGAAGGCGCGACGCTCAACATGGAGCTCACCGCCGATGTCGGTAAGGGCTATGTCGCGGCCGTCGCCAACCGTCCGGTCGACGCACCGATCGGGCTGATCCCGGTCGACGCCTTGTACTCGCCCGTTCGCCAGGTGTCATACAAGGTCGAGAATACCCGCGTCGGGCAGGAACTCGATTACGACAAGCTGACACTGTCGATCGAGACCGACGGCACCATCACGCCGGAGGACGCGCTCGCTTATGCCGCGCGCATCCTTCAGGACCAGCTGGCGCTGTTCGTCCACTTCGACGATTCGGCGATCACGCGGTCGGCCCCGATCGGCGTTGCCGCTCCTGCCGCCGATACCGGCGTTTCGGGCGATACCCAGCAGATCAACCGTTACCTTCTCAAGAAGGTCGACGAGCTCGAACTGTCGGTGCGCTCGGCCAATTGCCTCAAGAACGACAACATCATCTATATCGGCGATCTGGTCGGCAAGACCGAAGCCGAGATGCTGCGCACGCCGAACTTCGGCCGCAAGTCCTTGAACGAGATCAAGGAAGTGCTGTCGAGCATGGGTCTGCGTCTCGGGATGGAAATCCCCGGCTGGCCGCCCGAGAACATCGAAGAGATGGCGAAGAAGCTGGAACAGGAAATTATGGGGTAAGCGTTTCCCGGCCCAAAACCGTCACCCCAGCGCAAGCTGGGGTGGCGCGGTTCGGGCCGGGTGCGCTCCTCATGGAGATCCCAGCTTTCGCTGGGATGACGGATATTTGGGTGGCGACCGTCCCACCTGTCCCGGGGTACCTCATACGGCCCCCGCACGAACGAAAAGGATTGAACCATGCGCCATAAAGTAGGCGGTCGTAAGCTTCAGCGGACCTCGGCCCATCGCGCCGCGCTGTTCCGCAACATGTCGGCCGCGCTGATCAAGCACGAGCAGATCACCACCACCGTCGCCAAGGCGAAGGAACTGCGTCCGTATATCGAAAAGCTGATCACGCTGGCGAAGAAGGGCGGCTTGTCCAACCGTCGCCTCGCGCACGCGCGGCTGCTCGACGACACGCAGCTGGTCAAATTGTTCGACGTGCTCGCGCCGCGCTATGCAGACCGCAACGGCGGCTATACCCGCGTGATCAAGGCCGGCATCCGCATGTCGGACGCGTCGCCGATGGCGATCATCGAATTCGTCGACCGCGATGTCTCGGCCAAGGGCCAGGATTCGGGCCCGGTGAATGTCGATCAGGATTACGACGAAGCAGCGTAAAGCCGCATCGTCGCCGAACACCGAAAGGGCCGCACTTCCCGAGGGGAGTGCGGCCCTTTTTCGTTCAGCGCGCCGCGGCAAAGCCGCGTCTTCGGTCCTAGCGGGCGCGAGGCCCGCCGCGTTTCGCCGTCTCGGGGCTAGCTTGCGCTAGCCCCGTGCGGCTCAACGGCACCGGACCTGCTGGTTGTTGCCGCTGTTCTGATCCACCGTCTTGCCGAGGATCGCGCCGAGCGCGCCGCCGATCAGCGTGCCGGCGACACGGTTGTTGCCGCCGTCGATCACATTGCCGGCAACACCGCCGGCCAGACCGCCGATGATCAGCCCGGTCGTGCCATCGTTGCGCTTGCAATAATAGCGACCGTCGGAGCCGCGATAGACCTGGTCGTTCGAACTCAGCGTCCGCTCCTGATAGCGCGAATCGTCGCGATAGTCGCGGGCGGCGTCATATGTCGTCGCATAACGGGTTTCGTAATTGGGGTCGTTGTAGCGCGGATCGTTGTAGCGCGGATCGGTGTTGCGCTGATCGTTATACCCGCTGCGGCGGCGATCGCGACGCTGGGCGTCCTGATAATATTGGCGCTCGCGGTTGTAGATCGTGGTTTCGTTGTCATAGCGGCGCTGAGCGGCGTCGTAACGGCGCTGCTCCTGCGTGGTTTGTGCTGCGGCAGGCGCGGCAGGCAGCGCGACGGCTGATAGCGCAACAAGCGCGAACGGAAGGGCACGGAACATTGATTCACTCCTTGGATAACGGGGGACAAACGCTCGAACATCGATACGTGTCCGTACTCATTTGCTCCAGGTCGGTTGAACGTGTCGTGACGACTGATAGAGGGTGAGGTTCATCCATCCTTCGCGGAGTTCCCCGATGCGCCGTATCCTCCCGTTGACCCTGATCGCGCTGTCCGTCCCCGCTCTTGCCCAGACGAGTATTATGACCCCCATCAGCTATCCCGCCACCGACCGCGGCGACGTCATCGACGAACAATTCGGCGTCAAGGTCGCCGACCCGTATCGCTGGCTGGAAAACGATGTTCGCACCGATCCAAAGGTGGCGGCGTGGGTCGAGGCCGAGAACAAGGTCACCGACGCGTACATCGCGACGCTGCCGGGGCGCGACATCTTCAAGGCGCGGTTGAAGCAGTTGATCGATTACGAGCGGTTCGGCGTGCCGACCAAGTCGGGCAAACGCTATTTCTACAGCCACAATAGCGGGTTGCAGAACCAGGCCGTTCTTTATGTGCGCGACGGATTGAAAGGCGCGGGGCGCGTGCTGATCGATCCCAATAGCTGGGCCAAGGACGGCGCGACGGCACTGGGCGAATGGTCGGCGAGCGACGACGGCAAGAAATTGGTCTATGCGATCCAGGATGGCGGGACCGACTGGCGCACGGTCAAGGTGCTCGACGTCGACACCGGCAAGGTGCTCGACGATACGGTCGAATGGGTGAAATTCTCCGGCCTGTCATGGGCGAAGGATGGATCGGGCTTCTATTATTCGCGCTTCCCCGCGCCCGCCGAGGGCAAGAAATTCCAGTCGCTCAACGAAAATCAGGCGGTGTATTTCCACAAGCTCGGGACGCCGCAATCGGGCGACGCGATGATCTACGCGACGCCCGACCATCCCAAATGGGGCCACGGCGCGGGGGTTACCGACGACGGCAAGTGGCTGGTGATCTACACGACCGAGGGGACCGACAATCGCAACGACGTGACGGTGATCGACCTCACGGCGCCGACGCCGACGCCGCGCAAGCTCTTCACCGGGCTGGCCAATATGTGGTCGCTGATCGGCAATGTCGGCGGCAATTTCTACTGGCTGACCAACAAGGATGCGCCGCGGAACAAGATCGTCGCGACCAACCTCTACGCGCGCTCGGCGGTTGCGCCGCAAGTCGAGCTGGTGCCGCAGGATAAGGCGGTGCTCGACAATGCCAGCCTGGTCGGCGGCAAGCTGATCGCCGAGTATCTGGTCGACGTCAAAAGCGAAGTTCGCCGCTTCACGCTCGACGGCAAGCCCGACCGCACGGTGGCGCTGCCCGGGATCGGCGCGACCGCAGGGTTCGGCGGCAAGGCCGACGATAACGAGACCTTCTATTCGTTCACCAGCTATACGACGCCGTCGACCGTCTATCGCTACGACGTCAAGACAGGCAAGTCGACGATCTGGGCGAAACCCAAGGTCGCGTTCGACCCCGCCGGCTACACCGTCGAGCAGGTCTTCTATCCGTCCAAGGACAAGACCAGCATCCCGATGTTCATCGTTCGCAAGAAGGGTGTGACGGGTCCGGCACCGACGTTGCTCTACGCCTATGGCGGGTTCAACATTTCGATGACCCCGGGCTTCTCGGCGTCGCGGCTGGCGTGGCTGGAGCAGGGCGGGGTGCTCGCGGTCGCCAACATTCGCGGCGGCGGCGAATATGGCAAACCGTGGCACGACGCCGGGCGTCTGGCCAACAAGCAGAACGTGTTCGACGACTTCATCGCCGCGGGGGAATATCTCAAGGCGAAGGGCATCACCGGCAAAGATCAGCTGGCGATCCAGGGCGGGTCGAATGGCGGACTGCTGATCGGCGCTGTGGTCAACCAGCGCCCCGATCTGTTCGCGGCGGCATTGCCGCAGGTCGGCGTGATGGACATGCTGCGCTTCGACCGCTTCACCGCCGGGCGCTATTGGGTCGACGATTACGGCTATCCCTCGAAGGAGGCCGATTTCAAGGCGCTCCTCGCTTACTCGCCGTATCACAACATCCGGGCGGGCAAGCCTTACCCCGCGATCCTCGCCGCGACCGCCGACACCGACGACCGCGTCGTGCCGGGGCACACGTTCAAATATACTGCGATGCTTCAGTCGATGGATCTGGGCCCCAAGCCGCGGCTGGTGCGGATCGAGACTCGCGCCGGGCACGGATCGGGCAAGCCGACCGACAAGATCATCGACGAAACCGCGATCGACTGGGCGTTCATCGCCAGGTGGACGGGGCTGGTGGTGAAGCCGGTGCCGTAAGAAGCGCTGGCGCGTTGGTGTCGCTCGGGCGGCTTCGCGCTCCATTGCCGACGCCGATGCCGACAGGGACGACGAGCAGCGCTTTGCTCGATCTACGCGGGTGACGCACGCCGCCCAGGGAACCTATAGCGAAACATGTTCGTAACTCGCCTCCGTGAATTCCTGACCGAAGAGCGCTGGGATTTCGCGCCGCATGAGCGCGCCGTTATGCCGGGCTCGCCGGCATCTCCCGCACACCCATTTGGCCGACAGATCGCCTATGGGCTGATCGCGATCCTGGTCGGTCTGACCGGCGGGCTGGGCAATGCGCTGATCTCCGTCAACACGGCGACCTTGCAGGGATCGCTGGGGCTCGATCCCGCCGAGATTGCGTGGTTGCCGACGGTCTATGTGATGACCAACGTGTCGATCAACCTGCTGCTGATCAAGTTCCGCCAGCAATATGGCTTGCGCCCGTTCGCGATCATCTTTCTCGGCCTCTATGTGCTGTTCACCTTCGCGCACCTGTTCGTGCGCGATTTCTCGTCGGCGATCGCGGTGCGGGCGGCGAGCGGGATGGCCGCGGCGGCGCTGTCGTCGCTTAGCCTTTATTACCTGATGCAGGCCTTGCCGGCGAAATGGCGGCTGAAGGCGGTGGTGCTGGGGATCGGCATACCGCAATGCGCGGTACCGCTGGCGCGACTGTTCTCGCCCGATCTGCTGGCGATGTCGCAATGGCGCGCGCTGTACCTGTTCGAGTTCGGGCTCGCATTGGTTTCGTTCGCGGCGGTCAGCATGCTCCGTTTGCCGCCGTCCGAGCGAAAGCCGGCGTTCGAACCGCTCGACTTCGTCACGTTCGTTCTGTTCGGCGGCAGCATGGCGTTGTTCGCGGCGGTGCTCGGCGAAGGACGGATCGTGTGGTGGACACAAGCGCCGTGGATCGGATGGGCGCTGGCGGCGGCGATCCCGATGCTGTGCACCGCGCTGGCGATCGAGCATGGCCGCGCGAGTCCGCTGCTCAACACGCGCTGGCTGGGAAGCGCCGACATCCTGCGGTTCGCCGTCGTCACGATCATGGCGCGCATCGTCCTGTCGGAACAGACCTTCGCGGCGGTCGGGCTGCTGACCACATTGGGTCAGAATAACGATCAGTTCGGCACGCTGTTCGTCATCATCTTCCTCGCCTCGGTCGCTGGCGTTGTGGCGAGCGCGGTGACGCTCAACGTCGAGAAGCTGGCGCATCCGGTGATGCTGGCGATCGGCCTGGTCGCGGTGGCAGCGTTCGTCGACAGCTATTCCACCAGCCTTACGCGCGCGCCGCAACTCTACCTGACGCAGGCGGTGATCGCGTTTGCCGGCACCTTCTTTCTCGGCCCTTCGCTGCTCTTCGGCATGACTCGCGCGCTCCAGGCCGGGACGGGACACCTGATCAGCTTCGTCGCGCTTTTCGGCATGCTCAACTCGATCGGCGGGCTCGGCGGGGCGGCGCTGCTCGGAACGTATCAGACGATCGCGGAAAAGGCCCACAGCGCGGCGATCGTGCAGGATATCGACCCGACCAATCCGATCGTGGCGGCGCGCATCGCCGCCGGCGGAAGCAGCGTCGCCCGCATTGTGGGCGACCCGGCGTTGCGCAATGCCGAGGGCGGCGCGTTGCTGTCGCAGGCAGCGACGCGCGAGGCCAATGTGCTGGCCTATGACGACACGTTCCGTCTGATCGCTGTCCTGGCGGGACTGACCACATTGTTTCTCGCCTTCCTGCTGATCCGCCGAAACTTGCGCGAGCGGCGCGCGGCTTTAGAGGCTTAGCGATGAGCGATCCTGTCCCCGCAACGTCCCCGGAGCCCGTCACCGAAGAGCGTGCCGCCGAAGCGGCCGCCGAAACACCGCCGGTCGGGTCCGGCTGGCGCCCGCCGCGCACCTCGCTCACCGCGACGATCATCTTCGCGGGGCTGGCGGTCATCGGGGTGGCACTGGTCCTGGCGGCATGGCGGTTGCCGCCGTTCTCCAGCAGCTACGAGTCGACCGACAACGCCTATGTTCGGGGCCGGACCACGGTGATCAGCCCGCAGGTGAGCGGTTACGTCACCGACGTGCTGGTCAGGGATTTCGACACCGTGGCGCCGGGGCAGGAACTCGTTCGCATCGACGACCGCATCTATCGCCAGCGCGTCGATCAGGCGAGCGCGCAGGTCGCGGCGCAGGAAGCGACGCTGGACAACAGCGATCAGGCGGCTCGGTCCCGCGCAGCCGCGTTGCAGGCGCAGGACGCGGCCGTGGCCAATGCCGAGGCGCAGCTGTTGCGCGCGCGCGCGGACATGCGGCGCGTGAACGATCTGGTCACCGACGGCTCGGTTTCGCTGCGCGAACGTGATCAGACGCTGGCGGCGCTTCGTCAGGCGCAGGCTGGCGTGCTTCAGGCGAAGGCAGCGCGGGAGATCGCCCGACAGGATATTCGCACGGTCGAGGTCGGACGCGGAGGACAGGCAGCGGGGGTTTCGGGCGCCAACGCGGCCCGGAAACTTGCCGAAATCGATCTTGCCAACACGATCATCCGCGCCCCCGAAAATGGCCGATTGAGCGAGATCGGCGTGCGGCGCGGGCAATATGTTACCGCGGGATCGCAACTGATGTTCCTGGTGCCGTCGGAAACCTGGGTTATTGCCAATTTCAAGGAATCGCAAACCGCGCGCATGCAGGTCGGGCAACCGGCGACCTTCACCGTCGACGGGCTGGCCAATGCGCAGCTGACGGGTCGGGTCGAGAAAATATCCCCCGCCGCCGGGTCGGAGTTCGCCGTTCTGAAGTCGGACAATGCCACGGGCAATTTCACCAAGGTGCCGCAACGGATCGCGGTGCGAATCCGGATCGACCCCGGCCAGCCGCTGGCGGCGCGTCTCCGGCCCGGAATGTCGGTCCAGGCCCGCGTCGACACGTCGAGCGGTCCCCCCGCGAAATGAGGTGCGCCAAGCTCTTGCCGATTGCGCTGGCGGCCTTGGCCGGGGGGTGCGCCGGTTCGCGCCCCGACGTGCCGGTAACGTCCGCGGTGACCGCCCCGGTTATGTGGCGGACCGATCTTGGACCCGGCCAGCCGATCGCGGTCGATTGGTGGGTGGGTTTCGGCGACCCGGTTCTGCCCGGGTTGATCGAGCGCGCGCTGACCAACAATCCCGACCTCGCCATTGCCGCCGCGCGCGTCGAGGAAGCGCGGGCCGCCGAACGATTGTCGCGCGCGCAGCTTCTCCCGCAACTCAACGCCGTTGCGCCGGGTGCCGATGCGCGGGCGCTGAACCCCTTTGGCATTGCGACCACCAACTTTGGCGCGCAACCCGGCGTTACGGCAAGCTACGACCTCGACCTGTTCGGTCGGTTGCGCTCGGCAAGCGCCGCGGCCCGTGCCCAGATGCTGGCGAGCGAAGGCGCGCGCGACACGGTTCGTCTGGCCATCGTCAGCAGCGTCGTGAGCGGCTATATCGCGTTACGCGCGCTCGACGCTCGCCTGAATGTCGCGCGCGAAACGCTCGGCGCGCGAAGGGAGGCGTTGCGGATCGCCCGGCGGCGGGCGCAGACCGGCTACACCTCAAACCTCGAAATGCATCAGGCCGAGGGCGAATATGCCGCAACCGAGCAACTGATCCCGCAGACCGAATTGGCCGTCAGCCGGCAGGAAAATGCGCTCAATCTGCTGCTCGGCAACAATCCCGGTCCCGTTGCGCGGGGTCTGCCGCTCGATCGGCTGACAACGCCGGCGATTCCCGACGGCTTGCCCGCCACCTTGCTGCGGCGCCGGCCCGATCTGTTCCAGGCCGAACAGAATCTCGTCGCTGCCGATCGCACGCTCGACAGCGCCCGCGCGGCGATGATGCCGAACGTCAGTTTGACCGGCTCTGCCGGATTGGTCCTGTCGACCGCCCTGGCGCAGCCTGTCGGCGTTTTCTCGCTCGGCGGCTCGATCCTTGCCCCGATATTCGATGGCGGCAGGCTCCGCGCTCAGACGGGTGTCGCGACGGCACGCAGGGATCAGGCGGCGTTCGCCTATCAAAAGGCCGCGCTGTCCGCCTTTCGGGATGTCGAGGACGGATTGGCGGGTGTCCGACGCTCGAACGAGCAGGCGGCGGCGCTGACGCGGCAGCGCGATGCGCTGTCGGCCGCGCTGCGCAATGCCTCCAATCGCTACCGCGCCGGATATTCGTCGTATCTCGATCAGCTGGACACCCAGCGCGGCCTGCTGACGGCCGAACTTTCGCTGGTTCAGGCACGGGCCGACAAGCTTACAGCGTACGTCGCGCTGTATCAGGCTTTGGGCGGAGGGTGGTCCGCACGGCAAAATCGGCCTTGAGCGGCTTCAAGGTCCGTCGAGCCCACCGTTTGGAGGCCATGCGGGGCGGCCTCCCGCCGCCCCCGGCGCTTACCGTGCGCTGAACTGCACCACCCGCGCCAGCGCCCGGCGCGCGACGTCGTGCGACCAGATCGAATCGCCGTTGGGCAAGACCATCATGATGTTGTCGAGCGACAGCGCGCGGCGATAGGCGGTCGCCGCTTCGCTCGTGCGATTGTCGCGCATATAGGCCTGTGCCAACTCGATAAACGCGCCGCCATCGTCGGGCGCGACGCGTGTGAACGTTTCGAGCGAGCGCAGCGCGACGGCGTTGCGCGCCATGGCGGGACCGCTGGGCGCGGCCACGGCCGAACCGGCCAGTGCAGATGCCGCGATCAGACCAAGAAAAGCGTAACGGATCATATGCTTATCCCTCTTCTGTCACCGCTTTGTCGCGATGTTACAGAATCATGACACATTAACGGCACTTTTGTGAAACGAAAAATGCATCCGGGCCGGGCGCGCGCAACTGGCGCAAGCGGGCAGGGCTCGCTATCGGACGCCATGACCCAGCACAGCGACTCGATCCTCATCGTCGATTTCGGCAGCCAGGTGACGCAATTGATCGCTCGCCGCGTGCGCGAAGCCGGCGTGTATAGCGAAATCGCGCCCTTCACGACCGCCGCCGAAGCCTTCGCCCGGATGAAGCCCAAGGGCGTGATCCTGTCGGGCAGTCCCGCCTCTGTGTTGGAGGACGACAGCCCGCGCGTGCCGCAGGAAATCTTCGACAGCGGCGTGCCGGTGCTCGGCATCTGCTACGGCCAGCAAGTCATGATGCACCAGCTGGGTGGTACCGTCGTGCTGGGCGATGCCGGCGAATTCGGGCGCGCGTTCGTCGAAATCCAGGACGGCTGCGTGCTGTTCAACGGGCTATGGGCCGAAGGCGAGAGCCATCAGGTTTGGATGAGCCACGGTGACAAGGTGGTCGAACTCGCCCCCGGCTTCCGCCCGGTCGCGATCAGCCCGGGGTCGCCGTTCGCGGTCGTCGCCGACGATGCGCGGCGTTACTATGCCACGCAATTCCATATGGAAGTGGTGCACACCCCCGATGGCGCGAAGCTGCTCGCCAATTTCGTGCGGCACGTCTGCGGGCTGCAGGGCGAATGGACGATGGCCGAATTCCGCGCCGCCAAGGTCGCCGAGATCCGCGCGCAAGTCGGCGATGGCCGCGTGATTTGCGGGCTGTCGGGCGGAGTCGACAGCGCGGTCGCGGCGGTGCTGCTGCACGAAGCGATCGGGACGCAACTGACCTGCGTGTTCGTCGATCACGGACTGATGCGGGCAGGGGAGGCCGATCAGGTCGTCAGCCTGTTCCGCAATCATTACAACATCCCGCTGGTCCACGTGAACGCCGAGACGCTGTTCCTCAGCGGCCTCGCGGGCGTCACCGACCCCGAATTGAAGCGCAAGTTTATCGGCAAGACCTTCATCGACGTGTTCGAGGACGAAGCGAAGAAGGTCGGCGGCGCGGATTTCCTCGCGCAGGGCACGCTCTATCCCGACGTGATCGAGAGCGTCAGCTTCACCGGCGGGCCGTCGGTGACGATCAAGAGCCACCACAATGTCGGTGGGCTGCCCGCGCGGATGAACATGCAACTGGTCGAGCCGCTGCGCGAGTTGTTCAAGGACGAAGTCCGCGCGCTGGGGCGCGAGCTCGGGCTGCCCGAGATTTTCGTCGGGCGGCATCCGTTCCCGGGGCCGGGCCTCGCGATCCGCATCCCCGGCGAAGTCACCAAGGAACGCTGCGACATTCTGCGCAAGGCCGATGCGGTGTATCTCGAGGAAATTCGCAACGCCGGGCTGTACGACGCGATCTGGCAGGCGTTCGCGGTGCTGCTGCCGGTGCGCAGCGTCGGTGTGATGGGCGACGGGCGGACTTACGACAACGTGTTGGCGTTGCGCGCGGTGACCTCGACCGACGGGATGACCGCCGACGCATATCACTTCACCGGCGAATTCCTGTCGCGCTGCGCGACGCGGATCATCAACGAAGTGCGCGGGATCAACCGCGTGACGTACGACTATACGTCGAAGCCGCCCGGCACGATCGAGTGGGAGTGACCCGCGCGATCGACGGCGTCACGGCGCGTCGACGCCGGACTCCTGACTGGCAAGAAGGACGTCGAGCTGGTCGAACTGTTCGGGCATGATATCGAACGCTTCGTCGAGCGCTTCCTTCGTCGGATAGCGGTCGTGGAAGGTCAGCAGCGTCTTGCTGCCTTGTTCGGCGAAGGTCACCGTGGTGACCGCGCCGTCAGCGCCCTCGTCGTTGCTCCAGACCAGCCGCGCGTTGGGGACGACGTCGAGATAGTTGCCGAAAAAGGCAAAAGCGCCGGCCACGTCGTGCCCGAATTCGAGGCGGTAGCTGCCGCCGGTGCGAACATCCATCTCGCACGACCGGATCGGCACCCCCATCGACTTCGGCGCCCACCAGCGCACGAATAATTCGGGTGTGGTCCACGCCTGAAACACGATGCGGGGCGGGGCGTCGAAGATGCGAGTCACGACCATGTCGAGGTCTGACGTTCGTTCCACCTGGGTCTTGCTGAGGGGGGTCTCGCTAGCGCTTTCGTCCATCCAATTTCTCCTTTGCCTTCAATTCTTCGACAACCACGTCCAGCGCGTCGAAACGCGCGCTCCACAGCTGGCGGTAACTCTCGATCCAAGCCGCCTCCGCCTCCAGGTCGCGGACACCGATCCTGCAGGTACGCACCCGCCCGACCTTCTCGGTCGTGACGAGCCCGGCACGTTCAAGCACGCCGACGTGCTTCTTGATTCCCGTCAACGTCATGCGGAATGTCGCGGCAAGTTCGGTGATCGACGCCTCCGCGCGCCCCAGCCGCTCCAGAATGCCGCGTCGCGTGACATCCGAAAGCGCGGCGAATGAGGCGTCGAGCCGCAGGAGCGAATACTGAACCATATGGCTCAGTATCTACCGTGATATCGCATGTGCTGCAAGGGGGGTTGCCGATTCAGTCGGGCATCTTGTTGAAATCCCGCAATCCTATACTGTTACGCCGCGACTCCGGCTCCGGCTCGAGCCGCCCTTTGCTCAGGAGTGTGTCGATGTTGAGTCGTCTCATTGCCCTCGGTCTGGCCCTGCTGGCCGCGACACCGGCCGCGGCGCGGATCGAACCCTTCCCACCCGGCTTTCGCACGCAGGAAATCGCCACCAACGGCGTGACGATCCACCTAAGGGTCGGCGGCACGGGGCCGGCGGTGATCCTGCTCCATGGCTATGGCGAAACAGGCGATATGTGGGCGCCGCTCGCGGCCGATCTGGCGCGCGATCATACGGTGATCGTCCCCGATCTGCGCGGGCTCGGGCTCTCGTCGAAACCGGTCACCGGCTATACCAAAAAGCTTCAGGCGGGCGATGTGGCGGGCGTGCTCGACACACTCGGGGTCAAGACTACGATCCTGATCACGCACGATATCGGCAATATGGTGGGCTATTCGTTCGCTGCGCAATTTCCGACACGCGTGACCAGGTTTGTGCTGATGGATGCGCCGATCCCGGGTGTCGGCCCTTGGGAGGATATCCTCAAGAACCCGCTGCTCTGGCACTTCCGCTTCGGTGGGCCCGATATGGAGCGGCTCGTCGCGGGGCGTGAACGGATCTACCTCGATCGGTTCTGGAACGAGTTTTCGGCGACGCCCGCCAAGTTCGACGAGGAATCGCGTCGGCACTATGCCGAACTCTATGCGCTGCCCGGCGCGATGCACGCCGGGTTCGAACAATTCCATGCCTTCGATCAGGATGCGATCGACGATCAGGCGCTGCTGGCGAAGGGCAAGCTAACGATGCCGGTGCTGGCGATCGGCGGGGACAAGTCGTTCGGGCCGACGATGGCGGCGGTGATGCGCTTCGCCGCGTCGAACGTGACCGAAGGGGTGATCTTCGATTCGGGGCATTGGCTGATGGAAGAACAGCCGGCGACGACCGTAGCGATGATCCGCGCGTTCCTCGACAAGAAGTAAGTGCGGGCTGGCTGGACGCGCCGGCCGATCGGCGGCATGCGCGCTCCCATGACCGAAGCTCAACTTCTGATCGAAATCATCGGCTGGATCGGCATGGTGCTGATCCTGTTCGCCTATGTCCAATTATCCGGCGGCCGGATGACGGGGCGCTCGCCGACCTACCAATGGCTCAACGTGGTCGGCGCGGCGTGTTTCGTCGTCAACAGCGGCTATAAACACGCCTGGCCGTCCGCAGTGCTCAATGTCATTTGGGCGGGGATCGGGCTATATACGTTGTGGATGGTCGGCCGACGAGCGGTCGCCAAGGGGGGAGAGTGACGATGCGGGGATTGTTGGCGATTGCGCTGCTGGGGCTGGCTGTGCCGCTGGCCGGGTCGATGGGTGTTGCCGCGGCTGCGCCCGCGAAAAAGGCGGTGGCAACATTGATCCTGCGCGCCGAAGGGCTGAGCATCGTCGGCCGCACGCCAACCCCGATCCGCGCGACGTTCGACACGACCCGCGCCAAGGCGATCGCCACGATCGCGTCGATCCGCGGCCCGGCGATCAAAACGGGCCGGATCGAGGATTGCGGGTCGGGCACCCCGATGGATTTCGCCAAGTTCAAGGGCGGGCTCGATCTGTACTTTATCGGCGGCAAATTCGTCGGCTGGTATATCGACGAGGGCGCCGACGCGTCGCTCAAGACGATGAAGGGCGTCGGGCTGGGCACCACGCGCAAGGCGTTCAAGGCGGCCTATCCCGCCGCGACGATCGAGGAATCGACGCTCGGCACCGAATACGGCTCCGACGACGCCGGGTCGGGGCTCTTCGCCAGCGACAAACCCGATGCGAAGGTCACGGCGATGTGGGCCGGACAGACGTGCATCGCGCGCTGATCCGATGCTGACGCTCTACGGCATTCCCAATTGCGACACGGTGAAGAAGGCGCGTGTCTGGTTGGAGGGGCGCGGGGTGGCTTACGACTTTCACGACTACAAGAAATCGGGGGCCGACGAGGCGTCGCTGCGGCGTTGGATCGCGGCGCTGGGGTGGGAAACGGTGCTCAATCGCGCAGGCACGACATTCCGTACGTTGCCCGACGCAGACCGTGCGGACGTGAACGAAAACAAGGCCGTCGCGCTGATGCTGGTGCAACCATCGATGATCAAGCGACCGATCGTCGAGGGCGACGGCGTGCTGCTCGCCGGGTTTAAGCCCGAGGCGTGGGAAAAGGCCGGAATCGGCTAGGCTTGCCTTCACAGGTCTGCTCGCGCAGTCTCCCGCGATCAACGGATGGGGAGGAAGGTCGATGGCTACCGGAGTAAAACCGCCGGCATGGTTCTGGATCGTATCGGTCGTACTGGCGCTGTGGGGCGCGATGGGCATTTGGGCGTGGTACATGCAGATCACGCTGGGCGCTGCCGCGATGGGGCCAGTGGATGACTGGTCGAGCCGCTATTATGCCGCGCTGCCGTCCTGATATAATTACGTCTATGGCGTCTCGGTGTTTGGCGGTCTGCTGGGCGGGCTGGCCTTGCTGCTGCGCGAACGCCGCTCGATCATTCTGTTCTGGATATCCTTGGTCGGCGTCATCGTGATGTTCGGCTACGCCTTCGCCGCGACCGACCTGCTCGCTCATAAGGGCGCCGCCCAGACGATCCCTTTTCCCGCGTTCATCGCAGCGATTGCAGTCTTTCAGATCTGGTTCGCCAGTATGGCGGCGAAGAAGGGCTGGATCGGTCGGTGAGTCGGATGGGAGGGCCTCAGCCCTCCCATTGAAACACCTCATCGAGCGGCTTGCCGAAGACCTGCGCGATGCGGAACGCGGCTTCGAGTGTGGGCGAATATTTGCCCGCTTCGATCGCTGCGATGGTTTGGCGCGTGACGCCGATCCGGTCGCCGAGTTCGCCTTGCGTCATTTCGGCCGCCATGAACCGTAGCAAGCGGATCTGGTTGACCACGCGGCCGGGGAGGGGGGCGTTACCCATGCCAGCCCCTCCGGTAGCTGAGGACGATCACGCCCTGATGGACGATTTCGGCGATCACGATCGCCAGCAGCGTGGTGTTGACGATCTTTCCCGGCTGTTCGCTGAACGGCATCACCACCCCGACGAGGATCGTGCCGGCGAGGAGCACGAGATAGGCGACACTGCGCCCGCGCCGTGCGATCGCCCGGTCGCGTTCGTCGGGCGGCGCCGACCCCTCCTTTCCCGACTGGAGCTTGATCGCATAGCCGATCAAGCCATAGAGCATCGCGTGGATCGGGGCGATGATCCCGAACAGCCAGAGCATGTCGATCAGCCGCGGCACCGGCGGGCGTATCGCGACCAGCGTGAAATAAACGCTGTAGACCAATGTCATCGCGACGAGGTTGAGCGCGGCGAGTTTCTCGCGATAGGCCATGATCAGCGTCCCTTCCGATAGCCGGCGATCTGCGCGCCGTAATGGACGATTTCGGCGATCACGATCGCACCCATGATCTCGTACGCCATGTCGTGCGGAGTCATCCCGAAATGCATGCTGGCGGCGACGCAGACGATCAGCGTCAGCAACACGGGATAGGCGAGCGCATAGGCACGGCGCGAGATTTCCTTGTCGCGCTCGTCGGTGCCGGCACTGGCGTCTTTGGGCGCGAGCACGGCAGTGACGATGCTGGCGATGACGACCAGGATCGTCTGAACGATCACCGCCCCCACAAAGCCGGCCATATAGACCGCGCCGTGCATCCGGCCGCCGGTCGCAGCCATGAACCCGAAATAGCCGCCCCACACCAGAATGGTGGTCAGGACGGAGATCCAGGCGATCTTTTCCTTAAATGGCATTTTGAACCTCATGTTCGAATCAATGGACGTAATGTTTTACAAAACTAACATTGAGTCAATCCAGTCGAACATAGCAGCCTGTCAGTGCTAGCGGCACGCGCTTCGAACCGTTATGCGGACCGGCATGTCCACGACCTTCACGATCGACACCTCGACCAGCCGCGCCAACCCGACGCCGGCGCCGATGAAGCGGCTCACCGTGCCCGCGATCCAGCGCCGCAAGTTCGAAGGGAAGACCGCGGAGCCGCTGGTCATGCTCACCGCCTACACGGTGCGCATGGCGCAATTGCTCGATCCGCATTGCGACCTGTTGCTGGTCGGCGATTCGCTCGGCCAGGTGGTGTACGGGCTGCCCTCAACGTTGCCGGTGACGCTCGACATGATGTGTGCGCATGGCGCGGCGGTTGTGCGCGGCAGCTACCATTCGGTGGTCGTCGTCGATTTGCCCTTCGGCAGTTATGAAGGATCGCACGAACAGGCCTTTGCCACGGCCAGCCGCGTGCTCGCCGAAACCGGCTGTGCCGCGGTCAAGATGGAGGGCGGCGCGGCGATGGCGCCGACCATTCGGTTCCTGACCGAACGCGGGATTCCCGTGATGGCGCATATCGGGCTGACCCCGCAGGCGATCAACGCGCTGGGCGGGTACGGCGCGCGTGGGCGGAGCCAGGAAGAAGAGGCGAAGATCGCCGCCGACGCCGCCGCGATCGCCGCCGCTGGCGCCTTTGCCGTGGTGGTCGAGGGGGTGGTCGAGCCGATTGCGCGCAAGATTACCGAAACGATCGATATTCCCGTGATCGGCATCGGGGCGTCGGCGGCATGCGACGGTCAGGTTCTCGTGGCCGAGGACATGCTGGGACTGTTCGAACGCACCGCGCGCTTCGTGAAGCGTTACGACGATATGGCGGGGCACATCACCGACGCCGTCACGCGCTATGCCGAAGAGGTTCGCGCCCGCACCTTTCCCGGGGTCGACCAGACTTACCTTCCCAAGACCTAAGGCGCGTTGCGTTTACAGCGCGCGCCGCTAAGGTCCGCCGACTTATTTTTACCCAAATCGGAGCTTACCCCCTTGGCCGTGACGCCGAAAACCGATGAAGCATTCCTGCGTGAGGTCGACGAAGAGCTGCGCCGTGAGCAAGTTGTCGATGTCTGGAAGAATTATGGCCGCTGGATCATCGCCGCGGTGATCGGCGGGCTGGCGATTTTTGCCGGGGTGCTGGGCTGGAATTACTGGACGCATAGCAGCGCCGAAAGCCAGTCGGTCAAGTTACAGGGAATCTACGATTCGCTGACCGCGGGCAAGACCGCCGAGGCCAAGGCGCCGCTGGCGGACCTGGCCGCGACGGGCGGCCCGGGCGCGCGGTCGATCGCCAAATTGCTGCAGGCCAACCAATTGGTCGAGGCGGGCAAGATCAAGGAAGGCGCCGTCATTTTCGGTGACATCGCCAATGACGAAGCGGTGGCGCAGCCGGTGCGCGATCTGGCCTTGATCCGCCAGACCTTCGTGACGTTCGACACGCTGGCGCCGCAGACCGTCATCGACCGGATGAAGCCGCTGGCAACGAAAGATTCGGCGTGGCTGGGCAGCGCCGGCGAGTTGGCCGCCTTAGCCTATCTCCGCCTGAACAAGCCGACAGAGGCGCGGGCGATGTTCAAGTTGATTGCCGAAAGCGAGAACGTTCCCGACACCTTACGTCAACGTGCGGTTCAGGGTGAGGACGCTGTCGATTCCGGTACCACCGATCAGAAGGGCAAGTGAGTAAAATGACGACCAAGTGGAGGATGCCCGTCGCGGTGATCGCGATGACTGCCCTCGCCGGGTGCGGCGTGTTCAAAGGCGGCGGCAAGAATACCCCGACCGTCGGCGACCGCGTGCCGATCCTGGTGTCAGAAACCGATGCCAAGCTGGACCCGAACATTGCCGGGCTGCAGGTGCTGTTGCCGGCGCCCGCCGCCAATACCGAATGGGCGCAACCGGGCGGCAATGCCGATCGGTCGATGGGCCATCTGGCGCTGGCCGACACCGTCGGTCGTGCGTGGAGCGTATCGGTCCCAGCCGGCTCCAGCCGCGAACGGCTGGCCGCCGCCCCGATCATCGCCGACGGCAAATTGTTCGTGGTCGACATCAACGCCACGTTGCATGCGTTTCAGGCGAATAGCGGCGCGCCCTTATGGTCGGCGCCGATTCCCAAGGGCAGCGAAAACAAGCCGTCGCGCTTCGGTGGCGGGGCCAGTTTCGACAGCGGGCGCGTCTATGCGGTCGACGGGTTGGGCGACGTGGTGGCGTTCGACGCCAATAACGGATCCGAAATCTGGCGCGCCAAGCCCAGTGCCGGCGGCGGCGCGCTGCGCGGTTCGCCGACTGTCTTGGGTGATCAGCTGTTCGTGCTGAGCCAGGACAATCAGTTGTTCGCGCTGTCGACCGCCAATGGCGCGTTGATGTGGACCGTGACGGGCAGCCTCGAATCGCAGGGTGTGTTCGGCGTCGCGGCCCCCGCCGTTTCGCGCAACACGGTGGTTGCTGGCTTTTCAAGCGGCGAACTCAATGCTTATCGCTCCGAAAATGGCCGCGCGCTGTGGGGCGACGCCCTGTCGCGGACCAGCATCACGACCTCCGTGTCGAGCCTGTCGGATATCGACGCGGATCCCCTGATCGACGATTCGCGCGTTTATGCGCTGGGTCAGGGCGGCCGTATGGTCGCGCTCGACCTTGGTACGGGTCAGCGCCTGTGGGAGCAGAATTTCGCCGGTATATCAACGCCATGGTTGGCCGGCGAATGGCTGTTCGTGGTCACCGATCAAAGCCGACTCTACTGTCTGCAGCGTTCGACCGGTAAGGTGCGCTGGGTGACCCAGCTGCGCGGGTTCGAGGTCGAGAAGAAGAAAAAGAAGAAGAATCCGCTGACCTGGTACGGCCCGGTGCTCGCCGGCAACCGGCTGGTCCTGACCAGTTCGCTGGGGCAGATCGCCTTCGTCTCGCCCGCCGACGGATCGATCGGCCAGGTGATCGACACCAAGACGCCGTTCGGATTGGGGCCGGTGGTTGCCAACAACACGCTCTACACGCTCGATATGAAGGGTCATGTGACCGCGTATCGGTGAGCCGCGACCTTCCCCTCCCTGACTGGGAGGGGGGTGTCGTTTGTCTATCGCGGCTCGCGCGGCTACAGCGCGCACATGCCCTTACCCACTGTAGCCATTATCGGCCGACCCAATGTCGGCAAGTCGACGCTGTTCAACCGCCTTGTCGGCAAGAAGCTGGCGCTGGTCGACGACCAGCCCGGCGTCACGCGCGATCGCCGCGAAGGCGAGGGGCATTTGATCGGCCTTGAGTTTCGCGTGATCGATACCGCGGGATATGAGGATTTCGACGCCGCGACGTTGCCGGGCCGGATGCGGCAGCAGACCGAAGCCGCCGTTGCGATGGCCGACGTCGCGTTGTTCATGATCGACGCGCGCGCGGGACTCGTCCCGCTCGACGAGGAAATCGCCCGCTGGCTGCGCGGATCGTCGACCCCGGTGATCCTGATCGCCAACAAAGCCGAAGGCAAAGCGGGCGAGGCGGGCATTCTCGATGCGATGTCGCTCGGCTTCGGCAATCCGGTGCCGTTGTCGGCCGAACATGGCGAGGGACTGGCCGACCTGTTCGATGCGTTGTTGCCGCACATCCCCGAGGTCGAAGACGAGATTCCCGAAGAGGATGAAAGCCCCGACGCGCCGCTCAAGCTGGCGATCGTCGGGCGGCCCAATGCCGGCAAGTCGACGCTGATCAACAAGATGCTGGGCGAGGACCGGCTGATTACCGGGCCCGAGGCCGGGATCACGCGCGATTCGATCGCGATCAACTGGCTGTGGCACGACCCCAAGGGCGGATCGCGCCGCGTCCGGCTGATCGATACCGCAGGCATGCGCAAGCGCGCCAAGGTGCAGGACAAGCTGGAAAAACTCTCGGTCGCCGACGCGCTCCACGCGGTCGACTTCGCCGAAGTCGTGGTGCTGCTGCTCGATGCGACATTGGGGCTGGAGGCGCAGGATCTGCGCATCGCCGACCGCGTGCTCGAGGAGGGCCGCGCGATGATCATCGCGCTCAACAAATGGGACGTCGCCGAAAACGCGTCGTCGCTGTTTAATGGGGTGAAGCGCGCGCTCGAAGACGGGCTCAGCCAGGTCAAGGGCGTCACGGTCGTGACCGTGTCGGGGATGACCGGCAAGGGGATCGATCAGTTGCTCGGCGCGGCGTTCGAAGCGCGCGAGGCGTGGTCGCGCCGCGTCGGCACGGGCGAACTCAACCGCTGGTTCGAACGCGCGATCGAAGCCAACCCGCCGCCAGCGCCGGGCGGCAAGCGGATCAAGATGCGCTATGTGACGCAGGTCAATACGCGCCCGCCCAGCTTCGTCATTTTCGGCACGCGAGTCGATCAATTGCCGGCGAGTTACGAGCGCTATCTGGTCAATTCGATGCGCCGCGAACTGGGATTCGGTGCGGTACCGATCCGAGTCACAATGCGCGCGCCCAAAAACCCGTTCGACCCCAAATAATCGATCGATCCGGACCGGTTTTCGCGTTTCGGGCTATCATACAGCAACTTATCGGTCGATTTACGCCAATTGCGGGGGGCGTCATCAACTCCTCGTTTACTCGTCGGCGCTACACCCGGTCCACTAACCTGTGGTGCAACCTTCGCGCCCATGGAGGCAAAAAGTGTCGATCGAGAACGGGCAATTGGTTGACTGGACCGCCTTTCAGGCGGCGCGCAGCGAACTCGGAGCGGGGTTCGTGCGCATCCTGGGGTATTTCAAGGAAGACGGCGTCAAGTCGGTCGATACGATCGAACAGGCGATGCGGGGCGGCAACGCCGCCGCGCTGGTGCTGCCGGCGCACACGCTGAAAGGCGAATCCCGACAGTTCGGCGCCGAGGCGCTGGCCGATCTGGGCGAGACGATCGAACATATCGCGCGCCAGTGCGTCGAAACGCACGACCGCCCCGATCAGGCGCTGGAGCATGTCGTCAAGCTGCGCCCGATCTTCGAAGCGACGTTGGTGATGCTCGAGCGCGAGGCCAATCCCTTGGTCGAGCGCCGTCCGGCCGCTTTCGGGCGCCGAATGGGCTGATCCGCTACCCTATTGCGGCGTCGCGATAGGTCGTTTCCGCACAAAGGGTTGCATCTGCCCCCGCGCGGCGCTGCGCCACAACCACTCGAACGGGCCATAGGCGAACCAGTCGAGCCACGGCTTCGACCAGGCGAGCATCAGCAGCCAGACGATCGCGACCACGATCAGGCACTGCCAGCGCTGGAGATACCCGTACCAGCCCAGACCATAGCCGTTGAAGATCAGCGTGCAGAGGATCGACGTCCCCAGATAATTCGAAAACGCCATCCGCCCGGTCGCGACGATCCGGTCGGTGAGCCCGCGTGCGCGGCCCGACTGGACGAACAGCACGACCAATGCTGCATAGCCGAAGCTGAGGAAGGGACGCAGCAGGGTGAGCTGGATCGCTTCGGTCGCGATCATTGTCAGCGGCGAGAATTCGGTTCGCTGAAGCCACGCCACCAGCGGCAGATAGCACAGCCAGAGGAATGGAATTGGCGCTGCCACAAGCCAATAGCTCCGGCGCTGCCAGCTTCCCGAAAAGAAGCCGGTTCGGAACAGTGCCATGCCGATTAACATCAATCCCAGCGTATCGAACAGCGCTTCGCGGTTGACGGCGGTCTGCATCAAAACTGTGGTGGGGATGCGCTCGACCAGTGCAGCGCTATAGCTGCCGCGGTGCGCGGCCAGCTCGGCCGGAATCGTGTCCTTTGACGGCGCTGCGGAGGTTTCGTAGCGTCGCCAGGCGGCGACCTGATCTGCGCTGGCGCTTGGCCGGGCGGCGGCAACGCGCAGTGCATCGACCTGTTGATATGCCGAGATGCCGTTCACCAGCTTGAACGCGAGCAGAGCCACCCCGGTCGCCAGCAACAGCCGCGGCCGCCAGCGCCACGCGCCAAAGGCGATGGCACCGCACACCGAATAGAGGACGAGGATGTCCCCCGACCAGATCAGGTAGGCGTGGGCCATGCCAAACACGAACAACGTCGCCATCCGGGCATAGTGCGTCGCCGCAGGGTTGGTCCAGTTTGCCCGCGCGCGCTCGGCGATCAGTACGGTCGACGCACCGAACATCATCGTGAACAGCCCGCGCATCTTGCCGTCGGCGATGACGTAAGCGATCGCCCATTCCCACCAGTTCGCGCCGGTCTCGCCTCCGTAGAAATGGGGATCGACATAGGCGTAGCCCGGCATCGCCATGTCGATGATGTTGAGCACCAATATACCCATCACCGCGGCGCCGCGCACGGCATCGAGCGTACGCAGGCGCGCGGGTTGCGGCGTGTCGGTCAGCGTGAATCCCCAAATTGCGATCTAACTTGACGCGGTGTCGCGCAATTCCCGGCGGATCACCAGTTTGAGCCCCGACCATGTGCCATCGACCGCGCACACTTTGATATCGACCAGCCCGATCGGCAACGCCACCGCGCGAATCGTGTCTTCGGTGATGTCGGTATCGACCTTTGCTGCCTTCTTGGGCCACGACACCCAGATCTGGCCGGCCGGCTGAATCAGCCCGCGGAGCACGTTGAGCTGGCTTTCCAGGGCTGCGCGTTGCGTCACGAAAATATGAGCGGCATCCATGCCGGCCGAGGGCGCAGTCTGCTCGGCGATCCCGATTCCGGCGGGGTCGATCTCCGCGCGCACGCTGTCGGGCATGTCATGGAACCACGCGCGCATGCCCGGCTTCAGCCCCAGTTTCTTCGCCAGCGGCGTTCCTGAATAGCCTGCGCTCATCGGCTAGACGATATCGTCACCCATCAGCGCCGGAAAGAAGCCCTCATGCGCGGCGCGCAGCACCTCCAGGTCGATCGTCCAGTCGCCTTCGTCGAGTTCGAAGATCAGCCGGTCCCTGATCGTGCGCCCGATCGGGTCGGCGGGGACGTCCACCGCGGCGGCGCTGGAGAGGAATTCGGTAAAGGCTTCGTCGGGGACGGTGACGAGGTACAAGCCCTGATCCTCGCCGAAGAACGATCCCGCGACGCCGAACGGCTGCGCTTCGTTGATCATCGCACCGATCCCCGACGCCAGCGCCATTTCGGCGAGCGTCACCGCCAGGCCGCCATCCGACACGTCGTGGCACGCGCTGATCAGCCCGCGATTGATTGCCGAGCGGATGAATTCGCCGGTGCGCCGTTCGGCGCGCAAGTCGACCGGGGGCGGGGGGCCGTCTTCGCGGCCATGGACTTCGCGCAGCCAGATCGACTGCCCAATATGCCCGCAGCGTTCACCCACCGCGAAGATCGCGTCGCCGGTGTTTTTAAAGCCGATGGTGGCGGATTTGGTGTAATCGTCGAGCAACCCGACGCCGCCGATCGCCGGGGTCGGGAGGATCGCGCTGCCGGTGCCGTCGTCGTTCTTCGTTTCGTTGTAGAGCGAGACGTTGCCGCTGACGATCGGGAAGTCGAGCGCGGTGCAGGCTTCGGCCATTCCCTCGATACAGCCAACGAACTGGCCCATGATTTCGGGACGCTGCGGGTTGCCGAAATTCATGCAGTCGGTGGTCGCGAGGGGCTTTGCGCCGACTGCGCAGATATTGCGGTAAGCTTCGGCAATCGCCTGCTTTCCACCTTCGTGCGGGTCGGCGAAACAATAGCGCGGGGTGCAATCGGTGGTGATCGCGAGGCCCTTCTTGGTGCCGTGGACACGAACCACCGCGGCGTCGCCCCCCGATCGCTGGACGGTGTCGGCGCCGACCTGCGAATCATATTGCTCCCAGATCCAGCGGCGGCTGGCGATATCGGGCGACCCGATCAATTTGAGCAGGTCGTCGGCGAGATCGGTGCATTCGGGCTCATCGGCCAGCTCGGCGGGCGGGGGCGTGCGCGTGAACGGACGATCATACGCCGGCGCATCGTCGGCGAGCGGGCCGAGCGGGATATCGCAGACCACGTCGCCCTTGAATTTAAGCACCATATGGCCGGTTTCCGTGACGCGGCCGATGATCGCGAAATCGAGTTCCCATTTGCGGAAGATCGCCTCGGCCTCCGCCTCGCGGCCGGGCTTGAGCACCATCAGCATGCGCTCCTGGCTTTCGCTCAGCATCATTTCGTACGGCGTCATGCCGGTCTCGCGGCACGGCACCGCGTCCATGTCGAGTTCGATCCCCACCCCTCCTTTGCTCGCCATCTCGACGCTGGAGGAGGTCAGGCCCGCAGCGCCCATATCCTGGATCGCGACGATCGCATCCGACGCCATCAGTTCGAGGCACGCTTCGATCAGCAACTTCTCGGTGAACGGGTCGCCGACCTGCACCGTCGGGCGCTTCTCATCCGAATCCTCGTCGAACGAGGCGCTCGCCATGGTCGCGCCGTGGATTCCGTCGCGTCCGGTCTTCGATCCGACATAGACGATCGAATTGCCGACGCCGCTGGCCGCGGAGTAGAAAATCTTAGCCGTCTCGGCGACGCCCACCGTCATCGCATTGACCAGGATGTTACCGTCATAGGCGGCGTGGAAGTTCACTTCGCCGCCAACCGTCGGCACCCCGACGCAATTGCCATAGCCGCCGATGCCGTGGACCACGCCCGCGATCAGGTGGCGCATTTTGGGGTGGTCGGGTCGCCCGAAACGCAGCGCGTTGAGGTTGGCGACGGGGCGCGCGCCCATCGTGAAGACGTCGCGCAGGATCCCGCCGACTCCGGTCGCGGCGCCCTGATACGGCTCGATGTACGACGGGTGGTTGTGGCTCTCCATCTTGAAGATCGCTGCCTGACCGTCGCCGATATCGATCACGCCGGCATTCTCGCCCGGCCCGCAAATCACCCACGGCGCGGTGGTCGGCAGCTTCTTCAAATGGATACGGCTCGATTTGTAGCTGCAATGTTCCGACCACATGACCGAAAAGATCCCCAGTTCGGTCAGGTTGGGTTCGCGCCCCATCGCCGCGAGGACGCGGTCATATTCTTCCGGGGACAGGCCGTGTTCGGCGACGATCTCGGGGGTGATCTGGCTCATGGCGCAGCCCTTAGCGGGCGACGCCGCGCGCGTCACCTCCCCACGCTTGAGCGGCGCCCGTTCCGGAACTGTATCGGTCGACGGCTCGTTGTGCGCCCGATCCCCTAACAGGAGAATGACAATGCGGTTTCCGATGATTTTGGCGTGTGCGTCCAGCTTGGCGCTGGTGATGAGCGGCCCGGCGCTGGCGCAGGGCAAAAAGGACCGGGCACGCGCGGCGGTCGCGGCGGCGCAGGCCAAGGTCGATACCGCAAGCAAGATCGGCGCCGGCGGCGAAGCGCCGCGGCTGCTGGCACGCGCGCAGGAAATGCTGCGCATCGCGCAAGAGGATCTGGCGAGCGATCGTAAGGATCAGGCGATTGCCGACGCGAACAGCGCGTCGACCTTCGCGGATCAGGCGATCGGTGAAGCCGAACGCAACAAGGCGGAGCGCGCGCGTACTGACAAGGCGCAGGCCGCCGCCACGACTGCAGACGCTCAGCGCGATGCGGCGCTGGCCCGCGATCGCGCCGTCGCGGCGGAGGCCGACGCCAACGCGCTGCGCAACGCACCGCCTCCGGCGCCGGTGATCGTCACCATGCCGGCGCCCGCGCCGACGAGCACGACCGTGACCACCGAAACGACCACGCCCGCCCCGGCACCGGCGCGCGTGACCAGGGCGGCCCCGAGGAAGCGTGTCGTTACGCGCCGCGTCGTGCGCAAGGCCCCCGCCGCGACCGCCAAGACCAAGACGACCGTCACGACCACGACCAACTGAGGCACGCGCGCCCGTCAGCCACGCTGACGGGCGCCGCTCAGGCCTTCGCCTCCGCGACGAAGTCGATGTCGCGGCGTTCGGGCCCGATCGCGGTCCAGATCACCAGCACGACCACGGTGATCCCCGCGACCAGCGCCATCGCCATCCCGTAATTGCCGCCATGCGCCTCGGCGATCCCCGCCTGGATCGGGGCGTTGCGCGACGCGATCAGATTACCCAGCTGATAGGCGAAGCCCGGGAACATCCCGCGGACCAGCGCCGGCGACAGCTCGTTGAGATGCACCGGCACGATCCCCCACGCCCCCTGCACCGCGATCTGGATCAGGAACGCGCCGAGCCCGAGCAGCAACGGCGTCGTCGAAAACGCCCAGAGCGGGATCACCGGGATCGCCAGCAGCGTGGCGATAATGATCGCGCGTTTGCGCCCGATCTTCTCCGACCAGATGCCGAAGCTGAGCCCGCCGACGATCGCGCCGACATTGCCGATCATCGCGAGCAGCCCGACGGTCTTGGTGTCGAAGTGATGCTGTTCTTTCAGGAACGTCGCATACAAGTCCTGCGTGCCATGACTGAAGAAGTTGAAGCACGTCATCAACAGCACGAGGTACCCGAGGATCTTCAGGGTCGGCCACGCGTCGCGCCAATAGTCGGCCTTCGACCAACTGCCGAGGAAGGTCATGAACCAGTGCGGCGCGCGCCGGGCACGATGCGCTTCGAACGCGGGGCTTTCGTCGACATGCAGGCGGATCAGAAAGACAAGGATCGCGGGCGCGATCCCGACCATGAACATGCCCCGCCAGCCGATCGCGTCGAACAGCAGGAAATAGACCAGGCTGGCGATGAAATAACCCGACGGATAGCCCGACTGGAGCAGCCCCGATACCGGCCCGCGCAACTTGGGCGGGATCGATTCCATCACCAGGCTGGCGCCGATTCCCCATTCGCCGCCCATCGCGAAACCGAATGCGGCGCGTAAGACGAAGAGCGAGGTGAGCGACCACACGAACGCCGATGCGAACGAGAAGACCGAGAAGAGCAAGATGACGATCATCATGATCGGGCGGCGGCCATAGCGATCGGCCAGCCAGCCAAAGAAGAACGCGCCGAACGGCCGCGCCGCAAGCGTCAGGAAGGTCGCTTCCGCGACGTGCTTGACGTCGGTGCCGTATTCCTTGGCGATTGCCGACAGCATGAACACCAGCAGGAAGAAGTCGAACGCGTCGAGCGTCCAGCCGAGATAGCTCGCCCAGATCGACGATCGCTGCGATGTGGTCAGCGATTTCAAGTCTGCGATCAGCGCCATATGCTCTCCCCTGTCCAGGAGAGGGCTAATCGAAACGCCGTGTCCGCGCCACCCACCAACCAAGCGCGGCCAGCAGCGCATCACTGGCTTTGCCAGCTGGTGCTACCGCGGTCGGCCGTGGGAGCCGCTCTCGCGCCACATGTGCGCTTGACCGCTATCGGGGTGCTACCTATAGCCCGCCGCTCGCGGCAACGCGGGCCTTTCGGGGCGGAGTAGCTCAGTTGGTTAGAGCACGGGAATCATAATCCTGGGGTCGGGGGTTCAAGTCCCTCCTCCGCTACCATTCATCACAGCGTAGCCAGTCATCGTCACCCCGGGCTTGTCCCGGGGTCTGCGTCGCCGCAACGGCTGTCTTCGAGCCAATTGACTGTGGCGTGCCGCTAGGCGGACCTCGGTACTGCGGCCGGGGTGACGGGTTAGCGCTTCATCGCCAGCACCGCCTGCGCGCGCTTGAGGTGCGGCATGTCGAGCATCGCGCCGTCGAGACCGACCGTCCCCGCGCCGGGATTGGCTTTGAACGCCGCGACTATTTTTTCCGCATGCGAAATCTCTTCCGCCGAGGGCGAGAAGGCGGCGTTGATCACGGGCACCTGGTCGGGGTGGATCGCGAGCATCCCCCGGAACCCCGCGCGGCGCGCCTTGCGGGCGACCTTGTCCAACCCTTCGGTGTCGCGGAAGTCGCCGTGGATCGTCTCGATCGCGCTGACCCCCGCCGCTGCGGCGCCGGTCAGGCAAAGCGTGCGGAACACCTGATAGGGGAAGTCATACTCGCCATTCTCGTCGCGGTTGCTTGTCGCGCCGAGCGCGGTGGCGCTGTCCTCAGCGCCCCAGCTGAGCGCGGTCAGGCGCGCGCAGCCGGCGTAATTGCCCGCGTCGAAAATCCCCGCGGCGGTTTCGGTGCAGAGCACGAGGACGCCGATCTCACCCACCGGCAGTCCGGCGGCCACCTCCAGCGCGGTCAGATAATGGTTCAGCCGGTCGGCATCGGCGCGCGTCGCCTTGGGCAGCATGATCCCGTCGGGCTTAGCGGGGACGATCGCGGCGAGGTCGGGCAGTGCGTGCGGCGTGTCGAGCGGGTTGATCCGCACCCAGTGCGGTTGGCGGCGGTGCGTGCCTTTCAGGTGCTTCGCGACCGCGATCCGCGTCTCGGCCTTGGCGCTCTCAGCTACGGCATCCTCGAGGTCGACGATCACCAGATCGGCGGCGCTGAGCCCGGCTTTTTCCATCTTGCGCGGCGAATCGCCGGGAGCGAACAGCAGCGAGCGGGCGGCGAGGGGGATGGTCATGCGCGCGTTCTGCCCCGCCTGAGCCGCACGCGCCAGCCCCCGCTCATTCCCCGTCGTCACCCCGGCCCTGAGCCGGGGTCCCGCTACGACAAGCCGCCAGCAAGAAGCGGGACCCCGGGTCGAGCCCGGGGTGACGAAAGAAAAGTCAGACCCTCGATTTTGTTGATCGACCGATCTAAAGCCATACCCGATATTCGAGAACCTGAGAGGACCCCCATGCGCGAAGCCGTCATCGTTTCCACCGCCCGGACGGGCATCGGCAAGGCCAATCGCGGCTATTTCAACAACACCGAAGCCACCGTGATCGGCGCGCATGCGATGAACGCCGCGGTCGAGCGCGCCGGGATCGATCCGGCGCGGATCGACGACGTCTTCTACGGCGCGGGCAATGAATGGGGTACGCAAGGGTACAACGTCGCGCGCAACACGGTGTTCGCCGCCGGGCTGCCGACCAGCGTCCCGGCGTTCACGCTCGACCGTAAATGCGGATCGGGCCTCACCGCGATCGCGCTCGCGGCGCGCGGGATCATCTGCGACGAACTCGACATTGCGCTGGCGGGCGGCATGGAATCGATCACGCTCACCGCGAAACAGGCGGGCACGCCGTACCAGAACCAGTCGGTGATCGCGAAGAAGCCCTATGCCTATATGCCGATGATCGAGACCGCCGAAGTGGTCGCCGAACGCTATGGGATCAGCCGCGCGGCGCAGGACGAGTTCGCCGCGATGAGCCAGCAGCGCGCGTTCGACGGGCTGGCCAGGGGCGCCTTTGCCGAGGAGATCGCGCCGATCACGGTCGAAAAGGCCACCTTCGACAAGGACGGCAACCAGACCGGCACCGAGCAGGTCACCGTGACGCAGGACGAGGGCATTCGCGGCGGCACCACCGCCGAAATCCTCTCGGGGCTGCGCACGGTGTTCAAGGACGGGCTGGTGATCAAGGAAGGCAAATACATCACCGCGGGCAATGCCAGTCAGCTGTCGGACGGCGCCGCCGCGCAGATCCTGATGGAGCGCAAGGCGGCCGAGGCCGAGGGCAAGCAAATCCTCGGCATCTATCGCGGGTTTCAGGTCGCGGGGTGCGAGCCCGACGAAATGGGTATCGGCCCGGTTTTCGCGATCCCCAAGCTGCTCAAGCGCGCCGGGCTGAGCATCGGCGATATCGGGCTGTGGGAGATCAACGAGGCCTTCGCGTCGCAATGCCTGTACTGCCGCGACACGCTGGGGATCGATCCTGAGAAGCTCAACGTCAACGGTGGCGCGATCGCGGTCGGGCATCCGTTTGGCATGACCGGATCGCGGCTGACCGGCCACGCGCTGATCGAAGGGCGCAAGCGCGGGGTGAAATATGTCGTGGTGTCGATGTGCACCGCCGGCGGCATGGGCGCGGCGGGGCTGTTCGAGATTCCGGGGTAACCGCGCCTAAGTTGACACTAGCTTCACACTCTCGGCGTCGTTTTCCGCTGCTCGCCGGGAGGCCGGACGGCGACAAGGGCGCCGCGTCCGCGCAGCTTTGTGCGCGCGGCATGGGCAGAAGCCGACAATGAGAAAGAGCCATTGTGGGATGCTCTCAAACGAAATCCAACATTGCAAGCGATGTCTGAAGGTGGTGGAACGCGGCCAGCCATTATCGCGGCAATAGCCGGTGCCAGTCAGTTTGTGGTCAGATGGCCGGGCCTGTTTCCGCGGTTGAGGCGTTTTCCGGCCGAGGAGATAGAAATGTCGAACAATCCCCGAAAGCTTGGAAACGAGCCCGATCCCGATTCGACCAATCCTGATAGCGACCTGCCTCATCAGCCTGACGACGTCGAGCATGTCGAAGAAGAGGGCGAACCGCTCGGCGGGAACTTCGCCTGAGCGACGTCTGGCCCGTCAGAACGCCTGCTACTGGTGAGACGCGGTCGCTTCTATTTCTCCGTCATGCTGAACTTGTTTCAGCATCCATGGCGCCGCAAGCAATGCTTCGCCCGTCGAGACATGGATCCTGAAACAAGTTCAGGATGACGGAGTATGGCGTGGCGAGCGTCCGCACATGGGTCGTTAGCGGTCATTCGGTCCGATCTGAACGCGAACGGCCGACCAAGTGGTTGGCGCGCCTCTCACATCGGCCGCCAACACAGACCTTTGGAAAATTTCCCGGCTAACGCACTTCGCCACTTACGCGCAAAACGTACGGGGTCGGACTGCCGGTGACGATGACTACCACAGTTTTTTCAAATGGGCCGACCCGGTTCGTGTCGTAATCGACTTGGATTTCGCCTTGTTCGCCCGGCAAGATCGCATTGGTGGGGTAGCTTACCGCGACGCACGCGCAGGAGCCGTGCGCTTCGTAAATTTTGATCGGTTCGTTCCCTGTGTTGGTAAACGAAACGGAGCGCGCACCGTTGCTGCCCTGCGCAATAATGCCATACTCGATCGTAGAGGTCTCGAACGCTAGCCCCGATGCCCCCGATTGGCCGGCCACAGCGGGTACCGAGATCGCGATCGCCAGAACGGTCGACAAGATGAATGGCGAGATGCGCATCGATCAAGGCTCCCTACTATCCAGGTTCGGCAGTACACGCACACGATGCGCGGGTGCCGCCGTGCAGCATCGCAGCATTCCCAACGGGCGGCAAGAATACCTTCCGACTTCGCAACACCGTCGATTGCTCAACCCGAGTTTACCTTTCCCAATGCCAATGTCTGCTTCCGGGTCGTAAGCGGTCGTTTCCGTTTTCGTCACCCCGGCCTTGAGCCGGGGTCCCGCTTTGAGCGGGCGGACAAGCGGGATCCCGGGTCAAGCCCGTTCGGGATGATCGTCGCAGCATCGTTCGGCGTTTGGAGCGGTGCAAGCTTTTCTAAGTGAGGCGGGGTTGTTCGAGATTCCGTGATCAGCCGTGCGAAACGTCGATAAAGGCTCGGTAGAGCTCGCCACGATCCTCCATGATGAGCGTGATCGTTCCCCCGTCCGCGTCGGGTGGCGGCAGGAAGAATATCGTCTTTATCGCGGGAAGGGTCTCGGCGACCTTGAAGTCCTCCTTCAGGCCGGACGGTCCGACTAGATAGTGTGCCAGCAGGTGATGATCACCTCGGGCTGACACACCGAAGAATGATTTGTCGCTGCCGAAGCTGGCACATAGTTGGAAGTCCGCCGCATAAGACTTGAGGGCATCAGGACAACCGGTCGGCCATAAGGCCTTCACGTCGACAGCCTCATATTTCAGATCGAACGCGCCGCCGGCCTGATCTCCGGGACCATAGGGCAGGCTGAAGCCGAACGAATTGTTCTCGAAATATCGCCGAGTTTCGATGCCATTTGTCAGGAAGAGGTTCGCGGTCCATCTGCCCTCGATGGTGAAACCGCAGGGCAGAGTCAGTTTCGCGACATCCCGAAGTCGAGCGTACTTGTCCAGCAATGTGATCGAGGAGGTGACTCGCTGCGTGATTTCCGCACTCACTTCGCCGTGGACGAGGCCGTTTGTGGTGCAGGGCACGATGCCCGGGCCAGGATCCGCAGACTTCTCGGGCGCTTTTCGGCTGGCGGCTAGCGCCTGAACGCCCAAAACCAATGCGAGTGCGCCGGTTACGATCGACGTTACAACGCGCATGTTACCGCCCCTTATCAAAGAATGGTATGATATCTCATTCGTCGTCACGCCGATAGTGGCGAACGCAAGGGTTTTGATAAATCGACGTTGCGGATATTGGGATGCGACAAGCTTTTCTCTCACCGCGCGCAGCTTGTTGTGGATAAACCCTCGCCCACATTTGCACGACAAGGGCCTTCGCCCTTAGGACGCACAGCATGACCACGCACACCACCAAGATGCTCATCCTCGGCTCGGGCCCCGCGGGCCTGTCCGCCGCGATCTACGGCGCGCGCGCCGGGATGGCGCCGATCGTCGTTCAGGGCATCCAGCCCGGCGGGCAGCTGACCACGACCACCGATGTCGAGAATTATCCCGGCTTCCGCGAGGTGATCCAGGGTCCGTGGCTGATGCAGGAGATGCAGGCGCAGGCCGAGCATGTCGGCACGCGGATGATGTGGGACACGATCGTCGAAGTCGACCTGACCCGGCGCCCGTTCCGGCTGGTCGGCGATGGCGGCGATATCTACGAGGGCGACGTGTTGGTGATCGCCACCGGCGCGCAGGCCAAATGGCTCGGGCTCGACAGCGAGGAGGCATTGAAGGGCAAGGGCGTCAGCGCGTGCGCGACGTGCGACGGTTTCTTCTATCGCGGCAAGAAGGTCGCGGTGATCGGCGGTGGCAACACCGCGGTCGAGGAAGCACTGTACCTGACCAATCATTCGCCCGACGTGACGCTGATCCACCGCCGCGATTCGCTGCGCGCGGAGAAGATCTTGCAGGAGCGGCTGCACGCCAACGACAAGATCACGATGCTGTGGAACAAGGAAGTCGAGAGCTTCATCGACGGCGGCGGAACGGCGGGACTGGTCGCGCTCGAACTGCGCGACACGGTGACGGGCGAGTTGTCGCGGCTCGACGTCGATGGCGGGTTCGTCGCGATCGGGCATCACCCCGCGACCGAATTGTTCCGCGGGCATCTCGAACTCGATTCGGATCATTACATCAAGGTCGAGACCGGCAGCACACGCACCAGCGTCCCCGGTGTGTTCGCGTGCGGCGACGTGATGGACAAGGTCTATCGCCAGGCGGTGACCGCGGCGGGAACGGGCTGCATGGCGGCGCTGGATGCCGAACGCTTTCTGGCCGAGGCGGAGTTCGAGAAGGTGGCCGAGGCGGCGGAGTAAGTCCCGTCACCCCAGCGAAAGCTGGGGTCGCTGGCCGTACGGCGATACTGCACGAGATCCCAGCGTTCGCTGGGATGACGATTAGGCCGGAAAGCGACTCAGGCGGTCGCGCGCCGGCTGCCCAGCATCAAGACCTTGATGTCTCCTTTCGCCTGCAAGCTGGCGATGAGGAGATACGCCGACAGGAACAGACCGCCGCCAAAAAACCCTAGAACCGCCAGCCCGAGCCCGAGCGCCGAGAAATGGTGCCGCCAGGCAAGCCACAGCGCGGACAGCGTCAGGAAACTGGTGAAGTCGACGTTGAACTGACCGGGCCAGGTCAGGCCCGCAATGTCGGCTAAGAAGATCGGGACCAGAGCGTAGCCGTGATGCGCGCCGACGATCAGTGTGTACCCTGCGATCGTCGCGAAGATCGCGACCAGCAGTACCCGAAACGCCGTCATAGCCTCTCCCCTTATCCGTTATCCTCGGCCAGCGCCGCTATCAGCCGATCCCTCAGCCACACGGCATCGCCCGGCCGCGCAAAACTATGGCTGTCGGTATCGAGCCGCCGAATGTCATCCGTCTCAACCCACGCCTCGGCAAAGCGCACAGCCGTGTTGTCGCGCGCGGCCAGCAATATCGTTCGCGGGGTATCGACCATCGCCACCGCCATTCGCGCCGCGATCGGGTTCGCGGATTCGCTCGGTTTGGCAGAAGCCTTGCGCAACCCCTTGATCGCCTTGCCGATATTGATCCCACCCGTCACCGCGCGCAGCCATTGCCGCGGGTCCTTCAGGCGGCTGAGATAGTGAGACCGGATCGCGGCGGCGGGGGGCAAATCGTCGGCTTCGTCGCCGACCCACGGATTGGCGAGTACCAGCGCATCGACCTCCGCCTCGCGGTGGAACAGCGCCAGCGCGGTCGCGGCGTCGCAAGTGCCGAACCCGACGACCCGCGTCAGTTGCGGGCACAGCATCCGGAACGTGCGCACCGCGGCGGCGATGTCGGCCGCGCTTTCGGCATAGCCGTGATTGGCGCCCTCCGAATCGCCGATTCCGCGGCGGTCGAAGCGGAACACGGGCACGCCGCTCGCCGCCAGCTCGGCCGCGAGCAAGGCCATCCCGCGATGGGCGCCGCAGCGAATCTCATTGCCGCCCGACACGATCAGCACACCCGTAGTGCCGCGCGCGTCGTCGAGCGTGCCGACCAGCGCGTCGCCGTCGCACGGGAAAGCGATTATTTCGCGCATTTGGCGATCCAGTCGGCAATATCGTCGGCAAGCAATTGCGCCAGCGCCGGGTCGTGGCCCGGCTCGCTTTGCCGCCATAACGGCGCGCCCGCGACCTTGCGGTCGGCGACGGCGGGGTCGGTGTCCAGCCGGACGACGCGGACCAGCCCTTCGCGCACGCAATCGGCGGCGTTGAGATCGCGCAGCAGCGGGCGCGACAGGCGGTTGCCCGCGATCGTCACCGGCCCGGCTTCGTCGTTATAATTGCTCAGGTCGATCTCGATCGGCGCGCCTGCTGCGGCGCTGGTGCGGAGCAAATCGCGAACAAGCGCTTCGCCCTTGGCGGGCGAGAGCTGCCAGCGCGTCGCGGCCTTCAAGTCGTGATCGAGCAGCGCGCCACCACGGATCGTCAGCGTGTGAACCGGCCGGTCACCCTTCACCGCATTGGCCGCCGCCGAGAAAGCGGTGCGCCAGCCGGCGAGCATGGCGTGTTCGGTGGCGACCGGGCTGTCGTTCTGGCCGGGCAGATCCGGGAGCGCGCTGGCGATCCCGCGCTCGGCGAGGCGGCGCAGCATCCCGACGACGAAGGTGCGCGTGCGATTGGCTTCCTCGAACAGCGGCAGCGCGACCAGCACGACCGGGCCATTCTCCGGCCCGAAGCGAACGATCGCTTCGCGGCCGCCGGCCCAGTCGTAATGATCGATCATCCGCCGACCTTGGCGGTAGCGAACCGCCGCAGCGCGCCGAAGCTTTCGAGCATTTCGCCGTCGACCTCGTCATCCTCGATCACGAAGCCCAGCCGGTCTTCGAGCTCGGTCAGCACCCCCGCGACCGCCATCGAATCGAGTTCGGGCAGCGCGCCGAACAGCGGCGTGTCGTCGTCGAACGCGGCAACGCGATCGGGGCTGAGCGCGAGCACGTCCTTCAGCACGGCGCGAACGGCCTTGTCGACGGCGTGGGGCGGGGGCGGCACGGGATGGCGCGTGGTCATTGTGTGCGGGCGTTACCGATAGTGGTGCGGAATGGGAAGGGGCGCTTGGGGGATGCGCTCCGCCTCGCTATCAGGGTGCTATGATCCCGCTCGACCCCGTGCCGTTGCCGCTCGACCATCTGACGCTGCGCGGCGCGCCGGGCGACGTCGCGCTGGTGACGCGTGAGGGGCGGCTCGATTATGCCGGGCTGGAGGCGGCGGTCGGCGCGTTGGCGGGGTGGCTCGCCGGGCAGGGGCTGGCCGCGGGGGACCGCGTCGCGACGTGGCTGCCGAAGACGCGGATCGCGTGCCTGATGCCGCTCGCGGCGGCGCGCGCGGGGCTGGTGCATGTGCCGGTCAATCCGCTGCTCAAGCATTTGCAGGTCCAGTACATTCTGCGCGACAGCGGCGCGACGCTGCTGATCACCCAGCCTGCGCGGGCGGAGACGCTGGAGGAGGTCAAGTGTCGTGTGGTGACCGAGGAACCACCGTTAGCCGGGGAGCAGCTTCCGCCGTCGGCCGCCGATCCCGATACGCTGGCGGCGTTGCTCTATACGTCGGGATCGACCGGGCGGCCCAAGGGCGTGATGCTCAGCCACGCCAATCTGTGGCTCGGCGCGATCAGCGTGGCGCATTTCCTCAAGCTGGTGCCCGAGGATCGCGTGCTCGGCGTGCTGCCGCTCAGCTTCGACTATGGACAGAACCAGTTGTTGTCGACCTGGGCGGCGGGAGCGAGCGTGGTGCCGTTCGACTATCTGCTGCCGCGCGACGTGTATCGCGCGATTGCGCGCGAGCGGATCACGACGCTGGGCGGGGTGCCGCCGCTATGGGCGCAGCTGGTTGAGATCGATGCGAAGGATATCGATGTAAGTTCCTTGAAACGAATCACGAATTCCGGCGGCGCGCTGACCCGCCGCACAATCGAAGCATTGCGCGCACACTTCCCGCGCGCGGACATCTATCCGATGTACGGGCTGACCGAAGCGTTCCGGTCGACCTTCCTCGATCCTGCTTTGGTGGCCGAGCATCCCGACTCGATCGGCACCGCGATTCCGTTCGCCGAAGTCATGGCGGTGCGCCCCGACGGCGGTCGCGCAGCGCCCGGAGAACCGGGGGAAATGGTCCATGCCGGGCCGCTCGTCGCGCAAGGGTATTGGCGAGATGTCGACCGCACCGCGCAGCGTTTCCGCCCCGCCCCGGGCTGGTCGCAATCGGGCGGGATGGCGGTGTGGTCGGGCGATACCGTGGTCGAGGACGATGAGGGGCTGTTGCGCTTCGTCGGGCGTGACGACGAGATGATCAAATCGGCCGGCAACCGCATCAGCCCGACCGAAATCGAGGACGCCGTGACGGCGGGCGGGGAGACGATCGAAGCGGTCGCCTTTGGGGTGCCGGACGAGAAACTGGGGCAAGCGATCGTCGTGATCGCCAAGGGCGACGGATCGAGCGAGGAGCGCCTTCGCGAGCGTTTGCGGCGCGACCTTCCCAATTTCATGCAACCGGTGCGATACGAATGGCGCGCGGAACTGCCGCGCAACGCCAATGGCAAGCTCGACCGTGCGGGGTTGAAGGGGATGACGTCATGAAGCCGATGGGCGCTATCCCGAGCGAATTCAGCGGCTTGCCGCTGACGATCGGCGGTCAATCGGTCGAGCCATTGGCGACCAGGACGCCCGCATTCGTCTATGATCTCGGCGTTGTCGGCAGCCGCATCGCGCGGTTTCGCGCAGCGTTTGCCGGGATCGACCTGCATTATGCGGTGAAGGCCAATCCCTTCGCGCCATTGCTCGCCGCGATGGCGCCGCTGGTCGACGGGTTCGACATCGCGTCGTCGGGTGAGCTGGGGTTCGCCAAGGATCTGGGCAAGCCGATCAGCTTTGCCGGGCCGGGCAAGACCGATGCCGAGCTTGAGGCGGCGATTGCCGCCGGGGTGACGATCAACCTCGAATCCGAAGGAGAGGCGACGCGGGCGCTGGCCGTAGCGGCGCGATTGGGCGTGACGCCCAAGCTCGCGGTGCGGGTGAACCCCGAATTCGAACTGCGCGGGTCGGGCATGCGAATGGGCGGGCGCGCGTCGCCGTTCGGAGTCGATGCCGAGCGCGTCCCCGCGCTGGTGAAGCGGATCGTCGCAGCGGGTGCCGAGTGGCGCGGGTTTCACATCTTTGCGGGGTCGCAGGCGCTCGATCCGGGGGCGATTATCGACAGCCAGACGCACACGCTCGATCTCGCCGCGCGACTTGCCGCCCAGATTGGCCTCGTGCCGCCGCTGGTGAACCTCGGCGGCGGGTTCGGGATCCCCTATTTCCCGGGTGAATCGCCGGTCGATGTCGAGTCGATCGGAGCAGCGCTGAGCGGGCGGCTGACGTCACTCCCCGAAGCGCTGAACGGCACGCGATTCGCGATCGAACTCGGCCGCTGGCTGGTCGGCGAATGCGGGATCTATCTCACGCGCGTCGTCGACCGGAAGGAGAGCCGCGGCGAAGTCTTTCTGGTGTGCGACGGCGGGCTCAACCACCAACTCGCGGCGACCGGCAACCTGGGCACCGTCGTCCGCCGCAACTATCCGATCGCGGTCGCCACCGCCGTCGCGGGAGCGCCGACCGAGACCGTTTCGGTGGTCGGTCCCCTATGCACGCCGCTCGATCGGCTCGCCGATCAGGTCGCGCTGCCTGTCGCGCAACCGGGCGACATTATCGCCGTGTTCATGGCTGGCGCGTATGGCCTCTCGGCCAGCCCGGCGGAGTTTCTCGGTCATCCCCGTCCGACCGAGCTGCTGGTCGGTACAGCTACGTAATCCTAACGCTATATTTACCCCCCTGAGTTCATAGCCAGCCCGTAAGTCTGCGCGTCGGAATGACGTCTCCGGCACCTGAAAAGCGCATGACAGGAGGCCGGTGATGCGTTTTATCAAGCTTTCCAAGGGGTTGACCCTTGTTGGCGCCAGCGCGATGGCGCTGACGGGCTGTGCGAGCGGCGGGGGCAATGGCTCCTTGCCGCCAGCCCAGTTCGTCGCGGGCCGCGAACAGCCGGGCGAGGAATATGTGATCGGTCCGATGGACCAGCTGAGCATCTTCGTCTGGCGCAACCCCGAATTGTCGGCGAAGGTCACGGTGCGCCCCGACGGCCGCATCACCACGCCCTTGGTCAGTGACATGCCCGCGGTCGGCAAGACCCCGGCGATGCTCGCCGACGACATGAAGATCGCGCTCTCGACCTACATCAAGGACCCGATCGTCTCGGTCATCGTCGAGAACGCGCAGAGCACGTTCAGCCAGTCGATCCGGATCGTCGGCGCCACCGAAAAGCCGGTGTCGATCCCGTATCGCGCCAACATGACGTTGCTCGATGCGATGATCCAGGCGGGCGGGCTCAGCCAGTATGCCGCGGGGAACAGCGCACGGCTGGTCCGCTACGACCGCGCGAGCGGTCAGCAGCGCACCTACAATATCAAGATCGGCAAGCTGCTGAAGAACGGCGACCCGTCGGCCAATGTGCGGCTGGAACCGGGCGACGTGATCATCATCCCCGAGTCGATGTTTTAACGGAGGCCGCAACACGTGAACGGCCTTTACGACGAAGTTCGACTCGCGCTCCACGCGATCTGGAACCGCCGCTGGCTCGCGCTGGCGGTGGCCTGGGGCGTGGCGATTCTGGGCTGGCTGGTGGTCAGCCAGATGCCCAACCGCTACGAGGCGAAGGCGCGGGTCTATGTCCAGATGGGCACGGTGCTCCAGTCGAAGATCGGCATCACCGCAGCGGATCAGCAGAACGATATCGACACGCTGCGCCAGACGCTGACCAGCGCGGTCAATCTGGAAAAGGTCGTGCGCGGCACCGACATGGCCAACAGCGTGTCGGGTGCGCAGGACATCGCCGATCGCGTCGCGGGCTTGCAGACCAACATCAAGATCGTCGCGCAGCAGAACAATCTGTTCGAAATCAGCGCCAGCGCGGGCAGCCCCAAGCTGGCCAGCCAGATCGTGCAAAAGCTGATTTCGATCTTCGTCGATCAGAACATGGCCGACAATCGCAACGAGACGACGACGTCGCTCGCGTTCCTCGACAATCAGGTCGACCAGCTTCAGCGCCGCCTGGCCGATGCCGACGCCAAGCGGCTGCAATTCCAGACGCAATATCTGGGGTCGCTGCCGGGCACGGGGTCGTTGCAGGACCGCATGGCGGCGGCGCGCACGCAAATGGCGCAGATCGACGGTGATCTGGCCGGTGCGCAGACCAGCCTCGCGTCGATCAACGGCCAGTTAGCATCGACCACGGCCAGCGTCGCGGGCGGTGCGGGCGGAGGAGTGACCGCCGGTCCGGCACGCGCGCGGCTCATCGCGATCGAGGGCCAGCTCGCCGACGCGCGGGCCAAGGGCTATACCGACAATCATCCCGACGTGATCGCGCTGAAGAGCCAGCTCGGTGCCGCGCGCGCCGCTGCGTCGCGCGAGCCGGTGGGCGCGGGCGGGGGGATGCAGTCCAACCCGACCTATATTTCGCTCAAATCGATGCAGGTCGACAAACAGTCGCAGGTCGCCGCTCTGGTCGCGCGCAAGCAGCAGTTGCAGGCCGGGATCAACGCGATCACCGCCAAGCTCAACGGCGATCCCGGGGTTGCCAGCGAACAAGGCTCGATCGACCGCGACTATCAGGTGATCAAGGACAATTACGACAAGGCGCTGAGCGCGCGCGAAGAAGTTCGCGTGCGGGCACAGGCACAGGCGCAGACCGCCGGAATCCAGTTCAAGGTGATCGATCCGCCGGTCGCGCCGCGCAAACCCGCCGCGCCGAACCGCCCGCTGTTGTTGACCGGCGTGCTGTTCGCCGCGTTGGCCGCCGGGATCGGCGCCGCGTTCGCGCTGTCGCAGCTCAAGGCGACCTTCGCGACCGCCGGTCGGCTGGAGAAGGCCACCGGATTGCCCGTGATCGGGTCGATCAGCGAACGCGTGTCGCGCGCCGAAGCGTCGCTGCGCCGCCGCAGGTTCAAGCTTTTTGTCGGCGCGACCGCCGGTCTGGCCGTGGCCTTTGTCGGGCTGCTCGGCGTGGAGATGCTGATGCGGGGGCTGGCGGCATGAACAAGCCGATCATCAAGCGCGGCGGCTCGCTGCTCGAACGCGCAGCCGAAATCTATGACTTTTCGGCGCATCTGAACACGCGCGGCATCCCCGCCGACGAGTTGCTGCCCGCGCCCAAGCCGGTCGTGGTCGAGGCGCCGGCTCCGGTCGCGCCGGCACCTGCGCCGGTTGCGCCGCACGACACGCTGGAACTGACGGTCGCGGCACCGCTCGCCGCGCCAAAACCCCGGGTAAGGGTCGCCGCGCCGGTTGCCGCGCGCCACGTTCGGATCGACCGCGACCTGCTCGCCGAAAACGGCCTGCTCGTCCCCGATGCGCCGATCGGCGTGATGGCGGAGGAGTTCCGGCTGGCCAAACGCCAGTTGCTGCTCACCACGCGCAAGCTCGCGAAGAGCGACCCGGCGAAGGCACGCACGATTCTGGTGTGTTCGGCCAAGCCCGGCGACGGCAAGACCTATTGTGCGATCAACCTGGCAATCTCGATGGCGGCGGAGCGCGACCTGCGCGTGCTGCTGGTCGATGCCGATTTCGCCAAGCCCGGCGTGCTGAGCAGGTTGGGCGTGAGCGACGGCCCCGGCCTGCTCGATGCGCTGGCCGATCCGGCGGTCGACATCGAGAAGTTCGTGGTCGGCACCGACATCCCCAATCTCAGCCTGCTGCCCGCGGGAACGCAGACGCACGACGATACCGAATTGGTCGCGAGCGACCGCACGCCCGAACTGATCGCGCAGCTGCTCGCCGCCGATCCGGAGCGCCTGGTGATCTTCGATTCGCCGCCCGCGCTGGCCGCGTCGCCCGCTTCGGTGCTCGCGCTGCATGTCGGGCAGGTGATGCTGGTGATCCGCGCCGACAAGACGTCGGAAGGCGAGATCCGCGAAACCGTCCAGCGGCTCGAGGGCTGCGACGAGATCCAGCTTTTGTTGAACAGTGTTGCGTTTGCCCCGGGGGGGGATCGCTTTGGCAGTTATTACGGCCAGGAGGATGTCGGCCAATGAAACGTCGGATTTTCACGGGGGCGGCTGTTGCCGCGCTGCTGGCGGCGACGCCGGCGATGGCGCAGGACAAGAGCGCGGGCGGCAAGGACCGCAAGGTCAGCATTTCGCCCTATATCGAACTCAGCCAGGTGCTGACCGCCGACGTCCAGTCGGGCGATGTCGTCACCTATACTTCGGCCGCCGCCGGGGTCGATGCGTCGGTCCAGACGCGCCGCGTCTCGGTCAACATTTCGGCGCGCTACGAGCATCAGTTCGCGTGGGACAAGAATTCCGGCGATTCCGACATCATCACCGGGCTGGCGAACGCGCAAATCCGCATCCTGCCGGGGCTTAGCCTCGACGCGGGAGCACTGGCGACGCGCACGCGCAACGACATTCGCGGGTTTGCCCCGGCGTTTTTCGGCAACGACCGCGCCAATGTCAGCAACGTCTATTCGGGCTATGTCGGTCCCAGCTTCTCGACCGGCGACGGGCCGATCTTCGCCAACGGTTCGTATCGCTTCGGCTACACCAAGGTAACGTCGCCCGGACCGACCGGCGTCGCGCCGGGCAGCCCGGCGCTCGATTATTTCGACGATTCGAAAAACCACATGGCGACCGCGTCGGTGGGCTTCAAATCGGGCGTGTTCTTGCCGTTCGGCGTGACGCTGAGCGGCGGCTGGACGCGCGACGATATGAGCCAGCTGAGCAGCCGGTTCGAGGGGCTGTACGGGCGCGGCGACATCGTCCTGCCGCTGACCCGGACCGTCGCGCTGGAGGGCGGCGTGGGCTATGAGAAGATCACGTCGAGCGCGCGCGATCCGCTGATCGACGGGCTGGGCAACCCGGTGGTCGACAGTCGCGGCCGCTTCGTGACCGATCCGGCGTCGCCGCAGCGCATCGCGTACAAGACCGACGGCATTTACTGGGACGTCGGCGTGCTGTGGCGCCCGAGCCCGCGCACCACGCTGCAGGCGCGGGTCGGCCGGCGCTACGATTCGTGGAGTTACACCGGATCGTTCAGCTACGCGCCGAGCAATGGCGTGGGGGTTCAAATCGGCGTGTATGACAGCGTCGAAACCTTCGGCAACCAGCTGCAAAAGGCCATTCGCGGGCTGCCGCAGGAATTCACGCAGACGCGCGACCTGCTGGCGCAACAGTTCAACGGCTGCACCTTCGGCACGACCGGCGGCGGCGCGTCGGGCGCGTGCCTCAACTCGGTGTTCCAGTCGGTATCGACCGCAACGTTCCGCACGCGCGGAGTCGACGCGGTGGTCACCGCGACGCGCGGTCGTTCGACGCTGGGCATCGGCGCGGGCTATTCGACGCGCAAATTCTACGCACCGAACAGCCCGGGCGTGGTGATCAATGGCGTCAACGACGACAGCTACTACGCGCAATTGTTCTACACGACATCGGTCGGGTCCAACACATCGCTCAGTGCCGACCTGTTCGCCAATTATTACGATAGCGGGCTGGCGCCGGGCATCCTGAGCCTGGGGGCGACCGGATCGGTCTCGCGCAGCTTCGGCCGCCTGAGCACGACCGCGTCGGTGGGAGCTTATACCTTCAGCCAGCAGGGCGTGAACGATCAGACCACCGCGCAGGCCTTGCTCGGCGCGCGCTATCAGTTCTGATTTTTTGACAGCGGCATCCAGCCGCTGATGGGATGGTGACGATGTACGACGACCATTACGGATTGAGCGGACGCCCGTTCGCGCTGACGCCCGATCCGAAATTCTGGTTCGATACGGCTACGCACAAGAAGGCGATGGCCTATCTCGGCTACGGTCTGTCGCAGGGTGAAGGCTTCATCGTCATCACCGGCGATATCGGTGCGGGCAAGACCACGTTGGTCGGCCACGTCATGGCGACGATCGACCGCGACCGGCTGCATGTGATCAAGATCGTGTCGAGCCAGATCGAGGCCGACGACTTGCTGCGGCTGGTGGCAACGGGGCTGGAGGTCGAGACGGCGGGGCTGATGAAGGCGCAATTGCTGGTCGCGATCGAACGCGGGCTGCACGCCGTGGCGCGCAGCGGGCGTCGCACGCTGCTGATCGTCGACGAAGCGCAGGCGCTCCATACCGGCGCGCTCGAAGAATTGCGGATGCTCTCGAACTTCCAGGCGGGCGGTCACGCGCTGCTCCAGATTTTCCTGCTCGGCCAGCCCGAATTCCGCGCCGCGCTGCACGGGTCGGACCGGCTCGAACAGCTCCGCCAGCGGATCATCGCGGTGCATCACCTCGACCCGATGACCGCCGACGAAGTCGCCCCCTATATCGAGCACCGGCTCAAGCTGGTCGGCTGGACCGGGCGCCCGCATTTCACCGACGACGCCTATTCGGCGCTGTTCCATGGGTCGGACGGTGTGCCGCGCCGGCTCAATCAGCTGGCGGGGCGGGTGCTGTTGCTCGGCGCGATCGAGCAGCTCGACACGATCGACGGTTCGGTGGTCAACGCGGTTGCCGCCGACATCAACGGCGACCTGCCGACGCCTGAGCCCGTTACGATTGCCGCACCCAAGGTCGAAGCTGTAGCGGCTCCGCTGCCCGAGCCGGTCGTCGTGACCGCGCCAGAGCCGGTCGCTGATGTCGAACCCGTTCGCGAGCCCGAGCCGATGCCGATGTCGAGCCCGGCCAACGACCCCGTGCCCGAACCGGCCGCCGTGACCGTCGCACCGGACCGCTTCGCCGCGATCGAAGCGCGGCTCGAGGAACAGGATGCCGCGCTGCGCCGCGTGCTGGCATTGCTGGTCGACTGGGTCGAAGGTAACGAGGCAGCTGCAGCACGCGGCGGCCGCGCGGCCTGACCCGCGCCGGGAGCAAGGTCATGCGCAACGGCTTGTCGGTCGACGTCGAGGAATGGTTCCAGGTCGGCGCGTTCGAACGCGTGATCGACAAGGCCGACTGGGACGGCCTCGGCTCGCGCGTCGAATATAATACCGGCACCGTGCTCGACCTGTTCGCCGAGACCGGGGTCAAGGCGACCTTCTTCACACTCGGCTGGGTGGCGCAGCGTCACCCCGCGCTGATCCGCCGCATCGCCGACGAAGGCCATGAAGTCGCCAGCCACGGCTGGGATCACGATCGCGTCTTCACGCTGACGCCCGAGGCGTTTCGCGCCGATCTGAAGGTGGCGAAGGCCGCGCTGGAGGATGCCGCCGGGCAAGCCGTCACCGGCTATCGCGCGCCGAGCTTCTCGATCGATCAACGCACGCCCTGGGCGCATCACATTCTGGCCGAGGAGGGTTATCGCTATTCCTCCAGCGTCGCACCTTTGGCGCACGATCATTACGGCTGGGCGGATTCGCCGAAACATGCGTGGCGCCCGGTGGCGGGGTCGGACCTGATCGAACTGCCGATCACGCTCGCCAGCGTCGCGGGCAAGAAGATCGCCACCGGCGGCGGGTTCTTCCGGCTGTTTCCCGGCGCGATCACCGATCGTGCGGTCACGCACGCCAACACCGTCGATCATCGTCCCGCGGTCTTTTATTTTCATCCGTGGGAAGTCGATCCCGGCCAGCCGCGCGTGACGAACGCACCGTTCAAGTCACGGCTGCGTCACTATAGCCGGTTAGGCGCGATGGCGGGGAAATTGCGGTCGCTGGTCAAGCGTCACGAATGGGGGCGGGTGGATGCGGTGGTAGCTGCCGAAGCGGAGCGGATGTCATGACGATGCCGCTCGTCTCCACCCCCGTCGCGATCCTGCCCGCCAACCTCGGCGATCTCGGCGAGCGCGCGCGGATCGACGATTATGTCCGGGCCCATCCCGACGCGACGCCGTTCCACCTGACCGGCTGGAACGTCGCGGTGGCGCGCGCCTGCGGTCAGACCGCGCATTGTCTGATCGCGCAGCAAGCCGATGGCGAGATCGTCGGCGTCTTGCCGCTGACCGAGATATGCTCGCCGCTGTTCGGCAAGGCGCTTGTGTCGGTCGGGTTCGCGGTCGATGGCGGAATCCTGACGCGGCGCGACGCAATTGCCGAGGCGCTGGCGGCAAATGCCTGGGCGCTGGCGGAGAAGCTCGGCTGTCCGGGACTCGAACTGCGCGGCGGCCCTGCGCCGGGTGAGGGGTGGATCGTCGACGAGACGACCTATCTCGGTTTCTCGCGCGATCTGGCCAACGATGACGACGCCGAACTGCTCGCGATCCCACGCAAGCAGCGCGCCGAGGTGCGCAAGTCGCTCGACGCGGATTTGCAGGTGGCGATCGGCAACTGGCCCAACGATTTGGCGATGCATTATACCGTCTTCTCGGAATCGGTGCGCAACCTCGGCACGCCGGTCTTCCCCTCCAAACTGTTTCGCGAGGTGGCCAGGGAACTCGGCGATCACGCCGACATCGTCACCGTCTCGCATCACGGTCAGCCACACGCATCGGTGTTCAGCCTGTACCTCAATGGCACCGTCTATCCCTTCTGGGGCGGCGGCACGCGTGAGGCGCGGACGCTGAAAGCCAATGATCGGCTCTATTACGAACTGATGCGTCATGCGCGGTCGGCCAAGGGCTGCACGCGCTACGATTTTGGGCGGTCGAAGGCCGGCACCGGGGTCGCCGCGTTCAAGAAGAATTGGGGCTTCGAGGGCGTGCCGCTGCGCTACGCCAAGCGCGTCGCGGCGGGCCAGACACCCCGCGAAATGAACCCGATGAGCCCGAAATACCGGCTGCAAGTCGCGGTGTGGAAGAAATTGCCCTTGTGGCTTGCGAACAGCATGGGGCCGGTGATCGCCAAAGGCCTCGGCTAACCTCATGGGCGATATCCTGTTCCTCGCGCACCGATCGCCCTTTCCGCCCGACCGGGGGGACAAGATCCGCGCGTTCCACGTGCTCAAATATCTGTCGACGCGAAAGCGCGTGCATCTGGTCGCATTCGCCGACGACACGCGCGACCTGAAGGGGAAGAAGGGGCTCGCTCCCTTCACCGCCAGCCGCTCGATCCTGTGGCGCTCCAAATCGCGCGTGACGGCGACGATTGAAGCGCTGGTCCAGCGCAAGCCGGCGTCGCTGACCGCGTTCGACAATCGCGCGATGCACGAAGTCGTCGCCGATTTGCTCGCGCGGCGATCGATCGACACGATCTACGTCTTTTCCAGCCAGATGGCGCAGTACCTCCCGAGCAGGACGCGTGCGCGGGTGATCATGGACTTTTGCGACATGGATTCGCTCAAGTTCGCCGATTACGCGAAGGCGTCGCGCTGGCCGATGAGCTGGCTGATGCGGCGCGAATCCAACCTGTTGTTCCAGTTCGAAAAGAAAGTCGCGCGAAAGGTCGACGCCAGCTTGTTCGTGAGCGAGGCCGAGGCGCAATTGTTTCGTGACAAGACCGGGGCGAACAACGTCCAGGTGATCGAAAACGGGATCGACACCGACTTCTTCGATCCGGGCGCGGCGTTCGCGCATGTCGACAGCATCGGCAAACTGATCGTCTTCACCGGGCAGATGGATTACCGCCCGAACGTCGAGGCGGTGACGTGGTTCGCGCAGGACATCCTGCCGCATATTCAGGTCGCGCACCCCGATGCGACCTTCGCGATCGTCGGGCGCAATCCGACCGACGCTGTGATCGCGCTGGGCAGGATCGATCGCGTCGTGGTGACCGGCGAAGTCGCCGACGTGCGCGGCTGGCTGGCGCAGGCGGCGTGCGTGGTGGCGCCGCTCAAGCTCGCGCGCGGCATCCAGAACAAGGTGCTTGAGGCGATGGCGATGGCGCGCCCGGTGGTGGCCAGCGGCTGCGCGGCGGAGGGGATCGACCATGACGGCACGATCCTGAGCGGCGATACCGTTGGAGACATTGCCGATGCGGTGATCGGTCTGCTCTCGGCCCCGCGTCAGGCCGCTGCGATGGGGAAGAAAGCACGCGCGCAAGTGCAGGCGCGTTATGGCTGGTCGGCACGGCTTCAGCCGCTTGATGCGCTGCTCAGGGCGCCGGTACGCGCGACGCGGCCAGCGCGTCGCAAGGCGGCGGCGTGACCAGCATGGTGCAGCCCGCCCCCGGAGCGCGTTTCGCCGTCACACAGGCATGGCGACGCCCGCTAATCGCGCTCGGCCTCGTTGCCGCGGTTCTGCTGCTGATGTTCCGCAACGATGTGGCCGACCTCGCCAATCTCTACTGGACCAACACGACCTTTGGGCATTGCCTGTTCATCGCGCCGGTGATCGGCTGGTTGGTATGGATCAGGCGCGGCGAGCTGGCGCAACTGACGCCGCAAAGCTGGGCGCCGGGGCTGGCGCTGGTCGCGCTCGGCGGATTCGGCTGGCTGCTTGGCGACGCCTCGGGTGTGGCGCTGGCGCGGCATCTGGGGCTGGTGCTGATGCTGCAGGGCGCGGTGCTGACGACGCTCGGCCCGAACGTCGCGCGCGGGCTGCTGTTTCCCATGGCTTATGCGCTGTTCCTCGTGCCGTTCGGCGACTTCCTCGAACCGCCGCTGCAGACGATCACGGTGTGGATCACGATGCATCTGCTCCATCTGGTCGGCGTCCCTGCGACGGTCGACGGGGTATTGATCACCGCCGGCAACAAATATTTCGAAGTGGCGGAGGCGTGTTCGGGGTCGAAGTTCGTGATCGCGATGATCGCGTACGGCGTGCTGGTCGCGAACCTTTGCTACACCAGCTGGCCGCGCCGCTCCGCGTTCATGGGGATGGCGATCGTCGTGCCGGTGATCGCCAACGGGCTGCGCGCGCTCGGAACGATCTATGCCGCGGTGCTGACCAGCGTCGAGCAAGCGACCGGGTTCGATCATATCGTTTACGGCTGGGTGTTCTTCGGGCTGGTGATGGCGGCGGTGCTGGCGATCGGCTGGAAATGGTTCGACCGCGCGCCCGACGCCCCGGCGTTCGATCCGGCGAGATTGCAAGGCCCGATCCGGTGGAAGCTCGACCTGGCGGTCGCGGCGTTGCTGGTGCTGGCGGTCGCGGCGGTGTTCCCGGGCTGGTCGTCGGCGATCGCCAGCCGCGCGCAGGTGCTGCCGCAGCATATCGACCTGCCGCAGGTCGGGGCCTGGACTCGCGCGCCGGTGAGCACGCGGGCACCCTGGACGCCCAATTACCCCGGCGCGGATCATCAATTGTTCGGTCGCTACGTCGATAGCGATGGGAACGCCGTCGATCTGGCGATTGCGGTCTATGGCAGTCAGCACGAAGGGCGCGAACTGGTCGGTTTCGGAATCGGCGTGGTCCAGCAGGACGACCGCTGGGTGAAGGTGAAGGATCTCGATGCGCTGAACGGTGCTGATGTTGTGCTCATTACGGCGCCGGGCCCGGTAGAGCGTCAGGTCGCGACGTGGTACCGCGTCGGCACCGTGACGACCGCCAGTGAGAAGATCGTGAAGCTTGAGACGTTGAAAGCCAAACTCCTCGGCGGGCCGCAACGCGCCGTGGCGGTGCATGTGTCGGTCGAGGTCCAGCCGGGCCGCGATCCCCGTGCCGTGATGGCGAAATTCCTGAGCGCGCTCGGCCCGATCGACGTGCTGGCGGACCGCAGCGCGGGGATGGGCCGATGACCTACTCCGTCATCCCGGCGAAAGCCGGGATTGCTTGCGGCTCTTTCGTCGCGCCAATGCCTGAGACCCGAGCCTCCGCTGGGGTGACGGCTTTGGGAAGTGCCCGCTAGATGTGCGGAATCGCGGGGGTCTTCCACCCCGGAACGCCCAAGCCGGTCGAACGCGCGCGTGTGCTGGCAATGGCCGATGCGCAGGCGCATCGCGGGCCCGACGGATCGGGCGCGTGGACCGCGCCGGGCGTGGGTCTCGCGCACCGCCGCCTCGCAATCATCGACGTCGCGGGCAGCCCGCAGCCGATGCAGGACGGCGACCTGACCGTCACCTATAATGGCGAGATCTACAATTTCGCCGAGGTCCGCGCCGAGTTGCAGGGCATGGGCGCGGTATTCCGCACGCAGGGCGATACCGAAGTCCTGCTCCACGGGTGGCGGCAATGGGGGCCGTCGATGCTCGACCGGCTCAACGGCATGTTCGCGTTCGCGCTGCACGATGCCGGACGCCAGTGCCTGTTCCTTGCGCGCGACCGGATGGGGGTGAAGCCGCTTCATTATGTCGAACTCTCCGACGGGTCGGTGGCGTTCGCGTCCGAATTGAAGGGCGTGCTCGCGCACCCGCTGCTGCGCCGGGCCCCAGACCTCAGCGCGATCGAGGATTTCATGGGGCTGGGGTACGTCCCCGATGACGCGTGCATTGTCGCCGGCGTGAAGAAGCTCCCCGCCGCGCATTTCCTGCTGATCGAGCGCGGGCGGCCGGTGCCGCCGCCGCGGCGCTGGTGGGACATGGATTTCTCGAAGCGCGCGACCGGCAGGGTCAAGGACCTCGAGGCCGAACTGGTCGAGCGGATGCGCACGGCGGTGCGACTGCGGATGGTGTCGGATGTGCCGCTCGGTGCGTTTCTGTCGGGCGGGGTCGACAGTTCGGCGGTCGTCGCCCTGATGGCCGAAGCATCGACCGAGGCGGTCAAGACCTGCACGATCGGCTTTCACGAGGCCGGGCATGACGAGCGCGCTTATGCCGATGCGATTGCCGAACGCTATCACACCGACCACCGCGAGCGCATCGTCGCGGCCGACGATTTTCAGCTGATCGACCGGCTGACGCAAGCGTTTGATGAACCCTTTGCCGATGCCTCGGCGCTCGCCACCTATCGCGTGTGCGAACTGGCGCGCGAGCAGGTCACCGTGGCGCTGTCGGGCGATGGGGCGGACGAAGCCTTTGCCGGATACCGTCGCTACAGGTTTCAGGCGGCCGAGGAGCGGGTGAGGGGGATGCTGCCGCGTGGCCTGTCATCGACGGTATTCGGTACACTCGGGCGGTTCTACCCCAAGGCCGACTGGGCACCGCGTCCGCTTCGCGCCAAGACTACGTTGCTCGCGCTCGCCGATGATGGCGCGACCGCTTATGCGCATTCGGTCGGCGTCACCACGCCGGGATTGCGCGAAAAGCTGTTCACCCCGGCCGCATGGGGTCAGCTGGGCGGGCACCGCGCCGAGGACCGCTATATCGCGAGCATGCGCAACGCCCCCGCGCGCGACGCGCTCGACCGCGCGCAATATGCCGATATCCAGCACTGGCTGACCGGCGACATTCTGACCAAGGTCGATCGCACCAGCATGGCGGTCAGCCTGGAGGCGCGCGAACCGCTGCTCGATTACAAATTGATGGAATTCGCTGCGACGCTGCCGGTGGGGATGCGGTTGCACGGCGGGCAGGGCAAATGGCTGATGAAGAAGGCGATGGAACGCTATCTGCCGAAGGACATTCTCTACCGCCCCAAAATGGGGTTCGTCACGCCGATCAGCGCATGGTTCCGGGGCGCATTGGCCGACGAAGCCGCCAGCCTGTCACGCTCGCCGCGGCTGCTGCAATGGTTCGATGGTCCCGCGATCGAAAAGCTAGCGGCGGATCACAAAGCGGGCAGGGCGGAGCATGGCCGCACCCTGTGGCAGTTGGTGACGCTCGACCGGAGCCTTGCGCGGTTGTTCGGCTGAGGCCCGGACAAGGCAGTCAGCCGCTCAGCGCAATTTCGCGATCGACAGCCCGTCTTCGCGCGCGCGGTCCTTGACCGATTCCTCGCTGCGGGTCAGCGCCTTGGCGATCGCCTTCAGCGCCATGCCCTTCTTCGCCAGCGTGTGAAGCTTCTGGATCTCGTCCTGCTTCCACGGCTGGCGGTGGCGTTCGAATTTCTCAGCCATGAACCTGAAACACCGCGATCACGGCGTGCAGCGTCAGCGCCATCAGGCACAGGCTCGATGCGGCGAAGATCAGGAAGCGGATGTTGATCTGGTTGACCGTCGAATGCCACAGGCTGTGAACGATGCGAAGGCCGACGTAGCCCCACGCGATCCACGCATTCATCCCGTCGCCAGTGCCGGTCAGCGCGATGACCAAAGCGACGGCGTAGAAGATCGTCGGCTGTTCCATCAGATGGTTGTAATTGTGTGCCGGCCATTGCGTCTTGTCGGGCACGAGGCCGTCGAGCTGGCCGGGCTTGCTGCCGCGCACCTTGCTCATGTCGACCCCGAGCTTCTTGAGCGCGGGCAGCCGCGTCGCGACCATCCAGACCAGCATCACCAGCGACCAGGCGACCAGCACCACGACCGGTTTGAGAATTTCGCTATGCATGAATTTGCCTCCCCCGAGTGTTTTATGTGCGGTGACGCTGCATCAATCGGTACGACAATGCAACTTAGCTGGTCGCCTTACCCGCGTCGAAGGTCGCGCGCGCCGTTTCGATGCGGTCGAGGTTCTCGGCCGCCCATGTCCACACACCGCAAAATGCTTCGGCCAGGCTCATTCCCAGATCGGTCAGGCGGTATTCGACGCGCGGCGGGATCACCGGGTGGATCGTGCGGATCGCCAGCCCGTCGCGTTCCATCTGGCGTAGCGTCTGAGTCAACATTTTCTGGCTGATCCCGCCGATTTCGCGACCCAGCGCGGTAAAGCGCAGCTCGCCCTGTTCGGCCAGCGTGTCGATGATCAGCATCGTCCATTTGTCGGCGACGCGACCGATTACCTCGGTGACGAGCGCTTCGACGCGCGGATCGACATCGGTCGGCCAGGGCAGGGCTGTGCTCAAGTCACACTCTCTTTCGGGTAAGTATAATTCTTTCCGGTGCCTTCTTACGGGTAGAGAGTATGACCTTATATCGGCGCCATCAACCCCACAGGAGCCACCCCGATGAAGACCAGCGGCAACACCATTCTCATCACCGGCGGCGGCTCGGGCATCGGCGAAGCGCTGGCGCACCGGTTCCATGATGCGGGCAACACCGTGATCATCGCGGGACGGCGGCAGGAAGCGCTCGACGCGGCGGCGGCGGGGCGGCCGAACATCCATGCGCTGACGCTCGATATCGACAGCGCCGAGGGCGTTGCCGATTTCGCGCGGCGGGTGATCGCTGGCTATCCCGCGCTCAACGTGTTGATCAACAATGCCGGGGTGATGCGCTTCGAGGATGTCACTACGAAGCGCGACTTGTCGGATGCCGAGGCGACGATCACCACCAATTTGCTCGGCCCCATCCGGCTGATCGACGCGCTGATCGACCATCTTACCGCGCAGCCCGACGCCGCGATCGTCAACGTCACGTCGGGGCTGGCGTTCGTGCCGCTGCTGACCACGGCCACGTACAACGCGACCAAGGCGGCGATCCATTCGTACACCGTGGCGTTGCGCGAAGTGTTGAAGGGCCAAGTCGACGTGATCGAACTCGCGCCGCCGGCGGTGCAGACCGGGCTGACACCGGGGCAGGAGAGCCGGCCGGGCTATCAGCCGCTTGATGAGTTCGCCGACGAAGTGATGGGGCTGTTCGCGCAGCAGCCGATGCCGTCAGAGATTCTGGTAGAGCGGGTGAAGTTCCTGCGCAACGCCGAGGCGGAGGGGCGGTTCGATGCCACGATGGCGCAGTTGAACGCGTTCGCGAATGCGGCGCGGGAGGGGGCGGACGCCTGACGCCCACCGTCACCCCGGCCGATGTGCCGGGGTCCGCGCTGACCCAGGCGAAGCGCTAGAACTTCATGCGCTTCGCCCAGCTTCCCGGCAGACCCCGGCACTTCGGCCGGGGTGACGGAGGAAAGAAAACGGCGGCCGGGAAAAGCCCCAACCGCCGCTCCTGTACTCGCAAACTTTGCGGCTCAGGCGAACAACTTCGCCCAACCCCGCTTCGCCCGGGTCTTCCAATGCCCGCGATGGTAAGCATCGCTCGCCAGCAACGGCATCACGCTGCCGGCCTCGGCGAACACCATCTGCTCGATCCCGGTATTGACCTTGCCCCAGCTCGCCGCTTCCTGCAGCGTTGAGGACGAGCACGCCCCGTCGCGCACGTCCGCGACGGTGATCTGCACGGCATATTTGTGAACCTCGACATCGTCGTGGCCGAGGATTTCGGCGCACACCACGGTGTCCTGGATGAAGTTCTTGGGCACGCCGCCGCCGATCATCAGCAAGCCCGTCGTGCCGGCCTTGATCTTGATGTCGGTCAGTTCGCGGAAGTCGGCGATCGCGTCGAGCACCATGTACGGCTTGCCCGCCTTCGCCGCATCGACCTGGTGCTTGACCAGCCCGAAGCCGGCCGAGCTGTCGACGAACGCCGGGCAGAAGATCGGCACGTCATGCTCATAGGCGAGCTTGACGAGGCTGTTGTCCTTCTTGCCGTGCTCGACGAGGTACTTGCCCATTTCGCGGATGAACGCGCGCGAGCTGTAGGCCTTGGGCTCGAGCGTTTCGGCGATCTCGAAGATCGTGTGGTCGACGTTCTGGAGCGCTTCCTCGTCGATATAGGTGTCGTAGATCCGGTCGATCAGCAGCGAGCGCAGCGTGTCGTCATCGGGCACTTCGAGCGCCTGATAATGTTTGTGACCAAGCCCTTCGAAGAAATCCATGTCGACGATCGTCGCGCCGGTAGCGACGACGACATCGACCATGTTGTTGCGGATCAGCTCGGCATAGAGGTCCATGCACCCGCCGGCCGAGGTCGACCCGGCGATCACCAGCACGACGGTGCAATCCTTATCGGCGAGCATATCGTTATAGATCTTCGTCGCGCGGCCCAGGTCGCGGCTGGTGAAGCTCATGTCCGCCATCGCATCGACGATCGGGCGCGCGTCGAACGACGTAATGTCGATATGCTTGACCTGCTTCGACAGCAGTTCCGCCTTGCGGTTGGTGGTGGGGGTGTCGGTCATAGATCGGTCCATTCTCAAAGTGCCGCCGTCGTTCTGGGGACGCGGGAACCCGACATAGCCGTCACCCCAGCGAAAGCTGGGGTCGCGCGCCTCGGTGATGCGGCATGCGATGCCAGCTTTCGCTGGCATGACGGCGAATGATTACAGCGTGACGACGTTCGACGCGATCTTGCGGTCCTCATCGATGTACAGGCTGGCCATCGGTTCGTCCTCGACGATCACCGTCTCGTCCGACCCGAAGCCGTTGAACGCGGTGCGCATCGCCGATCCGTACGCACCGAGCATCCCGATTTCGAGATAGTCGCCCGCGCGCGTGTCCGCCGGCAACATGAACGGCCCCGCCATATGGTCGAGATCGTCGCAGGTCGGGCCGTAGAACGCGAACGGCATGTCCTTGGCATGGCTGTCGGGCTCGCGCAGCAGCGTGACCGGAAAGCGCCAGCCGATATGCGCGGCGTCGAACAGCGCGCCATACGCGCCGTCGTTGATGAACAGCTCGTCGCCACGGCGGCGTTCGACGCGGACGATGATCGAGCTGTATTCGGCGCACAGCGCGCGGCCGGGCTCGGCCCACAATTCGGCCGAATAGCTGACCGGCAGCGATTCGAACGCGCGGTGGATCGTCTCGAAATAGCGTTCGAGCGGGGGAGGCTCCATCCCCGGATAGGTCGAGGGGAAGCCGCCGCCGACGTCGATCACGTCGACGGTCACCGCCGCGCTGACGATCGCCGCGCGGACGCGCTCCATCGCCTGGGCATAGGCATCGGGGGTCATCGCCTGGCTGCCGACATGGAAGCAGATGCCCAAGGCATCCGCCGCCTGACGCGCCGCGAACAGCAAGTCGCCGGCTTCTTCCGGGCCGACGCCGAACTTCGACGCCAGGCTCAGCTTCGAATGCTCCGAGGATACACGCAGCCGGACGCACAACGTCAGGTCGCTCGCCGCGACGCCGTTGGTCGCGGTAGCGCGGACGATCTTGTCGAGTTCCTCCATCGCATCGAGGCTGAAGGTCTTGCAGCCGTGCGTGAAATACGCCTCGTGAATCGCTTCCTCGGCCTTGACCGGGTGCATGAAGCACAGGGTGGCGTCCGGCAGCGTGCGCGCGACCAGCCGCACCTCGGCGATCGAGGCGACGTCGTAATGCGTGATTCCGTTGTCCCACAGGATCTGCAGGAGGTCGGGCGAGGGATTCGCCTTCACCGCATACATCGAGCGGCCCGGAAACTTCTCGACGAAGAAGCGGGCGGCACGCGCAGCGGCATGCGGACGAATCAGCGTGACCGGCTGAACCGGACGGCTGTGCAATGCGATACCGCGAGCGGTATCGACGGGGGCAACTAGCCCCAACGCGCTATGATGCTTGGCCAATTCAAGGGACCTCCAAGTGGCTTGCGCCTACGGTGAAAAAAGCTGCCTTGCGGTTGGAAGTCCCATGGGGCAGCGGAGGGCGGATTTAGGGTCGATAAGTTACCAAGTAAAGACCAATATGAATCCCCGGGGCTGGCAGGAGGCAAAAAGTGACGATTGTGCGACAGCCGACACGAGCAGGGGTACGCGACGCCGCCGCCAAGATCGCTGCCATTCTGCCGCCGACGCCGCTTTTCACCCAGGAAATCAACGGCGTAACAGTCGCTTTTAAAGCGGAGTGTCTGCAACCGATCGGCGCGTTCAAATTGCGCGGGGCGTGGCACCGCTTGACCGCGCTCGACGAAAATCAGCGCGCGAAGGGCGTCGTCGCCTTCTCTTCGGGCAATCACGCGCAGGGCGTGGCGTGGGCGGCGAAGCGGCTGGGGATGCCGGCAACGATCGTGATGCCCGCCGACGCGCCCAGGGCGAAGCGCGACGGCACGCTCGCTCTGGGGGCGGAGGTGGTCGCGTATGACCGCATGACCGAAGACCGAATCGCCATCGCGTCGCACCTCGCCGAAGCACGCGGCGCGACATTGGTGCCGAGCTTCGACGATCCGTGGGTGATCGAGGGGCAGGGCAGCGTCGGGATCGAGGCGCGGCGCCAGATGGAGTCGATGGGGCTGGGCGAGCCGATGCACGTGCTGGTGCCGTGCGGCGGTGGCGGGCTGGCGTCGGGGATCGCGCTGGGGCTGGCCGAAGCGCGAATCACCGTGGTTGAACCCGAAGGCTGGGACGACATGCGCCGCAGCCTCGAGGCGAGCTGGATCGAGCCGGTCGGCCCCAACCCGCCGCCGACCGCATGCGATGCGTTGCAGACGCCCGAAGTCTCGCCGCTGACGTTCGAGGTGCTGGCACGGCGCGATGCCAAGGGCGTGGCGGTGAGCGAGGCCGAAGTCCGCGCGGCACAACGCTGGGCCGCGGCGAAGCTGCGGTTGGTGGTCGAACCGGGCGGCGCGGTCGGACTGGCGGCGTTGCTCGCGGGGAAGGTGAAGGCTGAGCCCGGGATGCTGGTCATCCTGTCGGGCGGCAATGTCGATATCGACGCCTATGCCAAGGCGCTGGCGCCGGAGGCGGTCGAAGCACCGGCGTTTCTGGCGTTGAGCGACAGCGAATGACCCTCGTCGGCGAAGTGGCGCCCGCCATCGCAATGCTCGCCGCCGCGTTGCTCGTCTGGTTCGGGATCAGGCTGGCGCGACGACCCGATACGCGGACCAAGGGCCTGCTGATGGTCGTGATGGCGGCCGTTTTGGTCGGGAATGTGCTGATCTGGACGTTGTAACCGGCGTGTGGCCCGGCTAGTGTGTTAGGCAACGATAACAGTTCGGGACCGACATGCTGACCATCCTTGCCCTCGCACTCGCCGCGAACGCTCTGCCTCCTGTCCCCGACGGCACCAGGCTTCGCCCGACCACGCAATGTTTCGCGATGGTCGGCGGCGGCAAGATGATCGGCGCCACCTTTCAGCGAATCCGCGCGGTGCGCGTCGCGGGCCGGGCCGCGTGGGACATCGTGATATATCAGCGGTTGAGCGACGGTCGCTTCGACATGCGCGACCATTTCGTGCTCGCCCGCCGCGATTTGCGCCCGATCGCGTTCGACAGCAGCCGGTTCGGCAAACAGCATATCGCGCTGACCTATGGTGCCACGCGGATCACCGGCACGCGCGTCGAGAAGGATGGCTCGACCAAGACCGTCGATGTGCCGCTGACTTCGCCGGTGTGGGAAGGCAATTTGTGGGGCGTGACGTTCGGCGCAATGCCGCTGGGCGCGGGCGCGACGCTCGAATTGCCGTTCTACCAATATGATAAGGGGTTCGACCGTTTCCACCTCGCCGTGACGGGCAGCGAAATTGTCGACACGCCCTCGGGCAAGGTCGCGGCATGGACCGTCGATGTCGGCACCGACCCGAAGCGGATCGTGACCTATCTGATCGACAAGAAGAGCGGCGCGGAGCTGGGCACGCGGGCCGGCGGGTTTGAGACTCGACTGGGCGGGGATTGTCGCGGAATGAACTGACCGACGCGAGCCGTCAGGCGCCTTCGCAATCGATCACGGTGCGCGAACGGGCTTCGTTGTAGAGCCGGGCAATGCCCTTTCCGGCATTGTCTTCGTATTTCGCGGCTTGACCGTCGAGCGCGCCGCCATGGAATTCGATCGTATCGCCGCTCATGCTGACCGTGCCGGTCGTTCCGTCGTCGTGCGTATAGCTGCCATCGCCGGCGATCGAGAATCCGGGCGAGGACACCAGGCTACCGCCTCCGGTCACCGAGCCCGAGAAATAGACGCAGCTATATTTGGTCGCACGGGCGGCGATCGCGCCACCCCCCGTTGGAGCGGGGGCAGTGGGTACGGTGGCGGCAGACGGCTCGCCGTTTTCGCTCGTGCTCGAACTGCCGCTGCCGCCGCAGGCCGAAAGCGTCAGGATCAGCGGCACGCACAGCGTCGTCAGGTGGCGGATCGTCATGTCAGTTCTCCCCGAGCGACCGGGGTAGGCCTATCCGCGACGTGTCATTGTAGGAATCGGCCACAATGCTCGCCGATGTCCTCCGAGGGGAAGGATCGGCTCACGCCAACCCCGCGCTCCCCATCACCGGATCGGCGAGTTCGGATCCAGCCGCATATCCAGATACTTGTCCACGCTGGCCATCAGCTCCGGCATCTCATGCTCGAAGAAGTGGTTCGCCTTGGGAATCGTGTCGTGGTGGATCGTGATGTGGCGCTGGGTGCGCAGCTTGTCGACCAGCTTCTGGATCGCTGGCGGCGTGGCGACTTCGTCGTTCTCGCCGGCGATGATGATCCCGCTGGCCGGGCACGGCGCGAGGAAGGTGAAGTCGTAGAGATTGGCCGGCGGCGCGACCGAGATGAAGCCGCGGATTTCCGGGCGGCGCATCAAGAGCTGCATCCCGATCCACGCGCCGAAGCTGACGCCTGCGATCCATGTGGTCGATGCTTCGGGATGGAAGCTCTGGACCCAGTCGAGCGCCGACGCCGCATCGCTCAGTTCGCCGATGCCGTTATCGAACACGCCCTGGCTCTTGCCGACGCCGCGGAAATTGAAGCGCAACGTCGCGAAACCGCGGCGCTGGAAGGTCTTGTAGAGCTCCATCACGATGCGGTTGTTCATCGTCCCCATCGCTTGGGGATGCGGGTGGAGGATCATCGCAACCGGCGCGCGCGGCTTGGGGCCGGGGTTGAAACGACCTTCGAGGCGGCCTTCGGGGCCGGGGAAAATGACTTCTGGCATGGTGTCCCGTTCGACAGAATTGGTGGCGCGCGTGTGGCGCTAAAGGTTGCGCGCTATATAGGCAGGAAGCGCCTCGGCGCAATTGGAACGAATCGGACACCGTGAGCCAGCGCATCTATCTCGACCACGCCGCGACCACGCCGCTGCTTGCCAATGCGCGGGACGCGATGGCGGACGGGTATGCGCGCTGGGGCAATCCTTCGTCGCCGCATGCCGAAGGACGCGCGGCGAAGGCCGCGCTGGAAAAGGCGCGGGGGGCGGTCGCGGCAGCCTATGGCTGGTCGGGCGACGTGTTGTTTACCAGCGGCGCGAGCGAGTCGCTCAGCATCGCGCTGACCCGCAGCGCGGTCGAACGGCGGCTGGCAAGCGCGGTCGAGCACGATGCGGTGTTGCGCGCGGCGTACGACATTGCGCTGGTGCCGGTCGGTGCCAATGGGATCGTGGACGCGGCCGCGCTGGACAGCGCAATGGCGGGCGAGGGCAAAGCGGTCGTCGCGATCCAGTGGTGCAACAGCGAAACGGGCATTCGCCAGCCGATCGCAGCGCTCGCCGAGCGAGTTCATGCGGCGGGGCATTTGCTGCTGGTCGATGCCGCGCAGATGCCCGCCGGCGGTGACCGTGACGTGGTGCGCCATGCCGATTTCGTTGCATTTTCGGCGCACAAGCGCGGCGGACCGATTGGGGTCGGGGCGCTGCTGGTGCGCGATCTCGCGATGCTCGACCCGACCGGCGGTCAGGAGCGGGGGTATCGCCCGGGCACCGAGAATATGCCGGGCATTCTCGGCTATGCGGCGGCGTTGGCCGAGCCGGAGGATGTCGCGAAATACGCGGAATTGCGGGCGTTTCTGGACGATGGCGTCAAGGCGTCAGGGGGCGAACTGGTCGTCGCGGGCGGTCCGCACCATGCCGCGATCGGGTCGTACCGAATGCCCGGCGTCAGCTCGACCACGCAGCTGATCCGCTTCGACATGGCGGGAATCGCCGTGTCTGCGGGGAGCGCTTGCGCCAGTGGGAGCATGAAGCCGAGCCACGTCCTGACCGCGATGGGCTGGGACACGCAGACGTCGCAGGAAGTCGTCCGGGTGAGCTTCGGGCGCTCGACCACGCGGGCCGATCTGGAGGCGTTCCTGAAGGTCTGGCGAGAGATTGCAGCCGGTCGGGCGCAGGCGGCATGACCTATCTCGATTATCAGGCGACCACACCGCTCGCCCCCGAAGCGCTGGCCTCGATGCTGCCCTGGCTCGAAAAGCAGCACGCCAATCCGCATTCGGCGCACGTCGAAGGGCGCGCGGCGAAGGCAGCGGTCGAGGTGGCGCGGGATCGGATCGCGGCGTTGCTGCCCGCAGGTGGCACGGTAAACTTCACCAGCGGCGCGACCGAAGCGCTCAACTGGGCGATCAAGGGCGTCGGCGGGCCGATCGTCACGCTCGCGACGGAGCATGCGGCGGTCCTCGATACCGTCGAAGCGGTGGGCGGAGCGACGATCCTGCCGGTGGGGCGCGACGGACTCGTCGACCTCGACGTTGCCCGCGCGGCGATCCGCCCCGGCGTGAAGCTGGTCGCGGCGATGCTGGTCAATAACGAGATCGGCGTGATCCAGCCGATCGCCGAACTGGCGGCGCTGGCGCATGACGCGGGGGCGTTGTTCCTGTGCGATGCGGTGCAGGGCTATGGCCGGGTGCCGATCCCGGACGAGTGCGACCTGATCGCGATCTCCGCCCACAAAATTTACGGGCCGAAGGGCATCGGGGCGTTGTGGATCCGGGATGGGGTGGAGTTTGAGCCGCTGCTGCACGGTGGCGGGCAGGAAAAAGCCGGGCGGTCGGGGACGCTGTCACCCGCATTGTGTGCCGGGTTTGGCGCGGCGGCGGGGTTGATGGCGCAGCGTGCCGATGAGGACGGGCATCACATCCAACACTTATGGGGAGTCGCAACGGCGACGCTTGGCCTGACTGCTCCCCTCCCTGGAAAGGAGGGGCTGGGGGTGGGGCGGCCCGTGGCGGTCGGATCGATCCCGTCATACCAACCCACCCCCGACCCCTCCGTTTCAGGGAGGGGAGGATGGGTGCTGAACGGGTCGGCCACGCATCGCTACCACGGCAACCTCAACATCCGCCGCGACGGGCTCGACGTGGCTCGCCTGATGTCCGACCTGCGCGATATCGCCTTCTCCGCCGGGTCGGCCTGCGCCAGTGGCTCGGGGCGGCCCAGCCATGTCCTGCGCGCGATCGGGCTAAGCGATACCGAGGCGAAATCGAGCATTCGCCTCGGCTTCGGGCGTTACACCACGGAGGAAGAACTGATCGACGCGCTCAGCCGGATCGACGCCGCCGCCCGCGCGCAGCGAGTCGCGGCGTGACTCGCGTCACCTTCATCGAACGCAACGGAACGCTGCGGGAGGTTGTCTCGAACCCGGGCGACCGGCTGTTGGAAGTTGCGCAGGCCGCCGGCGAGCCGCTGGAAGGCACCTGTGAGGGCCAGATGGCCTGTTCGACCTGCCATGTGATCATCGACGCCGCGGACTTCGCCAAATTGCCACCTGCGGTCGAGGAGGAAGAGGATATGCTGGATCTCGCTGCGGGCGCGACGCGCTACAGTCGGCTGGCGTGCCAGATCCGGCTCGACGAGACGCTCGCGACGCTCACCGTGCGCATCCCTGCGGACGCGAAAAACATGCAGGGCCGCTGACCCGGCTTGAAAGCGCCGCCCGACCCGGCCATATGCGCCGCGGGAGTCGGGCGGACGTGGTCGTCGCCAACCTGGTCAGAGCCGGAAGGCAGCAGCCACAACGATTTCGCCACGGGTCGTTCCGGCTCCCACCTTCCCGCAGCATTAGGTCTATATCGGACGCGATTGCGTCTGGCGGTGCTCCGCCGCGCCACAGTACACTCCGCGCTCCACCACAGGGGAGGGATTGCGGATGATGACACCGATTTTCGCGCTGTTGCTGACGTTTCCCGGCGCGCCGACCGTCGAGGTAAAGCTCCCGCTTTCCGCCCCGATCGCCACCGCCGACCAGTATCGCAGCAAGCGCTACAGCTACCGTCCCGCCGCACGCTCCTCACGCGATCGGCCGCGTTATTATTCGTTCAAGACCAAACGCGGCGTAACGATCCTGTGCAAGACGACGTGGCGCGGCAGCCAATCGACGCGAACCTGCTGGCCGCGCCATTAAGCGCTTCGACAAGCGGCCCTACGCACCCTAGATAGGGGCCGATGTCCGACTCCTTAGATCTTGGCGAGCCGCCGCAGCCCAAAGACGCCGCCTACCGCGTCCTCGCGCGCAAATACCGCCCGCAGAATTTCGATCAGCTGATCGGACAGGATGCGATGGTCCAGACGCTGGGCAATGCGATCCGGCGCGGCCGGCTGGCGCATGCCTTTCTGCTGACCGGCGTGCGCGGGGTGGGCAAGACCAGCACCGCGCGGCTGATCGCCAAGGCGCTCAATTGCATCGGCCCGGACGGGCAGGGGGGCCCGACGATCGACCCGTGCGGCGTGTGCGATCCGTGCATTTCGATCGCCGAAGGGCGCAATATCGATGTGATCGAGATGGACGCGGCGTCGCATACCGGGGTCGATGACATGCGCGCGGTGATCGACGCCGCGCGGCTCGCCGCGTTCGGCGCGCGGTTCAAGATCTACATCATCGACGAAGTCCATATGTTGTCGAAGAATGCGTTTAACGCACTGCTCAAGACACTTGAAGAACCCCCTGAACATGTGAAGTTTTTGCTCGCGACGACCGAGGTTCAGAAGGTTCCCGTGACGGTATTGTCGCGCTGCCAGCGGTTCGATCTGCGGCGTATCCCCGCGGACAAACTGGCGGCGCATTTTGCGCATGTTTCGCAGGCCGAAGGCGCCGAGGCCGAACCCGAAGCGCTGGCATTGATTGCCCGTGCGGCCGACGGGTCGGCGCGGGACGGGCTGTCGATCCTCGATCAGGCGATCGCGCATGCCGGGATGGAGGGCGGCGCAGTGACCGCGCCGGCAGTGCGCGCGATGCTCGGCCTGAGCGACCGCGCGGCGATCCGTGACATGTTCGGGCTGTTGCTCGACAGCGATGCGCCGGGCGCGCTGGCGGCGTTGCGCACGCAATACGATCTCGGGGTCGACCCGCTGTCCGTGCTGCGCGGGCTGCTCGAGACGGTGCACGCCGCGACGCTGGCGAAGCTCGGCGGCGACGCCGATCCGGCGCAATCGGCGGAGGAACGCGAGGCCTATCAGGGCTGGGCGCGATCATTGTCGTTCCCGGCGCTGCACCGGCTGTGGCAGTTGATGCTCAAGGGGCATGAGGAAGTCGCCCGCGCGGCGTTGCCGATCGAGGCGGGCGAGATGGCGCTGCTGCGCGTGGTGCATGCCTCCAGTTTGCCCGACCCGGGCGAGCTCGCTCGCCAGATCGCGTCGGGGCAGCCTGCCGCCATTGCTGCGCCGTCGCCAGGCGGCGTGCCGGCCCCTGTGGCCGCGCCAGCCGCCGAGAAGAAGCTGCCCGCAACGTTCAAGGAACTGTTCGCGCTGATCATGAGCGCGGGAGGCGGATCGCTTGCGTCGCAGCTGAAAACCGCAGCGCGCGTCGTCAGTCTTGCCGCGCCCGAACTGGTGCTGAGCACCGAGCGCCCGCTCCCCGCCGACCTTCCGCAAAACCTTGCGGCGCGGTTGCTTGAGCTGACCGGCACGAAGTGGAAGATCACGACGGCGGATGCACCCGGCGAACCGACGCTCGCCGAGCAGGAAGAAACCGCGCGCAAGAGCGAAGAAGCCGCAATCTTGGAAACTCCCCTGGTCAAAGCAGCGTTCGAGGCATTCCCCGACGCGGTGCTTGAGAAATGGGAAAAAGGAGCAGTGCAGTGAAGAGCCTCGAAGACATCATGGCGATGGCGCAAAACGTTCAGGCCGAACTGGCCAAGGCACAGGACGGGCTCGACCTGATCGAGATCGAAGGCGCGTCGGGCGGCGGGCTGGTCAAGGTGAAAGCGTCGGCCAAGGGGCGGATCATCGGAATCGATGTCGACGAATCGCTGCTTCAGCCGTCCGAAAAGCAAATGCTCGAGGATCTGATCGTCGCGGCATTCAACGATGCGCGTGCGAAGGCTGACGACGCGTCGAACGCCGAAATGGCCAAGATGACGCAGGGGCTGCCCTTGCCGCCCGGCTTCAAACTGCCGTTCTAAGGGAACGTGCCGCCGCGCTGGTCGTTCTGCCTCTGAAATCAAATCAGGGAGGACTAGAATGGCCAACGAAAACGGCAATACCACGCCACAAACTGTGATCGTCGAACGCGGTAGCACCGGCGGCGGCGTGGGCACGATCCTGATCGGGCTGGCGTTGCTTGTCGCGGTGGCGATCGGCGCCTATTTCGTGATCAACAGCGGCAAGAACGACGCCAAAAAGACCGACGCGATCTCGCGCGCCGCCGACAAGGTCGGCGATTCGGCACAAAAGGTCGCGAACAAGGTCGCGCCCTGAGCTATCTCAGGCAGCCATCGAGCCCGCTGCTCCGAACGATATTGACGTAGCGCGCGATCGCATTGCCGTGGCGGCGGACGAAGCCGCGCGGATCGATCGCGTCGCGCTTTTTGGGGAGGGGCAGGACGGCGGCGATCCGTCCGGCTTCGGTCGGCGACAGGCGTGAGGCGTCGTGCCCGAAATAGCGGATCGAGCCAGCGTTGGCGCCGTAAGTGCCGATTCCTGTCTCGGCGACGTTGAGATAGACCTCCATGATCCGGCGCTTCCCCCAGAGATGTTCGATCAGGAAGGTGAAGTACGCTTCGAATCCCTTGCGAACGTAACCGCCGCCCTGAATCAGAAAGACGTTCTTCGCGGTCTGTTGGCTGATCGTCGACCCGCCGCGGATGCGACCGCCATTCTGGTTGCGGTTGTACGCCTCCTCGATCGCCTTGAAATCGAACCCGCTGTGCAGACAGAAGCGCGAATCCTCGCCGGCAATCGCGGCGCGCGGCATCGTCGGGTCCATCTGGTCGAGCGACATCCACTTCTTGACCACGCCATTGCCCGACAGTTGATCTCCCGCCATCGTCAGCGTGAACGGCGGGTTCACGAAACGGTAGAGGCCGACCATCGCGACGCTGATCACGACGAACGCGAGCGCTCCCTTGATCAGCCAGCCGAACAGGCGGCGGATCAATGGTTTGCGAGATTTCGGCGGCTTAGCGGGCATCGGTTGCGGTTCGGACTTTATCGAAGGGGCAGGGGCGGGCGCCGCCATCGGCGGTATCGCCTTCCCTATCCGCGGGCGGCGCCTGGCGGCAAGCGCCTCTTCGGCGGCGGCGATCCCGCTCTCATAGGCACCGTGGGCGGTCGAGAAGTCCGAACGCGAACAGGCCTCGCCGGCGAAGAACAAGCGGTCGTCATGCGGCTCGGCGAGTACGCCGCGTTGCGTGGCACTTCCGACCCGGGCATGCGAGTAACTCCCGCGGATGAAGGGTTCGGCACGCCAGCGGGTGCGCGCGATCGGCGACAGCCTGAGCCGCCAGCCATTGCCGAGCAGCCCGGCGAGCTCTCCAATCGCGAAATCCGCGGCGGCGCGGTCGTCCTGTGCTTCGAGCGCCTCGGCGCAATCGCCACCGAAGAACGCCTCGACCAGCGGGTTGCCGAGGAATCCGACCTGATAGCTCGCGGTACAGGCGCTGTGCGGGTTACCGATCAGATGCGCATTGCGCGGGTAGTCGGGACCGCGAATGCCGAGGAAGATCTTGTCGGCCAGCCCCAGCGGCAGCGCGGCGGCGGCGTTGCGCTTGGCTTCGAGCGGTGGATCGAAGCGCAGGTCGCCATCGGCGATGATCGGGGTGGGCACCGCGATGATCACGCGCTCGGCCTCGACGATCCCCTTGGGCGTCGTCAGGCGAATGACGGTGCCGCGATGATCGACAAGCGACACCGGGCAGTCGAACCGCACCGGGAGCTTTTTGCCATATGCCGCGATCAGCGTGCCATAGCCTTCGATCAGCCGCCAATTGTCGTCGCCTGCGGCATTCTCATACGCGGCCCAATCGTGGAGCGAAACATCGGCGAGGTTCGCGCCATTGGCATAGCCGGAGATCGCGTCAATCTGCGGCCGCCACGGCGAGTTTGCCGCGATGAAGTCGCTCAGCGGGCGGTCTGGGCCCTGGACAAAGGCTTCCGCGCGATCGTGCCACTCGGCGTAGGCGGCATGAAACGTGTCGTGCTCGCCCGTGGCGTACCCGAGGTCGTTCCATTGCTCCCCCCAGCCCGAGGGCGTGCGATCGATCTGAAAACCCTCCGCCAGCGCGATCCGCGTCCACGGGTTGCGATCCGCCGAATGGAGCCAGCCGCAGCCGAGATCGAGCATCTGCCCGCCGACACGCACGCTGTGGGCCCGCCCGCCGAGCCGTCCGCTCGCTTCGAGCAGCAACACATCGGCACCGGCGTCTCGCAGGCGCCGGGCGGCGGCGATCCCCGAGGCGCCGCCGCCGATGACGACAATTTCAGGCATCGTCCGCGATCATCGACAGGTTATTCCCGGGGCGTGCGTAAATCGGAAGAACCCTCTTTCATCGCCAGGAACGCGATCACCGACGCCGCCGCGAGTGCCGTCATCGTCAGCCAATAACCGAATTGCCAGTCGATCCGGATCATCGACGCGGCCATTTGCCCCATCTTGTCGAAATCGTTCGCGGGGCGGGCACTCGCCGCATTGGACTTTGCCGCCGCCTCGGCGATCTTGGCCGTGTATTGATAGGTCCCGACCACGATCAGCGCGATCGCGCCGATCGAGGTGCCGAGCACAGCTAGCGCATAACGCCGCGCGGCAAAGCCCAGCGCCAACCCTATGGCGATCAGCGCGACAGCCAAGAGCAGGTAATAATTGATATGCCCGCCGTCCGGCGCCGCCTTTGCGGCGTCGGCGATCAGCGGGCGGATCTTGCCGATCACCAGTTCCGCGCCCGTCGCTTCGGCGATCTTCGTGCCCGAGCAGGATACGGTCATCCACGGCAGCAGGAACGCCAGCAAAGCCACGGCCTTCGGGATCCGGACGAAGCGCCACAAGTTGGTCGTCATATTTCCCTCCCGCTATTGTGGAGGAACGCTACGCAGACCGCTTGCGCCTGTCCACGACCGATCGCGCAGCCGCTGGCTAAGCAGCGATCAGCCGTTTTTCGCCCGCCAGCCGCATCATCACCTTTTGCAGCTTCTCGAACGCGCGCACTTCGATCTGGCGCACGCGCTCACGGCTGACGCCATAGACCTGGCTCAGTTCCTCGAGCGTCTTGGGGTCGTCGGTCAGCCGGCGTTCGGTCAGGATGTGACGCTCGCGCTCGTTCAAATCGTCCATCGCTTCGGTCAGCAGGCTGTGGCGGACATCGGCTTCCTGCGTTTCGGCGACGACCGCGTCCTGCAAGGGCGCGTCGTCCTGCAACCAATCCTGCCACTGACCTTCGCCGTCTTCGCGCATCGAGACGTTGAGCGACGTATCGCCGCCCATTGCCATGCGGCGGTTCATGCTGGTCACTTCGGCTTCGGTCACGCCGAGGTCGGTCGCGATCTTCGCCAGATGTTCCGGCGACAAATCGCCATCCTCGAACGCATCGAGCTTCGATTTCATCCGGCGCAGGTTGAAGAACAATTTCTTCTGCGCCGCGGTGGTACCCATCTTTACGAGGCTCCAGCTGCGCAGGATGAATTCCTGGATCGACGCGCGGATCCACCACATCGCATAGGTGGCGAGGCGGAAGCCGCGATCGGCTTCGAACTTCTTCACCCCCTGCATCAGCCCGATATTGCCTTCGCTGATCAGCTCGCTGACCGGCAGGCCATAACCGCGATAGCCCATCGCGATCTTGGCGACGAGACGCAGGTGGCTGGTGACCAGCTGATGCGCGGCGTCGGTGTCGCCATGCTCTTCGAAGCGCTTGGCGAGCATATATTCCTGCTCGGGCGTCAGGATCGGGAATTTCTTGATCTCGGCGAGATAGCGGTTGAGGCTCGCCTCGCCGCCGAGAGCAGGAATCGTCGCGGGGACGTTGCTGCGGTTTGCCATGATCAATTCTCCCTTATCCTGGCCTCACGTCCCAAACGAGGCGACGTGCTGCACTGCGAAAAACTTAAGTACTGAGTGTATCGAAGAGTTCCTGCATATCCGCAGGCATTTCGCTTTCGAACGACAAAGCGTTTCTTGTGACCGGATGAATGAACCCCAGAAGCGCCGCGTGCAACGCCTGACGGCGGAAATTCAGCGTTTCCAAAACCGTTCGATGAACCTGTTTTGTTCTACCATAAACCGGGTCGCCCAGCAAGGGGTGGCCGATCGAGGTCATGTGCACGCGCACCTGATGCGTGCGCCCGGTTTCGAGGCGGCATTCGACCAATGCGGCGTCGCGAAGCTGGCGAAGTTGCCGCCAATGCGTCACTGCGCGCTTGCCTCCGTCGACGATCGCGACCTTCTTGCGGTTCTGCGGGCTCCGCGCCAGCGGCGCGTCGATAGTGCCGGCCAGCACTTGCGGCACGCCCGCGACGATCGCCTTGTAGCGGCGGTCGATCGAATGATCGGCGAATTGCTTTGCCAGCCCGATATGCGCGCGGTCGGTCTTGGCTGCGACCATCAACCCCGAGGTGTCCTTGTCGATGCGATGGACGATCCCCGGCCGCGCGACCCCGCCGATCCCCGACAGGCTGCCGCCGCAATGGTGGAGCAACGCATTGACCAGGGTGCCGTCGAAATTGCCCGCCGCCGGGTGGACGACAAGCCCCGCCTGTTTGTCGATCACGATCAGATGCTCGTCCTCGAACGCGATCACCAGCGGGATGTCCTGCGCTTCGTTATGCGCCGGGGTCGGATCGGGGACGATCACGCTGAATATGTCGCCGCCAACGGCCTTTTTTGCCGGGTCGCGCACCAGCGATCCGTCGGGCGCGCTGACCCGCCCGGAGGAGATCAGCGCCTTCAGGCGTTCGCGTGAAATAGTAGGCAGAGCATCCGCCAGGGCACGGTCGAGCCGCCAGCCATTGGCACTGTCCGCAATCGCAGCTTGCAGGATGGAAACCCCCGAACCCATTGGTGTAGGGAAATGGGTATGAGGTTGGAAATTTCAAGAGCGGACGTGGACCGGCTATTGGGGGAGGCGGCCACGTCGCCCGACGGGGAAGTTTGCGGGTTGTTGCTGGGTGCAGGGCTGCGCGTCGATGCGGTGCGCGCGTGCCGGAATGTCGCGGAGAATCCAGGGCGATCGTTCGAAATCGACCCGGCGGCGTTGATCGCGGCATACCGGGCCGCGCGAAATGGCGGGCCGGGAGTGATCGGGCATTATCACTCGCATCCAACGGGAACACCGGAGCCTTCAGCGCGAGACGCAGCTGCGGCACATGGCGGGGAAGTCTGGATGATAATGGCGGGTGGGGCCATTCAGGCCTGGCTGGCGGCGCGGGACGGCCATTTCACGCGCATTGATATCCATCCGTCCCCCTGAACTTGTTTCAGGATCGAGGGCGCAAATATCAATGCGGTCGCGAGTGGGGCGATGGATGCTGAAACAAGTTCGGCATGACGGTGGGTTTTGGGCGAGCGGCTTGCACCTTCGCCCGCACAGCGCCAGAAGACCCCAACAACAAGAAAGAAACGTCCGCAATGACGATTACCCCGGTCGATTTCGCCAGCCTGCTTTGCTCTCGCCTGTGCCATGATCTGCTCAGCCCGGTCGGCGCGCTCAATAATGGGCTCGAACTGCTCGCCGACGAACACGACCCCGAAATGCGCGCGCGCTGCCTCGAATTGCTCAATGAGAGCGCGCGGGCATCCGCGAACAAGCTGAAATTCTTTCGCCTCGCCTTCGGCGCGGCGGGCGGCTTTGGCGAGACGGTGGACACGCGCGAGGCGCGGTCGGCGATCGAGGGGCTGTTCGCCGATCGGGGCAAGGTGACGATCGGGTGGATGGTCGAAGAGGGCGCGCTGCCCAAACCGGCGATCAAGGTGCTGCTCAACCTGTCGCTGATTGCGGGCGATGCTTTGGTGCGCGGCGGTCAGCTCGACATCGGGGCGGAGGTCAATAACGGCAAGGTCGAGATCGTCGTCCGCGCCGAGGGGCCGCGACTGGTGCTCGATCAGGAATTGCGCACCACCTTGCTGGGGCAACAGGGCGACGATCTGATCACCCCGCGCGGCGCGGCGGCGTATCTGGTCCATTCGCTGGTGAGCGATGGCGGCGGGACGGTGCAGATTTCGGACCCGGATGCGCCTATCTTGCTGTTTGGTGTAACAATTCGCGCCGAGTAAAGTGCTCCTTAACCACTGTTCCCCCATGGCTGCTTCGCGCACCACGCCCGGGGGAATATGGACGATCTGCTCCAGGAATTCATTGCTGAAACCCGAGAGACGCTAGAGGCGCTTTCGGGCGAGATCGTGTTGTGGGAAGCCGATCCCACCGATCGCGCGCGATTGGATCACATCTTTCGGTTCGTCCACACGGTAAAGGGAAGCTGCGGTTTTCTGGATTTGCCGCGTCTTGCCCGGCTGAGCCACGCCGCCGAAGACGTGCTGGCTGCCGTGCGTGCGGGTGAACGCGCACCCGACGTGGCGCTGGTCAACGCTGTGCTCGCCATCGTCGACCGGATCGGCGAAATCGTCGAGGCGATCGACGTCGGTGCGGCGCTCGACGATACAGGTGAGGAATTGCTGATCGCCGCGCTCGATGCTGGTGCCGAAGCGGCCGCGCCGGTCGCGCAGCAAGCGCCCGCTACGCAACGTGTCGCGCAACGCAGCGTGCGGCTTGCCACGGACCTGCTCGATCGCATGATGAGCGGCATGTCGGACATGGTGCTGGCGCGCAACGAACTGGCGCGCCGGATGCGCGACCGGCATGTCGATCCGATCGTCGAAGCTGCGCTCGACCGTCTGTCGCTGACCGTCGCCGAAATGCGCGATACCGTAACGCGGACCCGCATGCAGAAGGTCGACGCGCTGTTTTCGGCGCTGCCGCGCATGGTGCGCGATACCGCCGCCGAGGTCGGGAAGTCGGTGCAGCTTGTGATCGAAGGCGCCGACGTCGAACTCGATCGCGAGATGATCGAGATGATGCGTGACCCGCTGGTCCATATCATTCGCAATTCGATCGATCATGGCATCGAAAATGCTCAGGAACGCCGGGCGGCGGGCAAGCGCGAGGCCGGTCGTCTGGTCGTCTCCGCGCGCCAGTCGGGCAATCAGATCATCCTGGAAATCGCCGATGACGGGCGCGGGATCGACACCGAGCGACTGGTGCACAAATTGACCGTCTCCGGGCAGACCCGGGGCCGCGATTTGTCGGCGCTGAGCGAGCGCGGCAAGCTCGAGCTGATCTTCGAGCCCGGTCTGTCGACCAAGGACGAAGTCACCGCGATTTCGGGCCGCGGGGTCGGCATGGACGTGGTGCGCGCCAATATCGAACAGATTGGCGGTCGGATCGAACTGGTCAATTCGCTCGGTCGTGGCCTGCGTATCCTGATCCATGTGCCGCTGACGTTGTCGATCATTCCCGCGATCGTTATTGGCATCGCCGGGCAGCGCTTCGCGGTCACCCGCCAGGCGATCGAGGAGATCGTCCATGTCGGCGGCGATACGATCCGCGTCGATATGCTGGGCGATACCGCCGTGGCGACCGTGCGCGATAGGCGCATGCCGCTGATCGATCTGGGCGCGTTGCTGGGGCTGTGCGAGGCCGATCCTGCTTCTGCCGACATGCTCGCAATCATCAGCGCGAGCGGAGGCAGCTTTGCCATCGCCGTCGATTCGGTGCTCGATCACGAAGAATTGGTCATCAAGCCGGCCTCGCCCGCCGTGATGGCGACGGGCATCTACGCCGGTCAGACCTTGCCCGACAGCGGGTCGCCGATGCTGCTGCTCGATTGCGCCGGGATCGCGGCAGAAGTCGGGATCAGCTTTGCGCACGAAGCATTGCACGATGAGGATGAAGTGACTCAGGAACTGGGTCCAAAGGTCGAGGCGTTGCTGTTCGACGATCTGGACGGTCGTCGCCGCGCGGTGCCGCTGGCGATCATCGATCGGGTCGAGACCGTCCCCGCCGATACGGCGCGCTTCACGGGCGGGCGGATGCGGTTGCTGGTCGACGGCCGGATCATCCCGCTTGCGATGTTGGGCGATCTCGACGGTCGCGGCGAACTCGCCGTATTGCGGATCAAGGATGGCGATTCCGAAATCGCTTATGCCATCGCCGAGCCGATCGATATCATCACACTGCCCGTGGAGATATCGCCCTCGGCGATGCCGGGCGCTATTCTGGGCGTGTTCACGATCGACGACGAACAGGTCGAACTGATCGATCCGCAATGGCTGCTGGGGGCCGAAGCGGGCGAAAATACCCGGCCCGGCGCGCCGTTATGCCTGATCGACAGCGCATCCGACGGATGGATCGCAACCTTTCTGAAGCCCGTGCTCGAATCGGCGGGATACCGCGTGGCGACGCGCGCCGAGGATGGCGAGCAACCGGCGGTGATCCTGACCACCGATCAATCGGTCCGTGACGACGGTCGCATAGTGTGCCTGAGCAACGACCGGCGCGACATCGGCAAGAACGATCGCGTCTATCGCTACGATCGGGCGGGCTTGCTGGCGGCCGTCGCCCGGCGCGTGGAGGCGGCATGACCGAACAGCTTTTCCTGATCGCGCATATCGCCGGTCGCGGCGTTGCGATCGATTCGAGCCAGGTCGAATCGGTGGTGGATATCGGGTCGGTCACCCCGACGCCGCGCGCCGCGCCGCACATTCGCGGGCTGGCGGCGCTGCGCAGCCGGGTCGTGACGGTGATCGATGCGCACGCCGCGCTGGGGCTGCCCAAGCTGGCGATTACGGGCAATCGCGCGATCATCACCGTGGTCGATGGGCACCATTATGCGGTGTTGGTCGACAGTCTGGAAGATGTGGCGCCGTTCGCCTCGACGGCGCTGCCCGCGGGGATCGCGCTCGATGCTGGTTGGCGTCAGGCCGGGTGCGGCGAAGTTGAACGCGACGGCGAGCCGATTTTGGTGATCGACCTGACCGCGCTAATCCACGGTCCGCCGGTCGATTCCATGTCGATCAATTAACCCGCCGCTCACGCTTTGCGGTTACTTCCTAAATTCGGGCCATATTACAGGGTGTTTCGGTGATGAAGACGTGTCTGGTTGTCGATGATTCGAAGGTGATCCGAAAGGTCGCCCGCCATATCCTCGAAACGCTCAATTTCGAGGTGAGCGAGGCCGCCGACGGGCGCGAAGCACTGGACAGCTGCCTGAATTCGGTCCCCGACGTGATCCTGCTCGACTGGAACATGCCGGTGATGAGCGGCATGGATTTTCTGCGCGCGCTGCGCGAAACCGCCCTGTCGAGCCGCCCCAAAGTGGTTTTCTGCACGACCGAGAACGGGATGGCGTATATCCGCGCCGCGATCGAAGCGGGTGCCGACGAATATGTGATGAAGCCGTTCGACCGCGACACGCTGGAATCGAAGCTCCAGATCGTCGGCATGGCCTGATCGCAGCACGACCCCGGTATCACCCGACATGGCCACGCTGCCTGCCGATATTCCCGAAATCTCCGAACCGCCGTCGGTTCTGATCGTCGACGATTCGATCGTCGCGCGCGCCGTGATTGCGCGCGCGGTCGATGGCGGTGGACGGTTTATCGTGGCGGGAGCGGTACCCGACGCGCGGGGCGCGCTGGCGTTTCTCGCCAAAAAGCGGGTCGACGTGATCCTACTCGACATCGAAATGCCCGGAGTCGACGGGCTGACCGCGCTGCCCGACCTGATCGCGGCCAGCCACGGCGCACGGGTGCTGATCGTGTCGTCGGCGTGCGGCGAAGGCGCCGCGGCCACCGTGCAGGCGCTCGCGCTGGGTGCGGCCGATACGCTGGTAAAGCCCGAGGTCGGCGCGTTTGCGGGGCGATTCTCCGACCTGCTCCACGAAAAGCTCGACCGCTTGTTCGATGCCGACGAGATCGTCGCGCCGCGCACGCCCGCCGCGCGACCTGCGCCGGGCGACGATTTCGACGTCGTCGCGATCGGCGCCTCGACCGGCGGGATCCACGCCCTCAGCCAGTTACTCCGCGCGCTGCCCGCCGATTTCCGCCTGCCGATCCTGATCACGCAACATTTGCCCGAATCGTTCATGCCCTATTTCGCGGCGCAGGTGGCGGTGCTGGCCGGGCGCCCGTGCGAGGTCGCGACCGATCACGCCCGCATTCGCCCGGGGCGCGTCCTGATCGCGCCGGGTCGCGCGCATATGCGTTGCGTCTCGATCGGCGACGGAGCGGCGATCCGGTTGTCCACCGCGCCCTCGATCAGCGGCTGCATGCCCTCGGTCGACCCGATGCTCGAATCGGTCGGGGCCGTGTTCGGCGCGCGCTCGTTGGGCGTCGTGCTCAGCGGGATGGGCCGCGATGGGTCGATCGGCGCCGCGACGTTGTCGGCGATCGGCGGCAGCGTCGTGGTGCAGGATCGCGCGTCGTCGGTGGTATGGGGCATGCCCGGCGCGGTCGTCGCGCGCGGGATCGCCGATGCGATCCTGCCGCCCGATGAAATCGGCCAGTTGATCGCCAACCGGCGGCGTCCTTCATGCTGACACCCTCGCTGGCCGGCGCTGTCGGTGAGTTCGTCGCCCTGCTCGAAGCGCGCACCGGCCAGCAGATGAGCAGCAACCGCAACTGGCGGATCGAAACCGCGCTCAAGACGATTCTGCGCGAAACCGGGCACGATTCGCTCGAGTCGCTCGCCGCCGCCGTCCGGCTCGACCAGCGCGGCGCGCTGGCCGATCGCGTCGTCGATGAATTGCTCAATCAGGAAAGCTCGTTCTTCCGCGACGCCGCGGTGTTCGACCTGATCGACCAAGCGGTCAGCGATATTCCTGCAACCCGGCGCCCGCGAATCTGGTCGGCGGGCTGCTCGACTGGGCAGGAGCCGCTCAGCCTGGCGATGATGTTCGCCGAAAAGATCGACGAACATATGCCCGAAATCATCGCCACCGACGTATCCGAATCGGCGCTCAGCCGCGCCAGGGCGGGGCGCTTTACCCAGTTCGAGATCCAGCGCGGCCTGCCGGTGCGGCGCATGATGCAATGGTTCGACACGGTCGATGGCGACTGGGTGGCCAATCCGGGGCTGACCCGGATGGTGTCCTTCCGCAAGGTGAACCTCGTCGCCGATCGGCTGCCGATCGGGCGCTTCGACGTGATCCTGTGCCGCAACGTCCTGCTCTATTTCTCGGTCGATCTGCGCCGCCGCGTGCTCGATCGGCTGGTCCAGGCATTGCGCCCCGACGGCGTGCTGGTGCTCGGCGCGGGCGAGACGGTGATCGGGCAATCGGACGCGTTTCGGCCGAGTCCGCGCTATCGCGGGCTGTACGAGCCCGTCATCGACTGCGCCGCTGCAGCATAGGTTTACTTTCGGGCGCGTTCGCCGCAATTCAACCGCGTGCCTATCGTCGAGACCCCGTCGCCCAATTTCAACGAGCGTCAGCTGCCGGTCACGATGATCGTGCTGCATTACACCGGCATGCAAAGCGCCGGGGAGGCCTTGGCGCGGCTATGCGATCGAGCCGCCGAGGTGTCGGCGCATTATCTGATCGACGAGGATGGAACCGTCCACCGGCTGGTCGATGAAGGGAAACGCGCGTGGCATGCGGGCAAGGCGCACTGGCGCGGGATTACCGATATCAATTCCGCCTCGGTCGGGATCGAACTGGTCAATCCCGGACATGAATTCGGCTATCGCGACTATACCGAAGCGCAGATCGACGCGCTGATCCCGCTGGTGAGCGAGATCAAGGACCGCTACGGCATCACGCGCGGTAATATCGTCGGCCATTCGGACATCGCGCCGACGCGCAAGCAGGATCCGGGCGAACTGTTCCCGTGGTGGCGCCTCGCGCGCGTGCGCCTCGCGATGCCGCGCCCGACGAAAAACTTGATGGATCCCTTGTGGACCGACGCCGGCTTCCTGCTGGCGCTTGAGCGGTTCGGCTACGAGGTCACCGACAAGCTCGCCGCGGTCGTCGCGTTCCAGCGGCGCTTTCGCCCCGAACTGATCGACGGCGAAATCGATGGCGAGTGCCGCTGCATTTTGCTGGCACTGCTGCTGCCCAAGCCACAGGGCGACGAATAGCGCGCTCTTATGCGTGCGTGATCGACACCATCGTACCCGGGTGACGGTCGGTGACGACGACCTTTCCGCCCAGCTGGGTCGCCAGTGCATCGACGATTCCGGTGCCGAGGCCCGGTGTCGCGGCGGTGCCGCCTTTGGGCATGCCGACGCCATTGTCGCCGACCATCAGGCTCCAGCTGGCGCCATGCGAGAAATAGTCGACCGTGATTGCCCCCCTCTGGGTGCGCCCGGGAAAGGCGTGTTTGAGCGCGTTGATCACCAGCTCGGTCACGATCAAACCCAGGCTGACCGAGACATCGGGGCTGGCGACACTGCCATCGACCGTCGCGGTCAGCGTCAGTTTGTCGTGATCCGAGATCATCGACGCGCCGATACTGCGGCACAGATCGGCGAAATAGGTCTTCAGTTCGACATCGCCCAAGGTCGACGCGGTCAACTGTTTCTGGAGCGAGGCGATCGACATGACACGGTTGTGTGCGTCGCGCAGATGATCCCGCGTTTCCGTCGATTGCACGCGTTTGGCGCTTTGCATCAGCACGCTGGCGATGATTTGCAGGCTGTTGGCAACCCGATGCTGGAGTTCCTGAAGCAAAACCTGCTTTTCGCGGACCAGATCGTCCTTCAGCTTTTCCGCGATCCTGGCCTGCGTCACGTCGGTTACGGCGAGCGCGACCAGCACGTGTTCGGCATCGAAATAATTGAGTCGGTGTGCGTTCAGCACGAGTCGGCGCGGCGTCCTGCCGTTGCGGACCAGGTCCATCTCATACGCGTCGATGTCGGCGGAACCGGCGATCGTCGCCATCAACAGCGATTCAAGCTGGCGAACGTCCCATTCGCCATCACCGATGGCTGAGAGCTTCTTTTCGATGATGTCTTTGGAATCGAGGTTGAAAGTTTCGCAGAACGATCCGCTGGCCCCCATCAGGATGAGCTTATCGTCGAGCAGCAGCAGCGGAACCGGGGACGATTCGATCAGTGCCGCCGCCAGACTCATCGCCGCGACGGGCAGGACCGTCTTGTGTAGTTCCATGGCCGTCACCCTTGGCCATCAGAGGCTCGCGAAGCGAAAGCCATCCCTGCGGCGCGTGTTGCGCAACGCCCACTTAGCATATGTAAAGCGAACAGGCGCAAACATTCGCAAGACTGCGTACGGTAGCAATTGCCGCGCTGCGCCGCTAAGCCTGCCGGGGCCAGAGGGTTGGGCGGCCGCGGGGTGCGTAAGTACCGCGAGGAAAGTCCGGGCTCCATGGAACGACGGTGCCGGGTAATGCCCGGCGGGGGCGACCCCAGGGAAAGTGCCACAGAGAGCAGACCGCCCGATCCTTTCGGGGTGACGGTAAGGGTGAAAGGGTGCGGTAAGAGCGCACCGCGCGCCTGGTAACAGGGGCGGCACGGCAAACCCCACCGGGAGCAAGACCGAATAGGGACGGCGTATAGGTGTGTTCCCACCTGTCGTCCGGGTTGGTTGCTTGAGGCGGCGCGCAAGCGTCGTCCTAGAGGAATGGTCGCACATCGCGTCTCGGCGTGAGGACAGAACCCGGCTTACAGACCCTCTGGCACTACTTTTGTTTGCAATTAAGGTCAGTTAGGCTGCCGGGAAAACGGGGGAGACGAGAGATGCGGTCGCTGCTGCTCAGCCTGTCGATTCTGGCGATGGCGCCGCTATTGGGCGCGGCCGATACGCCACCCGCGACGCTCACGGTGCAGCAGGAATTCGACGCCGCAGTCGCGTTGACCGAGGGGCGCAAGCTGCCCGACGCGCTGGCGGCGTGGGAGAAACTCGAAAAGCGCGTCGCCGACCGGCCGCGCAGTCTGGCCATCGTCCGGCTGCGCAAGGCGCAGGTCCTGTATCAGCTCGATCGCCGCGACGATGCGGTAGCAGCGGCGAAAGCCGGGCTCACGCTGTTGCCGGCGAGCGACCCGATGCTGCGCGCGGACCGGTTCGAAGCCTATGCCCTGATCGCCAAGATCGCCGAGATTTCGCTCGATTATGCGACGGCGGCAGAGAATTACCGGCTCGCCGATGGTCAGGCGAGTTCGCCGATCGAGCACCTGGCGTCGCTGCGCGGTCTGATCGAGACCGAGACGTTCGTTGATTCGGACGCGGCACTGCGGGATCTGGCCCGCGCGCAGCCCTATCTGGCGGATGCCTCGATCGACAATCCGTCGAAGGCCGTTCTCAAACGTGTCGAGAGCCAGTTGAAGCTCAACCGTGGTGACTTCGCCGGTGCGCGTGTCGCCGCCGGGGAAGCGGTAAAGCTGCTCGGCGGATTGACCACAAAAACCGATCTGGCGGACGTCGCCGCGCGCTCCAATTATGCCATCGCCTCCATGCTGCTCGGCAATCTCACCGATGCCCGGCTATATATGGCTTATACCGGGGCCGGCCGGCTCGACACCGGGTCGTTCGACCCCGCGGTACAGATGACTCCACCCGATTGCGGCGATTCCGACCTTCAGCCGGACGATATGGGCGTGGTCGAATTTTCGATCGGCGATGACGGGACGGTTGTCCTCGCCTCGCCGGTTTATGCGTCGCGCGGGGGCAAGGTCGGGCTCGCCTTTGCTCGGGCGGTGCGCAACTGGTCATGGGCTCCCGAACAAGTCAAAGCCCTCCCGCGATTCTTCCGGAACCGGGCGCGCGTGGAATTGCGCTGTTCGACCGAATTCCCGAAACCGTCGCTCCGCGACTATCTCGATAAGTCGCTGGCGGCGTGGCTCGTCGAGAATCAAATCGACATGCCGCTGAAGCGCGAAGGTTCGGACGCGGCGCTGCTCCCGATCGAGCGCCGACAACTCGCCGAGATCGAAGCGGCAAAGGGGAAGGACTCGCTGGCACTGGTCCCCGTGCTTCACGCTTTGTGGGTCAACACCGTCACCCCGCGCGACGAACGCGGCAAGTTCGCGCAGCGCGAAGCGGCGATACTGGTCGCCAACAAGGCGCCGCCGAGTGCGCGTCTTTCGGCCGATCTTGCCGCATGGTTTAGCCAATCGAGCGACAGTTGGGGCGGACGCGCCTATTTTCGGATGCTTGAGGCAGCAGCGACGACCGGGCCCTATGCCGAGGATGTAAAGACTCGATCGGCGCTGCGCCTGGCGATGGCGGACATCGCCCGAACCTATGACAAGGATCGCAGCCTCGCGGTACTCGATCTGGTCGCCAACGATCCGGCGCTGGCGAAGGATGACGGTCTGCGCGTCGGCGCGCTGATCCGCGCGGCGGCGATCTACACCCAGCGCGGTAAGCTCGCAGCGGCCCAGGCCGCCTTTGCCAAGTCAGGCACCACTGCCGATCAATGTTCGCTGGTCGATTCGACGCCCCGTCGGGTCAGCTTTGGCGGCACGTTCCCCGACGCTGCGAGGATGTGGGGCTTCGAAGGATGGGTGTCGGTGCAGTTCGACCTCACCGCCGATGGCAAGACGCTCAATCCCCGCGCCGTAATCTCCTACCCGCCGTTCATCTTCACCGGCGCCGGCAGCGATGCCTTCCGCACCGCGCGGTACGAAAAGACCTATCGACCCGGCGGCGGGCTGGCGTGCGGCGGCATCACGCAGCGCGTGCGCTTCGTGATGAGACGCTGACCACGCTTGCGCTCCCGGGCTCATCCCCTATGTCGCCCCGATGGCACGCGCGACCCGAACCGATAATTGGGGCTTCCCTCGCTGGGGCAGCTATGGATCTTCGCGTGAGGCGACGACGGTCAAGCTGTGCGACCGGCATGGCTGCACCGAAAAGGGCGATTGCCCCGCGCCGAAATCGCCCAACAGTCCGGAGCGCTGGTATTTCTGCCAACAGCATGCGGGTGAATATAATCGCGGCTGGAACTACTTCGAAGGGCTGACCGCCGAAGAAGCCGCGGAGCGCGAGGCGGCCGAGACGCGGACCGCCAACGGCTACGCCGAATCGAAGCACCACAGCTGGGCCGGCCCGGGCGACGGCAGCCGATCGCGCGACGAAATGCGTGCGCTCGATCTGTTCGAGCTCGAACCCGATGCCAGTTTCGATCAGGTCCGCACCGCGTGGCGCAAGATGGCGAAGGAAAACCATCCCGATCTGCGCCCCGGCGATGCCGAGGCAGCCAAGCGCTTTCAGGCGATTCAGGCGGCGTATGACGTGCTGCGCGTCGCCGAAGACGAACGGCTGTGGAAGCCCGCGACCTGAGCGATCAGGCGCTACGGCGCGCGATCAAATCCAGATAGCTCTGCACGACGACTTCGTTGACCGGGTCCCATTCGTACGGCTTGGCGGATTCGTGCGCGGCCAGCCCGGCCGCGCGGCGCAGTTCATCGTCCTGCGCCAGTCGCCCGATCGCATCGGCATAGGCGCCGACATCGCGCGGCGGAACCAGAAAGCCGGTAACGCCGTCCTGCACCAGATCCATTGCGCCCGTGGCGCGCGCTGCGACCACCGGGACGCCGGTCGCCATCGCTTCGACCGTGACGTTGCCGAACGTCTCGGTCACGCTGGGGTTGAAGAACACGTCCATCGACGCGACCGCGCGGCCCAGCGCATCGCCGCTCTGGAACCCGGTGAACACCGCTTCGGGCACGCGTTCGGCGAACCAGTCGCGCGCCGGGCCTTCGCCGATCACCATCACGCGATGCTTCACGCCCCGCCGGGTCAGTTCGTTGACCACGTCGGCGAAGATATCGAGACCTTTTTCGAGGACGAGCCGTCCGAGGAAACCGACCGCGACTTCGTCATCGGCAATGCCCAGCGATCGGCGCCATTCCAGGCTGCGCCGCGTCGGATTGAAGCGGTCGTGATCGATCCCGCGCGACCAGATGTCGATCGGCGTCGTGACACCCCAGCCGCGTAACAGCTCGCCGGAAGAGGGCGCCGGTACGACGACCTGATCGGCGCGGTTGTAGAAGCGGGTCAGGAGGCGGATCACCAGCGGCACGACGAAGCCGATATGGTAATAAGGCGGATAGGTTTCGAACCGCGTGTGCATCGAAATGAACGTGGGAATGTCGCGCTTGCGCCCCCAGGTCAGCGCGCGATGCCCGAGCCAGTCCGGTGCCGACAGGTGAACGATGTTGGGGTTGAAGGCCTCTAGGTCGCGGCGCGTTTTGGCGGGCAGGCCATATGCAAGCTTGAATTCGTCGCGCCCGCCGGGCAGCGGCACGCCCGGCACGCTGACCAGATCGCCGGTCGGCGGAAAGGCAGGCTTGTCGGTGGTCGGCGAATAGACGCGAACCTGTACCCCGCGGTCGAGCAAATGCCCGACAAGCTTGTTCAGCGCCTGATTGGCGCCGTCGCGGACGTAATTATAGTTCCCGCTGAACATGGCCACGCGGAGGTCGCTCGGTTGCATCACCGGCCCATAGCGGTGTGCGTCGGCCTTGCCTATCTATCTGCTGCGCCGAGCAGGAGATCAGACATGGCCGACCTTTCGCATTTCCCCATCACGAACAAATGGCCGGCGGCGAACCCGGACGTCATCCAATATTACGGACTGCCGACACCCAACGGGGTGAAGGTCACGATCATGTTCGAAGAGCTGGGGGTACCGTACGAAGCGCATCTGGTCGATTTCGCGAAGGACGATCAGAAATCGGCCGCGTTCGAGAGCCTGAACCCGAACGGCAAGATCCCGGCGATCATCGACCCCGGCGGGCCGGGCGGCAAGCCGATCGGCTTGTTCGAAAGCGGCGCGATCCTGCTCTATCTTGCGGACAAGACCGGCCAGTTCATCCCCGCCGATCCGGCGGCGCGCTGGGAAACGATTGCCTGGCTGATGTGGCAGGTGGGCGGGCTGGGCCCGATGTTCGGCCAGCTGGGGTTCTTCAATAAATTTGCCGGCAAGGATTACGAGGATAAGCGCCCGCGCGACCGCTATGTCGCGGAGGCCAAACGCCTGCTCGGCGTGCTCGACGCGCGGCTGGCCGGGCGCGAATGGATCATGGGCGACCAGTACACCATCGCCGACATCGCGACGTTGGGGTGGGTGCGCAACGTGATCACCTTTTATGAAGCGCGCGAGATCGTCGGGTTCGACGGCTTCGCCAACGTCGCGGCGTGGCTCGAGCTCGGACTGGCGCGACCGGCGGTGCAGAAGGGGCTGACGATCCCGGCGCGACCCGCCTGACCGCCGCTACTCGTCCGGCTCGGATCCCGGCGGCGCGGGCAGCGTTTCCCAGACATGCTCGCCCGTGACTTCGTCGGGGATCGCCTCGCCGCGCGCGTTGCGGGTCGGGATGTAGCGGAAGCGCTTCATGATCAGGTCGCACGTCGTCGTGTCGAGCTCGCGGTTGCCGCTGGAGCGCGTGACGGTGCACGATGTCACGCGGCCGGTGACACCGACGGTGAAGCGCAGCCCCACCGTGCCGCTGATCCCGGCCCTGAGCGCGGCGCGCGGATAATCCGAATCGCGGATGCTACCCTTGATCCAGCGCAGCGGCGTTTCGCCACCGCCGCCGCTTCCGTCGCCCGATGTGCCGCTGCCGGAGCCGTTGCCGTGGCCCCCCGCGCCGGTCCCGGGACCCGGAACCGGTGCCGCACCGGCCGACGGAGCCGTGCCGGTGCCCGCCTTGGGCGCGGCGGCGAGCGGGGGAGGGGGCATCGGAGCGGGCGGTGGAGGCGCGACCAGCTCGGTCGGATTCGCGCGCAGATTGGCGGGGGACGCAGCCCCCTCTTTCCTGACGCTCTTTTTGTGCTGGGCCACGGGCGGTGGTGCCGGGGGAGGTGGGGGCGGCGCCATCGCGAACAGTGACAGCGGATCGCGCACGGCGCGGGGAAAGCCCACCTGCAATCCAGCGATCAGCACATATCCGATCGCACCGCAGACCATCGCGGCGCTCACCGCGCCGGTCACGCTTTCCCGATCAAGCCGTCGTTCAGGTTGGGTCAGATAAGCCATAGCGTACCGAAACGCACGACCGGGCCCGGCGGTACCGGACATGTAACGAAACTATTCGCCACGGTTGCGCGTTGGCGCCTCACAGACCGAGTTTACAATAAAGGAAGATCAGATGCGACGATTGATGATGACGTTGGGTGCTCTCTCGTTGGCGATCCCCGCCTCGATGACGCTGCCCGCCAGCCAGGCGCAGGCGAAGAAGCATTATTACAGCGGCAAATCGTATCGCAAGGCGCGACGCTGCACCCGCTCCAGTGGCACGACAGGCCTGGTCGCCGGCGGCGTCGGCGGCGCCTTGGTCGGGCGGAGCGTGCTCGGGCACGGCCTGCTGGGCACCGCTGGAGGCGCCGTCGCAGGCGCGCTGGGTGGTCGCGCGATCGACCGCACCATCACCGCCAAGCGCCGCTGTCGCTGACGTTCAACGGCCCGCCGTCAATGGCGGGCCGTATCGTTTCAGGCGACCGCGTGTCGGATCGCGAATTGCGTAAATTCGGCATGCAGCACCGGATCGTCGAATCCGGCAACCAGCTCGCTGACCAGATCCGGCAAAGCGCGCTGATCGCCGCCAGCAACCGGCGCCGAGTGAAACCCCATCGACCATTGCGCGGTCAGCCGCTGCTCGACTTCTTTTCTGGACAGGATGACGACGGCAAAGTGCCGGGGATCGCGCTTGATCCGTTCGAACACCGTTGCGACACTGTCCGCCGGACCCTCGAGCAATTGCAGGAAGCGGCGCCCTCCGGCGACCAGCAAACCCGATACGCCCGCAGCCGCGTTGTTGCGGCGCGAGGCGCGCAGGATCGTTTTGAGGTCGCCCTGCTCCAGAGCCTTCCGCGCGGTGCTGATGTACACGAGCCGTTGCATTGTTATCGTTCCTTATGGCTCGATCTTGACCCCTAAATTGCGAATCCCACGTTAACGTAGCCGACTATTTTGGCTGCAAATTCAGGTTATTAACCTGCATCAGTGTGTTTTTGGACGGCGGCTGACGGTTTACCGCAAGCCCCCGGGGCCCTTCGAATAATCCGTTCCCTTCCTGTTCCGTTTCGGCTACGCCTCGCACATGGCCAAACTCAACAAGCGCTACGTCTGTCAGGCCTGCGGCTCGGTCGTGTCGCGGTGGCAGGGGCAGTGCGCCGATTGCGCCGAGTGGAACACGCTGATCGAAGAAGCGGGCGGCAACGTCACGCCGTTCCAGGCGAAGCATAACCTTCAGTCGGGCGGTCGGTCGATCACGCTGATCGGGCTCGACACCGAAGTGACGCTCCCCGAGCGTCTGGCAACGGGAATTGCCGAACTCGACCGCGCGATGGGCGGCGGGTTTGTCGAAGCCAGCGCGACGCTGATCGGCGGCGATCCGGGGATCGGGAAATCGACTTTGCTGCTCCAGGCCGCGGCGCAGCTGGCGCGACGCGGGGAGCGGGTGGTGTACGTCTCGGGTGAGGAAGCCGCCGACCAGGTCCGGCTGCGCGCGCGGCGGCTGGGGCTGGGTGACGCGCCGGTCGAACTGGCGGCGGCGACCTCGACGCGCGATATCCTGACCACGCTCGGGCAGGGCAAGCCGCCCGCGTTGCTGGTGATCGACTCGATCCAGACGATGCATTCGGACCTGATCGAAGGCGCGCCGGGCACGGTCAGTCAGGTGCGCGCGTCGGCGCAGGAACTGATCCGCTTCGCCAAGGAGCGCGGCACGGCGGTGGTGCTGGTCGGGCACGTGACCAAGGACGGTAGCATCGCCGGGCCGCGCGTGCTCGAACATATGGTCGACACCGTGCTCAGCTTCGAAGGCGAGCGCAGCCACCAATATCGTATCCTGCGCGCGATCAAGAACCGTTTCGGCGGCACCGATGAGATCGGGGTGTTCTCGATGGAAACCGGGGGTTTGAGCGAAGTCGCCAACCCGTCGGCGCTGTTCCTGACGCACCGCGAGGAAGGGATGACCGGCGCGACCGTGTTTCCTGCATTGGAAGGCACGCGACCGGTGCTGGTCGAAGTGCAGGCGTTGGTCGTGCGGCTGGCGAGCGGCGCGACGCCGCGGCGCGCGGTGGTCGGGTGGGATTCCGGGCGCCTGGCGATGATCCTGGCGGTGCTCGAAGCGCGCTGCGGGCTCAGTTTCTCGACCTGCGAAGTCTATCTCAACATCGCGGGCGGGTATCGCGTGCAGGATCCGGCGGCCGATCTGGCGGTCGCGGCAGCGCTGATTTCGGCGCTGAGCGAACGCGCGGTGCCGTCCGATGCGGTCGTGTTCGGCGAAATCGCGCTGTCGGGCGAAATTCGCCCGGTCGCGCATGCTCCGCTCAGGATGAAGGAATCGGCCAAGCTGGGGTTCGACCGCGCGCTGGGTCCGGCGGCGATGAAGCCGGAGGGCGGAATGAGGATTAACGGGTTCAAGACGCTCGGCGCGCTCGTTGACCATATGCTCGGGCGCGGCTAGCCGGGCGGTCATGGGTCTGACCGCACTCGATATCGTCGTTCTGCTGGGGGTGGCGATCACTGCCGGGCTGGGTTGGATGCGCGGCTTCGTCACCGAAGTGCTGTCGCTGTTCGCGTGGGTGTTCGTCGTGATCGCGCTCAAGCTGATCCATGCGCCGACCACCACCGCGTTGACCGGGCTTGTTGGGACCGAATCGGGCGCGGCTGTGTTGGCGTTCGCGCTGATCGCAGGGATTGCCTGGTTCGGTGGCCGCATGCTCGCCAAATCGCTCGGCGCGCGGACGCGGCAGTCGATCCTCGGGCCGCTTGACCGCGCGATGGGGCTGGGGTTCGGGATGCTCAAGGGGTTGATCCTTGCCAGCCTCGGGTTCCTGCTGGTGGTTTTGGTGACCGACACGGCATGGGGCGGGGGGAAGAATCGACCGGCGTGGCTGACCAAATCGCGGACCTACCCCTTGCTCAACGCGACCAGCGCCTATGTCGCCGATTTCGTGGGCCGACGGCGCGCGGGCAAGCCGGTGTTCGGCGATGACAATGTCAGCGATTCGATAGGAAACGACTTGGACGAAGCGGCGACCGATCAGGCGCCGTCAAATGTATCGACCTCCGCACGCAAGGTTAAGCTAAAGGCAAAATAGCTGGACCGTCACCCCGGCCGAAGTGCCGGGGTCTGCGTCTCCCACAGCAACTCCATCCATTGTGGCACGGCGGATCCCGGCACTTCGGCCGGGATGACAGTTGGAACGAAGACCGTCCGGTTCAACAACAGGGGTGCATCGCGCTCAAGCCTCGCCTACATCCGGTCGCAATGAACGCCCCGCTCTACAATACCGACATCCTCCGGCTGGCGGCGTCGATCCCGCATCACGAACGATTGCCCGACGCGATGGGCAGCGCCGAGAAGCGCTCGCCGATTTGCGGCAGCCGCGTGACGGTCGACATCAATCTGGCCGACGGGCGCGTCAGCGAGGTCGGGATGCTCGTGCGCGCCTGCGCGCTGGGACAGGCATCGTCGTCGCTGCTCGCGGCGCATGTTGTCGGCAAGTCCCCTGCCGAACTGGCGGCTGCACGCGATTCGCTGACGGCATGGCTGGCGGGCGGGGGCGCGGCGCCGGACTGGCCCGATCTCGATCTGCTGACCCCCGCCTTGCCCGTCACCGCGCGCCACGCTTCGATCCGGCTTCCCTTTGAGGCCGCCGCCGACGCTGCCGCAGCGGCCGAGGGACGACGCTGATGGACGGTTCGTTGCTCCGCGACGGGTTCGTCATGCTCGGCGCCGGGTTGGTGTTCGTCCTTATCTTCCGTCGGCTCGGGCTTGGCGCCACGCTGGGATATCTTGTCGCGGGCGCACTGATCGGGCCGCAGGCATTCCACCTGATCGGCGATGCCGAGGGCAAGATCGGCGTCGCCGAACTCGGCATCACGCTGCTGCTGTTCATCGTCGGGCTCGAACTCAACCCATCGCGCCTGTGGAAGATGAAGCAGGACATATTCGGGCTCGGCTTGCTTCAGGTCGCGGCGTGCGGCGCGGTGATTACGCTGATCATCCACGTCACGGGGTTTTCATGGCAAGCCGCGCTGGTGCTCGGGCTGCCGCTGGCGCTGTCCTCGACCGCGCAGGTGCTGCCGTTGCTGCAATCCGCCGGTCGCATGCGCACCCCGTTCGGCGAACGCGCGTTCGCGATCCTGCTGTTTCAGGACCTGTCGATCGTCCCGCTGATCACGCTGGTGACGATCCTGTCGCGCAACCCCGCCGACAAGATGGGACCTCCGGGGTTCTTGCTGTTTCTCTATACCGTGCTGGCGGTCGGCGGACTGGTATTGGCGGGGCGCTATCTGCTGCGGCCGTTGTTCCGGATCATCGGCAATCTGGGCGAGCGCGAGATGTTCGTGTTCGCCGCGCTGTTCACCGTCACCGCCGCCGCGGCGCTGATGGAATATCTCCATTTGTCGACCGCGCTGGGCGCGTTCGTCGCTGGCGTGATGCTGGCGGACTCGCCGTATCGGCACGAACTGGAGGCCGATGTCGAGCCGTTCCGCTCGATTCTGCTCGGTCTCTTCTTCCTCGCGGTCGGGATGCTGCTCAATTTGCACGTGATCGCCGAACGGCCGCTGTTCGTGATCGGCATGGCGTTGGCGCTGATCGTTACCAAGACCGCGATCATGTTCGCGATCGGGATCGCGTTCAAGATGAACTGGCGCGGCGCGCTCGCGCTCGGGCTGCTGCTCAGTCAGGGCGGCGAATTCGGGTTCGTCCTGTTCGCGCAGGCGCAGCGCGCGTTCCTGATCGAGTCGCAGGCCGTCAGCTTGTTCAGCGCGGTCGTGACGCTGTCGATGGCGACCACGCCGTTCCTGATGATGGCCACCGCCAAATTCCGCGAGGCGCCCGCGGTCAAAGGCGTCCGCGAGGGGCCGAAATCGGACGGCGCGAACGCGCTGATCGTCGGCTATGGTCGGTTCGGCCAGACCGTGTCGCAACTGTTGATCGCGGCGGGCGTGCCGGTCACGTTGATCGACACCGATATCGAGATGATCGACGTCGCCGGAGAGTTCGGCGCGAAGGTCTATTATGGCGACGGCACGCGGATGGACCTGCTGCGTCAGGCCGGCGCGCATGAGGCAGAGTTGATCCTGTTTTGCATCGACGGCGACCAGCTCGACGCCGATTTGATCGAGGGCGTGCATGAGGCGTTCCCGCAGGCGTCAATTTTCGCCCGCACCTATGATCGTCGTGCGCTGATCAAGCTCAAGGGATCGCCCATTGCCGGCTCGGTCCGCGAAGTGATGGAATCGGCGATCAAGATGGGCCGCATGGCGCTGGAGGCGATCGAAGTCGATCCCGCGGAGGCCGACCGCGCCGAGGACATGTATCGCGCGCGCGACAAGGAGCGGCTGAAGGTGCAGTTCGAAACCGGCGACCTGCGCGCCGCGCGCGACCGGATCATCACCACCGACGAACAAGCCGGGTTCGCCGCAGCGACCGACCGTCGTCACGCGGCTGCCGCCGCAACCGCCGCCGAAGAATTGGGCCGGGGGCAGGAGCCGTGAAGAACCGGCCGTTCCACGAACGCGTCGGCTTCGCGATCGAAGGTTGGCGCACAGGGTGGCGGCGTGAAAAGAGTTTTCGAACGCAAGTCACGATGGCGGGGGTCGCGCTGTTCGCGTTGATCGTGCTGCGTCCAGCGCCGATATGGTGGGCGCTGATCGTGTTGGTCGTCGCGTTGATTTTGGCGCTCGAACTGATCAACGCTGCGTTGGAGGGGGTGGTCGATCATCTGCACCCCGACATTCACCCCGAGATCCAGGCGATCAAGGATATGGCGGCTGGCGCGGTGTTGTTGCTGAGCCTGACCTCGCTGGTGATCGGCGTTGCGATGGTGGTGGATCGTGGGCCTGCAATGCTGGCTGAATGGGGATTTGGACGATGAACTGGATTGCACTTCTGGCGGCGCTGGCGGGCGCGATGGCCGTGGGCGCCGGCGCATTCGGCGCGCATAGTGCGAGCGGGCAGGCGGTCGAGTGGCTGAAGACCGGCGGGCACTATCAACTGATCCACGCGGTCGCGGCGCTGGTCGCGCTGAGGATGGAAGCGAAGGGGCCGGCTTTGCTCTTCGTGATCGGCGGCGGGTTTTTCGCCGGGTCGCTGTATCTGATGGCGGTTTTCGGCCCGAGCAAGATCCTGGGGCCGATCACGCCGCTGGGCGGCGCGTTGCTCATTGCGGGCTGGTTGTGGCTGGCATGGGCGGCGGCGAAGGGGTGAACCGTTCTCCGTTGCTTAGTTTGCTGATGCTCATCGCCGGGATCGCGGTGTTGGCGCTGGCGTCGCGCATCGCGATCCCGATGGCGCCGGTGCCGATTACGCTGCAGACGCTCGCGGTGACGGTGATCGGCGCGCTCTATGGCTGGCGACTGGGCGTGGCGACGGTGGTGGCGTGGCTGGTACTGGCGGTGGCGGGATTGCCGGTGCTGGCCGAGGGCGCGTCGGGGATCGCGCGTTTTACCGGTGCCAGTGGCGGATTTCTGTTCGCATTTCCGATTGCGGCCCTCTGTGTCGGCCAGCTGACGGAAAGCGGCGTGGCGGATCGCTGGGTGGGCGCGATCGCGGTGATGACGGCGGGTACGCTCATCTGTTTGACCGGAGGCTGGTTGTGGCTGGGTGCACGGATCGGGCTGGGCGGCGCCTTTGCGATCGGCGTCGCGCCGTATCTGGCCGGCGCGTTGATCAAGACGCTGGTGGGGGCGGCGATCGTCAGCGGATGGCGCCGTTCCTATCGCTCATCCAGAAACGCCGCCACGTCGCCCAGATCGACCGAGTGATCGACGAACGTCTGCCCGATCCCGCGCGCGAGCAGGAAGGGCAGGGTACCGGCGTCCATTTTCTTGTCGTGGCGCATGTGATCGACCAGCGTGATGCCGCTGGCGCTGATGCCCGCCGCTTTCACGCCGTCGGGCAGGCCGACCGCGCGCAGATGCTTCGCTACCCGCTCGGCGTCCTGCCCGCTGCACAGCCCGCGCCGCGCGGAATACGCGAACGCCAGCGCCATCCCCGCCGCCACGCCTTCGCCGTGGAGCAGTTTGTCGGAGAAACCCGCTTCGGCCTCGAGCGCGTGTCCGAACGTATGCCCGAGGTTGAGCAGAGCACGCTTGCCCGTCGTCTCGCGCTCATCCTCGGCAACGATCCGCGCCTTGGCGCCGACCGAATGCGCGATGGCATATTCGCGCGCCGCGGGATCGCCGTTCAGCAGCTTTTCGCCATTGGCTTCGCACCATTCGAAGAAGGCGAAATCGTCGATCAGGCCGTATTTGATGACTTCGGCATAGCCTGCACGCTGCTGGCGGAGCGGCAGCGTGTCGAGCACGTCGGGGTCGATCAGCACCAAGGCCGGCTGGTGGAACGCGCCGATCAGATTCTTGCCCGCCCTCGAATTGATCGCGGTCTTGCCGCCGACCGACGAATCCACCTGCGCCAACAGGGTGGTAGGAATCTGGACGAAGCCGCAGCCGCGCTTGACGATGCTGCACGCGAACCCGACCAGATCGCCGATCACGCCGCCGCCCAGCGCGATGACATGGTCGCCGCGCTCGACCCCGTGGTCGAGCAACCGGTCGGTCAATGCTTCGAGTTGCGCCCAGCTCTTGGTGGCCTCGCCAGCAGGAAGCACGATCGCTTCGCTGGCCACGCCGGCGCTCGCCAATGCCGTCTGGAGCGTTGCCAGATGCGGTCCGACATTGCTGTCACTGACGATCGCCATCGACCGCCCCCGGGACAGCGGCTTGAGCAGCGTGCCGGCGCGCCCCAGCAGCCCGCGTTCGATCATCACGGTGTAGCTACGATCGCCCAGCGCAACGGGAATGTCGGTCACAGGTTCAATGCCTTGAGGATGGAGCCCACCGCCGATTCGTGCGGTGCCTGGTCGCTGGCGATGCGGATCGGCGCCTGCGCGTAGATCGGATTGCGTACTGCCGCCAGTTCGCTCAGCACCTGATGCGGGTCGCGGTTGCGGAGCAACGGCCGCGTGTCACGCCGCCGCACGCGTTCGGCCAGCACATGCGGTGGCGCGTCGAGCCAGATCGCGATGGCCTGATCGAGGATCAGCGCGCGCGTATCGTCGTTGATGAACGCGCCGCCGCCGGTCGCGATGACCTTGGGCGTGCCATCGACCAGCCGCGCGATCACGCGACGTTCGCCGTCGCGGAAATAGGGCTCGCCGAATTTCTCGAAAATTTCGGCGACCGTCATGCCCGACGCGATCTCGATCTCGCTATCGGCGTCGGCAAAGGGGAGGCCCAGCCGCGTGGCGAGCCGGCGCCCCACGGTCGACTTGCCCACGCCCATCAGCCCGACGAGCACGATCGGCTTGCCGGTCCATAAAAGGGGTGAGGGGGCGCTTTGCAACATGGCTTCGGGGCTATACAGCGCACCGGGCGCCCGTGCACAAGCTGTGGACCGGGCCAATGTGTCCGTTTTGAACGAGAGTATGAGTTGCATGTCGCGGATGATGGTGGTGCTGGTGGTGATTATCGTGGTGCTGGGTGGTGGATTGTTCGTCCTGTCGAACCGCGCGCATGAAAAGTCCCAGACCCGCGTGGAAAAGGCTGTCCAGCTTGCGAATCTCCAGGGCTAGCGTTGGCCTGACCGCGCTGGCGGTCGCGCTGGCCGGTGCGGGAATTCCCGCGCTCGGCCAGCAAAAGCCAGAATCGATCCTGCCGCCGGGGTTCGATCAGCCATCGACGCCGGCGCCGCGCCCGGCGACGCGGCCGACCACGGCACCGCGCCCGGTGCCCAGCGCCACCGCAACGAGTCCGACGGCGGGCACGCCAGGCCCGGCATCTACGCCAGCATCCGTGACGCCGACCCCGGCGCCTGTCGCGACCGACCCGGCAACGGGCCTGCCCGCCGCCACCCCGACGCCGACGGTCGGACTGGGATTGAGCCGCTACACCTTGCCCGAGGATTCGCGGCGGTCGCTCGATATGGTGGGGATCGTATCGTCCGACCGGATGATGAACCCGGCCGCGTTCGGCACCGCCGATGGTCGCTATATCGAGCGTTTGATGCGCCTGACCAATGCGCCTGTCGCCTCGCGCTGGGTGTCGATCGCGCTCCGGCGGCTGCTGGTACAGCCATTGTCGACTCCAGCCCATGTCAACGGCGCCGATTTCGCCGCCGAACGCGCGTGGTTGCTGCTGCGGATGGGCGAACCGGTGGTCGCGCGCGCGATCGTCCAGTCGGTCGATCCCGATAATTACACGCCAAAACTTTATCAGATCGCGTTGCAGGCAGCGCTCGCGACCGGTGACGTCGGCGCGATGTGCCCGCTGGCCGAAGGCGCGGTGAAGGTCTCGCCCGAACGCGGCTGGGTGCTCGCACGCATGATGTGCGCCGGGTTGTCGCAGGTGCCGGGCCAGCTCACCCCGTTGATGAACCAGGCGAGCCGCACAGCCAGCGGGATCGACCTGTTGCTCGCGCAAAAGATCGCCGGGCAGGGCTCGAACCGGCAAGACGTGACGATCGAGTGGAACAGCGTATCCGGTCTCGACACGTGGCGCTTCGGGCTGGCGACCGCAGCGGGTGAGACGATCCCCGACGAACTGTTCGACGGTGCACCGCTCCAGCTGCGTTATTGGCAAGTGCTGTCGCCGCGGCTCGATCCGATCAAACGCGCGCAATTTGCCGAAATCGCCGCCGCGCAGGGAATCTTGTCGAATGCTGCGTTGGTCGATCTGTACGGTCAGATCGACGCGGGAGACGATCAGAATACAGCGGCAAACGCGGTCGCGAGCGACCTGAAAAACGCCTATACCGCATCCGGTCGCGATGCGCGGCTCGACGCGTTGCGCGGGCTGTGGCGCGAAGCGACCGGGTATCAGGCGCATTACGGGCGACTGGTGCTGACCGCGAAGGCCGCGACGCGGATTCCGGTCGCGGGGGCGACCGAGGGGAGCGACGATCTGATCGCGTCGATGTTCAGCGCCGGGATGGACCGATCGGCGTCGCGGTGGAAAAATTCGGTGACGCGCGGCAGCCTGGGCTGGGCGCTCATCACGGTCGGCGATCCCGACGACACGACGCGCTATAGCTCGGGCGATGTCGGCGCGTTTAGCGGCAGTGCCGATCAGCAAAAGATGTTCGCCGCCGGGCTGGCCGGGATCGGGCGGCTCGATGCCAGCGTCGCGCAGAGTTACGGCGTCGATGTCGCCGGCGAAAACAGCTGGACCCGAAAGATCGACCGGGCGGCGGCGGCGGGGCGGCCGGGCGAAGTGCTGTTGCTGGCCGCTGTGGGGATGCAGACACCCGCCTGGCGCGGCGTGTCGCCCCAGGCATTGTTCCACATCGTCAACGCGCTCCGCGCCGTCGGGTTGGGCGCCATGGCACGAATGGTCGCGGTCGAGGCCGTGACGCGGGTTTGACCGCGCCCGTACAGCTCGACGACCGCGCGCTGATCGAGCGCTTTCTCGAAATGCTGGCTGCCGAAGCCGGCGCGGCGAAGAATACCCTGTCGGCTTATGCCAGCGACCTGCGGCTGGCGTCGCAGGCGCTGGGCGGCGCGCTGGCGCGAGCGAGGTCGGCCGATCTTGCGCGGCTGGGCGATGGCTGGGCGGATCTGTCGGGATCGACCGTCGCACGCAAATCGGCGGCGCTCCGGCGATTCTATGCGTTTCTGGCCGATGAGGGGCATCGTGCCGACGATCCTGGGGCGGCGCTGCCGCGCCCCGGCGCGCGACGGCCGCTGCCCAAGGTGCTGAGCCACGCCGACGTCGAACGCCTGTTCGCGGCCATCGCCGACCGTCAGGCGCGCGTTCCGCCCGATCCCAACGATCTGCGCCTCTCCGCCCTGATCGAACTGCTCTACGGATCGGGGCTGCGCGCGACCGAATTGGTGTCGCTGCCGCGCAACGCGATCGCCCCCGACCGGCCCTATATTATCCTGAAGGGCAAGGGCGGGCGCGAGCGGCTGGCGCCGATTTCCGACCGCGCGCGCGCAGCCGTGGCGGTGTGGCGTGAGCATGTCGCGAGCGACCGGGCGTGGCTGTTCCCGTCGGGTAAGGGCCATTTGTCGCGCATCCGGCTCTATCAATTGATCAAGGGCCTCGCCGCAGAGGCCGGTATTCCGCCCGACCGGGTCAGCCCGCACGTCCTGCGCCATGCCTTTGCGACCCACCTGCTGGAAGGCGGTGCGGACCTGCGCGCGCTCCAGGCAATGCTGGGCCATGCCGACATCGCAACCACCGAAATCTATACGCATGTCGACAGCAAACGGCTGGTCGAATTGGTCAATACCCGCCACCCGCTCGTTGACGTGGACAAACGGCGGGCTTAACCGCCGCGCAATGGCTAATTTTCTGGATTTCGAGAAGCCGATCGCCGAGCTGCAAGGCCGGATCGACGAGCTTCGCGACACCGCCGCGGACGGCGCGATCAATATCGATGCCGAGGTCGGCAAGTTGCAGGCGAAGTCGGACGCACTGCTGAAGAGCACGTACGCGAAGCTGACCGCGTGGCAGAAGACACTTGTAGCGCGCCACGGCGACCGCCCGCATTTCAAGAATTACGTTGCGGGCTTGTTCGAGGAATTCATCCCGCTGGCCGGGGATCGTGCCTTTTCCGACGATCAGGCGATCCTCGGTGGCTTCGCGACCTTCCGCGGGCAGCGCGTGATGGTGATCGGCCACGAAAAGGGCGATGATACCGCCAGCCGGCTGAAGCACAATTTCGGGATGGGCAAGCCCGAGGGGTATCGCAAGGCGATCCGCCTGATGGAGCTGGCCGACCGGTTCGGGCTGCCGGTGCTGACGTTGGTCGATACGTCGGGCGCGTTTCCGGGCGTGCAGGCCGAAGAGCGCGGCCAGGCCGAAGCCATTGCACGCTCGACCGAAGCCTGCCTCAAGCTCAGCGTGCCGATGATCGCGGCGGTGGTGGGCGAAGGCGGTTCGGGTGGCGCGATCGCACTGGCGGCGGGCAACCGTGTGCTGATGTTCGAACATGCGGTCTATTCGGTGATTACGCCCGAAGGCTGCGCGTCGATCCTGTGGCGCACCGCCGACAAGGCTGCCGATGCCGCCGAAGCGATGAAAGTGACGGCGCAGGACCTGGAAGGTCTGGGGATTATCGACACCATCGTCGACGAACCGCTGGGCGGCGCGCATCGCGATCCGGGTGCCGCAATTGCGTCGCTCGGCGATGCAATGGAGGGCGCGCTCAACAGCCTCCACAATCTGTCACCCGAGCAACTGAAGCTCGACCGGCGCGACAAGTTCCTGGCGATGGGCCGGCTTTAACGGCATAAAAAAGAGCGGCGGAACCGAGGTTCCACCGCTCCCTTTTTCAAGCTGTAAGCGTTGGAGCTTACGAAGCCTTCATGTTCGAAGAGACGTTCGAGAACGTGGTCTTCAGCTGGTTGCCCAGGCCCTGCATCGCGGCAATTGCAGCGACGGCAATGAGAGCGGCGATCAGGCCGTACTCGATGGCGGTGGCGCCCTTCTTGTTCGTGAAAATCTTGCGAATCGTCTTCATGTCCGGTCTCCAGTGGTTCGAACTACTTCAGTCACCCGGCTGAACCAGGAATGCCCCCGGACCAGCAGTCCGAATCACTACGCCCGGTGGGTTTAGAAAAACTTAATGGCGGAAAACTCGTTTCGGCCGCGTCACTTAGTGTGCAGACTGCACCTGATTGCTGACGTTGTTCCACAATCCGGTGTTGGTATTGGCGACCATTTGAAGCGAGGTGACCATCGCGATCACGATCAGCGCGACGATCAGGCCGTACTCGACGGCGGTCGCGGCTTTCCGGCACTGGGCCAGCTGGCGTAGCAGTGTTTTCATCGCTTTTTTGCCGCGTACGGCTCCCCAATCTCGCACATAGAGGTACGGGGAGATGATTAACGAAACCCCAATGCCGGGAAGGGCCGCGTGGAAATGGGCATCGTATTGGTGGTTGCGGCGGCGCTAACCGACCGACGCGGCCGCGTGCTCGTCGCCGAGCGTCCGCAAGGTAAGGAATTCGCCGGGCTCTGGGAATTTCCCGGCGGCAAGGTCGAGCCGGGCGAAACGCCCAAAGCGGCGCTGGCGCGCGAACTGCACGAGGAACTGGGGATCGGGATCGACGCGGCGCATTGCGCGCCGGTCACCTTTGCGAGCGAGCCGCGCGGCCAGCGGCGGCTCGTCTTGCTGCTCTATCGCGTCCGCGACTGGCGCGGAGAGGCGGGGG
>JAZJYW010000005.1:0-65043 GCA_040390165.1 Pseudomonadota bacterium | reverse complement strand
CGAATTGCGCGACCTGCCGATGCCGCCCGCCGACCGCTGGTTTGCCGAGGTGCTAGCGGCGCAGCGCTGATGCCAGCGACGCGGTCGCGCTACCGCGCCGTGCCGGTTGCGGCTGATCGGGCGAGGGCGCCCAGCCGGTCAGGAAGATCAGGTCGAAGCGTTCGGAGACGCGGCCATCGGGATCGGCCTGGTCGGCGAATGCTGTTGCGGCGGCGCCAATCGCGCGCTTGGTCAGCGCCGTCCGCCCGCGCAGCACATTGCTCGCTGCCATTCCGCGCAGGTCGCCGATCAGGCGAAACAGATCCGGATAGCGCACGCTCAACGTTTCGCTATCGGCGACGGGGAGGGCGAACCCGGCGCGAACGAGCAAGTCGCCCGCCGACCGCACGTCGATCATCGGGTGGAAGCGCGCCGCCGGACGGTCCGATTCAGCGGCGAAAAAGGCGGCGCGGGCAGCGGGCAACGATGTACCGCCGACGAAGGCACCCAGGAACAGTCCGTCGGGGCGCAGCGCGCGGCGGATTTGCGCCAGGGCGCCGGGCACGTCGCCGACGCTGTCGAGCACGCCCGCCGACACGATCAGGTCGAAACTTTCGGGCGCGAACGGCAATCGGTCCTCATCCGCCTGGATACCGTTCGCCGCGCGCGCAAAGTCGGAGCCAGGATCAACGCGCGTGATTCGCGACCCCGGCGGCGACACGAACGATCCGTCGAAACAGCCCAAATCGAGCACATCGACGAAGTGGCGCGTCACGCTGTCGAGTCGCTCGGCAATCCCGTCGAGCATCGCCGCGCGCAGGAAATCGTGGCGCGCATAATCCGGTGCGGCGCGGTCGCGGCGAAGCCGCCGCGCGACCCGGTCGAAGATTTCGGGGGAGTCCATACCGCAGCGCTTGTGCCGCCGCGGCGCCGGCGCGACAAGAGCGACATGGGGGTAAGGGAGCTCTTTGCCGATACGCTGGCGCTGGCGCTTCCGCCGCGCTGTCCCGGGTGCGGCGCGGTGGTGCGCGGCGACCATCGTTTCTGTGTCGATTGCTGGGGCGCGCTCGACTTTATCGGCGCGCCGTGGTGTTCGACCTGCTGCCTGCCGTTCGATGTCGATCGCGGGCCGGACGCGCAATGCGCCGCCTGCCTTGCCGAGCCGCCGGTCCATGCGGGCGCGCGTGCGGCGGTGGCCTATGGCCCGGTGGCGCGGACCGTCGCGCTCAGGCTGAAATATGGCGGGCGACTTGCCTTTGCGACGACGGTCGCGCGGTTGATGGCGCGGCATATGCCCGACGATGCCGATCTGCTGGTGCCGGTGCCGCTGCATCGCTGGCGGATCTGGGGCAGGGGGTTCAACCAGGCGGCGCTGATCGCAGCCGCACTGTCGCGCTCAAGTGGAGTCGCGCACGACCCACTCCTGCTCCGCCGGTTGAAGCGGACGCCGGCGCTGCGTGGTATGAACCCGCGCCAGCGCGCGCAAACCGTCCGCGCTGCCTTTGCGATCGACCTCAAGCGCTCGTCGCGGACGAAGGGCAAGCACGTCGTACTGGTCGACGACGTCTATACCAGCGGGGCGACGACCGATGCGTGCACCCGCGCGCTGCGCAAGGCCGGAGCGGCAAAGGTCACGATCCTGTGCTGGACGCGCGTGATCGACCGGGCGCTCGACTGATGCCGTTCGATTGACAAGCTGCCCGACGCTCTCCACCTTTTCAGTCATGGCGAATGTAGAAATCTATACCAAGGCGTGGTGCCCCTATTGCACGCGCGCGATGAACCTCCTCGCGTCGAAGGGCGTCGATCCGGTCGAATATGACGTGACGATGGGCGGACCGAAAAAAGCCGAGATGGTCGAGCGCTCGGGCGGTCGCATGACGATGCCGCAGGTCTTCATCGACGGAAAGCATATCGGCGGCTCGGACGATCTGGCGGCGCTCGACGCCAGCGGAGGGCTCGATTCGCTGCTTGGCGCATGAGGATCGCTGTTCTCCAGATGACCAGCGGGATCGATCCCGCCGCCAATGCCGTGACGATCGTTCAGGCCGTCGCCGATGCCGCGAAGGGCGGGGCGGCGATGCTGTTCACGCCCGAAGTATCCGGGCTGGTCGATCGCGACCGTGAACGCGCGGCGCCGAACATTCATGCCGAAGCCGACGACCCCGTTCTTGCCGCCGTCCGCGCCGCTGCTGCCGAACATCGAATCTGGGTTCATCTCGGATCGCTGCTGGTGCGCCGCGACGACGGCAAGTTCGCCAATCGCGGGTTCGTGATCGACGACACCGGCGCGATCCGTGCGCGCTACGATAAACTCCATATGTTCGATATCGACCTGCCGACCGGCGAGAGTTGGCGCGAATCCGCGGTCTATACGGCGGGCGATGGAGCGGTTGTGGTCGATACGCCGGTGGGCGCGATCGGGCTGTCGATCTGTTACGACATGCGCTTTCCCGACCTGTATCGCGCGCTGACCAATGCCGGTGCGACACTTCTGGCGATGCCGGCCGCGTTCACGCGCCCCACAGGCGCGGCGCATTGGCACGTGCTGCTCCGGGCGCGCGCGATCGAAGGTGCGTCATTCGTCGTCGCGGCGGCGCAGACGGGGGTCCATGCCGATGGCCGCGCGACCTATGGCCATTCGCTCGTGGTCGACCCGTGGGGCGAGGTGCTTCTCGACATGGGCGAAGCGCCGGGATTGGCATTCGCCGAGATCGATGCTGCGCAGCAAGACGATGTCCGCGCCCGCGTCCCCGCGCTCCGGCACCGCCGGCCGATCCCGGACGTCGTCCGCGCATGATCGTGTTCGACCTCAAATGCGCCAACGCGCACGTTTTCGAAGCGTGGTTCGGATCCTCGGGCGATTTCGAGGATCAGCGCGCGCGCAATCTGGTCGCCTGCCCGATCTGCGGCGACGGCGCGATCGACAAGGCGGTAATGGCCCCCCATGTCGGCGCCAAGGGCAACCAGCAGGCGCAGATGCCGCCGGCGGCGATGAAAGCGGCGATGGCGGCGCTGGCCCAAGCGCAGTCGAAAGCGCTCGAAGGCTCCGAATGGGTCGGCGCATCGTTCGCCGGTCGCGCCCGCGCAATGCACGACGGGGAAGAGGATCATGCCCCGATCCACGGGCAGGCGACGGTAGCCGAGGCCAAGGCGCTGGCCGATGATGGCATCCCCGTCGCGCCGCTGCCGCTGCCGGTCGTACCGCCCGAAGCGTGCAATTGACCGTCGCGGGGGCTGTCAGTACCTAGCCAGTCGCGTGGTTCCGTAGCTCAGCTGGACAGAGCGCCACTTTCCTAAAGTGGGCGTCGGGGGTTCGAGTCCCTCCGGGACCACCATTCATGGCCGCTCACCGCGCGCGGCAAGGCGCGAATGGTTTTGAAAACGCTCGATAATAAGAGTCGCGCATTGGCATTTTGACTCCTACATGAAGCGATGACGGCGCTGTGAAGTTTGCGCGGCGCTCGTCCTGTTCGCGTAAAGGACATCGCGGAATGACTCGTCGACCATTTCGCGATGCGACCGATGCCGCGCGCGCTTCTCCCCCCCCGGAAGACGCCCATCGGCGGATTGCCATCGATCATTACGACACGCAGTCCGTACCGTCCCATCTGCGCCATGCGGCCTGGGCGACGCGCGGTTGGCCGAGCGTGGCGGCCCTGTTCGAATCGCGCGCGATCGGCGAGTTTTCGACCGAAGCGGACCAGATCAAATTCGACGATTTGACGCTGCAATACGCTTCGGGCACCGCCCGCGCCTTCGATCGCACGGCGCAAAAGGCGCGCGGTGACGGGATCGATATTCTCGGCGTCGGGGTGCATTTCGACGGTGAATTTGCCGGCACCGCGCGCGATCGTCCGTTCCGCGCGGCGCCCGGCGCGCTACTGTTTCTCGACATGACCCAGCCGTCGCATGTCAATCTTCCGGCGGGACGATCGATGCAACTCGCACTGCCACGCGTGGTGGCCGAGGAACATTTCGAACAGGTCGCCAATTTGCATGGGCTTGTGGTCCCGCCCGATCGTTCGACGATGCTGGTGGGGCACTTGCTCAACCTCCGCGAAGCGCTTCCCGCGCTCCTCGATCATCAGCAGCCGCGGCTGGCACGCACGGTCGTCGACCTGTTGGCGCTTGCGATTGACAGCACGGCCTCGATCGTGCGCCGCAACCCGGGAGTGGACAGCGATCCCTCGGGCGCGGCGCGGCGCGAAATCGATGCGCGGCTGGGGTTGGTGTCGCTGACGGTGCCGAGCCTGTGTGCGGCCCTGCGCATTTCGCGCTCGGCGCTGTATCGGATGTTCGAGGCCGATGGCGGCGTTGAGGCCTATATTCGCGCGCAACGGCTGAACCGCGTACGCGACGCCTTGCTCGATCCTGCGAACCAGGAAAGGATCGGCGATCTCGCCTATCGCTGGGGATTCAGCGACGCGTCGCATTTGTCGCGCCAGTTTCGGGAATCGTTCGGCGTCACGCCCAGCGTTTTTCGGGCCAGCCGTTCCTGATTTCGTTGATATGGATCAAGCGGATGGAACGCTGGTACCAGCAGGTTGGAACGCTGATCCAATGACTAATCCCTAACCAAACGTAAAGAGGCGCAATAGGTGCGCAATTTTCGGTTGCGTGCGCCCGGCGTCCTGCCGGGCTTGAGCGGGATAGTGCCAAAATGACGAAATTGATCGCGAACGCCGGTTTCGGCGCGGCCGGGGTTCGTGGCGGGCGTGAAGGGTTGATACGCATCGCGCTGATGGGATCGACCGCATTGGTATCGGTGGCGCTTGCCAGCCCCGCTGCTGCACAGGTCGCCAAGGGCGGCGCGGGCGGTTATTCCGACTCCAGTTCGGCCGGCGCGGCCGGCACGCCGGGTGGAAACGGCGACAAGCAGCAAGAAGGCCGCGTCGGCCTGCATCTCAAGATTGGGTTCTGATTTCGTGGCACGTAAACCGACAAAGCAGGCGGAGGCTCTGGCCACCGACGAAACGGGAATGACCGAACAGCCGGTCGTTAGCGGCACCTTGCCGCTTTATCGCGACGCGCGACCGGTCTTGCCGCAGACGCACGGCAACCGGGCGATCGCGGCGGGCGCGTCGGGGTTCGGATTTGCGGCGAACGCGCCGCTGATCCCGATCACGGTGGACGAGTTCGAACGCGCTGCGCTCGATTACCCGATCGTGTTCGTCGGGCCGGCCAAACGCGCTTTCGTCGTCACCGGCCTGGGCGCCGACAAGAACCTGTTCATCGAGGGCGAGAGCTACCGCGCGGGGGCCTATGTCCCGGCCTATCTGCGGCGCTATCCGTTCGTGTTCGCGCGCGACGACGCCGATCAGGTGCGGATCCTGTGCCTCGACGAAGCATCGGACCGGATCGTCGATGCCGGCGAAGCAGGGTCGATGCCGCTGTTCGACGGGGATCAGCCGACCGACGCGACGCGCCATGCGCTGGCCTTCTGTCAGGAATTCGAAGCAGCGGAGAAGGGAACAGAGTTGTTCGTCGCGTTGCTCGGCGAACTCGACTTGCTCATTCCGCAACAGGCGCATCTCAATCCGCCTTCGGCAGACGGGGCCAATGAGCCGCAGAGCGAATTGCTGCTCGATTATCTGTCGATCGATCGGACGAAGCTGGAGGCGCTGAGCGCGGAAAGCTGGCAGCTCTTGACCAAGACCAGGGCCGTTGGGCCGGTCTATGCGCAGCTGCTGTCGATCGCCAATTGGGGCGTGCTGGCGGAGCGCAGGATTTAACAGAGGTTGACAGCCCGGGGGGGCGGTTGACGGGGCGTCGGCGGTTTCGCGCGACGCCCCGTCGCCGTTAGGTTTACGCCTTGACGTGCTTGGCGATGTACTTGTTCATCTCGAACATCGAGCACTTGTCGACGCCGAACACCTTCTTCAGTTTGTCGTCGGCCAGAATCTCACGCTTGTTCGCGGGGTTCTGCAGGTTGTTCTTCTTGATGTGGTCCCACACCTTCGAAATCACCTGGCTGCGCGGCAGTGGGTCAGACCCAACGATCGCCGCCAGTTCGGGCGATGGGGTGACGGGCGCGTGGATGCCGCCGGTCTTGGGTGCAGTAGCCATTGCATTCCTTCCTGTTTTGGTGGCCGGTTTACCGGCCTAGACTCATTACGCCTCTTGGAGCGCGGGCACCTTGTGCGCTGCCTTTTTGCGGTTGTCACGCCCAACAATGACCAGAATCCGACGCTTCTTTTCCCCTCGTGCGTAGGAGGGGAGGGTTGGAGCGGCTTTTTGGGATAATCGGGGTCGGGCCAAACGGTCATTTGCGCACGCCATTTGAGGCCGTAGAAGGCGGCAAATCCAAGGAGCCGCCACCGATGAAGACCCGTGCCGCCGTTGCGTTCGAAGCCAAGAAACCGCTGGAGATCGTCGAGCTCGACCTGGAAGGGCCGAAAGCCGGTGAAGTACTGGTCGAGATCATGGCGACCGGGATCTGCCATACCGACGCATACACTCTCGATGGCCTTGATTCTGAAGGACTTTTCCCCTCCGCGCTTGGCCATGAAGGGGCCGGGGTCGTGCGCGACGTGGGGGCTGGGGTGACCAGCGTAAAGCCAGGCGATCACGTCATTCCGCTCTACACGCCCGAGTGCCGCCAGTGTAAATCGTGCCTCAGCGGCAAGACCAATTTGTGCACCGCGATCCGCGCTACGCAGGGCAAGGGCGTGATGCCCGACGGCACCAGCCGCTTCAGCTATAAGGGGCAGCAGATTTTCCATTATATGGGCTGTTCGACTTTTTCGAATTTTACCGTTTTGCCCGAGATTGCGGTGGCGAAAATCCGCGAGGACGCGCCGTTTCAGACGAGTTGCTACATCGGATGCGGGGTTACGACCGGAGTCGGCGCGGTAGTGAACACCGCCAAAGTTCAGGTGGGCGACAATATCGTGGTGTTCGGGCTGGGCGGAATCGGGCTCAACGTGCTGCAGGGCGCGCGGATGGCGGGCGCCAACAGGATCATCGGGGTCGACATCAACCCAACGCGTGAGGAATGGGGCCGCAAGTTCGGCATGACCGACTTCATCGACGCGCGCGGCAAGAGCCGGGAGGACACGATTGCCGCGATCCTGGCGCTGACCGATGGCGGCGCCGACTTCACCTTCGACTGCACCGGCAACACCGACGTGATGCGCACCGCGCTGGAGGCGTGCCATCGCGGCTGGGGCACCAGCATCATCATCGGCGTGGCCGAAGCGGGCAAGGAGATCGCCACGCGACCGTTCCAGCTTGTCACCGGGCGTAACTGGCGCGGGACGGCGTTCGGCGGCGCCAAGGGACGGACCGACGTGCCCAAGATCGTCGATTGGTACATGCAGGGCAAGATCGCGATCGATCCGATGATCACGCACGTGCTCAAGCTCGACGAGATCAACAGGGGGTTCGACCTGATGCATGCGGGCGAAAGCATCCGCAGCGTCGTGGTCTATTAAGCCGAAAACCTAGGGAGAGAGAAAATGTACAGTCACATGATGGTCGGATCGAACGACATCGCCCGGTCGAAGAAATTCTATGACGCATTGTTCACCGCGACCGGCGGTCGCGAAGCGATCACCGACGACAAGGGGCGGCTGATCTATCTGAAGGACGGCGGCGTGTTCCTCGTCACCAAGCCGATCGACGGCGAGGCGGCATGTCACGCCAATGGCGGGACGATCGGCTTCGCGATGACGGACCCCGAACAGGCCGATGCGTGGCACGCGGCCGGCGTCGCCAATGGCGGCACACCGATCGAAGACGATCCCGGCATCCGCAGTGGCGCGATGGGCAGCCTGTATCTCGCGTATCTGCGCGACCCCGACGGCAACAAATTGTGCGCGATGTACCGCGTGCCAAAGTGACGATCGAAACGCTTTCGACCAATCGCAGTCACGGCGGCGTGCAGGGGGTTTATTCCCATGCCTCCGCCGTGACCGGCACCCCGATGACCTTCTCGGTATTCGTGCCCGATCATGCACCGGGCACGACGCTGCCGGTGCTGTGGTATCTGTCGGGACTGACCTGCACCCACGCCAATGTCACCGACAAGGGCGAGTTCAGAGCCGCCTGTGCACAGCACGGGATCATCTTCGTCGCGCCCGACACCTCGCCGCGCGGCGACAACGTGCCTGACGACGATGGCTATGATTTCGGCACGGGCGCCGGGTTTTACGTCGATGCGACCGAAACGCCGTGGGCGCCCAATTTCCGCATGCGGTCGTATATCGAAGACGAGCTGCCGGCGCTGATTGCCTCCGGCTTTCCCGCCGACCTGAGCCGCCAGGGGATCACCGGGCATTCGATGGGCGGACATGGCGCGCTGACGATCGCTCTGCGCCATCCGCATCGCTTCCGCAGCGTCTCGGCCTTCGCGCCGATTGTGTCGCCGCTCAACTGCCCGTGGGGCGAGAAGGCGCTGACCGGCTATCTCGGGCCGGATCGCGCGCCGTGGCGCGCGTACGACGCGTGTGCGCTGATCGACGACGGCGCGCGCGTGGCGGAACTGCTGGTCGATCAGGGCGACGCCGACCAGTTCCTGACCGAGCAGCTCAAACCCGAATTGCTGGTCGCGGCGTGCGAGCGGGCAGGAATTGACCTGACGCTCAGGATACAGCCGGGCTACGACCACAGCTATTACTTCATCTCGACCTTCATGGCCGATCATATCGCCTGGCACGCCCAGCGCCTGAAATAGCAAAAGGGCCCCGGAGCTTCCTCCGGGGCCCTTTCATTTTTTCAGACTTACCCTGCGATCAGAACGATTTGCGAACCGTCAGACCGTAAGTGCGCGGCTGGTTGGGATAGCCGCTATAGCTGCCCGTCTGAATGACGGTGGGGAAGGCCGAGATCAGGTAATTGTCCTTAGTCAGGTTGCGGACCCAGAACATCAGCTCGAGCTGCGCCTTGGCGTTGGTGATCGCGAAGCTGGCGTTGACGTTGCTGATCCCCCAGGTCGACAGCGCCGGCGGCACCGTTTCGGTCAGCTGCGTGTCGCTGGTGTAATCATATTCGCCGCGCAGATATGCGCCCCAGCCGTCGCTGAACTGGTGCGAGATCGTCGCCGAACCCGACAGGCTCCAGGTCGGGATGCCCGATGGACGCTGACCCGAAAGATCGCGCGTGTTGGGGATCAGGCCGGTGGCCGGGTTGATCGGGCAACGAACGGTATCGTAATTGACGCACGCCGCACCCGTGAACGAGTCATAGATCGGATCGAGATACGTCGCGGCACCGGTCAGGGCCAACCAAGAGATCGGGCGGTAGGCCGCATCGACTTCGAAGCCCTTGACCGATTCCTTACCGGCATTGACCAGGTTGAACCCGATGCCGGTGAAGGCGTTCGACTGGAAGCCCTTGATCGACTGTTTGAACACCGCGAGGTTGAAATAGCCGCCGCGGAACTTCGCCTTCAGACCCGCTTCGTAAACCGTCACTTCTTCCGGAGCGGCGGTACGGCCGACACCGGCGGCGTTGGGCGGACGGCTGTCCGACGACAAATTGTACGCGCCGGCCTTCCAGCCGGTCGAGTAGCTGACATAGGCGTTCACGGGTCCGAAGTCATACGCTGCACGAAGCGCATAGGTAACCTTGTCGCCCTTGAGGATGCCCGATTCCGTGGCATTCGGGAAATTGACCGGCCCGTGATTGGGGGTGTTCGCGTAGAAGAACTGCGCACCGTTCAGCGCGAACGGGTTGGTTCTGGCAGCCGATGCCGGACAAGGGGAAGACCCCGGTCCCGGTAGCGACGCTCCGAGCGACGCGCCGAACAGATTGACCGGAAGCGTAGCGCCGTTGACGTATCCCTTTTGCGCCAAGCACCCGCTGATCGACGCCGGAAGGAACGCGTACGGCACGAAGGCCAAGCCCGGCACATTCTCGAGATTCAGCGCCGAGAACGGATCGTTCATCACGACGTTCGACGTCGCCGCCTTACGATCGTTCATGTAGGCGATACCGCCGGTCAGCGTCAGGCGATCGGTGACCTTGAAATCGGCCTGGCCGAACAGCGAGAACGAGCGCTGCTTGGTCGAATAGAAGTCGGAAATGCCCTGACCTTGCTGGAAGTAATAGCGGCCCGGAATGATCGCCGGGTTGGTCGCGTTCTGGAAAGATTCGAGCGCAGTAACCAGGCCGCCGGTGATCGCGTTGATGAACGCGCGTCCGTCCTTACCGTAACGGATGTCGCGGCCGTTATCGAGCTTTTCGTCCTGATAGAAGCCGCCGATCAGCCAGCTGAACGGCCCGTCGCCGGTCGACGCCAGCCGGAATTCCTGCGTGAAATCCTTGCTTCGTGCCGAACTGGTCAGGTTCGAAATGTCCGCGCCGGTGAAATCGACGTCGAGCGTGGTCTCGTTCAGCGTGTCGCGATACGCGGTGATCGAGGTCAGCTTGGCAAAGCCCAGGTTCCAGTCGATCTGACCCGAAATGCCCTTGCCGATCAGGCGGTTGCTGGGGTCGGTGTTGAACACGACGTTACGGTCGAAGACGCGCGTCGTGTCGTTGATGCGAAAGCCGAGCGCGCCGATCGCCAGCGTCGATGGGCCATTGAGGATGGTCGTCGCGCCGCAGCACACTTCCTTGATCACGTTATAATCGGCGATGATCCGGACCGAGAAGTCGGCCGACGGCTCGAACAACAAATCGCCACGCAGCGACCAGCGGTTGCGGTCATTGACCTTGCTGCCCGTGGTCACGTTGGTGAAATAGCCATCGCGCTCGTTGACGCTGCCCGACACGCGGAACGCGACGGTCTTGGTCAGTCCGCCGGTGACCGTGGCCTTGGACTGGATCAGCCCGAGATTGCCGGCGCTCGCTTCGAACTTGGCGCCCCAGTCGAACGACGGGCGCTTGGTGACGATGCTGATCGCGCCGGCCGACACGTTCTTGCCGAACAAGGTCGACTGCGGGCCGCGCAGCACTTCGATCCGCTCGATTTCGGGAAGATCGTCGAGCGCGGCGGCCGAACGCGAGCGATACACGCCGTCGACGAACACCCCGACCGAACTTTCGATGCCTTCGTTACCGTTGCCGTTGCCGAAGCCGCGGATGATGAAGTTGGTCTGGCCGGCGCTCTGGAACTGCGCGACCTTCAGCGACGGCACCACCGATTGCAGATCGATCAGATCGACGATGCGCGCCTTTTCGATCGTGTCGGCACTGGTAACCGACACAGAGATCGGCACGTCCTGCAAGCTCTGGGCGCGCTTGGTGGCGGTAATGACGATATCTTCGTCCTGGTCCGCATTGCTGGCGGCCGGAGCGGGCGCTGCCGGGGCGGTTTGCGCCGCGGCGGGTGCCGCAAACGCAAGAGCGACGGCAGTCGCGGCGAGAAGCTCGAATTTCTTCATTGGTGACATCCCCTCATGCAGACACACCGATCTTCGCCGGTTGCGTGGTGATTTGACTAGGTAACCGTGGCTGTAAGAGTCTTAAACTTGCGCCGTCAATGGGCTATTGCCACACGAATCCACGGGTTTTGGTGGCTGTTGCTCAAAGGAAACAGTCTGCCTGCCCACCGTGGGGGGCGACATTCCGGCCTTGCCGTAGCGTCATAGCAGCAGAGAGGCCGTAGCGAACCCGATGAATGAGCATGAAGACGATTTGAACGACGGCGATCTTGTCGCCTCTTCGCCGAAGATTCCGGTGCCCGACGCGGTGGCTGATGCGGTCCGGACGCTGATTCGCTGGGCGGGCGACGAGCCGACTCGCGAAGGGCTGCTCGACACGCCACTGCGCGTCGCGCGGGCGTGGAAGGAATATTGCGCCGGCTATGGCGACGATCCGGCCAAGCATCTGGCGCGCGTGTTCGAAGAAGTCGGCGGCTATGACGATATCGTGCTGCTCAAGGACATTCCGTTCCAGTCGCATTGCGAACACCATATGGCGCCGATCATCGGCCGCGCGCATATCGCCTATCTGCCCAAGGATCATGTCGTCGGGATTTCGAAACTGGCGCGCGTGCTCCACGGTTTCGCGCGTCGGTTGCAGGTGCAGGAACGGCTGACGGCGGAAGTCGCGGATTGCATCTGGGATAATCTGAAGCCGCAGGGCGTCGCGGTGGTGATCGAGGCGACGCATGCCTGCATGACCGCGCGCGGGGTGCGCACGCCCGGCGTGACGATGGTCACCAGCCGCATGATGGGCGTGTTCCGCGACGACGAGCGCAGCCGCCGCGAAATCCTGGCGCTGATGGACATGCAGGGCCGCGCGTGAGCCGGACCGTCCTCGTCACCGGCGGATCGCGACGGATCGGCGCGGCGATCGTGCGCGCGCTGGCCGGGGCGGGACATCGCGTGGTGATCCACCATCACCATGAGCAGGACGAGGACGCGGCGGCGCTGGCGGTGGAACTGGATCCGGGCGGCGAACGGATCGCCACGGTAACCGGCGACCTGTCCGCGCCAACTGCGGCACACGCAATCCTTCAGGCCGCGCGCACGGCGATGGGCGGGACGATCGACGGGCTCGTCAACTGCGCATCGGTGTTCGACTTCGACCGCCCGCCCGATTTCGACCCCGCTTTGTTGGCGCACCTGACCAGCGTAAACCTGTCGACTCCGGTCGCATTGGCCTGTGCGCTGGCGGGGCAGCAGGGGCTGGAGGACGGCGCGGTGGTCAATCTGCTCGACCAGAAGGTCGCCAACCTCAACCCCGATTTCTTCAGCTACACGCTGACCAAGCTGGCGCTGGAGGGAGCCACGACGATGTTGGCACAGGCGCTCGCTCCGCGTGTGCGCGTCAACGCCGTATCGCCCGGCCTGTGCCTCCCGAGCGGCGACCAGAGCGAGGACGAGTTTCGCGCGGTGGCGAGCGAGAATTTGCTGCGCCGGCCGGTGCCGGTGGCGGAGGTCGCGCGCGCGGTCGAATATCTGATCACCGCCCCCGCCATCACCGGGCAGAATTTGTTCGTCGACAACGGCCAGCATTTCCTCAAGCGCGAAGGCGATGTGATGTTCTCCACCCCCGGCCGCCGCGATGGGTGAGGCGACGTACACGATCCGGCTCGACGCGCTTGAGGTGCAGATGGGGCTGGGCATTCACGCGGCAGAGCTGGCGGGGCGACAGCGCGTGCACGTGTCGGTCGCGATGACGTGCGCGTATCCGGCGATCCCGGAGGATTTGATCGAGGCGGTGGTCGATTACGACCGGGTGCGCGAGGGCATCCACGCGATCGCGGCGGGCGAGCACATCATGTTGCAGGAAGTGCTGTGCGAACGCGTCGCCGACCTGTGTCTGGCCGATCCGCGCGTTGTCGCGGTGACGGTGCGCTCGATGAAACCCGACATCTATCCCGACGCCGCGATCGGATGTGAGATTGTTCGAACGCGTCAATGACACACGCAGCGCGACGCGCTAGCGGTGGAGCATCTGGGGAGAGACATATGACGCTATCGCTCTATTCGGCCATCGTGCCGAACTATCTGCAAATTCTGGCCGCGGTCGGCGGGTTGCTCGACAAGGCGGAGGCGCATTGTGCGGAGACGGGCTGCGCGCCCGACGATTTGCTGAAGGCACGGCTGGCCGACGACATGCTGCCGTTCGGGTATCAGGTGAAGTCGTGTTCGGCGCATTCGATCGGCGCGATCGAGGGCGTGCGCGCGGGGGTCTTCTCGCCCGACATGACCCCGTGGCCGACGACGTTCGATGGCTTGCGCGCCGCGATCAAGGATGCGCTGGCGAAAGTCGAGGCGCTCTCGCCCGACGAGGTCAACGGGTTCGTCGGACAGGACATGCGCTTCACCATGGGTGAAATGACGATGCCGTTCTGTGCCGAGGAGTTCCTGCTCTCCTTTTCACAGCCCAATTTCTATTTCCACGCGACGACGGCGTACGACATCTTGCGCTGGAAGGGCGTCAAGCTGGGCAAGCGCGATTTCATGGGGCGGCCGCGTCTGAAAAGGCCGGCTTGACTCGGCTAAGTTGACACTAGCTTCACACTATCGGCGTGTTCGTCCGGCGCTGGCGGGCCGGCGGCTTGTCGCTGTGACCAGGGTTGCCTCAGTCCTCCCCGTCAAGGGGGAGGATTTGCTGATTGAGCCGGCGGTGAGAAAGAGCGAGTCGCAAGGATGACTCGGGAAATCCAACATTTCCAGCGCTTTCCTCACCCCGCACTCGACGCGGGGTTCATCTCGCCGCGGGCAAGCATCTGGTGGCTGGATGGATGGACGCCTGATCAAGTCCGGCGACCGATTGGGTAGGCCGCGAACTGAATAACGGATCGTCCGAGAATGGTGGAAAGCAGCCGCTTGCGTTCGTCACCCCGGGCTTGACCCGGGGTCCCGCTTCTTCATGCTGACCGGATGATCGCGCAGCTTCGTGGCGGATGGGTGTATATCATGGCGGACCGGTATCGCGGGACGATGTATGTCGGTGTGACCGCCCAACTGCCCGCGCGTATTCGTCACCATCGCGACGGCGACGGCTCCGATTTCTGCAAGCGCTATGGGCTCGACCGGCTGGTATGGGCCGAGCGGGGAGAGGATATCGCGTCGTGTATCGAGCACGAAAAGCGCCTGAAACGTTGGCGACGTGACTGGAAGTTCGCGCTGATCGAGCGCGACAACCCCGACTGGCGGGATTTGTCGGACATCTACATCTGATGGGCTCAAGCGGGACCCCGGCTCAAGGCCGGGGTGACGGAAGCACTCGAATGTCCACACATAGGTCGTTTCCACACCGCCCGCTTCAACGGCATCCGGCCCGGCTCAGCCCGCCCGGTTCGCCGCAGATAGAACCGCCCGAACCGACGCCGTGGCGACGTCTTCGTCGATCCCGACGCCCCACACTGTCCCGCCGTCGGCCGTCCGGCACTCGACATAGGCGGCGGCCTGCGCGTTGGTGCCGTGGCCGATGGCGTGCTCGACATAGTCGACCACCTCGAGTTCGATCCCGAACCCGTCGCCCACGCCCGCCAGCACGCTGGAGATCAGGCCGTTGCCGCGCCCGCTGATCGACCGCACCTCGCCGTGTTCGGCGACGCTGCCGGCAAAGATGCGATCGCCATTGGGCGCGCGCGTTTCGTCATAGGCCTGGAGCTTGAGCCGGTCCCAGTCGCCCGCCAGATACGTCCGCTCGAACAGCCGCCAGATATCGTCGGCGTTGAGTTCGCGGCTGGTCTCGTCCGCCATGCCCTGAACGTGGCGGCTGAAATCGGCCTGCAGCCGCTTGGGCAGTTTGAGCCCCTTATCCTGTTCGAGCACCCACGCGACGCCGCCTTTGCCCGACTGCGAATTGACGCGGATCACTGCTTCGTAGCTGCGCCCCAGATCGGCCGGGTCGATCGGCAGATAGGGGACTTCCCAAACATCGTCGTTCTGGCGCTCGCGCGAGGCGAAGCCCTTTTTGATCGCGTCCTGATGGCTGCCCGAAAACGACGTGTAGACCAGCTCGCCGGCATAGGGATGGCGCGGGTGGATCGGCAGTTGATTGCAATAGGTGACGGTGTTGATGATCTCGTCGATGTCGGAGAAATCGAGTTTAGGATCAACGCCTTGCGTGTACATGTTGAGCGCCACTGTCACGATGTCGCAATTGCCCGTGCGCTCGCCATTGCCGAGCAGGCAGCCTTCGACCCGGTCGGCGCCGGCCATCAGCCCGAGTTCGGCGGCGGCGACGCCCGTGCCGCGGTCGTTGTGCGTGTGGAGGCTGATCAGCACGCTGTCGCGGTTGGGGATATGGCGTCCGAAATATTCGATCTGATCGGCATAGACGTTGGGCGTCGCGCACTCGACCGTCGCGGGCAGGTTGAAGATGATCGGTTTGTCCGGCGTCGGTGCCAGCACCTCCATCACCGCGGCGCACACCTCGACCGAGAAGTCGATTTCGGCGGTGGAGAAGGTTTCGGGGCTATATTCGAAGCGCCAGTCGGTTTCGGGCTGGGCCGCCGCGCAATCGCGCAGGATCTTCGCGCCGTCGATCGCGATCTGCTTGATTTCGTCTTTCGACATGCCGAACACGATCTTGCGCCACGCCGGGCTGACCGCGTTGTAGAGGTGAACGATCGCGGTGGGGGCGCCCCGCATCGATGCGAAGGTCGTCTCGATCAGGTCGCGGCGCGACTGGGTCAGCACCTGCAACGTCACGTCGGCGGGCACGCGGCCCGAGCGGACGAGGTTCTGAATATAGTCGAAATCGGTCGCGCCGCTCGCCGGGAAGCCGACTTCGATTTCCTTGACGCCGGTTTTGACGATCAGGTCGAAGAAGCGAGTCTTCTTCTCGGCATCCATCGGGTCGATCAGCGCCTGATTGCCGTCGCGCATGTCGGTCGACAGCCAGATCGGCGCTGTGGTGATCGTTCGCGACGGCCATTGCCGGTTGGGCAGGTCGATCGTGGGGAAAGGGCGGTATTTGGTCGATGGGTCGCGCAGCATGGCTCTTCTCGCTGGTTGGGGCGGGTCGGGTCAGGCCCTTAGGCGCGGTGCGCGCCCGCGAAGGACGCGCAGGGTGATGAACGCGCCTAAGGGCGCGTAAGTCGAAGCAGCGAAAGAAGCCGAATGGTCATCACGCGCCGAGCGTTAGCCCGTGATGGTTAAGAAAGTCCAGCTCGATTTCGATACTGATCCAGCGCAACGCGCCCCGAAACAGAGTGTGGCAGAACTGCTGTCCAGTCAGGAGCGTACCATGCGTCAACTCATCTATTCCAGCGTCTCGACCGCCGTCAGCGGCCGCGCTGCCGACGATATTCCGGGCATCGTCCGCCAGGCCGTCGCGCGTAACGGGCTGGAGGGCGTGACCGGGCTGCTCTACTGCGAGGACGATCAATTCCTTCAGGCGGTCGAAGGCCCCGAAGACAGTATCGCCGACCTGATCGAGCGGCTGGAGAGCGACAGCCGGCATCGCGATCTGCGCGTGCTGGTCGATCGTCCGATCGATGAGCGCGAATTCGGCGATTGGACGATGATCTATCGCGACCGCCGCGAAAGCATCGATGCGTTCGACGAACGGCTGCGCGTGTTGCTGGCGGGGGTGTCGCCGCAAACCGCCGATTATTTCCGGGGGCTGGTCGCGGCTTAGCTGTCGAACAATCCGTCGAACGGGCTGTTGGGCAGGAACCATAGCAGCGCGACGAGCGCCGCGCTGCCGAGCCCCAGCCAGGGAGTGATCAACGTCAGCGGCACCCCGGCGAGATAGATGATCAGCGCGGCGATTCCCTTGCGCGACGTTTGGCGGTGGTAGGTCTGCGCCGCATCGTTTTGCGATCCGGTCGACTGGATCACGCGTTGCAGCGGAACATAGGCGAGCGACGGCAGGATCATCGTCGCCAGATAGACCAGCACGGCGTCGCGGCTGAAATGCATGTTGCCCAGATAGGCGGTCGAGAAGGGGACCAGCGACAGCGCGAACAGCAGCAGCAGATTGAGCCAGACGAGTGCGTTGCCGACGCGCTGCGCGTGGCTGAACAGGCGGTGGTGATTGACCCAATAGACCCCGACATAGGCGAAGCTGAGCGCATAGGCCGAAAACACCGGCCACAGCCGCCAGAGGTGATCGAGTCCCGGCTCCTCGGGCGCTTTGAGCTCGAGCACCATGATCGTGATGATGATCGCGATCACGCCGTCGGAAAAGGCCTCAACGCGGCCGACGCCGGCGTGGCCTTCGGTTGCCCCAGTCTCGCTCATTCAGCCCCCATCGGTCACCCCGGCTTGCGCCGGGGTGACGATAGAGATCAGTTCTTGTCCTTGTCGACCAGCTTGTTCGCGCCGATCCACGGCATCATCGCGCGCAGCTCGGCGCCGACCTTCTCGATCGGATGCGCTGCGGCGGCCTTGCGCGAGGCCTTCAGCTCGGGCTGGCCGGCGCGATTGTCGAGGACGAAATCCTTGACGAAGCGGCCCGACTGGATGTCGGCGAGGACGCGCTTCATTTCCTTCTTGGTCTCGTCGGTGATGATCCGCGGGCCGGTTTTGATGTCGCCATATTCGGCGGTGTTGCTGATCGAATAGCGCATGTTGGCGATGCCGCCTTCGTAGAGCAGGTCGACGATCAGCTTGGTTTCGTGGAGGCACTCGAAATAGGCCATTTCGGGCGCATAGCCCGCTTCGGTCAGCGTCTCGAACCCGGCCTGGATCAGGTGCGTGATCCCGCCGCACAGCACCGCCTGCTCGCCGAACAGGTCGGTTTCGCATTCCTCGCGGAAGTTGGTTTCGATGATCCCCGAACGCCCGCCGCCGACGCCCGACGCATAAGCGAGCGCGACATCATGCGCGTTGCCGCTGGCGTCCTGGTGCACCGCGATCAGGCAGGGGACGCCGCCGCCGCGGACATATTCGCTGCGCACGGTGTGGCCGGGACCCTTGGGCGCGATCATGATCACGTCGATGTCCGCCGGCGGCTCGATCAGCCCGAAATGGACGTTGAGGCCGTGCGCGAACGCCAGCGCCGCGCCCGGCTTCATATTGCCCTTGAGGTCCTGATCCCAGATCGCCGCCTGATGCTCGTCGGGGGCGAGGATCATGACGATGTCGGCCCAGGCGGCGGCGTCCTTGTTCGATTTGACCGCGAAGCCGGCGTCGATCGCCTTCTTCGCGGTGGCCGAACCCTCGCGCAGCGCGATCGCGACGTCCTTGACCCCGCTGTCGCGCAAATTCTGCGCGTGCGCATGGCCCTGCGAGCCGTAACCGACGATCGCGATCTTCTTGTTGGTGATCAGGTTGAGATCGGCATCGCGATCATAATAGACACGCATTGGTAGCTCCCTTGTTCGATCAAATTCGTCATGCCGGGCTTGTCCCGGCATCCACAGTGCCGCGAGCGATATCGCTTGGGGCGCGGTGGACCCCGGCACAAGGCCGGGGTGACGGTTGGTTGCTTGGGTCTTCGGCAGCCTTCTAAGCCGCCTCTTTCCCCCGCGAAATGGCGGCGATCCCGGTGCGCGCGACTTCGATCAGGCCGACTTCGCGCATCAGTTCGAGGAATTTGTCGATCTTCTCGGTGCCGCCGGTCACTTCGAACACGAAGCTCGACGTCGTCGCATCGACCACGCGCGCGCGATACACTTCGGCCAGTCGTAGCGCTTCGATCCGGTGATCGCCGGTCCCGGCGACCTTGACCAGCGCCAGTTCGCGTTCGACGTGCGCGCCTTGCGCCGTCAGGTCGCTGACCTTGTGCACCGGCACCAGCCGGTCGAGCTGCGCGACGATCTGTTCGAGCACCGGCGGGCTGGCCGAGGTCACGATCGTGATCCGGCTGACCGCCTTGTCCTCGGTGATCTCGCTCACCGTCAGGCTCTCGATATTGTAGCCGCGCGCGGTGAACAGCCCGGCGATCCGCGCGAGAATGCCCGGCTCGTTATCGACGATCACGGCCAGCGTATGCCGCTCGGCCTTTTCTTCCTTGATATGCATTACACCAGCGCCTTGGCTTCGTCGTCCATCGTGCCCGAAACCTGGCTCGCCTGAAGGATCATGTCGGTGTGCGATGCGCCGCTGGGGATCATCGGGAAGCAATTGGCGAGCTGTGCGACGCGGCAATCGACGATCACCGGGCCGTCATAGGCCAGCATCTCGGCGATCCCGCCGTCGAGCTGATCGCGCGTCGCGATGCGGATGCCCTTCCAGCCATAAGCTTCGCCCAGCTTCACAAAGTCGGGCAGGGAATCGCTGTAACTCTCTGAATAGCGGCTTTCATAGGTCAGTTCCTGCCACTGGCGGACCATCCCCATATATTCGTTGTTGAGGATGAAGATCTTGACCGGCAGGCGGTATTGCGTCGCCGTCGCCAGCTCCTGAATGTTCATCTGGATACTCGCCTCGCCGGCGATGTCGATCACCAGCGCGTTGGGATTGCCGAGCTGCGCGCCGATCGCGGCGGGCAGGCCGTAGCCCATCGTGCCGAGGCCGCCGCTGGTCAGCCATTTGTTGGGGCTCTCGAAATCGAAATGCTGCGCGGCCCACATCTGGTGCTGGCCGACTTCGGTGGTGATGATCGGCGAGCGCGCGTGCGTCGCTTCCCATAGCGCGCGGATCGCGCGTTGCGGCATGATTTCGGTCGGGCTGGTCTCGGGGAAATCGAGGCTTTTCACCGCGCGCCAGCCTTCGATCCGGCGCCACCATTCGGACGTGTCGGGCTTGGGATGCTGGCGCGCTTTCCACACGCGGACCATGTCCTCGAGCGCGTGGCCGACATCGGCCACCACCGCGAGGTCGATCCGCACGGTCTTGTTGATGCTCGACCGGTCGATATCGACGTGCGCCTTGCGCGCATGCGGCGCGAAGGCATCGAGCCGACCGGTCACGCGGTCGTCGAAGCGCGATCCGAGCGCGACGATCAGGTCCGCCTGATTCATCGCCCAATTGGCTTCGTAGGTGCCGTGCATCCCCAGCATGCCGAGCCATTGCGGGCTGGACGCAGGGAAGGCGCCGAGCCCCATCAGCGTCGAGGTCACCGGCGCGCCGGTGATGCGCGCGAGTTCGCGCAGCAGCTGGCTTGCCGCCGGACCCGAATTGATGATCCCGCCGCCGGTATAGAGGATCGGCCGCTCGGCCGCGGCGAGCATGTCGACCAATTGCTCGATCGCCGCCGGGTCGGCCTTGATCTGCGGGCGATAGGTCTTGTGCTGGATCGGGCCGGGCTTGGTGTATTTCGCGGTGGCGACCTGCACGTCCTTGGGGATGTCGACCACGACCGGGCCGGGGCGGCCCGACGTGGCAATATGGAACGCCTCGTGGATCGTCGCGCCCAGCCGCGCCGGGTCCTTGACCAGATAATTGTGCTTCGAACAGTGGCGCGTGATGCCGACCGTATCGGCTTCCTGGAACGCGTCGGTGCCGATCAGCGCGGTCGGCACCTGACCGGTGATCACCACCATCGGGATCGAATCCATCAGCGCGTCGGTGATGCCGGTGACGGCATTGGTCGCGCCGGGGCCGGAGGTGACGAGCACCACGCCGGGCTTGCCGGTCGAGCGGGCATAGCCTTCCGCGGCATGCGTCGCCGCCTGCTCGTGGCGGACGAGGATGTGGCGGATCCGCTTTTGGCGGAACAAGGCGTCGTAAATGGGGAGGACCGCGCCGCCGGGATAGCCGAACACGACCTCCACGCCGAGATCGCACAGCGCCTCGACCAGGATATCGGCTCCACTCTTCTCAGGCACGATGATTCTCCCTTCGCGCACGCCCCTAACAAGCTTGCGGAGCGGGCGCACTAGTGATGATAAAACTGCGCGTCAAGCCTATTTATCGTATGTTTGTTTCCAATTGTTGAAGCTGGGCGTAATTATCTGTCTCTTCGGTTCGTATCCAGTCCTCGGGCGGCTGATTGCGAAACCACGTATATTGCCGCTTGGCGTATTGACGCGTGGCGAGCGAGGCGCGGTCGATGGCGTCGGCGACGGTAATTTCGCCCAGCGCAGCGGCGGCGAGTTCCGGCATCCCGATGGCTCGGCGGATTGGCGCGTCGAGCGGCACGTCCTCGCGGTTGGTCAGCGCGGCGACCTCCGCCATCGCGCCCGCATCGACCATTGCGGCGAAGCGCCGGTCGATCCGCTCGAACAGCCACTCGCGCGGCGGGAGCAGGATCAGCGCCGCCAGGTCGATCCGCTCGCCGATCCCGCCGCTCCGGTCTTTGCGCCACTCGGCGATCGACTTTCCGGTCGAGCGGATGACTTCCAGCGCGCGCATGATGCGGGTGGTGTCGGTGGCATTGAGTCTGGCGGCTTGCTCCGGGTCGACCGCCGTCAGTTCGTCGTAGGCATCGGCGGTAGCCATGGCGCGGACGCCTGATCGGATAGCGGGATCGATCTCCGGCACCGGCGCGATGCCGTCGATCAGCGTGCGCAGATAGAGGCCGGTACCGCCGACAAGGATTGGCAACCTGCCCGCATCCACCGCCGTGTCGATTTGCTCGCGCGCCTCGCTCGCCCAACGTGCCGCCGAGTAACCGGTATCCGCGCCATCGACATGCCCGAACAGCCGATGCGGCGCGCGCGCTTCCTCCTCGACCGACGGCCGCGCGGTCACGATCCGCAGGTCGCGATAGACTTGCGCGCTGTCGGCATTGATGATCGTGCCATTGTGCTTTTCCGCCAGCATCAACGCGAGCGCGGACTTGCCGCTCGCGGTCGGCCCTGCGATGAGCGCGACTTTCGGAAGGGGCTTCATGTTCATCGCAACGCTGATAGCCGCGACACTGCCAGAGGGCGAGGTGTCCGCCGCGCGCGACCGGCTCGACGACGCCGGGTGTCTGCCGGTGGCGCACGTCTGGGTCGAGCAGGGCGAGGCATGCGACCTGCAATTCGGGCGCGATCCCGCCGCGGCGCGCGTGGCGCTGGAGGGGCAGGGCTATGACGTCGTGGTCCAGCCCGCCGAGCACCGCCTCAAGAAACTGATCGTCGCCGACATGGATTCGACGATGATCACGGTCGAATGCATCGACGAGCTGGCCGATTATGCCGGGATCAAGGCGCAAGTCGCCGAAGTGACCGAAGCGGCGATGCGCGGCGAACTCGATTTCGAAGCCGCGCTCGACGCGCGCGTCGCGTTGCTGACGGGGATGGACGAAAGCGTGATCGCGCGATGTCTTGCCGAGCGGGTTAAGATCATGCCGGGCGCGAAGGCGTTGATACAAACGATGCGGGCAAAGGGGGCGACCGCGATCCTCGTGTCGGGCGGCTTCACGCGCTTCGCCGAGCCGGTCGCGAACGAGATCGGCTTCAACAAGGCGATCGCCAATGTGCTTGAAATCGAAGGCGGAAAGCTGACGGGCAAGGTCGCCAAGCCGATCGTCGATGCCTCGACCAAACTCGCCACTTTGGCCGAAGCAACCCTCGACCTCGGCCTGTTCGATCACGAAACGCTGGCGGTCGGCGACGGCGCCAACGACCTCGCGATGATCACGCAGGCCGGGCTGGGGGTCGCGTATCACGCCAAGCCGGTTGTTGCCGTAGCGGCGGGCGCGCGGATCGATCACGGTGATTTGTCGGCGTTGCTCTATGCCCAAGGCATTGCGCGGAAGGATTGGGTCGTCGCCTGAGGTCGCGACGACGCTTTACCTCCGATGACCAGCAATAGTCCCTCAACGCTCGGGCTCGACTTCGGCACGACCAATTCGGTCGCCGCGACGTCCAGCGGGGCTACCGCCCAACTCGTGCTGCTCGACGGTCCCGACGACCGCGATGCCGTGTTCCGGTCGGCCCTGTGCTTCTGGGAGGAAGACGCCGTCGTCGCCGACGCCGGACCATGGGCGATCGCCGAGTATCTCGCCTTCCCGCAGGGCAGCCGCTTCATCCAGTCGTTCAAATCGGTCGCCGCCAACCCCAGCTTCGAGCATGCCACGATCTTCGATGCCCGGTTTCGTTTCGAACAATTGGGGCAATTGTTCCTGCGCAAGCTCATCGCCCGCTCGCGCGGCGTGCTGGAGGGCACGTTCGCACGCGTCGTGGTGGGACGCCCGGTCGAATTCGCCGGCAGCCGCCCCGACGAATCGACGGCCAGAACGCGTTACGACGCGATGTTCGGCATGCTCGGTGACGAGGTTCACTATGTCTACGAACCGCTCGGCGCCGCATTCAGTTATGCGTCACGGATCACCGACCCGTCGACCATTTTGGTCGCCGATTTCGGCGGCGGTACCAGCGATTTTTCGGTGGTGCGGATCGAAGCGCCCGGCACAGCGCGTCGGTGCACGCCGCTGGGCCATGCCGGGGTGGGGATCGCCGGCGACCGGTTCGATTCGCGCATCATCGACCAGCTCGTTCTGCCGTTATTGGGAAAGGGCGGGTCGTATCGCTCGTTCGACAAGATCCTCGATATTCCCGGCGGCTATTTCACCGACTTCGCCGATTGGTCACGGCTCGCGCTGATGCACAACCGGCGCACGCTCGCCGACCTTGAAAAACTGCGTCGAGCGGCACTGGATCCGGACGCGATCGGGCGCATGATCGCGGTGATCGAGCAGGAACAGGGTTATCAACTCTACGAGTCGGTCGGGCGGCTGAAACGCGCTTTGTCATCGCACGAGCACGCGCAGTTTCGCTTCACCGAGGCGGGGCTGAAGATCGAAGTCGACGTTTCGCGGGCCGAATTCGAACGGTGGATCGCGCCCGATATCGTCAGGATCGAAGCCGCCGCGGATTGCGCGCTGGCGAGCGCGAATGTCGGTCCGGAGGCGATCGACCGCGTCTTTCTGACGGGCGGCACATCGCTGACGCCGATCATTCGCCGGCTGTTTGCCGAGCGGTTTGGCGAGGAGCGGATCGCGTCGGGCGGCGAGCTGACATCGATCGCGCATGGCCTCGCGCTGATCGGTCAGCAGGACGACATCGCCGCCTGGGCGGTGTGACGCTCAGTGTCCGGCTGCGGCTACGGCGCCACCGTCAGACACGCCGTGCCGGTCCGCTTGACCGCCGCACACACTTTGTCGGCTTCGGCGCCCGACCGGATCGGGCCGGCCTGCAGCTTGGTGATCGCACCCGCACGCCGCAGATAGGGCTGCATCCCGGCCAGCGCCGCTACCTTGCCCCGGACGTCCTGCCACAGCGCCTTGGCGTTTCCTTCGTCCCGGAACGCGCCGAGCTGGACGCGCCAGCCGCCGCCGGTGGCAACGGGCACTGGCTTGGCCACCGGCTGCGGCTTGGGCGTGGCGGCTTTGGGCGGCGGCACATCCGCGACGACGACCGGTGAGGTGAGCCTGGGCGGCGTTTTGCCCGTTTTGGGGGGCTTGCCCGGCACCGGATACGGCGCGCCGGGTCCGGTCGAGGGCGGGACGTCGGTGGTGCGGATGGCCGGGCCGGTCGGGCCGCCGCCGGCGATATCGGGCGGATAGTCGTTCCGCGCGACCTGCTGCTCGTATTGCTTGGCCAGCGTGATGCCCTGCTGGCGTTGGTCGGCGGGGATATATTTGTCCATTTCGGCGAGCGTCTGCGATCCCTGCGGCAACCCGGCGGCGGACGATCGCACCATCAGCGCATAGGCGCGTACCCAGTCGCGCTGCACGCCGTCGCCGTTGAACAGCATCGTGCCGAGCACCAGTTGCGCCCGCGGTTCGCCGCGCGCGACCGATTTCTCGAGCCAGGGCAAAGCTTCTTCGCGCTTGCCGTCCTGGAACAGCGCGAGCCCGTAATTGTCGATCGCCTGCGGGTGGCCCTGGACGGCGGCCTTGCGGTACCAGCTTTGCGCCATCGCCAGATCGATCGGCACGCCGCGGCCCAATTTATAGGCCTGACCCATGTTGAACTGCGCATCGGCATCGCCGGCGATCGCCGCCTTGCGCCACTCGGCGACGGCGGTGATATAGTCGCCGCGGTTCCACGCATCGACCCCTGCTTTGGTATCGGCCAGCGCGGGAACACCCGCGGCGATGGCCAGAGAAAGCGCTACAGCGCCGATCAGCGTTCGCATGTCACTCGTTCCCGCCCAGCCTTACTCCGCCGGTATATCGCTCCGTATCGCCGCAATGGCAAAGAAATCGTTAGCCACGGGTTTGCCGCCCGAACCCAAATGCCCAAGCCACCCAATCTGACAGCGTTAACTAGTTCTTAGGCCCCCTCATGGCACCTCGGTGTCGAATAGCGGGGAGTTTAGGGATCAATGCGCGTTCTCGCGATGGCATCGCAGAAGGGCGGTTCGGGTAAGACGACGCTGTCGGGTCACCTCGCGGTGCAGGCACAGCTCGCCGGGGCCGGACCCGTTGTGCTGATCGATATCGATCCTCAGGGGTCGCTGTCGGACTGGTGGAACGAACGGAGCGACGAATATCCTGCGTTCGCGCAGACCACCGTCGCGCGGCTTGCCGCCGACCTCGAAGTGCTGCGACAGCAGGGCTTCAAGATGGCGGTGATCGACACGCCTCCGGCCATCACCATGGCGATCCAGAGCGTGATTCAGGTCGCCGAACTGATCGTCATCCCAACGCGCCCGTCGCCGCACGATCTTCGCGCGGTCGGCGCCACCGTCGATCTGTGCGAACGCGCCGGCAAGCCGTTGATCTTCGTCGTCAACGGCGCCACGCCGAAGGCCAAGATCACCAGCGAAGCCGCGGTCGCGCTGTCGCAGCACGGCACCGTCGCGCCGATCACGATCCACCACCGTACCGATTTCGCCGCGTCGATGATCGACGGTCGCACCGTCATGGAAGTCGATCCCAACGGTCGTTCGGCCAACGAAGTCCGCGAATTGTGGACCTATATCGCCGACCGCCTCGAAAAGAATTTCCGCCGCACCGTCTTCGCCGCGCCGACCAGCGTCGCCTCGACTTTCGGCATGCAGCGTCCCTCCACCGGCCACGGCTTCGGCCGTCGCGTGGTCAGCTGAGGACGCCGCGATGATGAGCGAACCCAAACCCTTTGCCTCCCTTTCGTCGGGCCTGTTGGCGCGCAAGGGCCAGGCACGTCCGGCGATGCGGCCCCAGGGCTTCAACGGCGGCTATGCGCACCTCGCCGGCCAGATGGAAGATCTGGGCTGGAACGACATGGGTCAGGCCGAAGAGCCGATGGCCGAGGTCCACGCGCTGCATGACGACGATCAGACGATCGCACCGCCGCCCGAAGGGGTTCCGCCGGTGCTCGCGCAGCGTCGCCAGTTGAAGGAAGAACTCGAAGCGCCCGTCCTCGAGGTCGAAGTGCCGATCGAACTCGAAGCCGAAGTCGAGGTCGTTGCCGAGGCTCCCGCGCCGGTTCCCGTTCCCGTCGTTGCCCCCGTATCGCGCCCGGTATCGGTGGCAACCGCCAGCCGGATCGCGCGCGAGACCAAGCACAAGAACAAGGCGGCGTTCACGCTCCGTCTCGACGAAGACCGCCACCTGCGGCTGCGCCTTGCGAGCGCGCTGAGCGGCCGGTCGGCGCAATTGTTGGTTACCGAGGCGCTCGACGCCTTTCTCGAATCGCTTCCCGAAGTCGACAATCTGGCGCGCCAGGTTCCGACGCGGGCCAAGGGTTGAATGGGGGCCTTGTGATGAAGACGAAATATTTGGCAGCAGGCATGTCGGCGCTGGCGCTGTGCGTCGCGCTCGGCGGTGTTTACGGGGTGGCCTCGGCGGGTGCGCGATCGAGCGTGCAGGACGATCGCGCCGCGGCAGACAACGCGGCAAAGGCGAAAAGCGCGCTGGCCAAGCGCGACGGGGTTACGGCCGTTCGCTATGCCGAACTGGCCGTGGCGCTGCGACCGCAGGTTGCCGATTATCGCGCCACGCTGGGTCAGGCTTATCTGCTCGCGGGTCGGTTCGGTTCGGCGCGCACCGCGCTGGCCGATGCGCTCGCGCTGTCGCCGGGTGACGGCAAGGTCGCGCTCAACCTCGCGCTCGCGCAAATCGCCGATGGCGACTGGAGCGGGGCCCGTCAGACGCTCGACCGCAATTCGGGGTCGATCTCGGTCGGTGACCGCGGCTTGGCGATGGCGCTGGCGGGCGATCCTGCCGGTGCCGTCGATCTGATGTTGCCCGTCGCGCGCCAGCCCGGCGCCGACTCCAAGCTCCGGCAGAATCTCGCGCTCAGCCTCGCGCTCGCCGGCCGCTGGCAGGATGCCAAGGTCGTGGCCGCGATGGACCTGTCGCCGACCGATACCGACAAGCGCATCATGCAATGGGCCGCGTTCGCGCGCCCGACCGGCAAATCGGACCAGATCGCATCGTTGCTCGGTGTGACGCCGGCGAACGATCCGGGTCAGCCGGTCGCGCTGGCGCTCAATGCCAGCAGCCCGGTTGCCGCGGCGCCTGCGCCCGTCGACAGCTATATGCCCAAGGCACCCGAAGCGGCGGTCGTCGCTACCGCTGCCGCCGATAACGGTGCGGTGCCGACGGGAGCGGTGCCGGTGGCCGCGGTCGCGCCGCAGGTGCCATCGATCGTGTTCGCGCCGCGCGCCGAAGTGGTTCAGCCGCTGCCGGTCAAAACCGCCACGGGCCCGACCGCAAAGATTACCATTGCTCAGGCCGCGACGCCTGCGCCCGGCACCAATTCTCCGTTCGTGAAGCCGGTGAAAGCCGCTTTCGTCAAACCCCTGGTCGCGACCAATTCCACCCCGGGCGCAGCCAAGGTCAGCGTGGGTAAGGGCAATTTCTTTGTCCAGCTCGGCGCCTATGACAATGCGGGCGTTGCCCGCGATGGCTGGGCACGGGCCTCACGCGCTTATTCGGGCTTTGCCGGCAAGGCGCCGCAGGGCATGCCGGTGACCGTCGGCGGCAAGAGCTTCTATCGCCTGTCGGTTGGCGGGTTCGACCGCGCCGGCGCGGTGAAACTGTGCCAGGGCTATCGCCAGCGTGGCGGCGTTTGCTTCATCCGCGAAGGCGCGGGCGACAAAGCCGCCGCCTGGGCCAAGCGCTAAGCGCTAAGCAAGAATTTCGCTTCCGCCTTTCCACAGGCGGAGCACTTTACCCTGAGCCGGTAACCCGTCGAACGGCGTGTTGCCGGCTCTTGCTTTCATCGCCTCGCCCCTGATCTGCCACGGTGCGGTCTCGTCGAGCAGCAACAGGTCGGCGGGCATCCCCGGCGCGAGCGTGCCGGTGTCGATCCCCAACACCTTCGCCGGATTGGCGGCGAGCATCGCGAACAGTCGGGCGAGCGGCATTTCGAGCCCCAACCCGAGCGCGAGCAAGGTTTCCGCTCCCGACGCGCCGGGTGCCGCATCGGCGAAGGGCAGGCGCTTTTCTTCGGGCCCGCGCGGATCGTGGCCCGAACACAGCACATCGACCGTCCCGTCCTTGACCGCCGTCAGCGCCGCGCGTCGATCATTCTCGTCGCGCAGCGGGGGCGAGAGATGCGCAAAGGTGCGGAAATCGCTCATCGTGTTGTCGGAGAGCAGGAGGTGGGCAGGGCTGATCCCGCAGGTCACGGCGACCCCGCGACGCTTCGCCGCACGGATCAGGTCGAACCCCGCCGCCGTCGTCACCTGTCGGAAATGCAGCCGCGCGCCGGTTTCTTCGGCCAGCAGCACGTCGCGCGCGATCGCCAGGGCTTCGGCGATAGCGGGCGCGGCGGGCAGACCCAGCCGCGTCGCGGTTTCGCCTTCGGTCGCGACCGTGCCCTCGGTCAGCCCGCCATCCTCGGCATGCGCGATCACAACCAGATCGAGGTCTCGGGCATAGGCCAGGACTTTGCGCATCACCCCCGAATCGGCAATCCAGCCGCGCCCGGTCGACACCGCTTTGGCCCCGGCACCCTTCATGATCGCCATTTCGGCAAGGTCCGTGCCCGCCAGCCCTTTGGTCGCGGCGGCGATCGGGTGGATCCACAGGCGCGGCTTGCCGACCAAAGAGGCGCGCTGGACGATGCCGGGGTCGTCGAGCACCGGCGACTGATCGGGCATCAGCCCGACCCGGACGATCCCGCCGGCGCGGAACGCCGAACGGTCGATCGCGAACACGCCCAGATCGACGATCCCGGGTGCCAGCGTCTTGCCGCCGCAATCGACGATCTCGGCGTCGGGCGCGTCATCGACGATCACGCCATCGCGAACGCACAAGTCGTCATGTGTGACACCGTCGGACCGCACGATCCGCGCGTTGACGAAGCGCAAAGCGGTCATGCCCAGCCCTCCACGCCGCGCGCTCGCCGCGTCAGCACGTCGAGGCACGCCATTCGCACGGCCACCCCCATTTCGACCTGTTCGGTGATCGCCGATCGCTCGACGTGATCGGCGACGGCGGAGTCGATCTCGACCCCGCGATTCATCGGGCCGGGATGCATCACCAAGGCGTCGGGCTTGGCCAGCGCCAGCCGGTCGAGCGTCAGCCCGTAGCGCAGGTGGAATTCGCGGGTGGAGGGGATGAACGCCCCCGACATTCGCTCATTCTGCAGTCGCAGCATCATCACCACGTCGGCGCCGTCCAGCGCGGCATCGAAATCGGCATAGGGCGTCACGCCCATGCGCTCGATCGCCGCGGGCATCAGCGTGGCGGGGGCGACGACACGGACCTCCGCAGCCAGCGCGGTCAGCGCGAGGATGTTCGACCGCGCGACGCGGCTGTGCAGGATATCGCCACAAATCACCACGCGCTGCCCCGCGACGCTGCCGCGTCGCCGACGGATCGTGAGCGCGTCGAGCAAAGCCTGGGTCGGATGCTCGTGGCTGCCATCGCCGGCGTTGAGCACCGGACAATCGACCTTGCCCGCGATCAGCCGCACCGCGCCCGAACTGGCGTGGCGAATGACGATCATATCCGCGCGCATCGCGTTCAGCGTCATCGCCGTATCGATCAGCGTTTCGCCCTTCTTCACGCTCGATTGCGCCACCGCCATATTGACGACGTCGGCGCCGAGCCGTTTCCCGGCGATCTCGAACGACAGCAGAGTCCGCGTCGAATTTTCGAAAAAGGCGTTGATCAGCGTCAGCCCGGCAAGGCGCTTGTCGGGCTTCGCGCGGGCCCGGTTCGCTTCGACCCATTGCTCGGCTTCGTCGAGCAGGAAGGTGATTTCGTGGGGGGCGAGTCCGGATATGCCGGTCAGGTGCCCGTGCGGGAAAACCGCGCCGCCTTCGATCAGGGCGGCGGGACGATGATCCGATGTCTGCATTAAAACCCGCGCCTAGCGCTCCAGCGCGGCAAGGGCAAGCGGCGCGCGCCGGGTTGATCCCGATCAAGGATATTGGGGCTTTCCAAAGTCCGTCGTTTGGACAAAATGGCCGCGGAGAGGGGCTTCATGTCGGACCAGCCAAAGGTCGGCGCGCCGCGCGGGGCGCCGGATGTCAGATTCTATCTGCCCGCCGTACCGCTGCGGGCGCTGGTCACGTCCTATTACGTCGTCGACGCACCGGGGCCACTGGTCGATTTCAGCCATCCCGAATGGGCCAATATCCGCTTCACCTTGTCGGGCGTATGGCGGATTGGGCCGACCGCGGAGACGATGGTGGAGCCGGATCGCGCGACCTTGTTCGGGCCGACCGACCGGACGCTGCGCTTTTCGACCGACGACGGCGGGGTGTTTCTGGGTGTGGGCCTGACGCCGATCGGCTGGTTGAGCCTGATCGGAACGGACGCCGGACAGGCGGCAAACACGCATCAACCATTGGGAACCCTGCTGGGCGTGCCGGGAGAGGCCATCCACGCCCAATTGACTGCGACGGATGAGCCCGGTTGGCCCACGATTCTCGACACCGTGCTCACCGAGCGCGCGCGGCACAGTGGCCCCTATTACGATATCGCACTGCGCGTGCAGCAGGTGCTGATGTCGGCGGAGGTCGATCAGGTCGGCGAACTCGCCGATGTGCTGGGGGTCGAACCGCGCACGCTCCACCGCGTGTGCCGGACGGTGTTCGGCTTCTCCCCCGTGCGGCTGCTTCGCCGTCAGCGCTTCCTGCGCACGCTGGGCAAGGTGCGCGATGCGCTCGACCAGCCCCTGGGGCAGCTGATCGACAGCCATTATTACGATCAGGCGCATTTCAACCGCGACTTCAAGGCGTATATGGGGATGACCCCGCTCGCCTATTTCAACGCCCCGCGCGAAGTGCTGCGCCGCGCGGTCGAGGAGCGGCGGCGGGCGCTGGGCGCCCCGGTGCAGGGACTGCACATCAGCCGCTGACCAGCCCGTCGATCGCCCCTTGCAGGATGTAGCTGGCGGCGAGTTTGTCGATGCGTTCGGCACGTTTCGCCCGCGACAGATCCTCGGCGATCATCTGCCGCTCGACGGCTTGCGTCGACCAGCGTTCGTCCCACAGCAGGATCGGCAGCCCGATGTCGTCGAGGTTGCGGGCAAAAGCGCGGGTCGATTGCGTACGCGGCGAATCGGTGCCGTCGAGGTTGAGGGGGAGGCCGATCACCAGCCCCTTCACCGACTGCGCCGCGATCATCGCGACGAGCAACGCCTTGTCGGCGGTGAATTTGGTGCGGCGGATCAATTCGGCCGGGCTGGAGAAACTCCATCCCGCGTCGCACAGCGCGGTGCCGATCGTTTTGGTCCCGACATCGAGCCCCAGCAGCCGCCCGCCATCGGGCAGCGCATCGCGGAACAGGGCGCGGTCGGCGCTGATCATTGCCCCGAAAACGCCTTGAACCGCCGCGCCGCATCGGCCCGGACATTGGCCCAGAATAGCGGATAGTCGAACACATGATAATTGTTGCCCGGCAGCACATAGGGCCCAACGTCGACCGGCGCGCCGATGCTCAGAAAGCCGCGACCCCCGCACTTTGCCGGTACCGCACCGACCGTCATCGTCCCGCTCAGCATATCCGACGACGCCACCAGCGTCCCCAGATTGGCCTTGGCCGGCGCGTTGGCACCAGGGGTGCCGGTCAGCGGGTTGGTGCACACCAACGCGGTATCGCGCCGTGCGATTCCGGTCGGCCCGCTGCTGGGATCGAAATATTCGAGCAGCATCGACGTGTCGGCGGGCTCGGCATAGCTTTGCCACGATAACAGGCACCCCGCCTGATCGGCGCGCGTGCATTCGGGCAGCCCCAGCGACGGCAAGTCGGCAGTCTTCGATATCGGCCAGCCGACGACATATGCGGCAACGATCCGCTTCGCGAGCGGCTTGCCAGCCACCCGTTCGCGCAGCAGCCGGGTCAGGTGCAGCGACCCCTGGCTGTGCCCGGCCAGAATGATCGGGCGGTCGGGCCCGATTTCGCGCAGGAATTCGTCGAACGCCGCGATCACGTCGCGATAGGCAAAGTCGAGCGACTGAATCGCTTCCTTCTTGCCGGTCAGGAACGCCCCCAGCGTCGCCTGGCGGTAGCGCGGTGCCCAGATCTGCCCGACCGCGTTGAACGCGCTCGCTTGCCCGCGCAGGAACAGGGCGGCGCGGTTATTCGCCTCCCGATCGTCGAGCGGCGCGTTCCAGCGCGCGCGGGCGAGGTACGAGGTCGGGTGGATGAAGAACACCGCGGCGGGCGCCGAAGCGGGAACGCCGTAGCCCGGCGGTGTCCAGTCCGCCGGATTGTTTTTCAGGTCGGGCCGCGCGATCCACATTTTGGCGCTGGCGTACGCCCCGGGCGGCGTCGGCGGTCCGGCCACGAACGGCGCGCTGGGCACCATCGCCATCTTCATCAGCTGCGCGCCGAAAAAGCGGTACGCGAACGCGCCGGCGATCACGAGCAGGATCAGGGCGACCATCACGTAGAGGAACTTGCGAGCCAAGGCGGCGCTCCATCGGGCATGCGGCGCGAACCCGTGTCGACCGCTCGTGTCGATTCCGTGCATGATCGGTGCGGCACTTGCAATCGCCGATCGAGCGGCGCTCACTCGGGCCACGACAGGGGAGAGCGCCAACATGACCGACACCGTAACGCCGCAGAGCGACCGGCCCGACTGGCGCAACCGCACGCTGATTCTGGCGCTGGTCGGCGCCATCGCCGCCTGGCTGGTGTGGTGGATCATGGATATGAGCGCGCCCTATATTGACCGGGCGTTCGACCCGTCGATCCTCGCGCGGCGAGCGGCATTGGCGACGGGCATCGCGGTCGCGGCGATCGCGTTCGGTTTCGGGCTCGAGCGCATCCGAATCCGCTGGACAGTCGGCTTCGCGCTCGTGCTCGGGTTGGTCGCGGGGCTGATCCTGTGGTGGAACAACGACGGCCACGGCATCTGGAACTGGAGCGGGGCGAGCCTGTTCCTCGCCATCGCGCTGGCGGTGCCGCTGTTTCAGGTGGCCCGCGATGAGGGGCGCCTGTCCTTCCCCTACAGCCAGATCCACGGCCACGCCTGGACCAACGTCGTGTTGTGGTTCGCATGCTGGGCGTTCGCCGGAATCTCGATGCTGCTGACGGTGCTGATGGCCGAATTGTTCAAGCTGATCGGCATCACCTTCCTCCACGATTTGCTCGAAAAAGGCTGGTTTCCCGCGCTGGTCATCGGCGGGGCATTCGGCGCCGCGCTCGGCCTGTTTCGCGACCGCGACACTGTCGTGCGGTTGCTCCAGCGCGTCGTGACCGGCGTGCTCAGCGTGCTGGCGCCGATTTTGGGGGCGGGGCTGCTCATCTTCCTGCTGTCGCTGCCGTTCACCGGGCTCCACACCCTGTGGGAAGCCACGCGCAACACGACGCCGATCCTGCTCACCTGCGTGATCGGTGCGTTGATCCTCACCAACGCGGTTCTCGGACATGGGCCCGAGGATGAAGCAACCAACCCGATCCTGCGCGGGGGCGCGATGGCGCTGGGCGTGGCGATGCTGCCACTGGCGATCGTCGCGGCGATCGCCACGGGGCTCAGGATTCAGCAATACGGGTTTACGCCTGACCGGCTGTGGGCGCTGGTGTTCGTGATCCTGACCACGGCGTACGGCATGGTCTATTTCGTCGCGCTGATCCGCAAGCGGCAGAATTGGGCGGTACAGGTGCGGCCCGACAATATCCGGCTGGCGTTCGCGACGCTGGCGCTGGCGTTGCTGATGGCGACGCCATTGGTCGGGTTCAACGCGATCTCGACCAACAGCCAGGTCGCGCGGCTGACATCGGGCAAGGTATCGGTCGACAAGTTCGACTGGGCCGCGCTGGCGTTCGATTTCGGCGAACCCGGGCGCAGAGCCTTGGCGAGCCTGAGCCGGTCGGCCAATTCGGCTATCGCCGCCAAGGCCAAGGGGACGCAAAAGGCGGACAGTCGCTGGGATATCGCCGGCGTCGATACGATGGGCGATGGTGCTGCTGCGTTGGCCAAACGCGTGCGGATCTTGCCCCATGCCGTTGCGTTGCCCGAAGGATTGTTGCTGTCGTTCCAGACCGGCGCGACCGACACGGGGACGGCAGTGCTATGGTATGAACCGGGAGCCAGTTCGGCCGTGCTGGTGAGCTCAAATTGTGACAAGTGCGCGCCGCAAGTGTCGCTGGCCCGGCGCGATGCCAAGGGCGAATGGCAGCAGGACCGGAATGCCGCCGATTTGGGTCGGTCGCGCGGCGTCGAGGAGAACAAGGCATTGTCCGATCTGCTCGCTAAACAGGGCTTTCAGCTTCGCCCCGTCCAACGCCGGCAGGTCTTCATCGGCGACCAACCCGTCGGCGATCCGTTCGAATAGGCCGTTCGAATAGGTTGCGCGCGGGCGCCGCGCTCTGCTAGCCGCGCGTCATGTCCGTAGATGCTGCAACCGTGAAGAAGATCGCGAGCCTCGCCCGTATCGCGATCACCGATGAGGAGGTCGCGAGGATCGCGCCCGAACTCGACAATATCCTGGGCTGGATCGAACAATTGGGGGAGGTAGATACCTCGTCGGTTCAACCGATGACCGCGGTGATCCCCAACCATCTGCGGCTGCGCGACGACGTCGTCACCGACGGCGGGGTGCGCGATAAGGTGCTGGCGAACGCGCCGCAGGCCGAGCATGGGTTCTTTACGGTGCCCAAGGTGATCGAATGATCGCCCCAACCGTCATCCCAGCGCACGCTGGGATCGCTCGCGGCGTCGCGGCGCCTTTGCCCGAGATCCCAGCTTTCGCTGGGATGACGGGGTATTTCGTGACGGATTTGATCGCATGACCGACATCCTCGATCTCGGCGTCCGCGATATCCGCGACGGCGTGCGCGCCGGCACGTTCTCGGCGCGAGAAGTCGCCGACACGTTCATCGTCGCGGTCAGCCGCGCGAAGCCGCTCAACGCCTTCCTCGTCGAAACCCCCGATCACGCGATCGCTGCCGCCAAGGCCGCCGATGACGCGCGCGCGGCGGGCGACGCGCCCAAGCCGCTGGCGGGCGTGCCGATCGGGATGAAGGACCTGTTCTGCACCAAGGGTGTGGCAAGCACGGCGGCGAGCCACATCCTCGAAGGCTTCAAACCCGAATACGAATCGACCGTGTCGCAGAATCTGTGGAACGCCGGCGCGGGGATGTTGGGCAAGCTCAACATGGACCAGTTCGCGATGGGGTCGTCGAACGAGACGAGCTATTTCGGCAACGTCATCAGCCCATGGAAGCGCAACGACGGCGGCAATGCCCCGCTCGCGCCCGGCGGATCGTCGGGCGGCAGCTCGGCGGCGATCGCGGCGCGGCTGTGCCCGGCGGCGACCGGCACCGACACCGGCGGCTCGATCCGCCAGCCCGCGGCGTTCACCGGCATTGCCGGGATCAAGCCGACCTACGGTCGCTGCTCGCGCTGGGGCGTGGTCGCGTTCGCATCGTCGCTGGATCAGGCCGGGCCGATGGCGCGCGACGTCACCGATTGCGCGATCATGCTGGAGGCGATGGCCGGGTTCGACGCGAAGGATTCGACCAGCCTTCAGCTCGACGTGCCGCAGTGGGAACGCAACCTCAGCGGCAATCTGCGCGGGAAGCGGATCGGCATCCCCAAGGAATACCGCGTCGACAACATGCCCGCCGAGATCGAGGCGTTGTGGCAGCAGGGCATCGACTGGGTGAAGGACGCCGGCGCGGAAGTCGTCGAAGTCTCGCTCCCGCACACCAAATACGCGCTGCCAGCTTATTACATCATCGCCCCCGCCGAAGCCTCCTCCAACCTCGCGCGCTACGACGGCGTGCGTTTCGGGCTGCGTGAGCTGCCCGAGGGCGCGAACCTGCAGGACATGTACGCCGCGACCCGCGCCGCCGGGTTCGGTCCGGAGGTCAAGCGCCGTATCCTGATCGGCACTTATGTATTGTCCGCAGGGTTTTACGACGCGTATTTCACACAGGCTTCGAAGGTTCGTGCGCTGATCGCGCGCGATTTCGACGAGGCGTGGAAGAGTTGCGACCTGCTCCTCACCCCGACCGCGCCGTCGGCAGCGTTCGCTTTGGGCGAGAAATCGGCCGATCCGATCGCGATGTATCTGAACGACGTCTTCACCGTGCCGTCGAGTTTGGCCGGCCTGCCGGCAATGTCGGTGCCGGGCGGACTCGACAAGGCGGGATTGCCGCTGGGGCTTCAGGTAATCGGCAAGGCGTTGGACGAGCAGGGCGTGCTCGACGCATGCCTCGCGATCGAGCAGCGCGCGGGGTTTACGGCTAGGCCGGAGGTTTGGTGGTGAGGCTCGGCGCAGGGAAATAGCCCCGCTATTTCCCGCCAGGCGACGAGCCCGGCCAGCATCGCAAAGCGATGGCTGACGACGCGGCTTTGCCGCGGCGGGCTGGTTCGACCCGCATAGGAATGGAATGTGGCCACGCGGACCCCGGCACAAGGCCGGGGTGACGATTGGAAGGCAATGATTTTCCCCCGTCACCCCGGCCGAAGTGCCGGGGTCCGCGTGGCCTGCATCAATCTTCCAACGGCGGAAGGCCCAAACCCACCGCAAGGTCGTTCCATCCGGGATTCTGCCGCTCGATCAAATTGTATTTGTACTCGCGCTTCCAGCGTTTGATCTGCTTCTCGCGCAAGATGACCGATTCCATCGTGTCGCCGACCTCGTAATAGACCAGCCGCTTGATCCCGTATCGCTTGGTGAACCCGTCGAACGTGCCGTCGCGATGCTGGATAATCCGCCCCACAAGGTTGGACGTGACGCCGGTATAGAGCGTGCCGTGAAATCCCGTTGCCAGGATATAGACGCACGGTATCCGCTCTCTGGTCATGGGCGCAGAGTGCCGCCATGCGGACCCCGGCACAAGGCCGGGGTGACGATCTTTCAACTCGATCGTCACCCCGGCCGAAGTGCCGGGGTCCGCGTCGCCAATATCAATCAGTTAGCAGAGTGCCGCCACGCAGACCTCCGGCACAAGGCCCTCCGAGGCTAATCCACCCGATACTCGATCGGCTTGAACGTCCCGCCGTTCGAATCGGGTGCCGAACACGCGGTCAGCCCGATAATCAGATCCATTTCCGCCCGGAACGTGATGCTGTCCCCCGCCTTGCTGATCGGCGGCAGCACGCGCAGTTTTCCCGTCGTCCCGTCGACCGGCACGTTCATGAAGCAGTTGAACGCGGTCGGGATCATGTCGGGCGTGACCCCATACCGCTCCAGCGCCTCCGCCAAATTGCCGAAACATCCGCGATGCACCGGCCGCGACGGGTAGAAATGCACGAAGGTATCGACCGAACACGGCGTCAGCAGAAAATCGTGCCGCCCGACCGTGTCGCCCACGATGTCGAGCATCACGCGGCTGCGGTTCGAATAGAGTTTGTGCCCCATCGTCAGATAGATCGTCTCGGCATAATCGAGCGTGCGGCCCGACGAGATCACTTCGCCGATATCGTCGGCGTTGAACGCCAGCAAATCGGCCACTTGCTCCCCTTTGGGGTCGATCACGGTCAGCGTCGCGCCGCTGGGAAGCCGGAACGCGGTACCGCTGCGTTCGGGGATGGTGATCGCGTCCATCACTCCGCACCCGCATAGTGAAACGGGCACTTCCACCCATCATCGACCACGCGCCCCGAATATTGCCGCGCCTCGCTCGCTTCGCCGTGCCGCGCCAGCATCGGGTTGCGGCTGCCCGCAATCGCTTCGTCGCGGACCATGATCTTTTCGCGCATGCCTTCATATTTGCCCGCGCTGCGCAGTTGCTCGAACTGATCGTGCAGGTTGAAGATCATCGCCGGGCGCGAAAAGCGCCGCGCAGGGCGGCTGGCATTGGGATGCAGCCCGATCACGAAAAACGCCTCGCCGCCGAAACTGAGCGAAAAATGCGGGTCGTCAGGGTCCGCGCTGACCCGATCGTCATAGTCCTGACCGCGCCAGACGTCCTTGTCCGACAGCGATTGCACGCGCGCCCATAAAGCGGCCTCGAAGCCGTCCTCGCTCAGATCGACCGGTCCCTCGAACACCACGGCGTAACTGCGGAACAGCCCGGGATCGGCGCGGTAGGCATTGGCCCAGCCCAACAGCCCGTCATGGATGCGGAGGTCGTCCCACGCGCTCTCGATCGAATCGCACGCCAGCACCTCCAGCGTGCCATGCGCGGCGGCGGCCTTTGCCCCGACACAGGGGAATGCGGCGTCATCGACATGTGCTGCGAGCAGCCCCTGCAGTTCTTCCTGGGCGGCGTGGGGATGCGGGAATAAGGTCGGGCGGGTTCTGGACATGGGCGGAAATACGGCCGGGCCGGTATTTCTGTTCCGGGGAATCGTGCTAACCTATGGCAAGGCGCGGCTGGGCAGGGAATCTCAGCTTCGGTGGAACCGGCACGACGCGTCGGACAGCGACAGAAACCGCCCCGCCGTGATCGTCGCGGTGGTCCGCGATGTTGGGCTGGACGGCGAGAACATCACGACCGATTCGCCCGAATCGACCGAATAGGCCATCGCCACTTCCTTGGTCGTGCCGTCGGCGGCGGTCATGATCGCGGTAGCTTCCTTGAACGTCAGCATCGCCGGGCAGTTGGCCTGGCCGTCATCGGCGCCCCACGACCCGAGCAGCGGATTGTCGCCGCCATCGCCCACGGTTGCCGAGGGTGCGACGGGCGACGTCGTGGGCGCTGCCACCGGAGCAGCGGAACTCGTCGCGGGTGCAGTCGGCGACGTATAAGGCGTCAATGTCGATGCCGTGGACGTCGGGCGCGGCTTGCTCCCCATGGCCGCCCACAGCGCCACCACGACCAGCAGAAACAGGAACGCGCCGCATCCCACGATCAGCCAGAAGTTGCTGCTCCTGCCGCCACCGCTGCCGCCGGGCTGCTTTGGCGCGATATAGCCAAGCGCGACATTGGGTACGCCGGGCGTTATGCCCGAAGCAGGTCGAGCAGGCGCTGCGGGGGGTGGAACCGGAACGGGAGCAGCAACCGGCGCCGCGGCGGGAACGGGGATGTCGGGCTCGGCCGGATGCCCCAGCAAGACGGCCTTCTGCGCGTCGAACTCTTCGGATGTCAGCACGCCGCGGTCGCGCAAATCCGCCAGCCGCTCCAGCGCTTCGGTTATATCGGCCATTCGTTATCCCCCGCCAACGGCCGCAAAGAAGAATCGCTCATGCGCCCCGCCGTCGATCACCTAACGCGCGGGTCGCTGCGGCGAATTGTAAGAAAGCGCCCATCGCGAAAAGCGAAACCGGGGCACGAAGCGGCTTGCAATGTTGGATTTCGACTGAAATCAAGGCGTTGGCGGGTGTGTCGTCTAGACCGCCGGCGGTTTCCCTATCGCGGCGCGTGACCGGCTTGGGAAGGGCAGGGCGGGGATAGCGGAAATCGGGCCCGATAGTGTGAAGCGAGTGTCAACTTAGGCGTTCAATCCGCCTGGCGCTTCTCGACCGAATCGAGGATCCGGGCGCCGGCCATGAACACCGCGATCGGACAGACGGAGAACAGCATCCACCCGCCGAAACCGGGATAGAGCTGGACATAATGGACGCCACGCTCGACCGCGCCGAGGCCGAGCCCGTAAATCACCAGGAACGCCTCGAACTTGGTCTTGATGACGAACAAGCGGGTGAATTTTTTCCACATGTCCGTGAGTTAAGCATTTCGCGTGCCAATGGCGGAAACGCGTCGTTCCACCTTAACGACTATGGTTACCTGTAAATTAATTCGACAATTTCGAGCTCAGTGAGCAGCGCGGTGCGCGCGGTGCGGATGCGGTCGATCAGGTTGGGCGAGCCGATATCGGCAATGGCAATTTGCTCGGGCCAGTGCGCCTCGACCACCGCTGCGATACGGTCGAGTTTGGCGTCGTCGACCAGAAAGCGCGGATCGACCGTCGCCGGATCGCACACCACGCGCAGCCGCAGGCACGCCGGGCCGCCACCGTTGCGCATCGACTGGCGGACGTCCACCGTCTCGAGCCGGCGGATCGGGCCGTTGCCCGCGACCAGATCGGTCAGGAAGTCCCAGACCGCGATAGTGTCGCGGGCTTCGCCGGGCAGGATCAACGCCATCGTGGCGTCCGGCAGCGTGACCAGCTGGGCATTGAACAGGTACGATGCGATGGCGTCGGAAAGGCTTACACGATCGGCCGGCACCTCGACGATCTCCGCCCACGGCGCCTTGGCGGCGACTTCCGCGTAAAATGCGGCCTTGTCCTCGAACGCCAGTTCGTGGGCGAACAGCACGCGCTCGTTGGCGACCGCGACGACATCGTTGTGGAAGGCGCCGGCGGCGATCGCTTCGACCGATTGCTGGGCAAAGATCGTCCGCGCCGGGTCAAGCCGGTGAGCGCGAGCCACGGCCTCGGAAGACTCGCGACGCTGGCGGGCGGGGAAGGGGCCGCCGCTCTCGCCATAGACGAAGATTTCGACCCCCGGCGCACCGTGGCGTTCGCACAACCGCATATGGTTGGCCGCGCCTTCGTCGCCGAACGGGGCAGGGATCGGTTCATGGACCTCGAACGCGGGATCGGCGAAGGCAAGGCGAAGCTGCGCCAGCGTCTCCGGCCATTCGTGGCTGCGATGCGCCATCGTCACCAGATTGGCGGGGGTCAGATGGCATGTGCCGTCGGCGCTGTCGGGCGCGGGCGAGACGGTGGCGGCGTTGGCGGCCCACATCGGCGAGGCGGACAGCGCCTGCGCCTTCAGGTGCAGCGGCGCCTCGTCATAGCCGATCGACAGCGCAGCCAGCCAGCGCACATTGGGCCGGTCGTGCGGTGGCAATATCCCCTGGACCAGCCCCAGGCGGAGGTTCGCGCGCATCTTGGCAATGCCCTCCAGCGCGGCGTCGCGCGGCCGCGATGTCGCGCCGGCGTTCGACGTCGCGGCGAGGTTGCCCGGGCTCAGGCCGGCATAGTTATGGCTCGGCCCGACGATCCCGTCGAAATTGACTTCGACGAGCATCAGAAGCGACCGACATGCGTGATCCGGTCGCCCGCACCGACGCCAAGCGCTGCGGCCCCCGCGCGATCGATCACGACCCCCTCGGCGGCATCGCGGAGCGTGGCGAAAGCGCAGCGGAAGTCACTCAGCACCCCGCGCGCCGCCAGCACGCGCTCACCGCCGTCATCGTCGATTGCGATCACCGTGCTCGTCACCGCGCCGGCGATGCTGCGCACCTTGTCGGTGCGCGCGGTCATCGTCGGTCCGCCGTCGAAAATGTCGATGTAATTCTCGTAGGCGAAGCCCTCATTCTCGAGCATCCGCATCGCCGCGCGGCCCGAGGGGTGGGGCAGCCCGATCGCGCTCCTCGCGCTGTCGGTCAGCATCGCGGTGTAGATCGGGTGTTTGGGGAACAGGTCGGCGATGAACTGGTGGCCGTGCGTGGCGTTGAACTGGTCGGCATCCTGAAAATTCATCCCGAAGAAGCGCCCCGCCAGCCCGTCCCAGAACGGCGACCCGCCCGCCTCGTCGATGATCCCGCGCAACTCGGCCAGGACGCGGTCGGCGAAGCGCGCGCGGTGCGTGGCAATGAACAGATAACGGCTGCGCGCGAGCAGCATGCCCAAGCCCGCGGCGCGCTCGCCCGGGTGCAGGAACAGCCCGCCGACTTCGCTGCAGCCCTCCAGATCGGTGGTCAGGCTCAGCATCTCGGCGCGGAACGTGCGGTCGAGCTCCTTGCTGAACTGCGTGAGCGTGCCGAGCCGATACGAATAGAAGGGATGTTCCTGTCCGACGCGGCTGAACATCTGACACGTGCCGCGCACCTCGCCCGTCTCGACATGTTCGAGCATCAGGATGAAGGCTTCGTCAGCCAGCCCGTCCTCGGTTCGCGCGAACGCGGCGTTGCTCTTGTCGAGCCGAACCTTCAACGCGCGCCGGTCGGCCGGCAGGTTGGTGAAGCCGCCACCGGTCAGTTTCGCCATCTCGTACAAATGGTCGAGGTCGGCGCCGGTCGCGGCTCTGATACGGAAACTCACAATCCCCCCTTTTCGGCGATGCGCAATATGGTCAGCGCGGACAAAGCGGCGCGTTCGGGCAGGCTGTCGACCAGCAGGAATTCGTCCGCCGAATGGATCGCGCCACCGCGCACGCCCATCGTATCGACCACGGGCACGCCGCACGCCGCGATGTTGTTTCCATCGCACACGCCACCCGTCGTCTTCCACCCGATGTGGAGCCCGAGATCGGCGCCGACATCCTTGACCAGCGCGAACAGTTTTGCCGCACCACCGTCGATCGGTTTGGGCGGGCGGTTGAAGCTGCCGTGGAGCTCGATCCGCACGTCGCGCTCCCTTGCCACCTGTTCGACCGCCTGATCGATGGCCGCTTGCGCGCGGGCGATCGAATCGGGTGATGATGGCCGAAAATTGATCCTCAGGATCGCGAGATCGGGCACGACATTGTTCGGGCCGCCGCCTTCGATCCGGGCCGGATTGACCGCAAGCCCCTCCTGCTTCGCCGCGAACAGCCGCACTGCCAGATCGCTCGCCGCAACGATCGCGTTGCGCCCGTCATCGGGGTTGCGCCCAGCATGCGCGCTCTTGCCATGAACCACGATCGAGAAATTTCCGGTCCCGCCGCGCGCGCCCGCCAAGGTGCCGTCGGCAAGCGCCGGTTCATAGGTCAGCGCCGCGACCTTGCCGCGCGCCAGCTCGGCGATCAGCGCGGAGGAGGAGAAGCTGCCCGTTTCCTCGTCCGAATTGATCATCACGTCATAGCCGATCCGGCTCGCCAGCGGGGATGTCTCGAGCGCGTTGAGCGCCGCCAGCAGCACCGCCAACCCGCCCTTCATGTCGGCGACGCCGGGGCCGTTCAGGGTATTTTGGTCGAGGAAGCGCTGGTCCTGAAACGAATGATCGACCGGATAGACGGTGTCCATGTGCCCGGTGAACAGCATCCGCACCGCAGCGTCCGGGCGGACGCGGACGACCAGATGCTGGCCGTGCCCGATCGCGTTGACCGTGCCGTCGGGGCCGACGCTCTCCGCAGCGTCAGGCTCGACCAGCGACACCTCGCCCGGCAGCGCGGCAAACGCATCGGCCAGCGTCCCGGCCATGATCTTCAGCCCCGCCAGATTGCGCGTCCCGCTGTTGATCGCCGCCCAGGCGCGGGTGTGGTCGAGCATGGGCTCGGCGCTCACCCTTGCCGTCACTGTTTCTACGTCGGTTGTCATGGCACCGCTCTAGGCGGTTGCGGCGTCGGGGTGAAGTCGCCGCCCGGGCTTTAGGAGCCGTGTCCCAAAGAGCCGCTGCTGCTGCTTGTGCCGCCATTCAGGTAGCTGCGACCTGCCGCCAGCGGGAAAGCCGGGCCATATTTGACCGCGCCGGTGCGATATCCGCCCGCACAGATGAAGTCCTGTGACGAGGCGTCGAGCGAGCCGGAGCCGATCGACAGCCATTTCCCGGTGCCGGGCTCATCGGTCATCTTGGTCGCGCTGCCGCTGTAGCTCTTGATATTGACGAAGCGGTATTGCGGTCGCCCGCAATCATATTCGAGGTCCTCGTCATACGCCGCGACATTATATTGGTTGTCGACGCGAAAGACGAGCATGACGCGGGCCTGGCTCATGCTGTTGCCCGAACTTTTGATCGAATCGCGATCGACGAACAACGCGGTCGCCTTGTCGGTCGAATTCGCCACCAGATACCAATCGGTCGCCAGTGCCGGCGCTGCCCATGCCGACGCAGCTACTGCCAACCCGAAAAAAGCACGCATACAGACCCCCCGCAATTTTCTCCACGCGCAGGATGGCGCGCGTCGCGCGATCTCGCAAGGGGCGCGTTCGTCGAGCGCGCAACTATCGTTACCGGCGAAGGTACGGTGAAAGCGCCGCGAGAACGGCTTCGTACAACTCGCGTTTGAACGGCACGATCAGCGCGGGGAGATCGGCGGGATCGACCCAGCGCCACGCGTTGAATTCGGGATGTTCGGTCGCCAGATCGATCGCGCCGTCGTCCCCCAGAAAACGGTACAGAAACCACTTCTGCCGCTGCCCGCGCCATTTGCCCTTCCATACCTTACCCACCAGATCGTCGGGCAGATCGTAGAAGAATTCGCCCGGCGCTTCGGCGATCAGCTCCACCGCGTCCGGGCCGATGCCGATTTCCTCGCCCAGTTCGCGGATCGCGGCGGCCTCGGCATCCTCGCCGGGATCGATCCCGCCCTGGGGCATTTGCCAGGCTTCCACCGTGGTATCGATACGCTGTCCGGCAAAGGCCAGGCCGTCGCGATTGATCAGCATGATCCCGGCGCAGGGACGGTAGGGGAGCGCGTCCTTCGCGCTCACTCTGCCGCCTGCGCCATCACCTGATCGCCCTCGGCTTCGACGATGATAGCCTTCAGCGCGGCCAGCGCGCCCATCACGTCGCCAACGCTCGACGGCACGGCTTTGCGCAGCGTGATGAAGCCGTGCACGTTGCCCTTCGCCTCGCGGAACGTCACCTGCACCCCGGCCTTTGCCAGCGCCGCGGCATAAGCGCGTCCCTGATCGCGGATCGGATCGAGGCTGGCCGTCACCACCACGGCGGGCGGAAGACCGGCCAGATCGCCGAGCAGCGGTGAGGTCCGGATATGGTCATTCTCGGCAGCGTAGGAGGCCATGAACCATTCCATGCTTGCGCGGGTCAGGAGATAGCCTTCGGCGAACTGATCGTAGCTGGGATAGGCCTGGCTCGAATCCGTCGCGGGGTAGAAGGGCAGTTGTGCGATCACCGGAACAGTGGCGGGCGTGTCGCGCAGTGCGACGGCCGTGACGATCGCCAGATTGCCGCCCGCGCTGTCGCCGCACAGGATCAGCGATGTGACGGCGCGGCCCAGCTCGCTCGGGCTGGCGGCGAGCCAGCGCGCCGCCGCTTCGCAATCGTCGGGCGCGGCGGGCCATGTGTGTTCGGGGGCAAGCCGGTAATCGACCGAGATCACCGGCAAATCGAGCACGCGCGCCATTTCGGCGCAGAAGCTGGCGTGGCTTTCGATATCGCCGATCACGAACCCGCCGCCGTGGAAGAAAGCGACCGCCGGGCCGGGCTGACGATTTGCGCGCGGGTCGAACAGGCGTGCCGGGATGTCCCCTGTCGGGCCCGGTATCGTCAGATCGAGGATCGTGCCGAGATCACCCACCGGCGGGTCGGCGACATCCTTCATCATCATGTACATGCCGCGCGCGGTCGGCGCGTCGAGTTCGTGCATCTTGGGGCCCGGAACGGCGTTGAGGAAATCGAGAAATCCGCGGACGTCGGGGCGGACGAAGGGCTCGGTCATGGGGCTTTCCTCTCGTTGATCGGATGCCTACCTAAAACCGATGATCGCGGTCGTCCATCATCCCGACTATGTCGCGGCCGGTCAGCCCAAATCGGGCTATCAATGGAACAAGAACGGCGCGATTCGCGATCTGCTGCGCGCAGCGGGGAACACCATCGACTGGGCCGAGCCGGAGGCAATGCCCCGCCACTGGATCGAAGCGGCGCACGATCCAGACTATGTCGCCGAGGTCATCGAAGTCCGCGTGCCGCGTGAGAAAGAACGGCGGATCGGTTTCCCCGTCAACGATACGGTGGCGCGAAGAGCGCAGATCGTGCCGGGCGGCACGTATCTGGCGGCGCAGCTGGCTTTGGAGCGCGGATTTGCAGCCAACAGCGCGGGCGGCAGCCATCACGCGCTGGCCGCGACGGGTGCGGGATATTGTGTCTTCAATGACCTTGCCATCGCCGCGATCCGGTTGACCGAGGAAGCGACAATCGATCGGGTAATGATCGTCGATTGCGATGTGCATCAAGGCGACGGTACCGCTGCGCTGACCGCGGGGCGACGGGGAATCGCGACCTATTCGATCCATGCCGAGAAGAATTTCCCGGTCAGAAAGGCGCGGTCCACGCTCGATGTGCCGCTGCCAGACGGTGTCGGTGACGACGCCTATCTCGAGACCTTGCAAGGCACGCTGGGGCCGTTGCTGGATGCGGAAGCGCCCGATCTCGTCCTTTATCAGGCTGGGGTCGATCCATTTGGCGGCGACCGTCTTGGCCGACTCAACCTTACCGACGACGGGCTGGCAAACCGCGAGCGCCTGATCGCCCGGATGGCGATCGAACGGGGCATCCCGCTGGCGAGCACGGTCGGCGGCGGCTATGGCGACGATGTCCTGCAAATAGCGCAGCGCCATGTTTCCGCGATACTCACGCTGGGGCAGGCCTTTGAGGATCGATGGCAAAGAACGGTTTGCACACGCGTGTAACCGAACTAGGTTGGTTCGTAGGGGCTCCACGCCTAGAGAAGCCCGACTATAGACCGCAGGAAACAGTGCTGACATGGCGACCGCCGTCCACGAAGTGACGCCCGAAGAGGCGTCGGCCCACCCACAAGCAGAATCGATCGTTGTCCGTTTCGCGGGGGATTCCGGCGACGGGATGCAGCTGACCGGGGGGCAGTTCACGCTGTCGACCGCGCTGGCGGGCAACGATCTCTCGACCTTCCCGGACTTTCCGGCGGAGATCCGCGCGCCGCTCGGCACGCTGTTCGGCGTGTCGGCGTTCCAGATCAATTTCGGCTCGACCTCGATCGAGACTGCGGGCGACGCGCTCGACGTGCTCGTCGCGATGAACCCGGCGGCGCTCAAGACCAATGTCGATGCGCTGAAGCTGGGCGGGCTGATCATCGCCGACAGCGGCGAGTTCAGCGAGCGCAACCTCGCCAAGGCGAAATACGACGCCAATCCGCTCGAGGATGGCAGCCTCGCCAAGTGGCAGGTGCTGGCATTCAATATCTCGCAACTGACGCTCGATGCCGTGAAGCCGTTCGGACTCGGCAACAAGGAAGCGCTGCGCTGCAAGAATATGTGGACGCTGGGGCTCGCCCTGTGGATGTTCGACCGCGACCGTCAGCCGCTGATCGACTGGCTCAAGGCCAAGTTCGCCAAGAACCCGACGCTTGCAGAGGCGAATATCGCCGCGATCAACGCAGGGCATGCTTATGGTGAGACCGCGGAGATTTCCGGGCCGCTCAAACAGCATCACGTCGCGGCGGCACCGGCCGAGCCGGGTCTGTACCGGACGGTGACGGGCGCCGAGGCGATTTCGATGGGGCTGGTTGCGGGTGCGCAGCTGGCGAACATTCCGATGTTCTTCGGCGGCTATCCGATCACCCCGGCTTCGGCGATCCTGCATCATCTGAGCCGGCTCAAAGAATATGGCATCACGACCTTCCAGGCCGAGGACGAGATCGCTGCGATCGCGTCGGCGATCGGTGCGTCCTATGCCGGGCAACTCGGCGTAACCTCGTCGTCGGGCCCGGGCATCGCGTTGAAGGGCGAGGCGATGGGCCTCGCGATCATGACCGAGCTGCCGCTGGTGATCATCAATTCGCAGCGGGGCGGGCCGTCGACCGGTCTGCCGACCAAGACCGAGCAGAGCGATCTGTACCAAGCGGTCTATGGCCGCAACGGCGACGCGCCGATGCCGGTGATCGCGGCGCGCAGCCCGTCCGACGCGTTCGAGGTGGCGATCGAGGCGGTGCGGATCGCCACGCAGTACATGACCCCGGTGATGGTGCTGACCGACGGCTATATCGCCAATGCGGCCGAGCCGTGGAAAGTGCCCGACGTCAGCGACTATGCCCCTTTCCCGGTGCAGTTCCTCGAGGAAGCGCCCGCCGGGGGGTTCCAGCCTTATGCGCGCGACGCCAACCTCAAGCGCCCATGGGTCAAGCCCGGCACGCCGGGTCTGCTCCACCGCATCGGCGGGATCGAAAAGGCGCTCGGCACGGGCAATATCGACTATTCGCCCGCCAACCATCAGGCGATGACCGATATCCGCCACGACAAGGTGGCCGGGATCAGGGTGCCCGATCAGATCGTCGAACTCGGCGAAGCCGGGGGCAAGCTCGCCGTGGTCGGATGGGGATCGACCTTCGGGCCGATTCATCAGGCGGTGCGCCGCGGCCGCCGCAAGGGGCTCGACGTCAGCCACATCCACATCCGCCATATCTGGCCGATGCCCGCCAACCTCGGCGAGTTGCTCAAGAGCTATGACAAGATCATCGTGCCCGAGATGAATACCGGGCAGTTGAAGACGGTGCTGCGCGATCAATTCCTGGTCGACGCAAAGCCGCTCAACAAGGTGTCGGGCCAGCCGTTCAAGATCGTCGAGATCGAAGAAGCGATCGAGGCCGCGCTGGCATGAACCCGACCGGCACCGGTGCGGCGATGCTGAACGTGGCGGTCCTGATCGGGCTCGCCGCGTTGGGCTATTTCGTGTTTCCGGGGCAGGACGGGCTGATGATCGTGCTCGGCGTGGTTGCCGGGTTCGTGCTCGCGACCTTGACGTTCGGCAAGGACATCGGCGCGGGGGCGACGATTCCCAAGGTCATTGGCGCGTTCATCGTGATCGTGCTCGTCGCCTATGCGATCCCCTGGACGATCGAAAACGAACTGACCGCGCTCAATCCGGGCGGAATGAAAACCGGCCTCGTGACGTTGAGTCACGCCGTCGGCGCGTTGCTGTGGGGCGTCGCGCTCCGCCTGCTGTGGAATGCAAGGAAGCTGATCCATGAATGACCTGACCCCGATCGCCAAGACCGTCCCCAAGGACTGGGAAACCGATCAGGAAGTACGCTGGTGCCCGGGATGCGGCGACTATGCGATCCTTAAAGCCGTGCAGCGGACGATGCCCGAAATCGGCGCGCGCCCCGAAAACACCGTGTTCGTCAGCGGCATCGGCTGCTCGTCGCGCTTCCCCTATTACATGGAGACCTATGGCTTCCACACGATCCACGGCCGCGCACCGGCGGTGGCGACGGGGGTCAAGCTCGCCAATCCAGAACTCGACGTGTGGATCATCACCGGCGACGGCGACGCGCTGTCGATCGGCGGCAACCACACGATGCATCTGCTCAGGCGCAACCTGAACTGCCAGATCCTGTTGTTCAACAATGAGATTTACGGCCTGACCAAGGGCCAATACTCGCCGACCAGCCGCGAGGGTACGCGCAGCCCGTCGACGCCGTTCGGCTCGGTCGATCACCCCGCCAAACCGTGCGCCTTTGCGCTCGGCAGCGGCGCGCGGTTTGTGGCGCGCGGGATCGATGTGAACAAGAATTTGCCGAGCGTGTTCAAGGCGGCGTACGCGCATCAGGGCGCGGCGTTCGTCGAGATCTTCCAGAACTGCATCGTCTATAATGACGACGTGTTCGCGCCGTTCACCGAAAAGGCCAATGCCGGCAGCCAGTTGTGGGTCGAACACGGCCAGCCGCTGGTCTTCGCGGGCGGGACCAAGGGCCTCGCGCTCGATCGCGACCGGCTGGTGCTCAAGATCGTCGATGTGGTCGATGGCGACGTGGCGGGCGCAGACGTGGTGATCCACGACAAGACCAACCGCAGCCTTGCGCACATGCTGGTCGAAATGCCGTTCGGGCCGTTCCCGATGGCATTGGGCGTGCTCTACGACGATCCCGCGCCGACCTTCGACAGCGCGGTGATCGCGCAGAACGCGCAGGCGAGCGAAGGCAAGAAGCCCGACCTGCAGAAGCTGCTCAGCCAGGGGCAGACGTGGCAGGTCGAGAAGGAACCGCACTCGATGTGAGGCGAGTGCCGGAACAAGTCCGGCACTATGGAGTAGGGCTGCCATGACTGAGCCCGTTCTCCTGTGGTTTCGCCGCGATCTCCGTTTGTCGGATCAGGCCGCGCTTGTCGCCGCGGCAAGCGACGGGCCGGTCGTGCCCGTTTATGTTCTCGACGACGACACGCCGAAGCACCGCAAAATGGGCGCGGCGTCGCGTTGGTGGCTGCATCATAGCCTGGTGAGCCTCGACGCGGCGTTGCGCGAAAAGGGATCGCGGCTGATCTTGCAGCGGGGGACGTGCGACGAGGAACTCGCCAAACTCGCCGCGGAAATCGGGGCGACGCGCGTCCATGCCATCCGCCACTACGAACCGTGGTGGCGCAACGCCGAGCGGGCGGTGGCGAAGCGGCTCGATCTGGTGCTGCACGACGGCAATTCCCTGGCGCCGCCCGGATCAATCGCCAGCGGGAGCGGAACGCCGTACAAGATTTTCACCCCGTTCTGGCGCTCGCTGAATGCGCAGATGCCGCCGCCGGAGCCGCTGGACGCCCCGGGAGATATCGCCGCGCCGAAGCACTGGCCCGACAGCGACCGGCTGGAAAACTGGGATCTGTTACCCACCAATCCCGATTGGGCGACGGGCTTCGCAGGTGAGTGGACCCCCGGCGAAAGTGGCGCAACTGCGCGGCTTTCCGCGTTTCGACGTCATGCCGCCAGCTATGACGAGACGCGCAACCTGCCGTCGATCGAGGGCAGTTCCCGGTTGTCGCCGCATCTCCATTTCGGCGAGCTGTCGCCGGCCCAAGCCTGGCATGCCACAGCCGATCTGGGCGGGTCGGTCGGCACCTTTTTGAGCGAGCTCGGCTGGCGCGATTATGGGCAGAACGTGATCCTGCAATTGCCCGACTACGGATCGCGCAATGGTCACGCCAAATACGACACTCTGCAATGGCGGACGGGCGCCGAAGCCGCTGCCGACCTGCGCGCATGGCAGCGCGGCGAAACGGGCTATCCGATCGTCGATGCCGGGATGCGCCAGTTATGGGCGACCGGCTGGATGCACAACCGGGTGCGGATGATCGCGGCGTCGTTCCTGATCAAGCATTTGCTGATCGACTGGCGCGAAGGCGAGCGCTGGTTCTGGGACACGTTGGTCGATGCCGATTACGGCAGCAATTCGGTCAATTGGCAGTGGGTCGCCGGGACCGGGATCGACGCCAACATGTTCGTGCGGATCATGGCGCCGCTGGTCCAGTCGGAGAAGTTCGACGCAGCCGGCTATATCCGGCGTTGGGTGCCCGAACTGCGGCACCTGCCGGACACCGCGATCCACGACCCTGAAGAGGCCGGGGGCCGGCCCGATGCCTATCCGCCCAAGATCGTCGGCCATCGCGAGGCGCGCGAGCGCGCGCTGGCGGCGGCGCGAAAGGTATGACGTCTTGACCGAATCGCTTGGCGGCGCGGGCTTCTCTGTGCTTTGAAGCGCGTCATGGATGCGCCGACGTCACTTCGGAAGACGCGCAGCCGCGGGGGATTGCTCGCCCTGGCCATGCGGCCATTGGTGGCGCGGATCGACCGCGGCCTGATCGCTGGCGCGATTACCGCGTCGCTGCCCGAAGGCGGCGCGCCGATCCGGCTTGGCGGCCGGTCGCCGGGGCCTGAAGCCGTCATCATCCTCAAGAGCTGGCGCGCTTTGTGGCGGTTGACGATCGACGGGTCGGTCGGCTGGTACGAAGGCTGGGCCGCGGGTGAATGGGAAAGCCCCGATCCGGTCGCGCTGATCGAAGTCTTCTCGCGCAACCGGCATTCGCTGGCGAGCAAGGGCAGAGCGCATGGGATTTCGCGGCTGCTGCGACGGATCTGGCACCGCGCGCACCGCAACGACCGGGCGGGTGCGCGGCGCAATATCCATGAGCATTACGACCTGGGGAACGAATTCTACCAGCTCTGGCTCGACCCCAGCATGACCTATTCGAGCGCGATCTTCGCCGCGCCGGGGGAGCCGCTGGAGGATGCCCAGCGCCGCAAGCTGCAGGCGATCCTCGATCGGACGGCGACCAGGCCGGGCGACCGCATTCTCGAAATCGGCTGCGGTTGGGGGCCCTTTGCCGAAACGGCGGCCAAGGCGGGGATCGGGGTCCATGGGATCACGCTGTCGACCGAGCAAAAGGCCTATGCCGAGCAACGCATGGCGCGGGGGGGGCTGAGCGGGGTCGAAATCGAGCTGATCGATTATCGCGATGTTACGGGCAGCTATGACGGGGTCGCCAGCATCGAAATGGTCGAGGCAGTGGGCGAGGAATTCTGGCCCGACTATCTCGGCGCGATCGCCCGCGCGCTCAAACCCGGTGGCCGTGCGGCGATCCAGTATATCGCGATCGATGACGCGATGTACGAAGGCTATGCCCGCAACGTCGACTTTATCCAGCGCTATGTCTTTCCCGGCGGCATGCTGCTGTCCGAAACCCGCTTCCGCGCGATTGCCGAAAAGGCCGGGCTGCGCTGGATCGACCGGCACGCCTTCGGGCTCGACTATGCCGAGACGCTCAAACGGTGGCGCGCCACGTTCGACGAGGTCGTCGCGGCGGGGTTATTGCCGATCAGGTTCGATAAGCATTTCATCGACTTGTGGCGGTTCTATCTGATGTATTGCGAAGGTGGCTTCCGAGGTGGCGGGATCGACGTCGCCCAAGTCACATTGGTCAAAGGGGAGTAAGCATGAAAAAGCTGATCGTTCTGGCCGCAATGGCGCTGGCGGGGAGTGCCACGGCGCAGATGGCGCCGGTTGCGCCCGCCAACACCGCCAAATTGCGTCAGGTCGGTGCCGAAGTGCTGTTCTGGAACCAGCAGCAACGCTTCCAGAACTTCCCCGCGATGGAGAAGGTCTTTCCCGGCCATGTGGTCAAGGCGGGAAAGAAGGTCCGCGCGTTGCCCAAAGGCGTCCCGCTGGCGCTCGCGGAGGGAGAGATCGAGCAGGCGATGACCGCGACCAACATGGCCGGGCTGATCGTGGTACAGAACGGCAAGGTGCGGCTCGAACGTTATGCCTTCGGTTACGGGCCGGAGGGGCGCTGGACGAGCTTTTCGGTCGCCAAGTCGTTCACCTCGACGCTGGTCGGCGCGGCGATCCGCGACGGCTATATCAAGTCGATCGACGACCCGGTCACGCGCTACATCCCCGATCTGGCGGGCGGTGGCTATGACGGCGTGACGATCCGTCAGGTGCTGACGATGACGTCGGGCGTGAAGTGGAACGAGGATTATTTCGACCCGAAGTCCGACGTCGCCCGGATGTTTTCGGAGGAAGTGCCAGCGGGGCAGGATCCGACCGTGTGGTACATGAAGAAGTTGCCGCGCGACATCGCGCCGGGGACCAAGTGGGTCTACAAGACCGGCGAGACCAATTTGATCGGCGTGTTGGTCGAGCGCGCGACGAAGAAGACGCTGGCGGCCTATCTCAGCGAGAAAATCTGGAAGCCGTGGGGGATGGAGCGCGACGCGTTCTGGATGACCGATCCGGCGGGAAACGAAGTCAGCGGGTGCTGCCTGTCGGTGTCGTTGCGCGACTATGCCCGGATGGGGATGTTCGCGCTGTCGGGCGGCAAGGGCGTGGTCCCCGACGATTGGTTCGCCAGCGCGACGACATCGCAAATCCCGGCGACACCTGAATTTCAGGGCGGATCGGGCTATGGCTATCAATGGTGGGTGCTGCCGGGCGGTCGCTTCGCCGCGATCGGCATCTTCGGGCAGAGCATCCTGGTCGATCCGGCGAAGAAGCTGGTGATCGTGACGTCGAGCGCGTGGTCGAAGGCGGTCGGGCCCGATCTGTCGAAGGCGCGCGGTGCGTTGTGGGCCAAGCTGGAGGCAGCCGCGGATAAGTGAACCGCGGCCAAAGTTGACACTAGCTTCACACTATCGGCGACGTTCGCCGTGTCGCGCTATCCCGCCTTTCGCCGGACCCGAAAGTGCCGCGCAATCCTGCTACAAGGAGTCGCGTGGCTGATCTGACGATGAGAAAGAGCCCGGCGATGATGTCAGGCGAAATCCTACATGTGTAGTGTTTTTTGAGCGTGCCCTTAGTCATTGCCGTCATCCCGGCCGAAGTGCCGGGATCCGCAGTGCCCTACCGGTCGCCCTATCAGCTTGAGCGATTGATCCGCGGCGACGCAGATCCCGGCACTTCGGCCGGGATGACGCAGCCTGCAACAATCAGCCAACCCGCTCGGTATGCCCGCTGACGAAATCCTCGGCCAGCAGCGCGACGATGCGGTCGGCGACCACCTCGGGCGGCTTGACGCTGGCGGGGTCCTCGCCGGGATAGGCGCGCTCGCGCATCTTGGTGCGCGTGGCGCCGGGGTCGATCACCGCGACGCGGATATTGCTGACGCCTTCGACTTCCTCGCCATAGGCCTGAACGAGCGTCTCGAACGCCGCCTTCGAGGCACCATAGGTACCCCAATAAGCGCGCGGCTTGCGCCCGACGCTGGACGTGAGGGCGATCACCCGTGCGTGTGCCGACTTGCGCAGCAGCGGGTCGAACGCGGCGATCAGCGCGGCCTGCGCGCTGACGTTGAGCGTCATGACGCGGGCGAATTCACCCGGATCAATTGCGGGAACCGCCGACAGCGAGCCCAGCGTTCCGGCGTTGAGCACAAGGATGTCTAGCTTGCCCCAGCGTTCGAGCGCGGCCGTCGCGAGGCGCGCGATGCTGTCGCTCTCGACCAGATCGATCGGTGCGATCGTCGCGGTGCCGCCGGCGGCGTGGATCGCTTCCTCGACGTCCTCCAGCGCCCCCGCCGTGCGCGCGGTCAGGATGACGTGTGCGCCCTCCGCCGCGAGTGCCAAAGCGGTGGCAGCGCCGATTCCGCGGCTCGCGCCGGTGACCAGCGCGAGTTGTCCTTCAAATCTCTTGGTCATGTAGGGTCTTATTCCGCGGCTTCGGTGTGGAGTGCCAGCTGATCGTCGAGGTGGAGATCGTTATAATCGGTCAGCGAGGTGGGATAGTCGCCGGTGAAACAAGCGTCGCAATAGCGCGGACGCGCGCCGTTGCGACCCTCTTCGCCCAGCGCCTTGTACAGCCCGTCGATGCTGACGAACGCCAGGCTGTCGGCATGGATGAAATCGGTCATTTCGGGGAGGTTGAAGCGCGACGCGAGCAGCTTTTCGCGCTCGGGCGTATCGACGCCGTAGAAGCAGGAATGCGTGGTCGGCGGGCTGGCGATCCGCATATGGACTTCACGCGCGCCGGCTTCGCGCATCATCTCGACGATCTTCAAGGAGGTCGTGCCGCGGACGATCGAATCGTCGACCAGGATCACCGACTTGCCCTTGATCAGCGCACGATTGGCGTTGTGCTTGAGCTTGACGCCGAGGCGCCGGACTTCGGCGCTGGGCTGGATGAAGGTGCGCCCGACATAATGCGAGCGGATGATGCCGAGTTCGAACGGAATGCCCGATTGCTGGGCGAAGCCGATCGCGGCGGGGACGCCCGAATCGGGGACCGGGATGACCAGATCGGCCTCGACCGGCGCTTCGATCGCGAGTTGCGCGCCGATCGCCTTGCGCACCGAATAGACCGACTGATCGCCGGCAATCGAATCGGGCCGCGAGAAATAGACCCATTCGAAGATGCACGGGCGGGGGGCGGTCTGGCCGAACGGACGAAGCGAGCGGAGCACGCCGTCTTCGACGATCACCAGTTCGCCCGGCTCGATCGAGCGGATAAACTCGGCCCCGACCACGTCGAGTGCGACGGTTTCAGAGGCAAAGATGTACGAATCGCCGAGTTTGCCCAGGACGAGCGGGCGAATGCCGAGCGGATCGCGCACCGCGATCATGCCCTGCGTCGTCATCACGATCAGCGAATAGGCGCCCTCGACCCGGCGCAGCGCGTCGATGAATTTGTCGAGCGGGTCGCGGTAGGAACTGGTCGCGACGAGGTGAAGGATGACTTCGGTATCGCTGGTCGACTGGAAGATCGCACCGCGCTGAACCAGGTCGTTGCGCAGGCGGAAAGCGTTGGAAATGTTGCCGTTATGCGCGACCGCAAAGCCGCCCGTGGCGAGTTCGGCGTAGAGCGGCTGGACGTTGCGGAGCGCGGTCTCGCCGGTGGTCGAATATCGGACATGCCCGCACGCGACGTTGCCACGCAGCGCGAGCATGATTTCGTCCTTGTCGAAATTGCCCGCGACATGCCCCATCGCGCGGTGGCTATGGAAGTGATGCCCGTCCCAGCTGGTGATCCCGGCCGCTTCCTGCCCGCGATGCTGGAGCGCGTGGAGCCCCAGCGCAACGAGCGCAGCGGCCCCGTCCGAGCCGGACACGCCGAACACCCCGCACTCTTCGCGCAGCTTGTCGTCATCGAATGGATTGGTCGTCAGCATGAGTGTCCCGATGCCGTTGCGCTCGGCCATATAGTAACGGTGCGCAGCTTTGTCGCGTGTTTGTCACACGGCTTCGTCGTATTTCTGCTCCGCCACCGTCGCCCCAGGGAAAGCTGGGGCCGCGTGCGGCTCCGGCGATCGCTTCACCGCATGCGATCCCAGCTTTCGCTGGGATGACGGGGTGGTAGAGCAGAGGCATGACCGACTCGCGCGAAACCGGGCTCACGCTCGATCCGAAATGGGATGATCAGGGACTGATCACCGCCGTGGTTACCGCCGCCGAGTCGGGCGAGGTGTTGATGGTGGCGCATATGAACGCCGAGTCGCTGAAGGCGACGGTCGATAGCGGGGAGGCGACCTTCTGGTCGCGCAGTCGGCAGGAATTATGGCGCAAGGGCGCGACCTCCGGAAACGTCATGCGGGTGCGCGAGCTGCGGATCGATTGCGATCAGGACGCGGTGTGGGTGATCGTCGATCCGGCGGGGCCGGCGTGTCATACGGGCGCGCGGTCGTGCTTCTATCGGCGCATAGCGGGCGGCGGGCTGGAGCGGGTGGAGTGAACGCTCCCACCGTCACCCCGGCCTTGTGCCGGGGTCTGCCTGGCAACAGGCGAGGGCGTCACGCCGGGAGAGGCGGACCCCGGCACAAGGCCGGGGTGACGGCGTTTGGGGTGGTGGTGCTGCTCCTCGGCGGGTGCCAGAGCGGCAGCACCCCGCAATCCAAACCCACCCCCACCAGCCTCGAAGCCGCCGCGATCGACGCCGGGATCGTCGCCGATCCCGCCAACACCGACCCGACCGGGCTCTACGCCCGCGACCGCGACAAGGTCTGCATCGTGCCGACCGCGACGGCGTACCGCGTGGGGGTCACCACCGATTATGGCGACGGCAATATGTGCAGCGGGACGGGTCAGGCCACGCGCGCCGGCGAGACGCTGCACATCGACCTGACCAGCGCGCCCGGGTGCAGCTTCGACGCGCGATTCGAGGGCGACCGGATCGTGTTTCCCGGGCAATTGCCCGATGCGTGCCTGAAGGTCTGCGCGCGCCGCGCTTCGATCCTGGGCCTGACGGTCGGGCGACTGAGCGATTCGTCGTCGGAGGCGGAGGATCTGCGCGACAGTCGCGGCAGGACGGTGTGCGGCGACGCAAGCTGACGCGAAACACTGATTGACGTTAACGTAAAGCGGGGATATTTGGGGCCATGTCCTGGGTGCCATCCTATGCGCCGATCGAGCCGCATGCCGAAGCGGAGAGCTTCTCGATTTCGGACCTCTCGGCCGAGTTCGGGGTCACCGCGCGCGCGTTGCGATTTTACGAAGACGAAGGGCTGATCGCGCCCGAGCGGCGCGGCACGCAGCGCATCTATTCGCACCGCGACCGCGCCCGGCTGGCGTGGATCCTGCGCGGTAAGCGCGTCGGCTTTTCGCTGACCGAAATCCGCGAGCTGATCGACCTGTACGATCTGGGGGATGGCCGCCGGACCCAGCGCGAACGGACGATCGACCATTGCAAATACCGCGTCCGCCAGCTCAACGACCAGAAACGCGACATCGACGCTGCGATCACCGAAATTACCGAATTCATCGATTTGCTCGAGAACAGCTCGCGCTCCGACGACCATAAGGACTGACCATGCCCCAATATACGCCTCCGGTGCGCGACACGCGCTTCGTGCTCGATCACGTGCTCGGGATCCACAATCACGCCAATCTGCCGGGGTTCGAAGGCGCGACGCCGGACACGGTCGAGGCGGTGCTGGAAGAAGGCGGCAAGTTCGTGGCGGAAGTGCTGTTCCCGCTCAATCAGTCGGGTGATCTGGAAGGCTGCACGCGTCACGACGACGGCAGCGTGAGCACGCCCAAGGGGTTCAAGGCGGCGTACGACCATTATGTCGAATCGGGCTGGGGCACGATCGGCGCGCCGACCGAATTCGGCGGGCAGGGGATGCCGCACGTCATCGCGACGGCGTTTTCGGAATATATGAGCTCGGCCAATATGGCGTTCGCGATGTATCCCGGGCTGACGCACGGCGCGACCGCGGCGTTGCTGGTCAAGGGCAGCCAGGAGCAGAAGGAAAAATACGTCCCCAAGATGATTTCGGGCGAATGGGGCGGGACGATGAACCTGACCGAGCCGCAATGCGGCACCGACCTGGGGTTGATCCGGACGCGCGCCGAACCGCAAGCCGACGGTAGTTACTCGATCACCGGGACCAAGATTTTCATTTCGGCGGGCGAGCATGATCTGACCAGCAACATCATCCATCTGGTGCTGGCCAAGACCCCCGGCGCGCCCGAAAGTTCGAAGGGCATCTCGCTGTTCGTCGTGCCCAAATTCCTCGTCAATGACGACGGATCGCTGGGCGAGCGCAACGCGGTGTCGTGCGGGTCGATCGAGCACAAGATGGGGATCCACGCCAACGCGACCTGCGTGATGAATTACGACGGCGCGACCGGCTGGCTGGTCGGCGAGGAAATGAAGGGCCTCGCCGCGATGTTCATCATGATGAACGAAGCGCGGCTGGGCGTCGGGTTGCAGGGCTTGTCGGTTGCCGAGACGGCCTATCAGAATGCGGTCCAGTACGCGCATGACCGGCGTCAGGGCCGCGCGCTGACCGGTGCCAAGGACCCGCAGGAAAAGGCCGATACTCTGTTCGTCCATCCCGACGTGCGCCGCATGCTGATGGATGCCAAGGCGCTGACCGAAGGGCTTCGCGCGCTGGTGCTGTGGGGCGCGTTGCAGGTCGATCTGGAGCATGCCGCCGCGACCGAGGAAGAGCGCGAACATGCCGCCGATCTGGTCGGACTGCTGACCCCGGTGATCAAGGGCTATGGCACGGACAAGGGCTATGACGTCGCGACCAACGCGCAGCAGGTTTATGGCGGGCACGGCTACATCCAGGAATGGGGAATGGACCAGTATGTCCGCGATGCCCGGATCGCGATGATCTACGAAGGCACCAACGGCATTCAGGCGATGGATCTGGTCGGCCGCAAGCTGGCCCAGAATGGCGGCCGCGCGGTGCAATTGCTGTTCAAAGTGGTCGGCGAGGAAGTTGCGGCGGCGAAGGCCGATCCCGCAACGGCGGACTTCGCTGCGCGGCTGGAAAAAGCCAGTGGTGAGCTTCAGGCAGCGACCGTTTATTTCCTGCAGAACGGCATGACCAACCCCGACAATGTCGGCGCCGGTGCGCACAGCTATATGCACCTGATGGGGATCGTCGCGGTCGGGCTGATGTGGCTGCGGATGAGCGTCGCGGCGACCCGGTTGAAGGCGGCGGGTGAAGGCGATGCAGCGTTCCTCGACGCCAAACTGGTCACGGCGCGCTATTTCGCCGAGCGGATCATGCCCGATGCCGGTGCGCTGCGCCGCAAGATCGAAAGCGGTGCGGAATCGCTGATGGCGCTGCCGCCGGAGATGTTCGTCGCTGCTTAGGGGCGATCGGACGGGATCGGCGTCGGGCGCGCGGCGGGCGTAGCGAGCGGTTTGGGCCCCGGATCACCGGGTTTGCGACGGACGCCGTTCAAGCCATCGGGTGCGATCGGCTTCAGCGTGAAGTTGACGGCCGACGGCGGCGTTCCGGGGGGCAGGCCCTTTGGCGCGCCGGCAGTTGCCGTCGCGGTGCCCGGTGCGGCGGGTACGGGCTGGGGCACGCCCAGCACTTGCAGCTTCATGCACTCGCCCTTCGACGCACGCTTGAACTGCGCGCAATTCCACAGCGCCTTTTCATAGCCGCGCGCTTTGTCGCGGAGGTAGCTGAACGCCATCGTCGCGATCTGCGCTTGTCCCAGCGGCAAGCTGGCGGGGGTACGGCTCTTGTCGGTCCACGCCATCAGCTTGCAATAATCGCGCGCGCCGCAGGCCCGTGCGGCGACCGCCTGGAACGAATCCGCGCCCGCGCGCGGGTCGAGCGTGACGAGGAAGCTGTTGGCGTCGATCGACAGCGGCTGCGTGCCGGTCTCACCCGCGCTCAGCGCGCTGTCGACCTGAGCGGGATTGATCGTCGCCATCGCGACCCCCGGACCCGGCCCGACATGCGCGGGCGAGACGCCGCCCAGCATCGCGATATTGGGTTCGAAGCCCGACACCGATCGCGCGAACGCGGCGGGCGTGCCCCACCAGCCGGTCCAGCGGAAGAACAGGTGCGTCTTGACCTGCGCGATCTTGTCGAGGCTCGAACTCCAATACGGCACGACCCAATTGGTGTGGTAATGCGTGGCGAGGCCGACCGGCGCATAGACCGATCCCCCCAGCGCCCCGCTCGCCACGGTGCGCGCGCGGGCAAAGGCCGCGCCGCTGGGCCGCCAGCGCATCATCGCGCCGTCGCAGGCAAAGCTAAACTGGCACCCGGTCGAGCGTTCGGCGCCCTGGAAAATCACGCCGCAGACCGATTTCGGAAAGGCCGGGTGGCGAACGCGGTTGAGAATCACCTGCGCTACGGCGCGTTCGCCCTCGACATCGTCCCCCGCTTCGTAAAGCTGCCCGATCGCGAGGCAATCGATCGCGCGCGCAAAGTCGGCGGACGACCCGCTGAAAATGAACGGCCGCGCCGCCGGGTTGGGGCCGCCGACGATCGGAATGCTGTCGTTGAACGCGACGGCGTCGCCGGGATCGACCTGTTGCAGTTCGACCGGCTCGACCGGCGGCAGTTCGGTTTTGGGCACGACGCGCTGCGGGATCACCCGGATACCTCGGGGCGTCGGTTTGACCGGCGGCATCAGCGTGACCAGCGCAACCGGCACCGCGATCAGCACAAAAGCGATCACCCCCAGAATGATCTGGAGCGCGAGCGACGGGGTTCTGGTCGGCGAGTCGGTCAACAAACTACCTGTGGAGAAAGGGCGCACAGCAGCGCGGGCGCAGGCCCTTAGCGCAAAGCGATGCTTGCCAAAACCCCGGGCGCGGCGATTGTTCCGCTACCGGCTCAACTCTCCGGCAGGAAATCCGGCACCGACAGGTAGCGCTCGCCGGTATCGTAGTTGAAGCCCAGCACGCGCGTGCCCGCCGGCAAATCGGCCAGCTTCTGGCTGATCGCGGCCAGGGTCGCGCCCGAACTGATCCCGACCAGTATGCCCTCTTCGGTCGCCGAACGGCGCGCGAAGTCCTTGGCCACGCCGGCATCGACCTTGATCACGCCGTCGAGCGCCTGGGTGTGGAGATTGGCCGGGATGAACCCCGCGCCGATCCCCTGGATCGGGTGCGGGCCGGGCTGACCGCCCGATATGACCGGCGACAGTTCGGGTTCGACGGCATAGACTTTGAGGTCCGGCCACGTCTTTTTGAGCGTTTCCGCGACGCCGGTGATGTGCCCGCCCGTGCCCACGCCGGTGATCAGCACGTCGATCGGGCTCTCGGCGAAATCGGCCAGAATTTCCTGCGCCGTCGTCCGGGCATGCACGTCGATGTTCGCAGGGTTTTCGAACTGCTGCGGCATCCACGAATTGGGCGTCGCCTCGATCAATTCGAGCGCGCGCTCGATCGCACCCTTCATGCCCTTTTCGCGCGGGGTCAGGTCGAAGGTCGCGCCATAAGCGAGCATCAGGCGGCGGCGCTCGATCGACATGCTCTCGGGCATGACCAGCACCAGCTTATAGCCCTTGACCGCGGCGACCATCGCCAGCCCGACGCCGGTATTGCCGCTGGTCGGTTCGATGATCGTACCCCCGGGCTTGAGCTTGCCGTCTTTCTCCGCCGCTTCGATCATCGCCAGCGCGATGCGATCCTTGATCGACCCGCCGGGGTTGGAGCGCTCCGACTTGATCCACACTTCCGCGCCGGGGAACAGTTTCTGGACGCGGACGTGCGGGGTGTTGCCGATCGTTTCGAGGATGGTGTTGGCCTTCATCACAGCGTCTCCGGTTGCTGGGCGGCGTCCAACCCCGGGGGAGGGTCAAAGGTCCGCGCGTTGCGAAGTTGGGGGAAAAGATAGGTCCACAGGATCGTTACGACAATCGCGCCGCCGCCGCCAACCAGCACTGCGCCAATTGGGCCCAATATCGAGGCGAGGAACCCCGATTCGGCCTCGCCCAGCTCATTCGATGCCGAAATCGTCAGTTGTGAGACAGCACCGACTCGCCCCCGCATCGCATCCGGGGTGTAGAGCTGAACCAGCGAGGAGCGGATATAGACCGAAAACATGTCGGCCGCGCCCGCGACGCCCAGCGCCACCAGGCTGAGCGGCATCCAGAACGAGACGCCGAACACGATCGTGGCGACGCCGTAAACGATCACCGCGCCGAGCATCTTGGGGCCGACATTGGTTTTCAGCGGGCGGACCGCAAAGAACAACGCCGCCAGCGTCGCGCCGACCGCCGGCGCCCCCGCCAGCATGCTCAGCCCCAGCGGTCCGACTTTCAGGATATCGTGCGCGTAGATCGGCAGGAGCGCGGTGGTGCCCGCGAGAAACACCGCGAACAGATCGAGCGTGATCGCGCCGAGCACCAGTTTATTCTGGCCGACATAGGCGAGCCCGTCGACGATCTGACGCAGCGGATGCGCGCTGTTGGCGGGCGGTCGCGGCACTGGCGCAATGAAGAACATGGCCGCCAACGCCAGCCCGAACAGCCCGCTCGACAGCGCGTAGGCGCTCCAGTCTACAGCGGCGAAGGCAAAACCCCCCAGCGCCGGGCCGATGATCGTGCCGACCTGCCACGAGATCGACGACAGCGCGATCGCGGTGGGGAGGACCTCGCGCGGGACCAGATTGGGTGCCAGCGCGCCGAGTGCCGGGCCCGCAAAGGCGCGCGCAAACCCAAGCAAGACGGCCACTCCGAACAGTACCGGCAGCACCATCGCGCCTACGTACGTCACGACCGCCAGGATTAGCGCACACAAGATCTGAAGCGAAATCGTTCCGCGTGCGATCCAGCGCCGGTCGAACCGGTCGGCGACCCAGCCGGTGATCGGCGTCGACAGGAAAAGCGGCAGGAACTGGAGTAATCCGATCAGCCCGAGCTGTGCAGCGGCGGCCGCCGGCGACATGGTCTGGCGCGCGATCGTATAGGTCTGCCACCCGATCACGATGATCATCGCGTTTTGCGCCAGCGTCATGCACAGTCGCGCGACCCAATAGGCACGGAAGTTGGCGATCCGAAAGGGATGGTCGGCGGGGAGCATCTGGAATTGCTTTAGTCGGCGGCTTGCCCGATCCGCAACCAAGGAAGTGCTTGGCAGCGGTATAGCGCAGCCATGCCGCACCGCACGATTGAAACCTGCGCCGCAACCGTCCTATAGGCCCCCCATTCTCCCCCAAGGAAACGAGGTTTTCTCCATCGTGGCAAAAGCCCCAGCGCGCGCGAAGAGCGAGCCCCCCAAAGACAATCGCGAGCGGCCGGACGAGCCGTTGCCGTATCAGGCGTCGAAGGACGAACTGCTCGCTTTGTACAAGCAGATGCTGCTGATCCGGCGGTTCGAAGAGAAAGCGGGCCAGCTTTACGGGCTCGGCTTCATCGGTGGATTCTGCCACCTCTATATCGGCCAGGAAGCCGTCGCGGTCGGGCTGCAGTCGGCGCTCGATGGCGAGAAGGATTCGGTGATCACCGGATACCGCGATCACGGGCACATGCTCGCCTATGGGATCGACCCCAAGGTGATCATGGCCGAGCTCACCGGGCGCGGCGCGGGCATCTCGCGCGGCAAGGGCGGCTCGATGCACATGTTCTCGACCGAGAAGAAGTTTTACGGCGGGCACGGCATCGTCGGCGCGCAGGTCTCGCTCGGCACCGGGCTCGCATTCGCGCACAAATATAACGATGATGGCGGCGTCACGCTGGCCTATTTCGGCGACGGCGCGTCGAACCAGGGCCAGGTCTATGAATCGTTCAACATGGCCGAGCTGTGGAAGCTGCCGATCATCTATGTGATCGAGAACAACCAGTACGCGATGGGCACCAGCGTCAATCGCTCGTCGGCCGAGGACCAGCTGTATCGCCGCGGCGAATCGTTCCGCATTCCGGGGATTCAGGTCGATGGCATGGACGTGCTTGCCTGCCGCGGCGCTGCCGAGGAAGCACTCGCCTGGGTGCGCGCGGGCAAGGGTCCGATCATCCTTGAGATGAAGACCTATCGCTATCGCGGGCATTCGATGTCCGACCCGGCGAAATATCGCAGCCGCGAGGAAGTGCAGGCGGTGCGCGACAAATCCGATCCGATCGAGCACGCCAGGAAGCTGCTCGAAGCCGAAGGCGTGAAGGAAGACGAGCTGAAGACAATCGAACAGGCGATCCGCAAACAGGTCAACGAGGCCGCGGACTTCGCCGAAAGCACCCCCGAGCCCGATCCCGCTGAGCTCTACACCGACGTGCTGGTGGAGAGCTACTGATGGCGATCGAGATCAAGATGCCGGCGCTGTCGCCGACGATGGAAGAAGGCACGCTGGCCAAGTGGCTCGTCAAGGAAGGCGACACGGTCAAATCCGGCGACATCATGGCCGAGATCGAAACCGACAAGGCGACCATGGAATTCGAAGCGGTCGACGAGGGCACGATCGGGAAGATTCTGGTCGCTGAGGGTACCGACAACGTAAAGGTCGGCACCGTCATCGCGACGCTGGATGCCGAGGGCGAAGCCGATTCTCCCTCTCCCCTCCGGGGAGAGGGTGCCGAGGCGAAGCCGAAGGCGGGAGAGGGGCAGTCGCAAGCGTCGTCGCCCG